>CAYNEM010000009.1:0-117338 GCA_964396265.1 uncultured Methanomassiliicoccales archaeon
TCATCTCGTCGATCTGCGGGATCGGGTAGGCGTTCGCGTCGATGACATTGTCGAGGAGGTGCACGGACGTGCGGATGCTCGCCTCGAGCTTCTTCCAGTCGACGTCCCATTTCCCACCGGCGGACATCATGTGCTTGTCGAGGTCGAGCGATCCCAGGTTGCACGACTCGAACGGCAAAAGGGGCTGTTCACCGCAATTGTGAAGGACGAACCCGTTGCCCACAAAGGAGTGTGTGAGCGGTTCCGCCAGATCGTACACCTCCGCCATGCCGACAGATTCCACCGCCACCACGACATCCTCGAAGGTCTCCCGGTGATACACGTGCGCACGAAGCGCGGCCGCCTTCTCGGCGGAAACAGATCCCGCGAGGATGTCCAACAGGAGCGGAACGTTCGCCTTCGATATACTCAGCTCGAACAGCTCCCGAGCCGTCCCGTAAGACCGCTTCTCCCCCGCGACGGTCGTGTACAGGAACACCCTGGGGGTAGATTTCGTCCGGCGGTAGACTGTGGCGCGCACACCCAGATGGAGTAGGAGACGCTGAACGTCGTCGACGAGATTGCGAGACGTCGAGGTGAGTCGGAGGTACGCGTTCGAGCCCTGAAGGAAGTTCGCGGTGCCATCCGATCCGAACAGTCCTCGGAGGAATCCGACAACGGCATCCCGGGGGGCGCGGAAGAGTGGTGTGGGAATGCGTTTTTCGTGACCTTGCCAGGCGCCGACACCAAGCTGCTGGAAGAACGCGACGAGATACTTGGAGTGGAACGAGAGGTGGTACACGCCGTTCTCGCGGCGGATCGGCAGTATGCGCCGGCCGAGAATCGCTGACACGCACCTCTGGATCCGCTCCATGGTGTTCGTTTCGTCGGATGCAAATGTGAACCCGACGCGACAATTCCTGTCTCCGGCCCGGAGCCAGCCGTCGCCGATCAGCCACCCGAGGGTGAATCCGAGGTCCTCGGACCACTCGCGCGGGAAGTGGAACCGGTACGTCCGTCCGTTCTTTCCTCGAATCTCGTCGGGAGACGTAAAGGGGAGCGCGCGCTCTGTCGAGAAGGACCCCTCCGCGGACTGAATCAGAACTCTTGTCCCCGCATCGAGCTCCCCGAGTGGCCGCCAGCCGTCGGGAGTCAGGAAACGGTGATCCGCCGTTGCCTTGACGGAATAGCCCGACTTCGTGACCAGGCGGTGGACAGGCCTCACGCCCGTCTGCCAGATGCGCGTCGCGAGGGCGCTGACGGTACCCAGCTGGACGAGGTGCGAACCCGTTGTCGCCGCCCGAACGTCAACGTCCAACAAGACGGAGCCGCGATTGGCGAGCTCCGCAATGGGGACGAGACCTTCCGCCGTAGCAATCAGCGTGTCCCCCGTCACGCACGGGTTCGTCGCCTCGAAGTCCGTGATGTGCGGACACGGGTTCGTCCTGTTCGTCGTGTCGATGAAGAACAGGCCGGGCTCGCCGTTCTTCCACGCCTGGTGGGCGATCTTGTCGAAGACTGTGCGCGCATCGAGCGACGCCACGACCTCGCCGGAGCGTGGATTGACGACGTCATACGTCTCCCCCTTCCGCACCGCTTCCATGAAGCGGTCCGTGACCGCGACAGAGATGTTGAAGTTCGTGACCTGCGTGAGGTCGTCCTTACAGGTGACAAACTCGAGGATGTCCGGGTGGTCCACGCGCAGAATCCCCATGTTCGCTCCCCGACGTTTTCCGCCTTGTTTCACGGTCTGCGTGGAAGCGTCGAAAATCCTCATGAACGACACGGGGCCGGAGGCGACGCCCATCGTGCTCTTCACGAAATCACCCTTCGGACGCAGGCGGGAGAAACCAAATCCTGTTCCTCCCCCTGACTGGTGGATCTTCGCCTGCCACTTCAGAGCATCGAAGATCCCATCGAGGCTGTCCTCCACGGGCAACACGAAACACGCCGCCAGCTGTTGCAAGTCGAGCCCCGCGTTCATCAGGGTCGGCGAGTTCGGCAGGAACTCCGTGGAGGCCATCAGGCGGTAGAATTCCCGCGCGGTCTCCCAGACCTGCTCCTCGCTCGCACCGTAGAGACGATCGGCCTCGGCGAGGTTCCACGCGACCCGCCAGAACATCTCGCCGGGGGTTTCCACGACCTTGCTCGTCTCATCTCGCTTCAGGTACCGCCTCTCCAAGACCGCGAGGGCGTTGGGGGACAGCTTGGGCTCGGGCTCACCGAGAGCGGGGGTTGTATGGGTAAATTCGACGATGGCCATGCCAGTCACCTCTCATGCTACCGATGGGATGCAGGTCCTCCGGGGGTGAGCGCGGCGTATAGTGGTGGGTGATATAATGAATTCTGAACGCGCTCTGTTACCAGGGCCCTCATCCGAGTTACCACCTTTGTTACCACGCCCAGGCTTTCAACATGACGGCGTACGTGTACGCCTCCATGGAAGACGCGCAACTACACGAATGGCGGTGCTTTCACGACGGCCGGGAGCGCCCGTCCGCGCACGAGGACGTTGACGTTCGTGCCCGCGGTGGCCGCGTCAGGACGCATGTATGCGAGGGCGATTCCGGCCCTCAGCGACGGAGACATCGTCCCGCTCGTGACGACTCCGACCTTGACCCCGTCGAGCCAGACCTCGCATCCGTGCCTGGGGATGCCGCGGTCTTTCATGAGGAGGCCTACCAACCGATCGTGGTCGCCTTGTTCCCTCTGGCGGCGAAGGGCGTCGCGACCGACGAACTCGTGGTCCCATTTCACGAGGCGCTCCGACGCGGCTTCCAACGGCGTCTGCGTACCGTCGAAGTCCGTGCCGGAGAGGAGGTAACCCTTCTCGAGCCGCAAGGTGTCGCGCGCTCCAAGGCCCGCAGGTCGCAGGCCCGCATCCTTCCCCGCCGCCAAGAGTCCCTCCCAGAGGACGACCCCGAGGTCGTTGTCCGGGAATAGCTCGAACCCATCCTCGCCCGTATATCCCGTGCGCGTCACGAAACTGTGATCCGCGGTGCCAGGCGCCGTCGGCCCCCACCCCACCGCTTCCGGTGGAGGTGCGTCTGAAGACCGGCTCACGCCGAGCCTCCGGTGCAGGAGCAGCTCGACCACGGTACCGCGGAACGACCTCAGGGCCTCCATGTCGGAGGTCACCGCTAGTTGGAGGATTCGGGCGGCCTTAGGTCCCTGCAGGGCGAGACACACGTAGTCCGAGGTCATGTCCTGAATATTCTCTTCTGCGCGATGACGGTGGAGCCATCGGAGCACGCGATCCCGCGGCCCCGCGTTGCAGACGATAAAGAACCGATCGGCGGCCAAACATGTGATGATGACATCATCGATGATTCGACCCTCGTCATCGCACAGGAGAGTGTAGCGTGCGCGGAGTGGCGTCCTTGGGATATCGTTGGTGGACAGACCGCTCAGGAAATTCCACGACGTCCGTCCGGAGACCATGACCTTACCCATGTGGCTGACGTCGAATAGGCCCGCGCCTTCACGGACCGCCCGGTGCTCCGCCATGATTCCTTCATATTGGAGAGGCATCTCCCAGCCGCCGAACTCGACCATGGATGCGCCGGTACCGACGTGGAGATCGTAGAGGGGCGTTCGGAGGGGCATCCTGACCGTGACCCAAGGCCCGAGGCGATAAAGGCCTTTGCATGGGAATCTATTTGAACAGTTTCCCCATAGACACGCGCGTGCGCCTGCAGGACATCCCACGTGAACTCCGGCTCGAGATCAGTACCATGGTGTTCATCGCCGGCCTTGTCATGATGATCCTGACGGTCGATCGCTACCTGCTCGGAGGCTCCGGAGCCGGCAGCAAGCTTCCGGACTTCCTTCAGGACATCGATCGCCGAATCGGCAATTGGATCATCTGGATCGCGTTCCTCGGTATCCTGGTCGTCCTCATCGGGGGATGGTACCTCCAGGACACAATCCGGAAGCGCCGCGAGTTCGGACGTCTCCTGAGCACAGACAGTAAAGCGAAGTTTGTGCGAAACCAGCAGCATCTCGAGGAACTCGCCCACTGGTACCTGGGTCGAGAATATGTGAAGAGATTCGAGGAGAAAAAGCAGGACTTCGCCATCAAGTAGGGGTCTTCGGACCTTGCACGATCTCGGCCCTCGCACGGATCTCCGGCAAATCTCTCTCTTGACAACGCAGTCGGACCATGACCCCACCTGAGTCTTGCGAAGACTCTAGGACTTCGGCGTGGTCGTGGAGCCAACTCAAGAATGACGGTCCTCCGTCCTTGTGAGAGAACCGGATGGACACCTCGATGGGATAGCGAAACTCCCTAATGATGAGGTTACGCAACTCATCAAGACTCTGGCCGACGACGACGGACACCCGGACGGGAGGTCGTCCAAATACAGATCGTTCCAGAATCCTGATGGCTTCCTCGACACTTGCCTCGTCAACAAGATCGGTTTTCGCAAGCACGGGTTGGATGGACTGTGCCGACGCTCCAGGCAGCAGGACGCTGGACGCCAGCAAGACCTTTTCCTCGAAGTCCTCTATGGCGTCGGAGACATCGAAAAGGAGGAGGACCAAGTCCGAGGCGTATACCTCCTCAAATGTCGAACGAAACGCATCGACGAGCCACAGAGGAACGTTGGATACGAGTCCAACCGTGTCCGTGAGGAGGATTCGTCTCTTGGCATTGGGAAGCGATCTTGTGGTTGTCGCTAGTGTCGTGAATGGACGATTGTCCACGAGAACGCGCTCCCCGCTCAGGGCGTTGAACAGGGAACTCTTGCCCGCGTTCGCATAGCCCGCGATGCTCACCTGACGAAAGTCCCGCTCTTCGCGGTGGTCCCTACGAAGTGCCCGCTCCTTCCGGATTGCACGCAGCGCCGCCCGGTTTTTAACGATCTTCCGTTTCACGGTCTCGTAGTAGGAGTCGACCCGATACTCTCCGCCGGCCATGAACCCCGGACGCTCACCGGCCACGCTCGCGTGGATCCATTCTCTGAGAATTGGGACCTCATACTGAAGCATCGCGAGTTCGACCTGGAGCTTCGCCTCTCGGGTGCTCGCACGTCGTGTGAAGATTTCAAGGATGACGCGTAATCGGTCGAAGCACTGGACCTTGAGCGCGCGCTCGAGTTCGAAGTGCTGGCTCGGACGAAGCTCGCCCGCGACGACGACCGCCTGCACGGCGGAAGACTCGACGGCTTTCTTCAACTCCTCGAGTTTTCCCTTCCCGACAAAGTATCGAGGATCGGGTCTGGGCCTCCGCTGGACGAACTCCCCCCGCAGGCGATACCCCGCAGAGTCAATCAGGGCTCGGATCTCGTCGAGACGGTTTCCGAGGCCCACGAGTAGGACGTCCAACGTCCGACCTAGGTGGCCCTGGGTCGAAAAGGCTTTCCATCGGAAGAAGAGGGGTGGGTGGGCGGCGGCCGGAGAACCCTTAAGGGGCTGCGGCGGTATCGTCAGACCCCAACTTCCGGTGGACACCTATGGACGTGACCGTACGGTTCTTTGCCAGCCTTCGGGAGGTGACAGGCCTTCGCGATACCTCGTTTCGGGTGGAGGCCGGCTCGACCCTCGAGAATCTCCTCGACTCCCTCATAGAAGCGTACCCAGGCCTTCAGCGTCATCGGGAGTCCATGCTCCTGGCGGTGAACGAGGAGTTCGCGGATCTGCGGACCCCGCTCCAAGCGGGGGACCAAGTCGCACTCCTTCCGCCGGTCAGCGGCGGGTCCTCTCGCCAATGCTGGGTCCAGGGAGGGACCATCGATGTCGAGGCGGTCCTCCGCCTCGTCCGCGACGCCCGTGCGGGTGCTGTCGTCCTGTTCCTCGGTACCGTGCGGGACGAGCCTGGTGTGGCTGCCCTTGAGTACGAGGCCTACGAGTCCATGGCGGTGAAGCAGCTCGAGCGGTTGCGGAAGGAGGCGAGGAGCACGTTCGGCGTCGTCGAGATGGCGATCGTTCAGCGCACGGGTCGTCTCCCCGTGGGTGAGACGTCCGTCGCCGTCGCGTGCAGCGCGCCCCACCGCCAGGCCGCTTTCGACGCGTGCGAGTGGGCGATGGACGAGCTCAAGAAGACCGTGCCCATCTGGAAGACGGAGCGGGAATAAGTGATTGACATCTCTTCGAAGGAGGACGTCCCGAGGCGCGCAGTGGCGAGCGGCGAGCTCGTCCTACAGCGCACGACCCTGGCGGCAATCCGGGGGGGCGAGATCGAGAAAGGCGATGTGCTCGCGTCGGCCCGGGTCGCAGCGCTCCTTGCCGCCAAAAAGGTGTGGGAGGCGCTCCCCTACTGCCACCCGATCCCGATCACCGCCGCAGATGCGACGTTCGAACTGAGGGAAGATCGGCTCGAGGCGTCCGTCGAGGTGGCCGCGACATACAAGACCGGCGTGGAGATGGAAGCGCTCTATGCCTGCGCGGTGGCGCTCCTCACCGCGTGGGACATGGTGAAGAAACACGAGAAGGACGAGGCGGGTCAGTACCCGCGGGCCCGGATCGAGAACCTTCGCGTCGTGACCAAGGAGAAGGGCCGTTGACCGCTGTCGAGGAGCATCGAGCGCATGCGCCCACGGACGTCGCGTGTGGGGTCGTCACGATCAGTGATTCCCGGACGGAGGCCACGGACGAGTCGGGAGAGCTCCTGAAGAGGATGCTCCGGGAGGCGCGCCACGCGGTCGTCTTCTATGCAATCGTGAAGGACGACGGGCCCTCGATCGTCGACGCCGTGGACCGCGCAGAGGCGACGTGCGACGTCGTCATCACCAACGGCGGCACCGGACTGTCCGCGCGCGACGTCACCATCGAGACCCTCGCCCCGCGCCTCGAGAAGGTCCTCCCGGGGTTCGGCGAGCTGTTCCGAATGTTGAGCTTCTCCAAGATCGGGAGCGCTGCGATGATGAGCCGCGCGGTTGCCGGCGTGTACAAGGGCAGCCTCGTGTTCTGCCTCCCCGGCTCGCCGCAGGCTTGCGAGCTGGCACTCACGTCGTTGATTCTCCCCGAGATTGGGCATGCGGTCGGTGTGATGCGCCGATGAAGGCCGCGGGGCACGACCACGATGACCGGCAGCACCACGGACGTGGCATGCGTCCCCTCAGGGCCCTCGTGTCCCTCGATGATGCCCTGAAGATGCTCATGGCCCTCGCGAGGCCGGTCGATCGAACGGAGCGGGTGCCCCTCCGCGAGGCGCTCCGCCGCGTTGTCGCCGAGGACCTCATGTCGCAGATCTTCGTCCCCCTGGCGGACCGCGCGGCGATGGACGGCTATGCGGTGAGGGCCGCAGCCACGTTCTCCGCGGGGAAGCACCACCCGGTCGCCCTGCGGCGAATCGAGACGCTGTATGCGGACTCCGTACCGACGAGGACCGTGGCGAAAGCGGCATGCGTGGAGGTGGCGACGGGGGCGACCTTGCCGAAGGGGGCCGACGCGGTCGTCATGGTCGAGGACACGGAGCTCGAGGGAGATGTCGTGCGCGTCTACTCCCCAGTGCATCCCGGGGAGAACGTCTCTCGGCGGGGGGAGGACATCCGGAAGGGCGAGCGGGTCGTTCGCTCAGGAGAGCTCCTCACCCCCGCCAGGATCGGTGCCGTCGCGGCGGTAGGGGCGAAAGACGTCCCGGTGTACGCGAAGCCCCAGGTCGCGGTCCTCACCACGGGCGACGAGGTCATCGCGCCGGGCGAGCGTATCCGGCCCGGGCTCGTTTACGACATCAACGCGCACACGATGGCCGCCGTCATCCTCGGGTGCGGCGCGGAACCCATCATGCTGGGTCGCGTGCGGGACACAGTCGAGGCCCTGAAGAGAGCGATTCGCAGGGCCGCAGCGTACGATCTCGTCGTGTTCAGTGGAGGTTCGAGTGTGGGGGAGAAGGACATGGTCATCGACGCGCTTGAGGAGATGGGCAAGGTGAGATTCCATGGCGTGGCGGTGAAGCCCGGCAAGCCGACCGTGCTCGGGGTCGTCGGCGACAAGGCCGTCCTTGGGATGCCGGGATACCCAACGTCGTGCCTCTCGAACTGCTACATGATGCTCGCGCCGATGCTCCGGGCGATGGCGCGACTGCCGCCAGAGGTGCAAAGGACGGTCGAGGCGCCCCTCAGCAAGCGTCTCGTCTCCTCCGTCGGGCGCGTCGAGTTCCACACGGTACGCCTCGAGAACGGCATGGCGGTGCCGGCGTACAAGGAGAGCGGAGCGATCACCTCGATGGCGCACGCCGACGGATACATCGAGATCCCCGCGAACATGGACCTCCTCGAGAAGGGAGAGCGGGTCCGGGTCGTGCTCTTCTGATGGCGGCTCGGTTGACGTAGGGATAGCAGAGGAACCGGATCGGATTCTGCGGATCGCCCGGGGACAGTGCTGACTTATAGTTCGCGCTTGCGTGCGGGACGGCGATGGTCGTCGTCGAGCGGGCCACACCCTCGGACCGCACCGAGGTCGAGTATCTCGTGGCCGCGTACCACGCGTCCGAAGGCGTCGCCCCGCAGCCTGGCCACATCGCCTGGGCGGTGGAGCAGCAGCTCATGGGCCGGTTCCCAGGCGTGCTCCTCATCGCTCGCGAGGGCGCTAGCGCGGTCGGCGTCGCCCTGGCGGCGTACCAACCCTCTGCCGAGCTGGGTCGGATCCTGCAGGTCAACGATTTCTTCGTGGAGCCCGAGTTCCGGCGAAGGGGGGTGGGCCGTGCGCTCGCGACGCGGGTCCTCGCCGAGGCCGCCGCCATGGGAATCGATCAGGTGGCCCTCGAGATCACGCCGACGAACGAGGTTGCCGCGTTGTTCTGGCGGTCACTCGGATTCCAGACTGCGGGTCGCACGGTCTACAGCCGGGCCCCATGATCATCATCCGGCCCTCGGGGGCTGGTCCGGTCAGCGCCGCCGGTGTTCGATCTTGAGGTGGTTCTCAAGGTGGTCCGAGAACAGCTCCTTTCCGCAGTGTGGACACGAAGTCCGGTTCGCGTCCGTCGCCCGCGTCGTGAGGATCGTCTCCACGATCCGATCGAGCTCGTCCTGGATCACGACCCCGTCGACCTCGTACCCATGGTGGCCGAGGAGATCTCCGTTCAACTTGTCGATGTGGAGGTCGATCTTCGCGGCCCTCGGCACGACGTCCTCCCCGTGGGTCTCCACCTTCGCGTGGAACCGCATCTGGCCTCCCAGCTCTCGATATCCATGGACCTCGAACGTCTCCCGGCGGGTCTGGTAACCGATCGAGCGCAGGGCGGTCTCCAGCGACTGGCGGCGGACCTTCCGGGGCACCTGCCCCAACATAAGCACCGAATGCATGCGGGGCGCCCCTTAAGCCCCTTTTCCCCAAGCGTTGGGTCTCGGCGGCAGGCTTATGCCCCGACGCGCGCATCTCCAAGTCGGCCCAGGGGGCCAGGGAGGTCGGTTCCGGCATGATGCGATTCATTTTCCGCTTTGGGCCGGGGACCGGCTGATTGTCCGTTCGCCGTTTTCCGGCAGTGCGTGTGCCTGCCTGTGAATGCTTGGAGATTCGAAAGCGAACGAAGGAATGCCGAACACACCGTACCTGGACAAGAGCGTCCAGTGGCGGATCCGGACCGGACAGATCGACTTCGAGGAGCCCGGGTACCGGGGCACCGTCCGGGCCATCCTGGACGCGGGCCTGGCGACGGAGGTCGAGGGGCTTATCAGCGCGGGCAAGGAGGCGGACGTGTACCTCGTCCGGTACAACGGCGCCCCGATGGCGGTGAAGGCATTTCGCCTGTACCGCACGTCCCACCGCGGAGGTCGCGCGATCAAAGTGGACACGATGGGCCAGATGGCGGCGCGTGAGTTTGAGATGCTCCACCGGGCGTGGAAGGGAGGCGCCCGCGTGCCCGCGCCCGCGCGGCGGGTCGAGAACCTCCTCGCGATGCGCTATGTCGGGGACGAGGACGGGCCCGCTCCGCGCCTCAAGGACGTGCAAGTCGAAAGTCCCGCGCAAGTCCTCCGGGAGATCCTCGCCGGGGTTGAGAGGCTCGCGGACGTGGGTCTCGTGCACGGAGACCTTAGTCCGTACAACATCCTCATGCATCGCGGCGAACCCTGGATGATTGATTTCCCGGACTGCTTGCGCGTGGACCGTCTCGGCGCCTCTCCTTGGCGGCGCCTCGAGCAGGCGGCACACCTGCTCCGTCGTGGACTCCACGCGTTCGAGGTCTACTTTCGCAACGACCACGTGGCGGTGGAAGTAGAACCGTTCGTGGAGCGGATTATCGCGAGGATCGACCGGCGGGGTGTGCTCAGATGACCTTGGTGATCCGAGCGAGACGCTCGGCGGCGTCCTGATTGAGCCCTTCATCCCCCAGGATTGTGTACCGTTCCTTGCTCACCTCGTGCGCGTGGGCGAGGGCGTCCGTGACCTCCTCGTCCGCGACGCCGAGCGCGCGCGCCGTCGTCGGCGCCCCGATCGCGAGAAGGGCCGTGCGGATCGACTCCCAGTCCCCGTTGTGGAGGTACATCATCATGATTGTGCCAACGCCGACCTGCTCCCCGTGAAGCGCGGGCTTCTTCGCGATGCGGTCCAGAGCGTGGGAGAACTTGTGCTCGCTGCCCGATGCAGGCCGCGATGATCCCGCGATGCTCATGGCGACCCCGGACGAGACGAGGGCCTTGCACACGAACCACGCGCTCTCCTCGAGCCTGGGCTTGATGTTCGCCGCGTTCTCGAGCACGAGCTTTGCCGCCATCTCGCTGAGCGCGGCGGCATAGGAGGAGTAGTACTCGTTCCGGAGGTTCCTCGCAAGGATCCAGTCCTTGACCGCCACGAGGTTCGAGACGATGTCCCCGCACCCCGCCGCCAGGAGGCGGAACGGAGAGTTCGCGATGATCTGGGTGTCCATGATCACCGCCACGGGTGTCTGCGCGACGAGGCTCAGCTTCTCGCCCCCGTCCCCTGTGATGCTCGCGCGCGACGACACGACGCCGTCATGGCTCGCGGCGGTCGGGACGCTCACGAAACTGGCGCCCGCCTGGTGGGACGCCTGCTTCGCCACGTCGATGCTCCGCCCGCCTCCGACCCCGACCGCGAACTCGAGGTCCGCCTTCCGGAGGATGGTCTCCGCCTCGCGCACCGCGGCCATCGAGGAATCGGGGATGATGTACTCCTCGACCCGGATCTTGTTCTCGCCGAGCTTCTGCACGACCGTATCCCCCGCGACCTTCATCGTCGTCGGGTCCGCCACGACGAGCGCGCGCCGCCCGAGTTTGAGGCGCACACACACCTCGCCGACCTGCTGGATCGCGTCGTGGCCGATGACGACGCTCCGCGGGAGCTCCATGGACTTGGACTTGGAAAAGGGAGGCTCCGGCTCGATTGTCGCCATCGCGGAGCGACATCGTGGGTGTCGGTACTTAAAGGTGGACCGTCCATCCGGCGAGGTCTGCCCAAAGATTCGCGAAGGGCCCGGTAATCGGGTCGGAACGTTTTAGAGCGCGGGCCTCTCTGCGCACGCCCGTCATGGCCGTCGACGTAGACACGGCCCAGCGCACGGACTCTGCGGCGGAAGAGCAGTTCCTGCGTGGGAATGCGTTGTGCGACGCGCACCGGTACGAGGAGGCCCTCCCATACTACGACCGCGCGATCGCGCTCGGGCAGAACGACGAGGTCGTCTGGAACAACCGTGGGGTGGCGCTCGACTCTCTGGGGCGGCACGACGACGCCCTCGAATCCTACCGGAAGTCGCTGCAGGCCAACCCCGCCTACGAGGTCGCCTGGTACAACATGGGGAACGCGCACTCGTACCTCCAGCAGTTCGAGAAGGCCATCGAGTGCTACGATCGGGCCCTGGAGCTGAACGCGGACTATCGGATCGCGCTGTACGACAAGGGGCTGGCGCTCGCGCATCTCGGCCGGACGCGGAAGGCCCTCGAGTGTTACGACCGGCTCGTGGAGCGCGACGCCGGGGACAAGGCCGCGTGGCTGCGTCGCGCCCTCCTTCTCGAGGAGCTGGAAAAGTACGATGAGGCCGTGGTGGCCTACCGCAAAGCGGTCGCGCTCGACCCCGAATACGAGGACGCGTGGAACGGGATGGGGAACGCCCTGTACTCCGCCGAGAGGTACGAGGAGGCCCTGCAGTGCTACGACCAGGTCCTCAAGATCAACCCGAGGAACGAGGAGGCGTGGAACAACAAGGGGTTCACGTTCTTCATGCTCGGGATCCACGACGAGGCGCTCAAGGCCTACGACCGCGCGCTCGCGGTCAACCCGCGATACAAGCACGCGTGGTACAACAAGGGATACACGTACCACGGGATCGACAAGCTCGAAGAAGCGATTGTGTGCTACAAGCAGGCCCTCGAATTCGACAAGGGGGACGAGGTCCTGTGGAACAACCTGGGCAACGCCCTCTACAACCTGGGTCGGTACGAGCAGTCCCTCCCGTACTTCTTCGCGGCGATCGAGGTGAATCCCGTCTACGAGATCGCGTGGAACAACATCGGGAACGCACTCGACAAGATGGGCCGCCACGGCGAATCCATCCCGTTTCATGACAAGGCGCTGTCCGTGAAGCCGGACTTCGATTATGCGCTGTACGCGAAGGGTCACGCGCTGAGCAAGCTGGGGAAGCACGAGGAGGGGCTGGAGCTGATCGACCAGTCGCTCGAGCTCAACCCTAATTACGACCATGCGTGGTATGCGAAGTCGGACGTGCTTTTCCACATGGGTCGCCACGAGGAGGCGCGGGAGGCGATCAACAACTCCCTCGTCCTGAACTCGGGGTCCGACGAGTCTTGGATCCTGCGCGGGAGCATCTGCGAGGCGATGAACCACCCGGAGGAGGCGGAGTATTGCTATCGCGAGGCGCTGCGATGCCATGACTACGCCCTCCAAGCGGATCCGGGGAATCCGGAGACCGTAGCCGCGAAGGTCGCGCTGCTCGTCGAGCATGAGCGGCCTGACGAGGCGCTTGCGGCGATCGAGGCGAGTACGACGGCGATGGAGGATCCGACGCTCGCGGCGAAGCGCGCGGAACTGCTCCTCAGGGTTGGACGTGCGCCCGAGGCCGTGCTCATCGCCCATCACGCCACGAAGCTCGACGGCAACTCTGCTTCCGCATGGCGCGCGAGGGGCCGGGCGCTCGTCGCGACCGCCCGGACGGGCGAGGCGGTGGAGGCGTTCCAGCGCGCTCTCGAGATTCGCGAGGACCCGGCGGGTCGGGTAGACCTCGCGAAGGCCCTGCTGGCCTTGGGCCGCCCGGACGAGGCGCTGCCCCATGTCCGCTTTGCGATCGACCTCGGCGCGCCGGCGAGGACGCTGCACGCGCAAATCCTGCTGGCGGCCCGCCAGCCGGAGGGTGCGATCAATGTGTGTAAGGATGCGCTCGCGGCTGGGGAACCCCCCGACGCGGTCTGGTTCACGATGTCCCGGGCCCGGGCCCGTAACAAGGACTTCAATGGCGCGTTGCGAATCCTCGATGCGGCAATCGGCGCGAACCCCAAGCGCGAGGAGTACTGGGCGGAGAAGGGTCGACTCCTGATCGGTGCGGGCCAGCCGTCGAAGGCCCTCAAGGCGATCGATGCGGCCCTCGCCCGGAACCCCGACTACCGCCAAGCATGGCACCACCGTGGGAAGGCGCTCGAGGCCCTCGCGCGTCCCGAGGAGGCACGCAAGTGCTTCGAGCGCGCGCGGGCCGCCGTCGGTGTGGATAAGTAGCGCGGGCCCGTTCGCGTGCCGTGCTGAAGCCGCGGAACCGCCAGAGGCTGCGGCGCAAGGAGGTCGCGGACTACGTCGCGAGCCTCGAGGCCGCGTATGGATGCTCGGTGTTTTCGCCAGACGCGAACGTGGACTTGGCGGAGGCGGGGCCGTTTCCGGTGCTCCTCGTGGACGCGGAGGCGGTCGCGCTGCTGCACGGCGGCCGCCCCCTGCTAACCGTCCGCGGGGCCTTAGCTTACAAACCCACGAGGCGATTCGTCACGGTCGACATGGGCGCGGTGAAGTTCGTGTACAACGGCGCGGACGTCATGGCGCCGGGCATCGTGGAGGCGGACCCGGGGATCGTGGCGGGCGACTTCGTCTGGGTCCGGGACGAGCGGAATCTCCGGCCGCTGGCGGTGGGTGAGGCACTCATGACGGGCGTGGCGATGGGGGCGTCGGAGAAGGGGAAGTCCGTCAGGTCCATCCACCACGTTGGCGACGAACTCTGGAAGATGGACGAGCCCTGATCAAGCCCAGTACGGGCTCCGGAGGAGCTTGTACGCGGACATGACTGCGGTCACGGCCTCGCCCGCGCCCGTGACGATTCTCTTGTCCTTGCTCGGGTACGACACGACGTCCCCGCACGCGAAGATGCCCGGGATGGTCGTGCTCATGTCGGCGTGCACGCGGATGTGGCGGTCGTCCTCCAGCTGCACGCCCCACTTGCGGACATGGTCGATGTTCGTCAGGAACCCGACCTGCACGATGACCGCGTCGGCTTTCACGACGGTCCGCTCGAGAGTCTGGTTGTTGTAGACGACGGCGGCCTCGACGATCCCGTCCCCTTGGATCTCAGTGACCTCGCAGTTCAGCATGAGCTCGACGGGGGCCCGCTTCACGGCGTCGACGTTCTTCTCCATCGCGCGGAACACGTCGCGTCGGTGGGCGAGGGTGACCTTGCTCGCCGTGCTCATCAACTGGAGAGCGGACTCGAGCGCGCTGTCCCCGCCCCCGGCGATGACCACGCGCTTCCCCCGGAACAGCCGGCGGTCGGGGATCATGTAGTACACGCCCTTGCCCTCGAGCTCTGCCTCGCCGGGCACGTTGAGCAGCTTCGGAGTGAAGAGACCCCACCCGAGAGCGAGGATCACCACGCGCCCCTCGTACTCCGCGCGATTCGTCGTCACGAGGAAGTCGTGCTTCCTCTGCGCGATCTCGAGGACCTCCTCGCGGTCCTTCATCTCGCACCCCGCCTCGCGCGCGTGGTTCACGAAGAGGCCGCCCAGCTCCTCCGCCTCGATCGCGATGTAGCTCGGGTAGTCGTAGACGGATTTCGTCGGGTACACGGTCTTGAGCTGACCGCCGAACTCCTTTGCCTCAAGGATGAGGGTCCGCAGGTCGCGCGTCCGCGCGTACAGTCCGGCGGTGCAACCCGTGGGACCTCCACCGACGACGACGACGTCGTGCATCGTGCGACGTTTTCGCGTACAGGCCGTTGGTATATGAGCGTTCTGCCCCGGGGGGGTGTGCCTCCGCTATCTTTAAGTCGGGTGCTCCCATTCGTCGGTCCAAGGGATGGGATCGATGGCTTTCATCAAGAAACCCTTCAAGAAGCTCGTGGAAGGCGGCTCCGCCGCGCAATCGGACGCATACATCGACCTCGGGGAACTCACCTTCGAGGATGCCTCGCCCCTGGGCCAGGTGGCGCAGCACTGGGTCCGAGTCGCGGAAGTGTACCGATACGAGGACCTGGGGGACTTGACCACCCACGTCTACAACGGGGACATATTGCTCATCGACTACACGTCCATCGCGAACGACGAGTTGGCGTTGAAACGGATGACCGCGGACCTGAAGAACGTGGCGCAGGACACGGGCGGTGACGTCGCCGCGGTCGGCAAGAACTACCTCCTCGCGACGCCCGCGGGCGTGAAGATCGACCGGAACAAGATCAAGGGCAGCCTGTAGTCAGTCCGCCGCGATCGGACGGGCGCGGAATTGCCCGCCCTCGAACTCTAGGACGAAGTAATCGCGCGCGTGGTTCGCGTGCCGCATCTTGTTGCAGCGGATGCGCAGGTCCACGCGCCCGTCAGTGGGACTTCCGTACGACAGGGTGATCGCCCCGTCGGCAAGGAACTCCTCGTCGTGCGGGAAGTCGGAGGCTCCCTGGGACTCCGCGATCAGGATCGTCGTCACCCCGAGCCCGCGCAGGTACGTGAAGAGGTGGAACAGGTCCCGCCGCGGGTTCGTCATCTCCGTCAGGGAGTAGAGGGAATTGAGGGGATCGAGCACCAGGATGGCCACCTGGTCCTTCTCCATCCGCCTCGCGAGGTAGTCCTTCAGGATCTGGAGCCAATCCTTGGCCCCCTCCACGGCCTCGTGTTCTGTGCGCAGTCTCCCGATGTCCACGATGAAGTCGTCGCCTCCCTTCATGCCTAGCCGTTCCATGGTCCGGACGAGGCTCTCGCGCCCTTCCTCGAGGGACACATAGAGGACCTTCGCGCCTTGTCGGCGGTTATGATAGGCGATGCTCAGCGCGAGGGATGTCTTCATCGAACCCGAAGGACCCGCGAGAAGGACCACGTGTCCCGCGGGGATGCCTCCCTCAATGGCCTCGTCGAAGCCCTGCACGAAGGTGCGGACCCGGGCTCCGCCCTCGCCCTCCCTCCGGGGGCTCGCCATTCGCGAGACGACCTCCGCCAACCGCTGGACTTCACGACGGAGGTCTGCGACCTCTCGGGCAAGCTCGTCATCCTTCTCGGTCGCCATGTGCCGGCCCCAACCTCCCCTGGGACCTATGTAGGTGGGTCCTCCCTTATGCCTTACGGCCCTTCGCTTACTGAAAATCAGGGTAGGGTGTTTTCACGGAAGCTATAAATAGGCCGCGCCCCACATTAGAACCCCTCAGAGGCCGCGAATGGCGATAGAGACGAAGACCGAGCCCGGGCTCCTCGGCGCCTTGACCGTTGACGACCTGACCCGGGCGATCAAGAACTCGATCGACCGAGCGGGCATGAAGGACGACGAGGCACGATCCATTGCCCAGCACGTCCTGAACTTCTTCGGTTATTCCGAACGCATCATCGACAACGTCCTCGAGCCGGAGGACCGCGACGCCTTCTACCTCCTCGAGGATTCTGGGATCCTGACGACGGAGCGCGAGGAGACGACCCTGTATGACGGCCGCGAGTGGCGCATCCACTATTGGATGTTCCGGAAAGACCGAATCGCGGAGCTCGTCCAGGTCGCGCGGCAGCAAGAGGAGCTCGACCGCGGCGGAAACGTGTACGACGACGTGCCCGAAGACTTCTGGAACCAGAGGAAGAAAGCAGAGTAGGCAGCCCCTAGATCACGAAAGGATAGGCTGTGTCCCACCCCTCAAGCTGGTGGAGGACGTCCGCCGCCCTCACGACCACGTCGATATCGAAAGCGGAGTCCGAGACATCCGCCGAGAAGTGGATGGTGATTGGCGGCCGGGGCCGGACTAAACCTTGGCGCGCTAGCGATCCCCTTCCGAGTCATGGCGCCGGCGGCGGCTCAGGACCTGGCTGACGAGGAAGCGACTGCCGTCGTGGTGGACCGCGAAGTACCCATGCTGCTGGCTCATCTCCCGCATCTTCACGCAGCGGAGGCGAAGCTGCACGTCCGTCTCCCCGACGTCGAAGTGCTCCAGGAGGAGGATCCCATCCACGAGGAAATCCTCTCCGTACAACGTGGGCTGTTTCGTGCCCATCTGGACTTCGGAGATGAAGAACGTCGTGATCCCGAGCTCCTTGATCTTCGTGAACAGGTGGAACATCTCGCGCCGGGGATTCTTGAGCTCCGCGAGCGCGTAGAACGCTTCCAGCGAGTCGATCGTGACCATCGTGTAGTGATCCTCCTCGACCGCATGACGGGTCACGTCGAGGAGCATTCTTGTCCAGTCCTTCTCCGTCTCCTTCTGCCCGAGTTCCCGACGAAGCGTCGCAAGGTCGAGCACGTTCACGCGTTCGTCCGCGTCCGCCATACCGAGCTTCATCATCGACCGAAGGAAGCTCTCCCCGTCCTGCTCGAGGGAGATGTACAGACCCTTCCCGCCATGCTCCGCGTTGTGGTACATCGCCGTGAAGCACAGGGTGGACTTCATCGTCCCCGGCGTCCCGCAGACGAGGACCAGGTGTCCTTTCGGAATCCCTCCACCGAGAATCGTGTCGAGCCCGTCGATATGGGTCTTGAGAACGTCGTCCATGCGTCCGACTCCTTCCTCTTGTCCTCGGCTTATAAATGCGTGCGGCCCTCATTATCCGCCCCGATATTCGCGGCGCGACCATCATGGGGACAGAGTCGGTTTCGATGGTACCCATGGACCGCTCGGAAGCGGCCACGACCCTTCTCCTTTGGCAGATCCAAGGCGAACGGGACCTGCCCGCGGGGCCAGATCGGACGCTCGTCACCCTCGTGGACGAGGCGAGCCAGGGCCGCCCGCTCCCTCCACCCCCGAGGACGTACCAGCGCCCTGCCATCGATGACCTTCTTCGGCTCGACGAGCAGCGACGGCTTGAGGATCTGCGCGCGCGGCTCGGCGCCCTCGCCGGGGTCCTGCAACCCGAGGAGTACGAGGACCTGCGGGCCCGCCTGGGACCGGACCTCCTCCCGATGGGGAAGATCCTCGCGATCGGCCAGGTCCTCGACCGTTTCGCCGTCCGCAAGGCGCGGGAATCCGTCCAGCGGGATTTCGAGGCCGTGGTCGTTCCGGCCCGTTCGACGGGATTGCGTGCAGTCATGCTGTTCTCCCGCGATGGGCGCCTCCTGGCGGCGGAGGGCGAGGCGAAGGGATTTGACTTGCGCGCCCTATCCGCCCTCGTCGCGCGAGGGGAGCCCGGGAGCACGTGGAGCCTCGCCCACCGTGCGGGGTTCCTCGTCGGCCATGGAGGGTCTCGCGCCGTGCTCGTGGCTCTGTTCGGGGAGCGCGCTCCGAAGAACGTGCCCCTTGCGCTCAAGGCCTCGGTGGCCTCTCTCGAGCAGCGACGAGGCCTGCTCGACGCGTCGCCTCGCCCCGTGAACCAGGCATCGCTGGAGGAGTTCCTACGCGCGGTGCGCCTTCTCCTCGCGATTGAAACGACGTAATCACTCGGAGATCACGCGGGTGACTTGGAAGCCCTTGTCCGTATGCAGCAGGCGGTGGTACCCCTTGTCGTGTTTCGCCCTGCGCATCTTCACGCAGCGGACTCGGAGCTGGACGTCGCTCACTCCCGCGTCGAAGTGCTTGAGCAACAGAACGCCGTCCGCGAGGAAGTCCTCCGAGTACTCGCCGAACTGTTGGTCGCCGTGGCGCATCTCGCTCACGAGGAACGTCGTCGCATCCAATCCCTTGAGGAACCCGAAGAAGTGGAACAGCTCGCGCCGCGGGTTCTGCATCTGGCCCAGAGAGTAAAGCGCCGCCATGGAGTCGAGCACGACGAGGTCGAACTTGTTCTGCTTGACCCGTTGCTCGATGTACTTCTCCAGGATCTCGAGCCAGTTCTTGCTCGTCTCGTCCTCCTTGTGCTCGAGGCGGATCTTCGAGACATCGAGGATGTACAGTTCCATGTCATCGATCCCCACGAGGCCCAGCTCCGTCATCGCCCGCTTCAGGTCCTCGTGGCCCTCCTCGAGCGAGATGTAGAGTGCCTTGGACCCGTTGTTCTTCACGTTGTTGTACAGGATCGAGAAGGTGAGCGAGGTCTTCATCGTCCCCGGCGTGCCGCAGACGAGGACGACGCTCCCGCGAGGGATGCCGCCGCCAAGCACCTCGTCGAAGCCTTCGATGTGGGTCTGGAGGCGGTCCATTGGGAGCAGCTGACGCAGCCGGCAGGTCCGTATTTAGGCGTGGTGGGATGAATACCAAAAGCGATAAGCACAAGCCTTTTGGCAACTCATCCCTACGGACGCACGTGTCCCTCGCCTTCGTGCTCCTCCAATCGTTCTGGTTCTTCCTGCCCGCGTACGTCGCGAACCCGGCGGCCGTCCTGTTTGGCGGCGGACGCCCGATCGACGGGGGCCGCGTGCTCGCGGACGGCAATCGCCTCCTCGGGGACGGCAAGACGTGGCGGGGGTTTGGCGGCGGCGTGGCCGTGGGCGTCCTCGTGGGATTCCTGCAATGGGCAGTCGCCGTCGCGGTCGAACCCGAGCTTGCGTGGGGCGCCTTCCCCGTCGGCGCTGTGGCCATCGTCGCACTCGCCTTCGGTGCGCTCCTCGGGGACATGCTCGGCGCGTACGTGAAACGCCGGATGGGCCGCCCGCGCGGTGCGAACACGCCGTGGCTCGACTGGTACGACTTCTACCTGGGTGCGTTCGTCCTCCTCGTCCTTGCGGACTATGCGTTCTTCCTCGACCACTTCGTCCGGGGGGACGCGATCTTCGGCCTCGTCCTCGTCACGGTTATAACGCCCGTGCTCCATCGCGCGGTGAACATCCTCGGCTTCCGGCTGGGGAAGAAGGACGTGCCCTGGTGAACGACAGGGAGTTCGTGGCGGGGCTGAAGGCGTGCGGGGCGGTCCAGTTCGGTGAGTTCACGCTCGCGTCGGGGAAGACGAGCGACTACTACGTGGACATCAAGCAGGCGACGAGGCCCGACCTCCTTCGCGAGATTGCGCGACGGATGGCCCCCCACGTGAAGGGGTACGACCGCCTTGCGGGCGTAGAGCTCGGAGCCGTCCCGATCGCCGCCGCGGTCTGCCTGGAGACCGGTCTCCCATTCGTGATCGTGCGGAAGGTGGCGAAGGAGCACGGAACGAAGCGCACATTCGAGGGCGAGCTCCGGGTCGGCGACCGGGTGGCGTTCGTCGAGGACGTCGTGACCACGGGCGGGACGCTGCGCAAGGCTGTCGAAGGACTCCGGGCTGCGGGCGCCGTCGTGGATCGGGCCGTCGCGGTCGTGGACCGCGAGGAGGGCGGCGCGGAGGGTCTCCGTTCCGCAGGCGTCGAGCTCATCTCGATCTTGAAGGCGCGCGACCTCCGGATTCTGGGGGAAACCCCTATATAGCGTCCACCGGATGGAAACGCGTGCGAGTGCTGCCGTTTTTCGCGGCCTTCCTCGTAGTCGTGTTCCTCGCGCCCGCTGCACCGGCCCAGGAGAAGGACTGGACGCTCCTCGTCTACATGGATGCGGACAACAACCTCGAGCCGGCAGGGATCGTCGACTTCCTCGAGTTGTCGTCCGTCGGGTCCGATGCGAACGTGAACGTCGTCGTCCAGTTCGACCGCGCAACGGGATTCGACGCCTCGCACGGGGACTGGACGGACACGCGTCGGTTCTACGTCACGCAGGGCATGGCGCCACTCCCCCAGAACTCCCTCCCGAACCCTCGCGAGGAGAACATGGCGGACCCGGCCACCCTGGCGGCGTTCGTGACGTGGGGAATCGCGAACTATCCCGCCCGCCACGTCTTCCTCGTGTTGTGGGACCACGGGGACGGGTGGCAGGGCGTCGTCGTCGACGACGACCCCGTGGCGAACGACCGGCTGACCGCGGTGGAACTGCGCACGGCCTTCGACTCGATCGTGGCGACGACCGGAAAGCGGATCGATCTGCTCGGCAACGACGCGTGTCGGATGACGCTGGAGATCCAGTACGAGCTCGCGCCCTACGTCGACTACTTCGTCGGGAGCGAGAAGGACGAGCCGTTCGATGGCTGGCCCTACGACCGCCTCCTCACGTCCCTCGTCGCGGACCCCACAATGACGCCGGATGCCCTCGCTGCCACGCTCGTCGACCGGTACGTCGAGAGCTACGAGGGGACGTCCCAGTACAGCGTCGCGCTGAGCGCGGTGGACGCGAGCGCCCTCCGCCCCCTGGTCTCGGAGCTGAGCGCGTTCCTCGATGAGGTCCAGATCCACCAGCCGTACTTCACCGCCGAGATCCTGGCGGCGCGGGCCGCCACGGAGCGCTATGAAAGCGCGGGCACCTGTTGCGGGGACGAGTACGACCTCCAGCACTTCATCGAGAACGTTCTCGCGGAAGCGCCCAGTCGTCGCCTCGAGCGTCGCGGGCTCGGCGTGCTCGCCGCGATCGACGCCGCCGTCGTCCACGAGCGCCACTGGGACAATCCCGCGCCCGTGAACGGGGTCCCCGCGAAGAACGCGCACGGACTGTCCCTGTGGTTCCCCACGATTGGCGGCGACGTTTCGTACGCGGCGCTGGCCATGAGCCAGGACGGTCGCTGGGACGAGTTCCTCCTCTGGTATCCGATCGGGACGCGCCCCCAGGTGGCGTCGAACGGGGTCGCCGTCGCACGCGACGGGGACGGGGACGGCCGGAACGAGGAGATCGTCGTCGAGTACCGCCCGGAGACGAACGGGACGATGGCGCTGGACGTCTATCGCGACGGCACATTCGCGTTCAGCCGCGAGTACTCTGCGGTCGGGGGCCGGCTCGACACGGTGCGGCTGCCCCTCCCTCTCGGCGGCTCCCACGAGGTGTCCTTCTATCTGATCGCGGGCGGGGACCTCGTGAACCTGACCGTCGTGTCCGATCTCACCGTCCACGAGCTGATCCGGTTCAACGGGACTGTGTCCGACGTGGAGGGGCGACCGCTAGGGGGCGCGACCGTCCGCCTGCAGAACCTGAGGACGAACGCGACGATCACGGCGACGACGACCAGCGGCGGCAGTTACGCCGTGGACGTCACGTATCCGACCTGGTTCCGTGATGGCGACGTCGTCCAGCTGGAGGTCCGCTCGGGCGAACTCGTCGCGCGCGTGTCGTTCGCCGCCAAGACGTCTGACCTGGGCCCGGACCGCGCGTTCACGCGAGACGTGTCGCTGACCGCGTCGGGCAGCGGCCTCTGGATCGCCGCCACGGTCGCGCTCGCGCTGCTGGCGGTCGCCGGGTTCACAGGGTTGCTCTTCTACCGCCGGAGGTACGAGCGGTTCCGGAACCCGCCCTGACGATCATCTTCTTGGAGAACGGCTGGACGGCGCCCCGGGGATCCTGGTCCCGGATGCGCGAGACGAGCCTCGCGAGCTGTGCGTCCATGTACAGTTCGTCGTAGCTCTCCGGCGGCAGCCGGTCCGCGACGGGTTTGGGAGCCACGAGGACGAGTACGATCTCGGGAGAGTGCTGTTCGAGGAAGCGCGCGTGTCGCCGCACGGCCCCGCGGGGGGCGTACGATAGGCAGGGCTCCACGAGGAACAGGATCGGGCCGCGGTGCGCGACGATCGCGGGGCGGTACGGCGCGTCCTTGCCCGACTTCATCCGGACGCGATAGCTCAACACGCGGTGCGCGTGCGCCACCCGTTGCCGGTCCATCTCCTCGCAGACGGCCGCCTCGAGCTTTGTCTTCGTCTTGTGCGCCGCCACGGACGGGCATCGGCGGCGGGGGATTAGACTACTCTTCCGCGAGGTCTGCGGGCGTCGCGAACGAAGCGTGGTACCCGATGCCGGTGCTCGGGTAGTGGCCCTCCTGCACGCCGGACTTCGCGAGCGTATCGTCTCCCCTCAAATCGACCTCCGGCGCATCGTCCACGCGGCGACACGCCGCCAGGAGCTTCTCCTCGGTGTACCCGAACGGCGCGAACAACGTCTCGCCCGCGCGGCAGATCAGGCGCACGTACGCCTGCGCGTCGGGCACCTCCTCCCCCGTCAGGAACTCCGCGGCACGCACCTTCGCCTCCGCCTCCTTGCTCGCCTCGTCGAGGACCACGTACCGCACGTACTCGCCGGGCTCGACCGCGAACCCGCGCTTCTTCAACTGCTTCAGCGCCGCCACGGTCGCGGTCATCACGAGGTACTCGTCGAGCGTCTTCGTGACCGTCTTCGTGATCACGAGGTCCGCGAGGGGCACGCGGTTCTCCCGTAGCGCCTTGGCGGTGCCGCGAATGAGGGCGACACACCGCGGGATGGCGGCGCGGAACTCGTCCGCGGTCTTCGCCTTCGCGAGCTCTCGCAGGATTAGCGTCTCCATCCTGTTCACGACGCCCGGCGTGTCGTGCTTCCGCAGTTCGATGCCACGCAGCTTGAACTCCCCGTTCTCGAACATCCCGTAGTACCGGTTCAGGGCGCCGACGCCCGTCGTCTTGCACGGGAGGAAGACGAGCCACCGGTACGTGCCCTCGAGGTCGATCGGAAAGCCGAGCTCCGCGTTGATGCTCTCGATGAGCTTGCGCACGTCGCCCGCCTTGGCGGTGGGGCGGAGCCACAGGGAGTCGACGATGCCGTGCACGACCTCGAACCCGTGCTGCTCCGCGAGGCGCATCGACTCGAGGAGGAGGTCGCGCGCGTACGCGTTGATCGCCTCGTGGCACTCGATGCGGCCGTAGCGCGCGTTGCGGTATCCTTGGTATCCGAATGAAGTCACAAGCAGCCATTTCAGGATCGTGTCGCGACCCTCGTACACCTCCCGGAGCGGCGTCCGTTCTCTTTTCATTCGCTTGTAGTAGCGTTTCCGGTCTACAAGCGGCTTCAGCACTCTTGGGATGAGGCCGAGGCGGCGCGTGCAAAGGTGATAGCGCAACCCAGGCACGGGTCGTCCGTTCAGGACGCAGCACGAGCACTCGAGCGTCTCCTGGGAGATGTTGTGCTTCACCATGATGTTCGGGTACAGCGACGCGTAGTCGATTTCGACGATGCCCTCGTGGAGGCCGACCTCGGGTTCGAAGATGAAGCCGCCGCGATCGCCGAGCACGAGATCCTCCGCGGTTTTGAACACTTCGGGCATGTTCTTCTTCCAGAGGACGACGACGCCGTCCGATCGCGCGAGGTTCGTCTGCATGGCGGTGAACGCCGTGCCGGGCGTGAGGCGCGCCTGCTCCTGTGGCGGCAGCGTCGAAAGTCGTGAAAGTTCCACGAGCCCCGCGAACCCGCTCTCCCGCACCGCGAAGTGGCCGTGGTCCAGGTGGATGCGGCCCTTGAGCAGATACTGGCTCGGCTTATACACGATCTTCCCGTACGTGAAGTATGACTTCGCCGCCCGCCGCCCGTGGAACCCCAAGTCGCGGCCGAGCCGCAGGTCGACGCCGATTCCTTTCGCCTTGCCCTCGAGGAACGGCATGACGAACGCGTCGCCGCCGTCCGTGAGCACGACGTCCGGGTCTCGGTCCTCGACGATCGCGTTGATCCCGCGCAGGATGTCCTCCTCGTCCCCGTCGACGGCATCGCCGCCAAGGCTCGCGCCCACGAGGCGATCGTTCATCCGCGGCAGCCCGGCGGGCGCGTCCACCGCCACGTCGAGCACGTCGCGACGCAAATCCGGGATCTCGTACTCGAGCGCGAAGTGCTCCTCGAGGGCGCGCCACGCCCCGTCGTACGCGACGAGTCCCATCGGGAAGATGCGGTGCTGCAGGAAGTACCGCTGCGTGAGGCGCAGGTCGACGTCGAACAGCTCGTGCTCGTAGTAGCCACCCGCGCTGTACACGATCCGCGCGGCGTCCTGCAGGTCCCCGTAGTGGCGGGGGACGACCTCGAGGAGCGGCTCCGGGGCCTCCGCCGCCAAACCCGTGCGGCGCATGACGACGCGCGTGGCGGCGACCTGGTCGAGGATCTCCAGGCGGCGCTGGAGGTCCGACAGCTCGCCCGGCTGCACCTTCACGAAGAACGAGGGGCGGAACGCGCGGTCCTCGATCCGATGCATCCCGTCCGGCGTCCACAGCCAGAGGACGATGGAATCGCGCTCGTAGTCCGGATGCGCGTCGACGATCCAGCCTTGCGTTCGGCTCCCCCGCCGATCAGGGGTTTGGCGGTAGATGACGACGCGTAGGGGAGAGTGAAGCGAAAGTGCTCATCGAGCTTCGACGGGTATCGTCGACTGCCTCGCTCTCAGCTCTGCGATCTCCCGCTGCATCTCGAGGAAGATCGACAGGAAGGCGGTCTCCACGGGGTCGAGGTGTGCGCAGTAGCTGGCGGCGGACGCGTGCTGCCGCGCGCGGTTCATGACCTCGTCGAACAGCTCGCGATCCTTCTCGCGCAGTGCGCGGCGGTAGTCCATCCACCTGTCGAGGATCGACTCGAGGTACATGCGGTACGTCGGGACCGTGCGGCCCATAGGATTCTTGCGCTAGGGCGTTGCAACTCTTATCGGAGACGGGGAGGGGTCGGTGAATGTGTGCCTGCTGCTGGTACACAGCCAGTGGCGGGACGCGAACACGGGTCTGTCCTCCCTATGCGCGAAGTCCTCTCGGGATGTCGATCAGGAAGGCGTCGAGGTCCTTCCAACGCTTCCCGGCGAGGTACTCCTCGATGGCCTGAAAGAACGACCGGACGAGCGTCGTCCCCGTCCGTTTGATCTGGTCGCCCATCCACCGCTCCGCCGCTTCGTCCCCACGCGTGCGCCGAAGGTGGGATGCGGACGAGCCGCGGAGGAAGAGCTCCATGAACTGGTGGTCCGCTCGGGGATACGAGCGCACGATTGGGGCGTCCCGCGGGATCGAGGTGAGCACATCGCGCATGCGCGTCATCAGATCCTTTCGCCTCAGCATCGCGTCCCGTAACAACGCCCGGGCCAGCTCGCGCTGCACGAGCACCTGCGTCCGGTCGGAGTCGACGGACCATGCGACGGGGTCACTCGAGTCGATCGCGACGCGCGGCGGGTGGAGGAACGCATAGTCCTCCCGGGCGGCGTGCGCGCCCGTGGCGCCGCCGGCGAAGGGGTGCGTGGGCACAGGGACGACCACCAAGTCGTACGGGATCTTGCCGTAGAGCTGGCGGAGGTACTCCTCGATCCGGCCCCGCTCGAGCGCGTCTTTCACATCCGCGGCCGCGAGCGTGTACTCCGCGTTCGTCTGGCGGCGAAACGTCCCGAGCTTCGCGTCCCGGTAGAAGTCGGACATGTATCGCGACAGGTCCTTCATCCGCTCCGGCTCGTACCGCGCGACGTACGGGGGCACGGTGAGAGAGCGGGGCATGAACGTGATCGGTCCCGACAGCTGCGCGGCGTGGCCGTACAGGTACGGAGGATCGCCGGGTCGGAAGAACTCCTTGAGCCACGCGAGGGACGGATGGTCCGCGAACGGCTTCGTGTGGTCGAACGCCTTGGCGGCGATCGGGTGGAGCTTCGCCCCCTTCGGGACTCTGGTCAGCGTGAGGAGCATGGTGGACAGCACGTTCACGGGCTCGTGGACCTCGACGCGGATGCCCGGCATCGGCGGGCGGGAACTATGCGTCGTTCATGAAGTTGACGACCTGCCCTACGGCCGGCGAAGCCTCTCGACGTCGGCGCGATCTTGGAGGCTCCCTCGGGCGAGCTTGCGGCGGATGAGGTCCTGGCGGGAGATGACGGGCAGGATCATCCGGAGGAAACGGCGGCGCGAGCTACGACGGCGCAGCGAGGCGAATCGCTTCGGCGGTTCCAGAAAGAAATCAAGCCGCCAGCCGAACGCGTCGTACATGACGTGTGTTCTTGCCGCGGGCTTCAGGCGGAAGGCGCCGAGGTCCACCATTGCGCGCTCCAGACGCCTCACGTGGGTCGCCTCGACGCTCACGAGGAAGTCGAAGTCGTCCGTCGCCCGGGGATATCCGTACGCCGCCAAGGCCCAAGCCCCGTGGACGAGGAAAGGCACGCGGCGGCGGCGAAGGGCCTTTACGGTGGATGCAAGGACTCGCTCCGGCGTACGAAGAATCTCGGGATGAGCCACCTTGACCCCGAGCCTGGATAGGTCGAACGCCCTTTGAATCATCACTCGACGAACATCCCGCCGGTAAATAGCGTTGTCGCGCGTGTGTCTTGCGGGCCGACGACCTTACCAGTGGAGGCCGAAGTGCTCGGCCCTCCGGATTTCCTTGGGCACGCCGTCCACCGCCAGCGTCGTCATCCTCGCCTCGGGTCGCACGAAGTCCTCGAGTGTGAGCTGGTTCGGTGGCACGGGGCGCCACCATCCACCCTCCCCCATCTCCGGCCGCGTGATCAGGATGCCCTGGCGGCGCTGCTGCATCCGCACCGTGCGGTCCGCGGCCTCGTACGCCGCCCGTCGCAGCCCGCGGCGCTTGTGCAGTTTCGCGAGCCCCGCGTTCGTCGCGACCGTGATTGTCCCGTGCTGCGTCGTGACCTCGCGGATGCGGCGCAGGGATCGCAGGAAAAGCTGGTGGGCCTCCCCGTACGGGACGTCCTCGTCGAGGAACAGCTCCGGGAGGCACGACACGATCACGAGGCGCGCGCCCGAGGCCGCGACCTCCTCCTCCAGACGTTCGATCAGGAGCGTCGCCATCTGGTGGCACGTGAACGCACGCGCGACGCGGATCCGCGGGAGCACGTCGAGCCGTTGGAGCCCGACGCGCTTCGCGAGGCGCACGATGCCGTGCGGGTCCACGCTGTTCCCGCCGTCCACGAACACGACGTCGCTGTCGAGCTCCGCGATGCACCGTACGGACAGCAGCGACTGCAGCTGGAAGACGAAGTCGGAGCCGCTGTCCACGAGCGCGAAGCGCGAGCCCTCGAAGGGACCGAGGAGGCCGTCGAGGACCGGCAGGCCCGTCGTCAGGACGGGCGCCCGCAGGACGAGTTCCGGGACCGGTATGAGGGCCGTGGCCGTCGCCATGTACGCTCCTCCCCAGGAGACGGATGCGATGGACGCCCGGAGGCTTAGCGAGTAGCGGGGGAGGGGGCGGTGAAAGTGTCGCCGTCCCATCGGTCCGATAACGGGCGGATACGCACGGACACTCTTTATAAGGTAGACCTCATGCGCGCGCAAGGATGGCGGCAGGTGGGGCGCCCGCGATCATCGAGGCACGCGGGCTGACGAAACACTTCCGGAACGTGCAGGCCGTCAAGTCCGTCGCGTTCGACGTCAACAAGGGCGAGATTTTCGGCTTCTTCGGGCCCAACGGCGCGGGCAAGACGACGACGATCCGCCTCCTGTGCGGGCTCACCGCGCCCACCTCCGGCTCCGCCACGGTCTGCGGCCTCGACGTCAAGACCGAGCCGACGCGCGTGCGGAGGCAGCTGGGGATCGTCCAGGAGGAAGAAGTCTTCTACGAGAAGATGACGCCGGCGGCCTACCTGAGGTTCTTCGCGCGCATGGCCGGCCACACCACCGAGTCGGCGCGGGAACGCATGGCGATGGCCGTGCAGGTCGCGGAGATTGGCGGCTTCATGGACAAGCGGATCGCCACGCTCTCCCACGGCCAGAGGCAGAAGATCTCGATCGCCCGGGCCCTGCTCAGCACCGGCCCCGTGAAGTTCTTGGACGAGCCGTTCCAGGGCATCGACATCGTCCATCGCAAGTCCTTGCGCGCGCATTTCCGGACGTTCGTGTCCGAGGGCAACACCGTGTTTTTCACCTCGCACAACCTCATCGAGGCGGAGGCCATCGTCGATCGCTTCGCGTTCATCGACAAGGGGATGGTCCTGACGATCGGGACAGCCCGTGAGCTCAAGGAGCGATACCTGCAGCCCTCCTACGCGATCCGATCCTCCGACCCGCCGAGGGCCCAGAAGATCCTCGCCGAGGGCCTCGCCACCGCGGGGTGCACGATCAGCGGGGACGAGGTCCACGTGACGCTCAAGGCCGCGTCGGACGTGCCGAAGATCGCGGCCCTGCTCGGATCTGCCGGCATCGCCCTCCTCGAGATGCGCCCGATGGGCACGATGGAGGACGTGTTCCTCAAGATGAGGGAGGAGGGCCGGACGTGAGCGCGATGCGGGAGCGGGTGCAGCCGATCCTCGCGATCGCGCGGCGCGACCTGCGGCAGATCCACCGCCAGGGTCTGCCGACGCTCCTCGTGCTGACGGTCCTCCTGATGTTCGTCGGGATCATCGGCTTCAGCATCGTGGGCAGCACGCTCCGGAATGTCGGGGTGCCCTCCTGGACCGGCGGCATCGGAGGCGGCGACCCGCTGCGCGTGAGTGCAAGGGCGAACGTGACGTCCGGCCTCGCACCGCTCGCCGTGGGCTTCACCGCCAACACGACCGGCGGCACCGAGCCCTTCAACATCACGTGGACCTTCGGGGACGGGAACCAATCGTTCGTGGCGTCGCCGGACCACACGTACGCGAACACGGGCATCTACGACGTCCTGCTTGCTGTCCTGAGCAGGGGCGGCGACGAGCCGGTCCGGAGCACTCTGCGCATCGTCGCGTACGGTCCAGGGCCGTGGCCCCTCCAGGTTGGCATCGGCGCGAATCGTACGGCCGGGAGGGATCCATTGGGAGTCTCCTTCGCCGCGACCGTCGTCGGCGGGAACGGTTCCTACACATACTTCTGGAATTTCGGCGATGGGCAGAACACCACGGCCCTCAATCCCTCGCATACTTTCGGCCCGACCGACGATGTCTGGCGCGTGACACTTACGGTGCGCGACAACGATCTCAACGAATCCACGTCGAACGAGGTTCACGTCACCGTCGAGACGCCCGGAGGGGAATCGCTTCCCATCAACCTCCTCGACGTCGTCTACGGGTACATGGTCCTCGTCACGATGATCCTCATCCCGGTCGCGTTCTCCGCGAACTACGGTGGCGAGATCAGGAAGGGGACGGTGCGCGCGCTGACGCTCTATCCCGTCGGCGTCCTCGAGGTCACTATCGCGAAGCTGCTCTACGCGGCGATCGCGGGCTTCCTCTTCACGTTCCCGATTTCGGTCCTCCCCACACTGGGCCTGGGGAAGCCCGCCGCGGACATCCTGGGGATCTACGCCGTGGCGTACCTCTTCTCCTTCGGGATTGTTGCGGTGGCGGCGTTCAGTGCGAACGCCCTCTGCTATGCGACGAAGCGGATGTACGTGAAGCCGACCCTCATGCCCTATCTCTTCGTGCTCTACTCCTTCTTCCTCACCTATCGGATCTTCGGTCTGTTGATGGGGGCGCTCGCCGGAGGGGGCGCGGAGGGGATCCGGGAGAGCTTTGCGCCGCTCATCGCCCTTTCACCCTACCACCAGGGCGGGCTTCTGTTGGCACAGGCGCTCGGAGGATCTGGCTCGCCGGATTGGGCGGTGTTCGCGATTCCCGTGCTGTTGGTCGTCCTGGGCGTGTGGCTCTCCAAGAGGCTGTGGCCGGACATCTACGAGAAGGAATGAGACGCCGGTCCGTGTCATCGAACGAGGCGCGGGGACCTTTCGCATACCGCGAATCAGACGGGCGGAGGCGGAGGCGGTGCAGGCTCGGGGGATTGAGGTGGAGCCGCGAAGGGTGGCGGCGGAGGCGGCGGCGGAGGAGATGGCGGTGGTGCGTACACCGTGGGACGCGCGGGCGGGGCTTGCGCGACGGCCTGTGCGCGTCGCCGCCGCAGACGCCATGCGCCCCCCTTCTTAGCGGCGCGTACCGCGAGGGTCTGCACGACGACGCCCACGAGGAACACGAGGGCAGCGGCCCCGATCGCGGCGGACACGCTGCCGGTCAGGAGAAAGACCCCGGCCCCGAGGAGGAAGGCCCCGACGAGCGAGGTCACGACGCCGATGAGCTCCTCGACGAAGTAGTAGGCGAGCGCGAACACGATGAGCAGGACGAGGATCGCGACGAGCACGGGAGCGTCTTGGGCCATCTGGTCCGCCTGGGCGTTGCCTCCGAGGGCGTAATACGTGAGGATCGCGGGAATCCCTGCGGCGATGAGCGCCATCGCGATCTTGACGAGGTAGTTGAAGAGGATGCTGCCGAGGATGGAGCCGACGAGCCCCGTCAGCAGCGGGACGTATCCGGAGCCGCCGCTGTAGAACTCCCCGACGAGGTACCCGATCGACCCACCGATGATCGCGCCGACGAGCGACATGAACGGCGTCCAAAGCTTGCGGCCCGCGAACGCGAGGCCGAGCCCGACGAGGATCAGGAGGATCCCGATGATAGGAAGGACGTCCGCGAGGGCCGTGCTTGCCACGTCTCCGCGGCGACGATGATGGCCCCCTCCTAAAGGTTTTTTGGTGTCGGTATCGACGGCGCCGGCTCATCCGAATGTGACGACGCGATCGGACTCTACGACGAGCTGGAGGAGCTCCTTCATCGTCGACACGGGGCAGATGGGAGAACCGTCCATGTTCCGGGTGTCGAGGCACGTGCCGCACGCGAGGACCTCGCCCCCCCGACCCACGAATCGCGATAGCTGGTCCGGAACGTCGAACGCCGGGTCTTGGATCCGTTCGACCTCGACGCCCGCGTTCAGCAGGAACATGCGGACGGCGTGCCCTCCCTCCCTGGCGGTGACGCCGAACCGCAGTGCGTTCCATGCGATCTCCGGAGCGTTCGTCCCGAGCACGATGCCGATCTTCATCGAGGACCCTCGCCGGCCACGGAGACCGGTCGTTAAGGTTTTACCGTATGGACCGCCTAGCATCCGGGCCATGAAGGTCGTCATCCTGGACGGGTTCGTGGACGAGCCCTCGAACTTCGGCGTGCCGCCGTTCCTTTCGCCCTACCCGCGGTACCTGGCGGGGGCGATCCGCGATGCGGGCCACGACTGGGAGTACACGACAATTGAGGCTGTGCGGAAGGGCCACCCCCTACGCGGCGACCTCCTCGCGATCATCTCCGGTCCGATCGTCCCGGGCAAGTATCTTCGCGGCATGCCGATCAGCGAGAAGGAGCTTCTGCGCCACGCCGCCAATTGGGAGGGGCGCAAAGTCCTCGGCGGGCCCCTCGCGCGATTCCGATACTACGACGACAACCTGATCGAGGCATTCGACTTCATCGCGATCCGCGACCTCGACACCGCGGTGTTCGACCACCTCACGACAGGCGACTTTACGAACCGCGACCGGACGATGGAGGAGTGGGACCGGTGGGCGCTCCTCGGCGCGGAGGTGATCAAGTCACATCAGGACTATCCGGACCCGCTGATTCTCGAGCTCGACACCTCGAAGGGATGCGTCCGGTACCTCAACGGCGGCTGCTCGTTCTGCATCGAGCCGATGTACGGCGTCCCGAAGTTCCGCCCCGTGGAGAACGTGGTCGCAGAGGTGCGGCGCCTCGCGGAGCTCGGGGCCGTGAACTTCCGTCTCGGCGGCCAGGCGGATTTCTTCTCGTACATGGCGGACGGGGTCGGACAGTCCCTCACACCCAAGCCGAATGTCCCCGTGCTGCACCGCCTTTTGGCGGGAGTCCGTGAGGCTGCACCGAACCTGAAGGTCCTGCACACGGACAACGGGGACCCTGCCATGATGATCGCCCACCCCGACGAGGCGATGGAGGGCTTGCGGCTTCTGCGGCAGTACGCGACGCCGGGCACGATCCTCTCCTTCGGCCTCGAGAGCGCGGACCCCGCAGTCACGGAGGCGAACAACCTGAACATCGGGGCGGACGACTGCCTCGAGGCGATTCGGATGGTGAACGAGGTCGGGAGGGAGCGCGGGCCGAACGGGATGCCGTGGGTGCTTCCCGGCCTGAATTTCGTGACGGGGCTGGACGGCGAGACCTCCAAGACGTTCGATCTGAATTACGAGTTCCTCAAGCGGCTGCTCACGGAGGACCTCTGGGTCCGGCGGATCAACATCCGACAGGTCCGACCCGTGCGCAGGGAGTACGCTCCGCTCGAGAACCACACCCTCTTCCGTCGGTTCAAGGAGAAGGTGCGCACGGAGGTCGACCACGAGATGCTCAAACGCCTCGTCCCCGAGGGCACCTTATTGCGCGACGTGTACCTCGAGATGTCCGAGGGACACCACACGTTCGGCCGCCAAGTCGGTACCTACGGCCTGCTCGTCGGTTTCGCTTACGATGTCCCGCTCAACCAGTTCGTAGATGTGAAGGTCACAGCGCACGGACAGCGGTCACTCACGGCCGTGGAGTACCCGTTCAACGTGAACTCCGCCACGCTCCGCGCGATCTCGGCTCTCCCCGGGATTGGGGCAAAGCGTGCGGCGAGGATCGTTCGTTCGCGCCCGTTCCTCTCTTTGGCGACGTTCTCGGCCGCCCTCGACGACCCGCGGGTCGCGGAGCGGGTCGCGCCGTATCTCGGGCTCGCCGCCTAGGCGGCCCGGAGATTGGACGCGATCACTTCTTCAGCGCTTTGAGCCACGTGCGGACCTCGTCCACCGCACCGGGGTCCTCGAGCGTCGTCACGTCGCCGACGTCTTCCCCGCTGACGACGGCGCGCATGACCCTGCGCATGATTTTACCGCTCCGCGTCTTAGGGAGCTTGTCCACGAGGTAGATCGTCTCGGGCACGGCGATCGAGCCGATCTCCTTCTTCACATGGGCCTTCAGCTCGTCGCTCAGTCGCTTCGTCTTCGACCGGCCGGACTTCAGGAGCACGAACGCGACGACGCATTGCCCCTTAACCTCGTGAGGCGCGCCGACGACCGCCGCCTCGCTCACGGCCTGGTGTGAGACCAGCGCGGACTCGATCTCCATCGTCCCGAGGCGGTGGGCGCTCACGTTGATCACGTCGTCAATCCGGCCCATGAGCCAGAAGTACCCGTCCTCGTCCTGGCGAGCGCCGTCCCCCGTGAAGTACGCGCCTGGGACCTGGGACCAGTACTGCTCCACGTAGCGATCTGGGTCCTTGTACAGCGTCCGGAGCATCGCGGGCCACGGCCGCGTGATAACGAGGAAACCGCCCGTGTTCCGCGGGACCTCCTTGCCATTCGAGTCGACGACTTTGGCGGCGATTCCGGGGAATGGCGTCGTGGCGGACCCCGGCTTGAGCCGCGTCGCGCCCGGCAGCGGCGTGATCAGGATCATGCCGTTCTCCGTCTGCCACCAGGTGTCGACGACGGGGCACCGCCCGCCGCCGATCACGCGATGGTACCAGAGCCACGCCTCCGGGTTGATCGGCTCGCCGACGGTCCCGAGGAGGCGCAGGCTCGTGAGGTCGTGGCCCTGCGGCCACCGGTCCCCCCAGCGCATGAACGCGCGGATCGCGGTCGGCGCCGTGTACAGCGTGTTCACGCGATACCGTTCGACGATCTGCCAGAAGCGGTCTGGCTTCGGGTGGTCCGGCGCGCCCTCGTACATGACGACGGTCGCCCCGTTCGCGAGCGGCCCGTACACGATGTAGGAGTGGCCCGTGATCCAGCCGATGTCGGCCGTGCACCAGTAGACGTCGTCGTCCTTCAGGTCGAAGATGTACTTGTGCGTCGTCGCGGCGCCGACGAGGTACCCCGCGGTCGTGTGGACGATGCCCTTCGGCTTCCCCGTCGTGCCCGACGTGTACAACATAAAGAGCATGTCCTCCGCGTCCATCGCCTCCGCGGGGCACTCGCGCAGCTGCTCGGGGACGAGGTCGTGCCACCAGATGTCCCGCCTCGGCCTCATGCGGACGTCGTGTGCCGTCCGCCGGAGCACGAGCACGTTCTCGACGACGCCCTTCGCGATTCCGAGTGCCTCGTCCACGAGATCCTTGAGGCGGACGACCTTTCCGCGGCGGAATCCCCCGTCCGCGGTCACGACGACCTTCGATTCCGTGTCGAGGATCCGTTCCCCGATGGACTTCGCGCTGAAGCCGCCAAAGATGACGGAGTGGGGGGCGCCGATGCGGGCGCACGCGAGCATCGTCGACGCCAGCTCGGGGACCATTGGCATGGAGATCGTCACACGATCGCCGCGCCGCACGCCGAGAGAGTGCAGTGCGTTCGCGACGCGGCACGTCTCGTCGTAGAGTTCTTGGTACGTCACGACCCGACGGTCGCCGGGCTCCCCCTCCCACAGCATCGCCGCCTTGTTGCGCCGCCACGATTGGACGTGACGGTCCAGGCAGTTCTCCGCGACATTCAGCTTCGCGCCGACGAACCACTTTGCGTGTGGGAGATTCCAATCTAGGACTTTCGTCCACGGCTGGCGGAACGTCACGAGGTCCGCCGCCATCTTCGCCCAGAACCCCTCGGAGTCCTTCTCCGCGAGGCGGTGCAGTTCCTCGCCCTTCACCCACGCGCGCTCGCGGAAGGAGGGCGGCGGATCGAACGACTGCCCCGCCTTGAGCAGCGAATCGATCGTCCGGCCCTCCTTGGGCATCGCCTCGGGAAGCCCGACGTATCCTTAATAGACTTGGCGCAGAGTCCCGCGCGTGGCTCGCGAGGGCGGCCCGGCGGTGACGTGCGACGCGCTCGTAAAGCGCTTCGGGGAGGTGGAGGCGCTCGCCGGCGTGTCCCTCGACATCCCGTCCGGCATCACGTTCGGCCTCCTCGGCCCGAATGGCGCGGGGAAGACGACCCTGCTTCGCATCTGGCTCGGGCTCACGGCGCCGAACTCCGGGACGGCGAAGGTCCTCGGCTCGGACATCCCCCCGCGCTCCGTCCTCCCGCGGATCGGCTACATGCCGCAGGACTTGGCGGTGTACCTGGACCTAACGGTCGAGGAGAACCTCGCTCTCTTCGGTCGGCTCGTCGGCATGGAGGATGATGCGATCGATGCGCGCACGGACGAGGTGCTCGTCCTCGTGGACCTCGCGGGCCGCAGGAAGAGCCTCGTCTCCACGCTCTCCGGCGGCATGCGGCGGCGCACGTCCCTTGCGGCGACGCTCCTCCACGACCCGGACCTCCTGCTCCTCGACGAGCCGACGGTGGGCGTGGACCCCGAGCTCCGCGCCTCGTTCTGGACGTACTTCAACCAGCTGACGGCGCGGGGGAAGACCGTCCTCATCACGACGCACTACATGGAGGAGGCGTCCCGGTGCGACATGGTCGCCCTCGTCCACCGCGGACGCCTGCTCGCTCGGGATGCGCCGGCGGCAATCAAAGAACGCACGGGCGCCGAGAACCTCGACGACGCGTTCCTCGCGCTCGTGCGGGAGGCGAGCCCGTGATGCTCTCCCGTGTCCTCGCGGTCACGAGGAAGACGCTCTCGCAGTTCCGCCACGACCGTCGGACGGCCGGGTTCATCGTCGTCATGCCCCTGCTGATGGTCGTCGTCTTCGGGTACACGTTCGGGGGCGAGGTCCACAACGTCCGTACGCTCGTGATCAACGAGGACGCGGGGTTCCTCGGCTTCCGCGTGTCCGATCGGCTGCTTGAGAACATCACGGGAGACACGCTCGCCCTCGAGACGTGGACGCAAGGGCCCACCGCCGCCCGGGCAGAGGTCGTCGCCGGTCGGGCGTGGGCCGTGGTCGCGTTTCCCGCCAACTTCACGGAGAACCTGCTGAATGCGAACCTGAGTGACACCTCCTCGGTCGACGTGGTCCTCGACGGGTCCTCGCCGACGATCGTGGGCGCGGTCCTGGGGAAGCTCCGGGCCGCCGCAGAGCGGATGTTCGCGGCTGGCGGTGTGACACCCTTCTCCCTGGAGCGAGACTTCGTCTACGGATCGGACGACACGCGGTTCATCGACTCGTTCGCGCCCGGCGTCGTGGCGCTCGCGGTGCTCATGGTCACGACAATCTTCTCCGTGATCATGGTCGTCCGCGAGAAGGCTGGCGGCATGCTCGAACGGCTCTTCGCGACGCCCCTCCGACCGTTCGAGCTCGTGTTCGGCCTCGCCCTCGCGTTGGCGGTAATCGCGTTTCTCCAGAGCGTCGTCGTCCTCGGGGCTGCCCTCCTCCTGTTCCAAGTCCAAGTCGTCGGGAACATCGCCCTCGCCTTCGGGATTCTCCTCCTGTTCGCGATCGGCAATCAGGGGCTCGGGATCATGCTCTCCGCCGCCGCCAAGAATGAGCTCCAGGCGATCCAGTTCGTGCCGCTCATCCTGTTCCCGTCCCTCCTCCTCACGGGCGTCTTCTTCCCGCTCGAGGCGATCCCGTCTGGCTTGCGCCCGTTGTCCTACGTCGTGCCCCTCACGTACGCGTCGGACGCGCTCCACAGCGTGATGCTCCGGGGGTGGGGCGTCGTCGAGGTGGGTTTGGACATCCTGATCCTGATCTTCTACGACGCCCTCATGTTGCTCGGTGCTGCGGTCTTCGTGCGCCGCCAAGCGTAGGAGCGGCTACCTGAACCGTCAAAGGGCGTCGAGAAAGTCCACTTCCGAGATCCCGAGGTCGCGCAGCGCGGCCCGCACGTGGCGGCGCGGCACGGGGTAGTGAAGGCCCACCGTCGTCGTGCCCCCGGTGACCGGGTTCAGGAAGGTCGCGTGCGGGCCGGTGCCGGAGATCCTTCGGACGCCGAGCCGCCGGAGCGCGTTCAAGAAGTCCTTTGACGGATCTCGCCCGGGAGGCGCGGCACTATGCCTTCACCGTGACGATGCGGGTGTTGGCCCCACGTTCCACCACAAGGGACTCAAGGGCCTTCAAGTGCACGACGATCGCTTCCTTCGCGTGTTGCACAGCCTCCTCCTCCGTCAGGCCTTGCGCATGAACTGGTAGCCCGACGACGTCGGCCAAGTACCGTCGGGTCACTCGATCCTGAGTCACGGCAATTCGCCAATTCCTTGCCATCTAGGACACGACCTACGGGATTGGGCTTAAACGTTTCTCCGTTGCGCTCGGGGGCGGCCTGCATCTTCTGGCGACTGCCGCTTGTCGACTCACGACGGCTGAGCGCGCGGCTTCGTAACGCTCGTGCGCATCACGGCCCCGACCCGAAGATCGTGTCCGCCTTGCTCGCAAGCCGCGCGAGGTCCGCCTCCGTCATCCGCGAGCGGCCGACGATGTGCTCGTGCACGTTCGCGTCGTCGTACGTCATGATGTCGATGACCGTGGGCACGCGGATCGCGTCCCCGATCACCGCCACGGTGCGCACGGGGATCGTCCCGACGATCTTCTCCCACATCCCGACGTCCTGCACCCCCGCCAACGCGCTCTGGATGTCCGACTGCTCTTTCAGGGACAGCACGAGGCGGTTCGCGAGCTGGCTTCGCACTTCCTGGTCGATCCGTGTCGGCCGCTGGTCCACGAGCGCGAGGATGAGGTTGAACTTCCGCGTCTCCCGTGCGAGTTGCGCAAACTTCGTGTATGGCGCCACGGCGGGATCGAGGAACTTGTGGGCCTCCTCGAGGAACACGATCAGGCGGCGCTGCTCGCCCTTCTCCGTCCACTGGTCGTACAGCCGGTGCGCGAGCACGTTCGCGACGAACAGATACACGGACGTATCGCCGCCAAACTCCCCGAAATCGAGGACGATGGATTTGCCCTGGCGGACGTACTGGACGATCTGGGAGAACGCGTCCTTCCCCTCGTGGATGAAGGGGAGGCGTTTGATCCGCTCAATCCGCCGCTTGAGGGCGTTCAGAGACATCTCGTGGACGAGGTCCTCGCCGAGCTGCTCGACCGTCGCCTCTTGGATTGCCGCCACGAGGTCCTGGTCGCCCCGCCGGCGGTAGATCGCGTAGATTGTGTCGACCATGCCAGGGCTGAGGTCTTGGAGGGCGACCAGTAAGTCCTCCGGCTCGATCTCCCGCGGGTCGATGACGAACGGTTTCGCCTCGCGGTTCTTTGGGTCGAGGCTGAACACCTCGACCTTGTCCTTGAAGTAGTACGGGAGGCCCGCGGACCTGTCCGCGCGCGAGAAGACGCCGTATTCGCCCTGCATGTCGAACACGAGGACGGAGCCGACGTCCTTTGCGAGGATTGCGAGGCAGATGAGCTTGTTCAGGATCGACTTCCCCGCGCCCGTCCTCCCGAAGATCCCGAACGGCTTCTCCGTCAGTTTCGCGAAGTCGATGTGGACGTAGTACGGCTCGACGCCGTGGATCGTCCCGATGGGCGCGCTCGTCTCCGTGATCTCGTAGATGAGCTGGACATCCTGCAGGGCGGCGTGACGGGCCTCGGAGAAGTACGGCGGGATCGTCTGTGGCTGCGACAGGTCGCCGCTCTCCTTCGTGATGAGCTGGATCGGGCGTAGGAGGGCCTTGCTGTAGAACAGCGGGCCGCCGTAGCCCTCGTGCGTGGCGCCGCCCGGGACGATCGCGTCGCGGAACTCGGAGCCCGCGAGGCGTTCGGCGATGTCCAGCTGCTGGTTGACGATGTCCTCGACGAGGCAGTAGAAGTCATACGTCTTGCCCTCGACGATTACCGGATATCCAATGCGGAGCTCCTCCGGATTGCTGATCCCGAGCTTGACCTCGAGGCCACCGCGGACGGACCCTTGGATGACTTCCCCGATTTTCACTTCACGTCCCTCGCGAACTGGTCCAAGTACTCATGGAACGCCCCACGCCGACGCCCCTCGATCTGTGTGAGGCCCGCGACGACGTCGCCCATCTGCAACCCGAGACGCCCACACTCTCTTAGGATTTCCTCTTCGAGCGGCTCGCGGACCTGGCGGACGAGCACGGCCAGGCGGTGGGCCTCCATGAGCGCGTACGGGTATCCGAGGCTGAGCCCGCTCCGGGCGTGCGCCGCCAGGTGGGAGAACACGAAGTCCGGGTCGTCCTTGAACGTCCCCACGTCGACGCGGAACCACTTCGACGCCTGCGCGTGGAGGCGCGCGAAATACACGTCCCCATGGAGCAGGCCCCGTTGGCGGGTCTCGAACTCCTTCGGCACACGGACGTAGCCGACGCCTCCATACGACTGGAGGAACTGCTCGTCGGGAAGCGAGCGGCCGAAGGCGTGCAGGAACGAGTCCTTGCTCACGCCGACGAGGATGTTCCCGTTCTCCTCGCACGCCTTCACGACGTCCTCCAGGTGGTCGAGTTCCTTCGGGACCGCTGACAAACTTCCGTCGAGCGCGATCGCGACGCCCTTCGTCTCCCGCGCGACCTTCAGCGCGAGTTCGCCCTCGAGGTGCTTGCGGAACTCGTTCACCATCTCCTTGTGCTGGTCCGAGCTCCCCCGGGTGGCCTCGAACAGCCTCTGGTGGAACTCGTCCTGTTTCGCGACGATGTCCTCCCACGTCGACACCATGATCGCCCTGTCCATGATCGTCGGGGGTCTCGGGTGGAAGCCTCGCTCCGTCAGCGCGAACGGGATTGCCGCTGCGCGCGCGATCGCGAGCCACGTGCTCCCCAGGTTCAGCAGGAAGGAGTACGAGCCGTCCACCGCCACGAGGTCGAGCGGTGTCGCTGCTGGCCGGACGTCGCGGATCTCGATCTTGGGCGGCTCGGCTTGCACGTCGCGATACCCGACCATCCGCCCGAGTTCCGTCCGCAATTCGTCACGGACGGTCAGGACTGCACCTCCACCTTCGACACTTGGTCCGGCGTCATCTCCACACGGATCCGTCCGGGGAACTTGTCCGCGACCTCCGTGAGGTGCGTGATGAGGATGACCTTGTCGAAGAACTCCCCCATCCGGAACAACTTGTCGACGAACAAGTCGCGGGACACCTCCGTGTCGAGGCTGCCTAAGTCCGCCTCGTCGAGGAACAGCGTCTTCATCCTCCCGTACGTGCGGCCGACCTGGGGCATCGACGCGAGCTCCTTCGCGATCGCGAAGCGCAGGGCCGCGTTGATCTGCGTCTTCTCGCCGCCAGAGAACTCGCCGACGTCGTGCCACTGCGCGTCGACGCCGCCGACGAGGATGCGGATGCCGTGCCCCTTCGCCTCCTCGTACGTCTCGAGCTTCACGCGCGAGAACCGCCCATCCGTGAGTTCGAAGAGGTTCTTCGACGCCTCCGCCTCGAGCGCGGGCAGGAGCTGGTTGATCGCGAACATCGGCACGCCCTTCCGGTGGAACACGTCGTCCTTGAGGATGCGGAGCACCTCGATCTCCTTCTGGAGGTCCGCGAGCCTCCGCATGAGGTCGTCGACCCTGGCGGCCAGCGCCTCCGTCTGCGCGATCTGCGCGGCCGCGCGCTTGAGCTCGCCCTCCTTGCCGCCGAGCGCGTATCGGGTTTCGTCGAGGTCGTGTTTGGCGGCATCGAGCGCCTGTTTGGCGGCGTCGTAGGCCTGCTCGTCCTTCGCAAGGCCCCCGAGTTCCTTCGCGAGCGCCTCCATCTCCGCCGCCAACGCGGAACGCTGTTGGGCGAGCTCTGCGAGTCCCGAGGTCGGATCTCCGAGTCCCTGGAGTTCCCTGCGTCGTTGGTCGAGATCGCGTCGCTTCCCCTCGAGGGAGGAGAGGGTGTCACGCAGGGTCATCGCACGCGCCGCCAACTCGTCGGTGAAGGCGAGGTCGTGGATCTTCCGATCGACCTCCTCGAACTTCACGCGGAGGCCCTTCAGCCGCGTCTCGTGCGCCTCGTCCTCCTCGCGGATCTGGCGCTTGAGGTCCGCGACCTCCCGCTCGATCTCGGGGAGGGCGAACGAGTCGACGTTGAACTTCCCTGTGCGGGACCGTACCGTCTCCAGCTCGACCGCGGACGACGTCTTCTCCTCATTCAGGATGCTCACGAGGTCCTTCCGGCTCGCGAGCCACACGAGTTCCGTCTCGATCCTCTTGATCCGCTCCCCTAAGGCTCCCTCGTTCCGCAGGAGGCCGAACGCCTCGTCCGCCCGGATGTCCGTGTTGAGCCCTGCGATGCGCTTCTCTTTCGCGAACAGGGAGTCTGAAAGCTGCTTCAACCGCCGCTCGTGTTCCTTCGTAAGGCTCTCCCACTCCCGCGTGTGGGCGTCGCGGTCCTTCGCAAGCAGCTGGTAGGCCTGCTGCTGGTTCCGGAGCGTCTCTCCTTCCTCCGCGAGTTCCTCGACGCCTTTCGTATCCTCTTCGTGCGTGGCGATCGTCTCGCGGAGCCTGAGCGCCTTCTCGCCCTCCGACTGGAGGGTCTTCGTGCGCGCCTCGATATGTGTCATCTTCGCGAGGCCTGTCTGCGCCCCGCTGCGCGCGAGGTTGAACCGGTCGTGCTTGGCCTCGAGTCCGAGCACCGCCTCTTGCCCATCCCTCACCTTGGCGGCATGTTCGGATTCCCGCGAACGCAATGTGGCGACCTCCGTCTCCATCGCCGCCAATTCCTCGCGCAAGGCGGGCAGCCGGTCGATTGCTTCCCGGCGCGTGAGGATCGAGGCCTCAAGCTTCAGGCCCTCCGACTCCACCGCCGCCAAGTGCTCCGCAGCCTTCCGCTGCGCCTTCTCGAACGTCTCGAGACGGAACAGTTTCTGGAACACCTCGAGGCGGTCGGAGCCCTTCGATGCTCCGAGCCCCTTCATCTCCTCCTGCCGAACGAACGTGCTGTTCGTGAATCCCTCGTAGTCAAGGCCGATGATCTCGAGGATCGTGTGCTCCACGTCCGGGATCGTGCCGCTCATGATCCGGCCGTCCTCGTGCAGCTGGAGGTACGGGGCGCCGTTCCCCTGGAAACCGCGTCGCACCTCGTACGGTTTCCCGCGCTGGCGGAAGACGACGCGGACGCTGCCGCCAGGCCGGCACAGGTCCTGGATCTTCGCGTTCGCCGGCGGGTCCGTCCGTGTCGTGCGCTTGTAGAGGGCGAAGGTGATCGCGTCGAGGATCGACGTCTTTCCGGAGCCCGTCTTTCCGGTGATGACGAGAAAGCGCCCGGGGAAACGGACGGTCGTCCGGGAAAGGTATCGCATGAAGCGGTCCATCTCGACCTCTTCGATGACGAAGCCCTCCGCGGAGGGCGGGAGATCGACGGACGAGACCGCCACGGGTTCCGTGGATTCGATGCCCTCCCTCACTGCAATACCTCCTTCAGAACCTGCTCGCCTCTCGTCTTGATCCCATCCTTCCGAGGGTCGCCCTTGTAGTGCGCGTCCACGTACTCGTGCAGGAGGCGGAGGGGGTCCATCGTGAACTCCTCGACGACGCGAAAGTCCTTGCGCTGCACGAGCCAGCGGACCTCGTAGTGGAACGCGCCCGCGAGCTTCTCGTCGATCCGCCGCTCGTCGACTTTGGATCGTAGTGCCTCCGGAATGGTGACCTCGAGCCGGACGAGCTTGTCCTTCGAATCCTCCGGGAGCGCCGCCACGATCTTGGCGGTGGGGTCCTCTTCGACTGCGACGGTCACGTCGACCTTCACCATCGGCCGCGCGGGCAGTTTGATGAACTCCCATGCGGCGTTGGCGGCGTCGAGCGCGAGGAAGCCCTTCGGGTCGTCCCGCTCGCCCCAGTCGATCCGCTCCGGCGCGCCCGTGTAGACGAAGCGGCTATCCACGACCTGGTGCGCGTGGATGTGACCGAACACCGCCAAATCGACGGTCGGCGGCAGCATGTCCCGCGCGAACGTGAACTCGCCCGGCACGACCTCGTACCCGGTCGCGCTCGGCCTCGCTCCCTCGAGCCAGAAGTGGCCGTACAGGATCTTGCGATCTACGTCCAGTGCTCCCGCATGGTCCGCGATCCAACGCTTCCACGTCTCGCGCGCGGCCGCGTACGCCTGCTCTTGCGAGACGGCTTCGCCCAGCCGCTCCTGCGCGCGCTTGACGATCTCCTCGGGATGCATGTACGGGAGGAGGAGGAATCCGACCTTCTTGCCGCCAAGCTCGCGTACCTCCGTGGCGGGCTCGCGGAACACCTTCACGTGCGCATAGCCGCGGTAGTCGTCGAGGCTCGTGCTCCGGGCGAACGCGCGGGGTTGGTCGTGGTTCCCCGCCAGGAGCCAGACCTCGATCCCCGCCTTCCCGAGCGGCTCGATCACGTCCCTGCGGACCATCTCGCGGAACACGGGCGCGACGTGCGTCCGGTCGAACAGGTCCCCGAGGACGCAGAACAGTTTCGCTCCATGCTCGATCGCCCAGTTGGCGGCCGCGACGAAGTTCCGATGGAGGTCGAGGGCGCGGGCGCTCACGCCGGTCTCCGGGTCCATCAGGAACCCGAAGGAAATCCCCTCGTGGACGTCCGCGACGCACACGACGTCGGCCATTCGCTCGGGCATCTCAGCATCCCGCCTAAGGCTTCGCACAACCCCCTCTCGTCGTTCAACGGCGGGGGCGAGGGATATTCCTTTCTCGCGGAAGGATGAAAGTATCGCGTGGAGGTAACGTGCATGACGAGCTCGGGGTGGGAAGGGCCAGGCGTCTGGGCCTCTAGGCATCGAGCTTTAGTCCCCTCACGCCCATCCTAAGACAAAGGGGAACGCCATTGACGCCGGAAAGACCTCCCCCCGAACTCCCGCAAACTCTGGAATACCAATCTCGATATGCCAAGTATTCACGTCAGTTTCGAGTCATCTACCCGTTTGTGCTCCTCGTTCTACCTCCTCTCATGGTCTACTACGCATGGTCTGTCCTCCTCGGCCGCCCGGACTGGGGGAAGGACTGGGCGCTCATCCTGCTCGTCGAGGGAATGACGGTAGGTGCCGGGCTTGCCGTTCTCCTCACTTCCATTCATCTTGAGGATGTCTCTGACTTGGTGCTCACGCCCGATAGGATTGCGGTTCGCAGTCGCCGAAAGGTCGAAAGCCTTCATGTGACCGAAGTGATTGGTATCTTCTCGTACTACCTGCTGGGGGACGAGGTGTTTGTGGTGCGCGGACGGGGCGGTCGGAAGATCTATTTTGGTCCCGGCCTATCGGAGCCTGAGCGTCGCGAGGTGAAGGTTTGGCTGGGAGTCCTCGCGGAGCGGCAGGACGTACCGGTCTTACCGAACGCAACCGAAAAGGAGCTGAAAGTGCTTTTCAAAGCGGATGATGCCTTCTGGTTGGATCTTCAGAAAGGTCTCGCTGAGCCACAGTCGAGGTCGTGAGACAAAGTTTCAAAGGGGCCGTGCGGCATATCCTCATTCAAGGGGAGGCCAAGCATGGCGACACAGAAAGAGGGCAGCATCGTGCACATAGAGATCCATTCGAGCGACCCGACGCGGACGAAGGAGTTCTACAAAGAAGTGTTCGGCTGGAAGTTCCAGGACATCCCGGAGATGAACTACACGACCTTCCAGGCGCCGAACGCGCCACACGGGGGCCTGCAGAAGCACGGCGAGGATGGCCCGACGGTCCTGAATTACATCATGGCGAACGACATCACGCGGACGCTCGAGAGGATCGAGAACGCGGGCGGGAAGGTCGTCGTCCCGAAGTCGGAGATCCCGATGTTCGGGTGGTACGCGGTGTTCCAGGAGCCCGGCGGGACCGTCCAGGCCGTCTACCAAGACATGCCGAAGCCGCCGGCACCGAGGAAGCCCGCCGCGAAGAAGGCCAAGAAGGGCGGGAAGAAGAAGTAGGCCACTTGGAGTACATTCACTGACCTGCCGGGTGTACCGCTAAATAGGGAACTCGGGCTTGTCATGGCCCCAAGGGGTTGTGACCATGGCAGAAGAACCGAAGCCCGGAAGCATCGTGCATGTGGAGTTCCACGTGAGAGAACCGAAAACAGTCGAGAAGTTCTACGGAAGCCTCTTCGGATGGAAGTTCCAGGAGGTCCCGGGGATGGACTACTCGCTGTTCGAGGCACCAAGCGGGCCGGGCGGAGGCATCGGAGGCCTGCAGCCGGGGAACTGGCGCGAGGGCGTCACCAACTACATCTCCGTGAACTCGGTCGACGAGTACGAGAGGAAGGTCGAACAGGCCGGCGGGAAGATCATCATGCCGAAGGCCGAGGTGCCCGGGCAGGGCTGGTTCGCGGTGTTCGAGGACCCCGCGGGCACACGGATGGCGCTCTGGCAGCCGAACCCCCAGGCTCAGCGGGAGCAGAAGCAGTAGGGCGTCACCCTTAACGGAACCCCGCGAATCCCCCGGCGTGCCCGAGGTGCGAAGGTTCGGGGCGGGTGCCGAACGGCCGCGGACGCTCGTCGTCGGGTGCGGTGGAGCGGGATGCAACGCGATCAGCGTCGAGGCCGAAGATACGGGTCTCGACTTCCTGGCGGTGAACGATCTCCCTCACCGTGCGTTCACGGTCATCAAGCGACGGCTGCTCCTTCCGAAGGAGGGGCTCCGTGGCGTCGCGGCGATGGACGAGAAGGCCGTGAAGACGCTGGCGACGACCTCCGAGCAGATGCTCGCGATGGAACTTGGGGATGCGGAACTCGTCGTGCCCGTCGCAGGCCTTGGCGGTGAGATGGGGGGATGGGGCGCGGGCCTCGTCGCTCGCGTCGCCGGCATCCGGGGCGCGACGACACTGGCGGTGGTGACGACGCCCTTCTCTGCGGAGGGGATAAACCGTCGGACCGCCGCGGCTGGCGCTCTGGCGGTGCTGCGTCAGCACGCGCACGGGGTCCTCGCGCTCCCCAACGATGCCCTGCTGAGGGTCGCCCCGCACTTGCCGGTCCTCCGAGCCTTCGAGACGATGTCCCGCATCGCGATGCAGACCGTTCGCGACCTGGTCCAAGTCGTCACCCGGGAGGACCTCCCGATGTTGCAGGCGGTGCTCCGAAACGCGACCGGTTGGAGCCTGGGGATCGGCGACGGGTTCCACGATCGGCCGGAGTTGGCGGCCGTCGACGCTGCCTTCCGGTCCCCGTGGCTTGCCGGCCCGGGCAGGGAGGCGCGCGAGGCAATCGTCCTCATGCACCTGCCGATTGTCGATGATCGGGCCATCCGCGACCTCCTGCGCGACGTGGACATGCGCGCGCCGCGGGCGTCCGTGACGTGGGGGGCGTTCCCTAGCACAGATCCTGAGGTCGCACGGGTGACCGTGCTCCTCGGCCACTGACTACAGGCGCACGTCGAGCCACGCCGCGAACGCGTCGAACGAGGGCTCTCGTCCCAGATACTCGCGCACCATGTCCGCGGCCGGCCGCGAGCTGCCGGGCTGCAGGATGAGCCGACGGTACTTCCCCGCCTGCATGGGGTCGAGGAGGTCGCCGCGCTCCTTGAACTGCTGGAACAGGTCCTTCGCGATCACGAGGGACCACATGTACGTGTAATAGATCGCGGAGTAGCCGTTCAGGTGGCCGAACCCGCACTCGAAGTGCGTGCCTTCGAACCACGGGATGAGGTCGTACCGCTCCGTGATCTCCCGTGCGAGGGCGGTCGGGTCGAGGCCAGCGGGATTCCGGATGTAGCAGTTCAGCGACAACGCCGCCAAGGACATCTGCCGCCGGGAATCGAGGCCGCGTCCGAGCGCATCCGCGCGCACGAGCCTCCGCACGAGATCGTCGGGGATCGTCGCATGCGTCTCGTGGTGCCGTGCAAACGTCCGCAGGCTGTCCGCGTCCCGCGTCCATTCCTCGAGCATCTGCGAGGGCGCCTCGACGAAGTCCCACTCGATCTCCCCCATGCCGTTCTTCGCCCATCGCTGCCCGCCCGCGAAGATGCCGTGGAGGAGGTGGCCGAACTCGTGGAAGAACGTGACGACGTCGTCGTGCGTCATGAGCGCGGGTCCCTTCGTGGGGTCCGGGAAGTTGCACACGAGACACGCCTGGGGCAGCTGCTTCCCCCGGAGGCCGAGGGCGACGGTGAAGGCGGCGGCGTGCGTGAACTTGCCCTCGCGCGGGTGGAGGTCGAGGTAGAACCGCCCAATCCGCGCGTCCCCCTGGAACACGTCGTACGCCTCGACCTGCGGGTGCCAGAGGGCCGCGTCGTCCACGCGCTCGTACCGGACGCCGAACAGGCGACTCGTGATCGTGAACAGTCCGTCGCGCACGCGGGTGAACGGGAAGTACGGCCGCACCTCCTTCGAGTCGAAGGCGAACTGCTCCGCGCGGACGATCTCCTCGTAGTATCCGCGGTCCCACGGGTCGATGGCGGCGGCCTCGGGACGGTCCTCCCGCTTTCGCGCGAGGAACATGCGGTAGTCCTCCCGCGCGCGCCGCTCCGCGGTCTGCGTGACCTTGTCGATGAACTCCGCCGCCGCGTTCGCCGAGCCGATCATCTTGTCCTCCGTGATGTAGTCGCCCCAGTGGCGGTATCCGAGGAGGGTCGCAATCTCGTGGCGCTTCGCGATCAGCCGCTTGAGCACGTCGACGTTCTTGGGGTAGCCGCGATTCCGGAACTCGAACAGAAGGCGGCGCCGCACGTCCGCATTGCGTCCGTACTGCAGGACAGGCAGCGCGTCCGGGTAGTTCGTCGTGATCGTGATCTTTCCGTCGGGCCCGGGCGGCCGCGCCGCCAGGAAGTCCTCGGGGAGGCCGTCGAGCTCCTCCCGCGTGACCTGAATGGATCGGACGTCGCCGCGGATGATGTTGTCGAACTCCACGCCGGTCGCGTTGATCTCATCCCATAGCGCCCGGACGCGCACCCGCGTGGCCTCGTCCCGGTCGACGCCCGCGCGCCGGAAGTCCCGCAGCGTTTTGAAGATCGCGCGCTGGGTATCCGCGTCGTCCCTCGCGACGTCGAGCGAGGCGACGGCGTCGTAGAGCGCGCGGTTCAGGCTGAACTCCGTCTCGAGCTTCTTCGCGTCCTGATACGCCTTGTCCGCGGCCTCCCGCACCGCCGCCTCGGGATGCGTGTTGAGCGCGAGCTCGGACTGGGAGGCGACCTCCGCGATGTGCGCGTACATCTCGTTGAACGGCTCGAGCGTGTTCGCGACCGTCCTCGCCCCATGCACCGCCAAGACCCCGGCGAGGAACGACCGCGCGAGGTCCAGGCGCCGCACCGCCTCCGCTCCGAGGCCGTCGGGCGTCTTCGCGTGGACGATCGTGGGCTCCGTCAGTGGCGTTTCCTGCATGGCTCTCCCCCGGAGGTTGCACCACTTCGGACCGCCATAAGTAGGTTGCCCCGACGTGTCAGTACGCGTAGGTTTTGCCCACCGGTTCCCGCACGGGCCGCTGGTCCCAGTAGGGCCGTGTCGTGAGATATCGGAGCTTCGCGTCGTACAGGTCCGCGTAGAACGCCTTCTCGTCGCGGTGCATCTTCGCGAGGATCTTGCTCGCGGCCTGGGGGCCCACGCCGTACACGCTGAGCGCGAGGACGGCTTTCCTACCGTACACCGCCACGAGGTCTGCGCTCTGGCGGGCGCGCACGAGCTCCTTCTCCTCGTCCTCCGCGAGGTCGAGCCCCAGTTGGCGGCGGGTGAACGCGTCCTTGATCGGGGCGCCGTGCCACGACAGCGGGGCGAGGAGATTCATGCCGCAGGATGGACACACGGGCTTCTCCGGCAGCTCTCCCGCCTCCCGGTCCGGGTCGATGTGGCCGCAGGCGAAGCACAGCAGGTTCACGCGCTCCGTCATCAGGAACTGCCGCATCCGATCCACGTTCTGCTCCCGCTCCGCCTCCGGAGAGAACAGTTCGGGAGCCTCCACGTACCGCCGGACGATGGGGTACCCGAGCGGCGTCGGCTTCTTCCCCTTGAACGTGGCCACGTGCAAGGTGCCGGTGCGGAGGTCGCGATAGATCTCCCGGACGCGGTCGAAGTCCACGTGCTCGAGGAACGTCTCGCGCCGGGCCTCGTCCTCGATCGGCGTACCCTTGAATCGGACCTCGAAGCTGTTCAGATCGTCCGCGGGGATGAGGAGGCCCCGTGCGATCGCGCCGAACCGCTCGGCGATCCCCTTCATCTGCATCCCGAACGGGATGTGGTCGCTCACGAGGATGTCGAGGCTCCTCTCCACCTCCGCCTCGTCGATCCCGAACAGGAAGGTGGTCAGCTCGCGCAGGTCGAGGTCCTCCGTGGTCGTCGTCAGCTCGTACAGGATCCGGTGCGCGTCCATCCACCAGAAGCGGACCATGTTCCGGCGCGCGAGGAACTCCTCGAGGAGGTCTCCGAGCGTGTTGTTCACGACCTCGCCGAACGGGGCGTGCACGATGAGGAATCGGCCGAACGCCTCGACGAGGATCGTGCGGTCGTCCGGGATTGGCGCCTCAAGGGCCATGTGACTCGCGACGAGCTCGACGATGCGGCGAGAGGCGGACTTGTTCACGGGCCATTCCGCCGCCAACGCTTCGATGACGTCTCCGGTGGCAGCCTCGCGGAGTTTGGCGGCGACCTCGCCGCGGAGCCGTGCGGTCTCCTGCGCGACGCCGAACGGCACCGGAAGAATCTCTCCATCCCATCCGGGGATCCGCGCGGTCGGGTCCTCCACGGGATTCACGAACACGCGGCCATCACGCCCGATCTCCCAGATGCGCCACGTCCGACCGCGGACGATGAAGCTCGCGCCCTTCCGTGCGCGGAGCACGAACTCCTCCTCCCCGATAATCCCGACAGGCTTCATCGTCGTCAGGTCGATGACGGGGTACCTCCGCTCGTCCCGGATCGTGGACAGGTTCTGGAAGTAGTAGTCGCGGCCTCGGGCGGTGATGACGAGGTCCCGGCCGTCCTCCCGGAGCAGTTTCAGCTGGACCATGAAGGTCGCGGTCTTGTCGAACGCGTCGCCGAGATCGCGATAGGGCTGCGCGCGTCGCACCACCGCCAGAACCCGGTCGCGCTCCGCCCGGCCGCCGAAGTCCAAGACGAATCCCACGATCTGGTGGCCCAGGACGTCGAGCGCCCCCGCGTGGATCTTCAAAGGCTCCAGCTCCCCACGCTGCGCGCGGCGGATCACCGCCAGACTCTCGAGCACGTCGTCCGCGCTCACCGCCACGATCGTCCCCTCGCTCGTGCGCGCAAGCGTGTGGCCGGCGCGGCCGACCCGCTGGACGAGGCTCGTCGCCTGTCGCGGGCTCATGTACTGGAGGGCGTAATCGACGGACCCGATGTCGATGCCGAGCTCCAGCGTGGAGGTCGCCACGAGCGCCTTCAGCGAACCCGTCTTGAATTCCGCCTCCGCTCGTTCTCGCGCCTCGCGCGGCAGCGATCCGTGGTGCACCCCGATGGGCGCCTTCAGCATCCCGAACCGTGAGCCGAGGAGTTCCGCGTTCGACCGGGAGTTCACGAAGACGAGGGTGGATCGGTGCTCGTCGATGGCGTCCTGCATGAACGTGAGGCTCGAAGCGACCTCGGGCGTGATGAACAGTTGTCGGGCAAGCTCGAAGTCCCCGTCGTTCGGCTTCGGCCACTCGATCCGATATTTCATCGTCTTCGGCGGCGCGACTTGAATGATCTCGAGCGGCGACTCGCCGCCAAAAAGGGCCGCAACCTCCTTCGGGTTCCCAACGGTCGCGCTGAGGCCGATCCGCTGGAACTCGCCGGCGACTTCCCGGAGTCGCTCGAGGGCGATCGTGAGCTGGATCCCCCGGCGGTCCTTTGCGAGCTGGTGGACCTCGTCCACGATCACGTGACGGACCCACTTCAGGTGCGACCGCATGCGTTTGGCGGGCAGGATCGCCTGGAGGGTCTCGGGCGTCGTGACGAGCAGGTCCGGCGGCTTCACCGCCTGCTTCCTGCGCGCGCTTTGAGGCGTATCCCCGTGGCGGATCTCCGCGCGGATGCCGAGTTTCTGAGCCCACCACTCGATCCGCCGTTGCATGTCGCGATTCAGGGCACGGAGGGGTGTGATGTACACGCCGCCGATGCCGGTCCTCTCGCGCGCGGCGAGTCGATCGAACACAGGGAGCAAGGCGGCCTCGGTCTTTCCCGAGCCCGTGGGCGAGATGATGAGGACGCTGCGGCCGTCGAGGATTACCGGAATTGCCGCGTCTTGGGGCGCGGTGGCCTCCTTGATGCCCTGCTCCGCGAGCAGTTCCCGGAGTCGCGGGGACAACGATGCGAACGCCTTCGCGCGTGAGGCCATGGAGCCGCCTGAGAACGGGCTCGCGCTATTTCAAGAATCAGGCAGGGTGGGCGAAACTAGGCCTCGTGGTGGTGGCCCTCGTGTGCGTCCGGCGCGGCATCACCCTTCGGGTTGAAGGACTTCCCGCAGCCGCAGGTCGACCAGTTGTTCGGGTTCGAAATCATGAAGCCGCTGCCCGCGATCGTCTCCTGGTAGTCCACCGAGGAGCCGTCAAGGTATTCCGCGGACTTGTCGTCGATGACGACTCTCACTCCGTTGTCGTGGATCACCTTGTCGCCCTCCTGCACAGTGTTGTCGAGGGCGAGCCCATACGACATTCCCGAGCAGCCGCCGCCTGCGACGTACACTCGGAGGAAGGAATTCTCCATCGTCCCATGCTTCTGGATGAGCTCTTTGAGCTTGCTCACTGCGGGCTCGGTCAGGGTGATGAGGGCCATGTCAATCACGCGTATGATGAATCGCCGCCTCTTAAGGGTTTAGTCGTCATTCTCTCGTCCGTCGGGTCCTCCATGTCTCAAACTTTGGACTCGAGCGAAGCCTCGGTCTCGATCAGATGGACCGGCTGAGGAACACCCGTTCTTCCGTGAATCCGAGGGACGCGTACAGTCCTCGCGCCGCTGCGTTCTGCGCGGTGACCTCCAGCTTCAGCGTCCCGAGGCCCTGCGCGCGACACCACGCGACGGCGTGGTGCAGGAGCGCGGTCGCCACGCCCTGGCGGCGTGCCTCCGGAGCGACCCACACGTCGTACACAAACCCGAACGCGACGGGGCTGAGCATGGAGAGCGCGGGGCCTAGGATCGTGTACCCGAGGAAGCGCCCCACAGAGTTCTCAGCGATGTGGACCTCGTTCTCCGGGGACTCGATGATCCTCTTCGCGCGGGGCCGGAAGTGAGATTCGAACCCCGCGCGGTCCGTGTGCGCTCGTTCGTCCGGCGGGAGGTCGTCCCAGACGGTCTGCATCGTCGCCGACCAGATCGCATCGTGGTCCCCCCGCGTCGCGCGTCGGATTCGGACGTCCGTCCTCCCACCTCCCGTCCTGCGTGTTTGCACGCCTGATAACGGCGGGGGACTTCTTATAAACGCGACCCGGATGGTTCGATCGTGGAACCCGCATGCCCCCGGTGCGGGAAACCGAGCGAGGGCCTGTGCCCGCGATGCACGGGGTACCTGCTCCGGTTCGAGCCCTACCTGGTGCGCCCTGGCCTGCCCGGTCCGTCCGTGGACCGAGAGGCGCGGCGCGGGGTCGCGTTCCTCTCGGTCGATCCTAAGGGGGCAGTCCGGTTCCTCGACGCCGCGCCTTCCAAGGGGGACGAGTCGTTCCAGCGACAGTTCCTTCGGCATCTCGGCCTGCCGGATCGCGGCACCGCGGTCCTGACGCGGGGCGATCGACAGACGATCCACCGGATGCTTCGCGCGTGGCTCAACGCACCTCCTCGGTCGGAGGACGTGAGGGCGATCGCGCGCGCCCTGTACGCGGAAGCCGCGGCCTTGCCTGACCTGCCGCCGGCGGTCGCGCAGCGGTTCCGATCGTTGGCGGCGGTCCCCGGCGATGACCTTGGAGTCAAAAGCCCGGTCGTAGTTCCAACCCCGGAGGCCCCCCCGGAGGAGGACGAATCCGAGATCTCGTTGCCGGCGCCGCCCGAGGATGCGCCGAGGGACGCGGTCCCGCCTCAGCCGCGGCCCCCCCCGCCGCCACCGACGTCGTCGCTGGAGCCGAGAGAAGGGGTCCCACCGTCTCCGGCGGCCGTGTCCCCGCCGGGGCCCGTCGAAATCCAATCGCCGCTGCGATCCCCCACGCCGGTCTACTCGCCGTCAGGACAGGAGACGCAGGAGCAGCACCCGACCTCGGAACGGCTAGAGGACCCCCAGCCTGCCTTGCCGGGGCCGTCCGCCGAGGAAAAGTGGCGGCTCGACACATGGATGAAGGAGCAGCACGAAGAGGTCGAACGCCGCCGGGGGATGATGCGCTCCCAGCTCGAAGAACTCCGACTGCGCGAGGCGGAGATCGCGGAACGCGAGCAGAAGATCCGCGACGAGGAGCTCCGGCAGCAGGATCGCAGCACCGAGATCCGGAGAAAGGCGGAGGAGGCCTCGCGATTGGACCCGGCGCGCACGCTGTTCCTAATCCTGTTCTCCATGGAAGGACTGTCTCGGGACGCGGCGGGCGCGATCGCCGAGGCGTTCGTCACAGACGAAAAGCTGCGGACCGTCACGGTTGCGCAGATCGCGGCAGTCCCGGGAGTGAAGCCCGAGGAGGCCGCTCTCGTCCGGGACGCGTTCTCCGAAGGCGCGCCGCCGCCGAGGTCCATCCGCGAGAAGGCGGAGGATCTGTTGGAGGAGGAGCGCTTCGACGAGGCGCTCGACGCGTTCGATGCGATTGTCCGGGAGCACCCGGACGACGTCGCCGCATGGTTCAACCGATCCGAAGTCCTGGCGCTCCTCGGGCGTACGGACGAGGCGATTGCGTCCCTCGACCGGGTCCTAGACATCGACCCGAAGCACAAAGCGACCCTCCGCGAGCTCGCGAACCTCCTCTTTGAGCAGGGGGATTTCGGCCTCGCCGCCGCGCACCTGAACGAGTTCCTCATGCAGGAGCCGGACGAGGCGGCGCACTGGCTCAAGCGCGCCGCGGACCTCCTCATGGAGGGGAAGGCGACGGAGGCCACGCTCATCTATAACGCGATCCTCGAGGGCGACCCGACGAACATTCCCGCGAGCCTCGCGCTCGGCGACCTGCTCCTGGCGATGGACGATGTGGAGCGCGCGGACCGTGTGTACTCCCGCGTCCTGCAGCACCACCCCGACTCACCAGAAGCGCTTCTGAAGAAAGGCCTCCTGCTCAACCGCCAGGGGCGATGGGGAGCGGCGATCCAGCTGTTCAACCGCGCACTCTCCCTCAGGTTCGACTACCATGAGGCGTGGGCGGCGAAGGGGCAAGTGCTGCTCACGCAGGGAAAGGCGAAAGAGGCGCTCGAGGCGTTCGACAAGCTCATCTCCTTTGATGAATCGCTATACGGCGCCTGGCTCGGCAAGGCGCAGGCGCATACGGCTGCCGGCGAGTTTGACAAGGCCACGGAGGCCGCAGGCCGTGCGGCCGCTCTGAACAAGGGTAATGCGGACGCGAGGGCGATCCCGCGGCAGGCCGTCCCGGCGGAACCGCCTGTGGGAGCGCCGCCGCCGGAGACGCTCGACAAGGGCGTCCTCATGAAGATGGCGAATTCTTTCCTCGAGGGCGGGGACGGAGAGGCCGCGCTCCAGGGGTATGCGGAGCTCCTCCGAGTAGACCCGAAGGACGCACGGGCACAGTTTGGCAAGGGCCGCGCGCTCCACATGCTGGACCGCTATGCGGAGGCGCTCCGTTGCTTCACGGAAGCCGCACGCGTGGCCCCGGAAGTGGAGGAGTACGAGCGATGGCGGAGGACGTGCGAGGAGCGCGTCCGCAAGGAGGGGACCCCGTGACGGCACCCAGCTCGCTCCCGAGCGCGGTGGCGCTTGAAGAGGTGCTCCGCGCCGGGCGCGAAGCCCTTGCCCGCGGCAGCGTCGACAACGCGCTGCGGACCTTCGACGAGGCCCTGAGGATTAAGCCGACGTACGCGCCTGCGTGGAGGGCAAAGGGCCGCGCGCACCGCGTCGCCGGAGACCCCAAGAAGGCGCTCGAATGCTACGCCCAAGCCCTGCGCTACGAGCCCGGAGACGAGGGCTCCTGGTTCGGGCTCGCACTCGCACTCCATGAGGTGGGGCGACGTGGCGAGGAGATGGAGGCGTACGACGAGATCCTCCGCAGGAACCCGCGGAACGTCGCGGCTTGGATGAACCGGGGCGTCGCGCTCCACGAGGAACGGCGGTACGACGAGGCACTCGGATGCTACGATCGGATCCTAGCCATCCATCCCGAGTCCGCGGCCGTTTGGAACAACCGGGGGGCTGCGCTTCTTCGGCTGGACCGCCTCGAAGAGGCGATCGCCGCGCTCGACGAGGCTCTCGCACTTGACCCCCGGCTCGAGGACGCTATGGCGAACCGCCAGACCGTGCTCGAAAGCCTTCGCCGCGAGGCGGCGGCTCCGACGCCGGTCGAGTTCGTGCCGGCAACCCTATCCCCCCCGGCCCATCGCCGCGCGCTCGCGAACCTCGGGCTGGCGTCCGTCGAGCTCTGGCGGGAGGCGCTGCCGCAGACCCCCGAGGACTTCGTGTCCTTCGGCACGTCGCTGCTCGACGCGGGCATGCCGGACGGCGCCCTGGCGGCGTTCGCGAAATCCGTCGCTCTCGGCGCAGGGGCAGAGGGCCGGCTCGGGAAGCTCCTCGCGATGCAGGTCCGTCACGATCCTGGGGCCGCCGACGAGGCCGCCCGCGCGCTGACGGTGTTCCCCGACGTCCCACGCATCGCCATCGCGGCGGCGACGATCCACGAGAACGCGGGCGACTGGGCGGGGGCCATCGAGGCGCTCGAGGTCATCCTCGGCCATCGCCCGGACCTCCCGTGGCTTTGGGGCTGGAAGGGCCGCCTGTGCCTGAGAGCGGGCCGGAACGAGGACGCCCTCCACGCGCACGAGCGCGCCGTCTCCGAGGATCCGGGGGACGACGAGGCGTGGGCGAATTTGGCGGCTTCGCTTCATCTCGCCGGACGCACCGAGGAGGCGTTGGCTGCTTGCGAATCCGCGGTGGCTGCCGCCCCGGGCTCCCCGGGGGCTTGGAACAACAAAGGCGTCATCCTGGCGGCGACGGGGCGCACGGAGGAAGCCGATCAGGCATTTGAGAAGGCGGTCGTGGGCGGCGGGAACGGTCCCGCGCTCCTGAACCGTGCTCGGCTCGCGGAAACACGGGGGCAGTTTCGCGCCGCCCTGTCCCTGTACGAGGATTCTCTCCAGACGCTTCCCGGCGACGCCGAGGGTCTGGCGGGCCGCCGGCGCGTGATCGGGCATCTCGGCGCGCAAGGTCGTGCCCGGCGCGACCGGATTACCGAACGGATTGCCTCGATTCCCGGGCTCGGACCCGCGACGGCCGTGCGGATCCAGAAGGCGGGATTCGACACCCCCGCCAAGATCCGGCGGACGAAGGAGTCCGTCCTCCGGGAGGCGGCGAAGCTGACGAAAGCGCAGGCCCGAGCCGTGAAGCGCGCATTCAACGAATGAGGGAGCGCGCGGGAATACCCAGCCCCCGCGGCAGGTACGAGCGAATTCGCCCGATCGCCTCGTAGTCCGCCACCAACCGCTCGGCGAACTCGGGCCTCATCCCGCCGCGGAGGAGCGCGTGACGGAACCGCCGGACCGCGCCCCTCCTCTTCGCCTTCATCCGGACGAACGTGAGCCCAAGGCGGACCAGGAGCAGGGGCACCGCGGCCGCGATGACCACGGGCATCCCGATTCCGCTACTCGTCTTCGTCGTCATCCTTGTCTTCGTCGGCGTTCTTTTCCTCGCCTTGGCCCTTGATCTTGAACGCGAGCCCCGACCCGCGTCCGCCGCCACGGCCGCCCATCGCCTGGCCCAGCATGCCGGGGAGGTTCATCGCGGACATGTACTGCTTCGTCAGCTCGTACGCCTGCTCGTCCGTCATCCCGCTCTCCTTGAGGCTCTTGTAGAAGCCGGCGACGGCCTCCCCGTACTTCTTCGACTGCTCGCGGCCGTACAGGATATCCGCGAGGCTGTTCAGGAGCGCGGGGATCTTCTCCGACACCACGCCCAAGATCTCCTTCACCTCTTCCGCTTCACCTTCCTTCATGTTGTTCACCTACCTTCCCGATGGACTGGTCATTCGATTTAGCGAGTCCCAGCACTTGTGACCACTTCTCGACGACGTCCGCCGCCACGCGGAATGTCCGGACCTTGCCATCGCCTTCGGCGACGACCGTGCCCTGCGCGAGGAGCGACTCGAGCCTCTCGCGCACGATGCGCCGCGAGGCGGTCCCGCGACGTGCCTTCACGGCCTCCGTGATCTGCGAGATGTTCCTGTCGCCCTTCTCGAACAGCGACTTCACAATCTCCTTGGAGATGGGGTCCTTGAGCCCGGGGATCACGATCTCGGGGGACACGGAACCGAACTTCTGGTACAGGTCGAGCACGCGGAAGTACGAGGACGCGAGGCCTTGGAACCTCTCCAGGTAGTCGAACAGCTGCCCGTACGGTTTCGCGATCCGGTCGAACGCGGCGGAGAGGGTCTCCATCTGTTCCCGGAGATCCTGAATCTCCTTGCGGAGGTCCTTCTCCCCCATAACCATCACCGAACCGGACGCGCGCTATTTGAAAGGTCCGGCGGGCGGCCCTCACTTCGCCTTCGGGAGGGTCCCCGCGCGTCGGAGCAAGTCCTGCTGCAGAGTCTTTGCCAGCTCGATTGTGACGAGCACATTTCTCACCGAGAGCGAGGGAGGATGGTCACAGGGTATAGGTTCCATGGAAACGGGTGGACGGTGAGTGACCACTTACGAGGCGGGGAACCCCCCGCCGGATTCCCCGTAGGGCGAGGTCAGCTCCGAGCAACGCACATAAGCGGCATCGCATTCGGCGGCCCGTGGCGGACATCCGCCGATCCGACATCGCCGAGGTGTTCACGGACGGGAATCGCCTGTACACGCGGAACGCGGTGCCGGGTGTGGCGGTGTACGGGGAGCGCCTCGTGCGACAGGGCGACGAGGAGTATCGCGACTGGAACCCTCGACGGAGCAAGCTCGCGGCCTACCTCAAGAAGGGCGCCGCCGTCTTCCCGTTCGGCCGTGACACCGACGTCCTGTACCTGGGAGCCGCGCAGGGAACGACGGTGAGCCACCTTGCCGATATCTGCAGCGAGGGCACGATCTACGCGGTGGAGATTTCCCGTCGGTCGTTCCAGAAGCTGCTCGACATCTCCGCAAGCCGTCCGAACGTGATGCCCATCCTCGGGGACGCGCGGAAGCCCGAAGGCTACGGGCGGCTCATTGGTCGCGTGGGGGTCGTGTACCAGGATGTCGCACAGCGCGACCAGGTCGGCATCTTCCTCGAGAACCTCGAGTACCTTCGGCCCGGGGGATTCGGCCTCCTGTTCCTGAAGTCGCGAAGCGTCGACGTCGCGGCGAACCCGAAGGCCGTATACGCGGAGACTCGGCAGAGGCTCGCGAAGGCCGTCACGGTCGTGCAGGTCGTCCCGCTGGAACCGTACGAAGAGGACCATGCCGCCTTCCTTCTCGAGAAGGCCTAGGGCACGCGCGTTCTTGCGCGAGGAGAGAGGCTAAATACGGGGTCGAATCTGGGAGCCCTTCCTCGGCGTAACCATGGCGCGGATGCATACACGGCGAAGGGGACAATCGGGGTCGCGACGACCCCTCTTGAGCAAGAGCCCCGAGTGGGTCGGCCTCGAGAATGACGAGATCATCGAGACCGTCGCGAAGCTCGCATCGCAGGGGCGATCGTCTGCGGAGATTGGGTTGATCCTCCGGGACCAGTACGCGGTGCCCCACGTGAAGCTCGCGACGGGGAAGACCGTCGTGGAGATCATGCGGTCCAAGGGTGTGAAGTTCGACTTGCCGGAAGATATCGGCAATCTCATGCGTCGCGCGGTGGAGGTGCAGAAGCACCTGAAGGCGAACCCGCGGGACACGGCGAACACGCGGGGCCTCCACTTGATCGAGTCGAAGATCCGGCGGCTCGCCCGTTACTACAAGGAGTCGGGCGTGCTCCCCGCGACGTGGGACTACGCCGTGAAGGTTCAAGAGCTGGCGGCGAAGTAAGGAGTCCCATGGCCGGTCCGGCGCCGCCGGGGGTCCCGGGACCGTTGTGGTCGAGGCTCGAGGCCGGGGTCTCCGCGCTCTCGGGGACGGATCGCGTCCGGATCGTGTGTCACTACGACGGGGACGGCGCCGCCTCCGCCGCGATTCTCGCCCGCGCCCTCTCGCGGTGGGGCAAGGACTTCCACGTGAGCCTCACCACCGTCCTCGACGACGCGACCTCGGCGCGCCTGAAGGAGGAGCCGGGGAAGCCCCTCCTCGTCGCGGACATGGGGAGCGGGCAGCTCGACGCCATCGAGGGCCTCGGGCGTCCTGCGGTCGTGCTCGACCACCACAAACCCAGCCGCGACGCGACCAAGGTGATCCACGCGAATCCTCACCTCTTCGGCATCGACGGCGCCCACGGGGCGTGCGGCGCGACCGTGGCGTGGGCCTTCGCCATTGCGGTCGACGAGGCGAACTGGGACCTCGCGGGCGTCGCGATGGCGGGGGCGATCGCGGACCGCCAGCACGTCCCGGGGTTCGATGGCATGAACGCGCCGATGTTCGAGGAAGCCGTCCGCAGGAACCTCCTCGGGCGCGAGCGAGGGCCGGCCATTCCTGACCGTCCCCTCGCGGAGGCGCTCGCCACCTCCTACCTGCCGTACTTCGCGGGGCTCGCAGGGCGGAAGGACGAGGCGGCGAAGGCGCTCCTGCGGCTGAAGGTAGAGCCCGACGCGCGCTGGCGCGATCTCAACGCTGCGCGGCGGCGGACGCTCACGTCCTACCTCGCGACGCACCTCATGCGGCAGGGCGCGATTCCCGAGGCGGTCGAGATGCTCATCGAAGACAAGTACTGGATCGAGCCGCTCGGCCGCTCCGCGAACGACCTAGCGGACGCGATCAACGCGTCGTGCCGGATGGGCGCGGAGGGGCTCGCCGTGTCTCTGGCCCTCGGAGATTCGGACGCGATCGTCCCCTCGGAGGTCCACCGTCAAACGTACGCAGCGAAGATGCTGGGCCATCTCACCCGGCTCGAGCGCGAGGGGCCGTTCCTCGGGAAACACGTCGCGTTCTTCTATTGCGAGGATCCGTCGCTGGCCGGGAACGTCGCCGGCATCATCGTCCAGTACCTGTGGAACGGTGCGAGGCCCGTGGTCGCGCTTTCTGTCACGGACGGGACGACGAAAGTGTCCGCCCGTGGGACGAGGGCTCTCGTCGTACGGGGTCTTGACCTGGCGGTGGCGGTGCGGGACGCGGCGGCCGCGTTGGGTGGGAGCGGGGGCGGCCACGACGTCGCGTCCGGCGCGACGGTCCCGAAGGGGAAGGAGGAGAAGTTCGTGGAGCGCGTCGACGAGATTGTCGCCCTGCAGCTCGCCCCGAAGGCCGCCGCGGCAGCGCAAACGGGTTAAGCGGCCGAACGTTCTCTCTTCATGAACAGCAGGTGGATCACCCGGCAAGGCGCTAAGGTCGATCGCGTCGCGTGTCCGTGGCTCATCCGGAAGTTCATCGACCCGGCGGCGGAGTTCCATTTCGTCCCGAGGGACCGCGTGCTCGCCGAGGCGGAGCGGCTCGGCGCGACCCCGTTCGACGCGGAGGGCGTGGACTTCGGCCACCATGGGGACGACTGCTCGTTCGAGACGATCATCAAGCGCCACAAGCTCGCAGACCCGGCCCTCCTGGAACTCGCGAAAATAGTGCACGGCGCCGACGTGAAGGACCCCCACCCGGTGCCGCAGGCCGCGGGCCTTCTCGCGATTGCAGAGGGGATGGCGGCGACGGTCCCGGACGACCACGAGAAGCTCGAGAAGGGGTTCCCGATCTACGACGCCCTCTACGCGTGGTGCCAGGCGAAGGTGGCGCCTCGATAGATGCTCGCGTGGCTGTCGCGGGACGGTCGGCGCCTGCTGGCCGCTCGCGTGACGCGCAGCTTTGGATATGGATTCCTCGCGGTCGCGCTCGGTTCGTACCTCGGGGGACTCGGCTATGGCGGCGTCGAGGTCGGGCTCGTCCTCACGGTGGCCCTCGGCGCGGCCGCGGTCTCCTCGATCGTCGTGGGCCTCCGCGGCGACGCATGGGGGCGGCGCCGGGTCCTCATGGTATACGCGGGCCTCATGGCCGCGGCAGGCGTGATTCTCCTCGCCGGCGACTCCCTTCCCTTCATCCTGGCGGCGGTCGCCGTGGGGACGGTGAGCCCGACCGGGGGCGAGATCGGCCCCTTCGTCTCCCTCGAACAGGCCATGCTCCCGCAGGCCGCGGAACCGTCGAGGCGGACCGACGCGTTTGCGGTGTACAACCTGGCGGCGGCGCTCGCCGCCTCCCTCGGCGCCCTCTTCAGCGGGTTACCCGTCTTCGCCACCCGACTCCTCGGCCTCCCCGCGATCCCTTTTGAAATCCTTTTCGCCGCGTATGCGGCGCTCGGCTTCCTGACCCTCGCGATCTACGCGTCCCTGTCCCCGGCTGTGGAGGCGCGGGATCCGTCGCGGGCGTCCGTGCTCTCCCCGGCGTCGCGCGGCACGGTCTCCCGTCTGGCGGCGCTGTTCGCGACGGATTCCTTCGGGGGCGGGTTCGTCGTCCAGTCATTCGTCGCGTTCTGGTTCGCGAGCGTGTGGGGGCTCGACCCGGTCGCCCTCGCGGGGGTGTTCTTCGCGGCGAACCTCCTCGCCTCCCTCTCGTTCCTCGCCGCCTCGCGACTCGCGGCGCGCTTCGGCCTGCTCAACGTGATGGTGTTCACGCACCTGCCCTCGAGCGTGCTCCTGATGCTCGTCCCGCTCATGCCGACGCTCCCCCTCGCGCTCGCCGTGTACATCGGACGGATGTCCCTCTCCCAGATGGACGTCCCGACGCGACAGTCGTACGCAATGACGGTCGTCCCGCCGGAGGACCGGACCGCCGCGGCGAGCTTCACAACGATCGCGCGGAACCTCGGACAGTCCGCGAGCCCGACCCTCGGTGGCGCCGCCTTCGCCGTGTGGGTGGCGGCTCCCTTTCTCCTCGGCGGTGGCATCAAGATCGCTTACGACCTCGCCCTCCTCGTCACGTTCCGGCGGGTCTCGTTGGAATCGGACTAGGGACGTGGCGGGACGTCGGTCGCGATCCGCCAGCGGGCTTCCGTCGCCTGATACTCCACGGTGCCTTCGAGCGTGACGAGCCGACCCCCGGCCATCCAAGACGATTCCGTACGCCAGTCCCAGCCGCGCACGAACGCAGCCATCCGGTAGTCCGCGCCGTCGCCTAGGTCCTTGAGTGTTAGTACTGTGCCGAGGCGCTCGCCCGGCTCCACGGTCACGTCGCGGACGTACACAGGCTTCCCCACGAAGATCCCGGGGCATGCCGCCAATGCCGCCAGGCTCGCCTCCACGGCCTTCGGCTCGGGTCCCACGAACAGCTCGCACCGCCCGCGCGACGTGACGTAGAGGCGGCCGGTCACGACCGCAGGCTCCTCCGCCCACCCGCTCGGGTCGTAGGCCCATAAGGAGTCCGTCCCCTGCCGCAGGAGCGCGTGTCGAGTGTCCTCGAGGGTCCGCACGTCCCCCACGAGGGCGCGCACGACGACCCGGTGGCCCTCGATGCGCACCGCGTTCCGCGCGACGAACTCGAGGGGGAGCAGATTTGTGGACGGGGGCGCGAGCACGGTCACCCCGCCGAGGTCCTCGCTGAAGATCTGCACGGACGCCCGGGAGCCGAAGACGGAGCCCACCACGGAGACCAGGGCCCCTGGAGCCGCCTGCGTGGCGTCCGCGATCGCGTGAGGCCGGGCGATGACGCGCAGCGTGGCGAAGTCTTCGTAGTCCAGGAGGACGATCGCCGCGTTGCCCTCCTCCGTCGTGTCCACGCGGTGGATGTGACCGCGCACGCGCACGGGCAGCCCGACGTCGTCGCCGCCGACGTCCCCGATGCGCATGTCCCGCGGCGTGATCGATTCCGCGTGCAGGAACAGGATCGCGAGGGACAGCATCGCGATTGCCATAGAGGCCGCGACGAGGTGCTGGCGGGTGGCCACGGGATGGAGACGGTCGACGCCGCCAAGAAACCGGAGTGTTACCTGTATCAGTAGGTATCGAGTAGCTTGCTGACCTGTCGCATCTCGAGGTCCATCTTCACCGCCGGAGGCTCCATGACCTCGAGGTTCCGCTCCAGGAGCGCGCGTTCCTTCTCTTCGAGCGCCTCCGGGGACGCAGGGATCACGACGACGGCCTTGCGCTGCATGACGAACTCGTTCACGTGCTCGACGAACATGAGCGTCTGCAGGAAGCCGTTGTTCACGATCAGGAACTCGAGGCCGTCGAGCAACACGACTGCCTCGCCCTTCGCGTCCTCGATGAACCGCGAGATCGTCTTGGCGAGCGTTCCGATCGCCGTCGGGTTGTGGTTGTCCGCGCCAGGCGTGTGGCTGAGCCAGAGGATCTTCACTTCCTGCGCGAGCCCTCGGTCGCCGCGCACGCGGTCCGGGTACTGGCGGGTGATCACGATGCCGGGCATGCCCTCGCCGAGGAGCTGCCGGAAGATCTGGTACGCGAGGTCTGGCTTCTTCTCCTTCACAAGGTAACAGACGCCGCGGGACAAAGAGAACGAACTGCCATCGTTCGCCACCGACCCTCCGTCCATAAGCTCGCCACTCGTCGTGCCCATCCCGGGGACATGCACCCGCCGCCGATTATTTGAACGTATGTTACTCGTTATCACTTCTTCCCCGGGCGGCGCGGAAGGCTCGTCTCGATCTGCTTCGCGAGCGCCTTCGCGGGGATCTCCGGCACCTTGATGATCGTCGTCTTGCCGACCACGCCCTCGCCCGAGAGCCTCGCGTCGATGAGCCCGAGCGCGTCGAGTTCGTTGAGGTATTTCCAGAATTGCGTGTGGCCGCGTTTCTTCTCCCCGTACTCCTCGCAGACGATCCCGTACGCGTCCTCGGCCTCCCCGGTCGTGAGGGCCGCCTTCCTCTGGGCCTTCCGCGCGATCGCCAACAGCACGAGCTTACGGGAGACGTCGAGGTTCACCAGGCGTTCCTCGGCGAACGACGGGTACACGTGCCCGGTCGCCGTGCGCACGTGCTCCGCCTCCATGTGTTCCGCACCCTCGTCCTCCGCGGAAAGTCCTGCCAGGAGGAGAATCTCGACGACACGCCGCGCGTTCCCGTCCTCCTCCGCGGCGTCCGCGACCAGGTCGGCCACGTCGTCGGAGACCGTGCCGGGATGGAACGCGAGGTCCGCACGGACCCGCACGAGGTCCCTCAACTCGTCGCGCGAGTATCTCGCGAACTCCACATCGTTTCCCCGACGGAACGTACTCCGGGAAGCCTCGTCGAGCCTGTCGAGCGCCTCCGCCTTCTGTGAGATCAGGATCAGGGAGACCGTGCTCCGGCCGCCCTCCTCCGACCAGCGCGTGAACGTGTACACCAGCTCGGGCCCGCTCTTCTTGAGGAGCGCGTCGATCTCGTCGAGGATCACGATGAGGTGGACCTTCCGCTTCTCGAGCTGCCCGCGCAACGTGTTCAGCTTCTCCGTCATGGAGAACCCGCGATCGGGGAACCGTTCGTCAAACTTCCGAAGGATCGCGAGGAGGACGGCGTCGTCCCCCATGCGCTGGCGGCAGTTCACAAGGACGTGCTCCACCGCGCGGCCCGATTCCGCCGCCACCTTCGCGAAGTCCGACGCAAACCGCCGCGAGAGGTGGGTTTTCCCCGTTCCCACGGACCCTCGTAGGAAGGCCGTACCGGCGATCGCCGATTCCTGGAGCGGTCGGAACAGAGAATGGAGGCGCTGCATCTGGCGTTCGCGGTGCAGGAGCCGGTCGGGGACGAAGTCGAACGAGAGCTTTGCCTGGTCCTTGAAGAGGCTCGGACCCGTCCGCACGCTCATCGCCCTCAAGGATGCCGCAGCCCGACCTTAAGGTAATCGTCGGCCCCGGACCAAAACCTCATGAGGCCGGCGGGCGGTGCACCCGTCATGGCGGAGGCGAACATCGCGGAGAAGCTGCTCCGGGACACGATGGGGGCCATGCACACGGAGGACCTGCTCGTGGAGGCGCTCCGGGACCTCGTGAAGGACGAGGTGAAGGCGTATGTGCGCGCGCGGCTCGACGCGAACCCGGACCTGAAGGGGGAGATCAAGGCGGCGGTGAAGGACCTTATGGAGGCGAAGATCCGCGAGGCGTACGCGTTCGTGAAGCTCGCGAAGGCGGGGGCGAAGCTCGGCCTCGAGCTCGTGCCCCCAGAGATGCGGACGGAGGTCACGCGCGAGCTCGCGCGGATTATCGAGAAGGAAGTGGCCTCCTTGATGGAACACGCAGATTGAAAACAGCCGCCAAAAGCTTATCAGCGCCTCCGTAGCATCCGCGGGGCGCATGTCGGTGGGCGCGCGGGCGATCCTCTCCACCTTCTCCCTCGATCAGCTCAAGGACCTCGCGAGCCAGCACCGAGTGAGCACGGACGGCTGCACCTCCAAGGCAGACCACGTGGAGCGACTTGCGATCGCGTCGCCGATGGTCGGGGTCCTCGACACGCCCGCCTTCCGCGTCCGCCCGATGCTCAAGGCGAAGTCCGTCGCCGCGCTCCAGACCATGGCGGCGGAGCTCGGCGTGGATGCTGCCGGTCTCTTGAAGAAGTCGGACCTGATTGACCGGATTGCCGCGAGCCCGGCGGCCGCGCAGATCCCCGGGGCGGTCCCCGACGTTCCGCAGGCCGAGGTGCAGCCATCCCTGATGCCCGAACCCTCCAAGCCCGTTGAGTCGACGGTCAGCCCCATCGCGCACCCCCCTCTGGAGGCTACGTCCGGGGCCCTGGCGGCGCCGAAACCAGGGACTCCTCCTCCCGACCTCTCCCAGGATGGCTTTCTGCAGCAGGGGAAGAACATCGATGCGGACTTCGGTCTCGCGGAGGACATCCTCGACCAGGCGCGCATGCGGTTCGAGGAGCGGGCGTTCGACCGAGTCCTCGAGCTCGCGCACGAGGCCCTCCTCCTCGTCCACGGCACGCTCGACGCCTTCGAGCGGTCCGCGTGGTCGTACGGGATTCTCGCCTCCCAGAAGCTCATCGAGGAGAGCGGACGTGTGGGCCGCGACGTGGAGCCCGCCTCCTCCCTGCTGCGGGATGCGAAGGTCGCGTACGTGTCGGGCAACTTGGCGGCGAACCGCGATCTTCTGATCAAGCTGCAGGGCGCCACGAAGGCGCTATATTCCGAGGAGGTCCAGCGCCTCCGGCGGTCGATCTACGCGGCGGAGGACCGCATCGAGCAAGCCGGGCATGTCGGTGCGGACGTCGCGGCGGCGGAAGAGGCCCTGACCCGCGCCCGGGACGCGATGCAGCGCGCGGAGCACGCGAAAGCCGTCGACCTCCTCGCGGAGACGGAGCGGCTCGCAAACGCCGCCGTCGACGTGCGCGTCAAGGAGATCGCCGGTGCGATCCCGGCGACCGCCCGGCTGCTCGAGGAGTCCAAGAACGTCGGAGCCGAGGTCGGGGAGGCCTCCCGGCTTCTGGAGAAAGCGAAGGTCGCGATCGACCGAAAGGAATACGTCCTGGCGGCGGAACTCGTGCAACGCGCGGAGCGCTCCGCCCTCCAGGCGCAGCACCACCAGATCCAGAAGGCGATGGAGCTCCGGCTCCGGCAGATCGAGAGGGCGCAGGGCGTCATGAACCGCCTGCTCCCGATCCTGGACGAGGCCGCGAGCTACGGGATCGAGGTCGAGGAGGTGCGGCGCGTGCTCACGGACGCGGAGGAGGTGCTCGACCAGGGCGACTACGTGAACGGTACGATCCTCGCGAGGAGGGCCGAGGAGCTGACGCTCGCGATGGTGCCGCGGCTCGTCACAGAGAGGCCGAAGTACGGGATCGTGAAGCCGACGACGGGTCGCTGCACCGCGTGCGGGGCGCAGGAGGTCGCGTTCCTCGACGACGGTTGGTCGAAGTGCAACGTGTGCCGCGTGACGTGGCGGTGGCGGGTCCCGTCGGGGCTCTGGGAGAAATTCCGCTCCCTCATGCGCGAGTAGGCCTCCCGCAATCTTATCCGGGGGCCACCCATCTCCGCGCGAATGCGCAAGGCCGACGTGCTCCGGCGGAAGGTCGTGGACATCGAGCTCCGCCCCTGGATGTCTCTGTACGACCTGCTCGCGGCGTACGAGGGCGCGGGCGGCTTCACCGCCAAGAAGGTTGCCGAGGGGGCGCGTATCGTGAAGGAAATGGTCCGCGATCGCCAGTGCACCGTCTTCCTGTCGTTCCCCGCGGCCCTCGTCGCCACGGGGATCCGGGGGGTGATCCGATCGCTCGTCGAGCGGAAGTTGGTCGACGTCGTGATCACCACGTGCGGCACGGTGGACCACGACCTCGCGCGCGCTTGGGGCTCCTACTACCACGGCTCGTTCGAGATGGACGACGCCCAGTTGCTGAAGCTCGGTGTCCACCGACTAGGGAACGTGCTCATCCCCCGGGACAGCTACGGACCCTCGCTCGAGAAGCACGTCCAGCCGATCCTGCGGGAGTTGTGGGACGAGGGAAAGCACTCGATCTCGACGCGCGACCTGCTATGGGAGTTCGGCCGGCGCGTGAAGGACGAGGGGTCGATCCTGTTCTGGGCCGCCCGGAACGCGATCCCCATCTTCGTCCCCGGGATCCTCGACGGTGCGTTCGGCTCGCAGCTTTGGCAGTTCTGGCAGGACCACCGCCAATTCCACATCGACGAGTTCGCGGACGAGCAGGCGCTCGCGGACCTCGTGTTCCCGGCGAAACGGACGGGGGCGCTCGTGATCGGCGGCGGCATCAGCAAGCACCACACGATCTGGTGGAACCAGTTCCGCGACGGGCTCGACTATGCGGTGTACGTGACGACCGCGGTGGAGCACGACGGCAGCCTCTCGGGGGCGCGCGTGCGGGAGGCCGTCTCCTGGGGGAAAGTGCGGCCGAAAGCGAAGCAGCTCACGATCGAGGGTGATGCGTCCGTCCTCCTCCCGTTGCTCGTCGCGCCGCTGATCGAGAAGTAGTCACTTGATGATCCAGTACCCCGCGGCCTTCTCGCGGGCCCTGCGTTTCACATATCCCTTGCCCATGAGCTCCTGGAGAGCTTGGAGGACGAAGTTCTTCGGCATCTTCGCGCTGTTCGTGATCTGTTCCGCGTCGCGCATGCGGTCCTCGCTGGCGATGCCTCCGGCCTTCATCGTGTCGTACACCTTGTTCGCGCGGTCGGAGATGCCCTCGAGTGGCATGGATGTCCCTCGGACGGCGGGGGTTAGCCCCGGCCCCTCTAAATACCTTGCCGGGGAATCGCGCGGCGTGGACTTCGCACCGCATCGCGCGGAGTACGGGCGGTTCCCCGTGGAGCACCGCGACTGGCCTGTGGATGCGGCGACGTTCGATAGGTTCTCCGCAAGAGGTCCGGAACCGATGGGCGCCGCGACGCTCGTCTGGAGCCGCGAGGGAGCGATCCTGCTGCTCCGCGCCGATCCGATGGAAGGTCGGAGCGACCTGTGGGAGACGCCCGGCGGTTTCGCCGAGCGTGGGGAGTCGCCAGAGGCGTGCGCCGTGCGCGAGACGACAGAAGAGACCGGGCTCGCGGTGACGGTTACGGCGCTCGACAAGGTCATTCTCTGTTATGTGACGAACGGGGATCGCGTTTTGCCCTACAACTTCTTCCAGTTCGAGGGCGAGGCGCGAGGACACCCGAGGCCGGGGGACGGGATTGCGGAGGCCGCGTGGCTCGACCGGCTGCCGGTCGAGATGCACTTTCGCACGGACTACCTCGAGCCGTGGCTGCGGCGGCGACCCGCACTTTGACCCTTGGCGAACTGCCGGGTCATCTTTAAGTACCGGCCCGGCGATGCTTCTGTCAGACGAAAAGGCCTAAATCGTCTGACACCGAGGCCGAGCAGCGATGCCACCCGAGTCCGACCGCGTGACGATCCGCATCCCGCCGGACAAGATCCACGCGCTCCAGCAGCTCGTGAAGAAGGGCGAGTTCGACACGATCAGTGATGCGATCCGCGCGGCGATCGACCGCTTCATCGACCAGAAGTTCGCCCCGGATTACATCCGCAAGCTGACGATCGAGCTGCCGAAAGGCAACGTCGTCGAGCTCCAGGCCCTCGTGAAGGCTGGCGACTCCGTGTCCGTCGAGGACGCGATCCGCAACGCCGTCCGCGAGTACGTGCGGCGGCGGATGCAGAAGGCGATCGAGGGCGAGCGGTAGCCTGCCGACGCACTGGGGCAAAGGGATGGAACCGCGATGGCTTTCGACCTCCGACGACCCCGCATCCACGTCATCGGTTGCGGCGGGGCGGGTACGAACAGCGTTCACCGGCTCGTGACCTCGGGCCTTCAAGGGGCGCACACCGTGGCGGTGAACACGGACCGTGAGCACCTCGATCGATCATCCTGCGACGCCCGCGTCCTTCTGGGCGACGGCGCGATCCGGACCACCGGCGGTCGGCCGGAGATCGGCGAGAGATTGGCGGCGCGCCACGAGAAGGAGGCGCGGGCCGCCGTGTGCGGGGGGGACCTGACCTTCGTCATCGCGGGGCTTGGCGGCGGCGTTGGCACAGGCGTTGCGCCGCTCATCGCGCAGTGGTCCCGCCAGTCCGGCGCCCTCGTCGTCGGCCTCGCGACCACGCCGTTCCGCGCCGAGCGAAGCCGCCAGGAGGTGGCGGTCAAGGGCGTCCAGTCCTTCCGGGAAGCGTGCAACAGCCTCATCGTTCTCGACAACGAGCGCCTCCTCGCGCGGGTGCCCGACCTCCCCGTCGACCAGGCGTTCGCGGTCATGGACCACCTCGTCGGCGAGGTCATCCGCGGGATCTCCGACGCCCTCCTCGAGCCGTCCGCGATCCATCTCGACTTCCCGGACCTCCGCGAGGTCCTGTTGCAGGGCGGCACGTCTACGCTCCTGTTCGGCGAGGGGGATTCTCTGGATCCAGAAGGGGTCGTCGACGCAGCCTTCGCGAACTCGCTCCTGGACGCGGACTGCTCCGGAGCAGCGGGCGCGGTCATCCACGTAACGGCAGGGACGGACCTGCCCCTGCGTTCCGTGCACGGCGTGGTGGACCGCCTCACGGAGCGCATCCGGCCCGGCGCACGCGTCGCGTTCGGCATCCGGTCCGACCCGGAGTTCGAGGGTTCGATGCGCGTGATGACGATCCTGACGGGTGTGCGAGCGCGAGCCGGCGTCGCGCGGCCGGAGGACGAGGCCATCAAACGAAACCCGTGACTATTCCCTGCCGGTCTGTAGGATGCGTGCGACTCTCTCCCCGCGCAGCGGCTGGCTCCCGCGTCCCAGGCCGGGGAAGTCGGTCGGCTCCACCGTGATGCCCCGGACCTGCGCCTCGTATCCCGTGACGGCCTGACGGTACTCGAGGGAAAGAAGGTCGATGACCGCTTTCGGCTTCGTCGCGTTCAGATACGCCGTCAGGATCGATGGAAGACCCTTGCCCTGCCACCACCGGTTCAGCTTCCCGAACGGCGGCGTTGCTTCCGCCATCGAGTGCGGATACGCGAAGATCGTGTCGCGCGAGGCGACGAGGCCGTAGAGCCCAGAGACGATGAGGACCTCCACGGTCTCCTTTCGTGCCTCCCATGCCTCCCGCGGGATGTGGCGGTACATGTTGCCGTCGAAGCGGAGGTACGCGGGGGTCACGCCGTCCTTGGCGGCGGTGTTCTTCCACGTGCTCGCGACCTCGGCTCGCAGCGCGAGGAATCGATCCTGCTGCGCCTTTGGGAGCGCGTCCGCGAAGTCGTCGACCATCTTCAGATACGGATCGCCGCCGCTCCGCTTCCGCGTGCTCTCCGGGATGAGGACGACGTTCTCGATGCGCGCCACGAAGTCCCTATCCGTGCAGCCGCCAAAAGAGCTTCGGCGGCTAGAACGGACGGGTGCCGAGGTGGACGTTCGCGTGAACCTTCCGCCCTTGGCGGTCCACCTCGACGACCACGGTGTCCCCGATCTTGGCCTGGCGCAGCGCCTCGATGAGGTCCCCGAGGTCTTCGAGGGTCTTGTCGCCGATGCTCGTGAGCACGTCGCCCACGTGGAGGCTAGCTTCCGCCGCCGGGCTCTCCGGCTTGACCTCGGTCACGAGGACGCCGCGAGTCGTGCTAAGCCCGTACTGCTGCGCGATGCGGCGGTTCATGTCGTACCCCGCCACGCCGAGCCAAGGCCTCGGGATGCGTCCGTGCGCGATGAGCTCGTCCGCGATCCTCCGCGCGTCGTTGATCGGGATTGCGAAGCCGATGCCCTCCGCCCACGGCATCGTTGCAGCGGTGATCGCGATCACGCGGCCTTCCAGATCCACGAGCGGGCCTCCGGAGTTCCCCGGGTTCACCGCCGCGTCCGTCTGGAGCACCTTGAGGCCGTCCCCGTAGGGCAGCCAGTCCCGACGCAGGTTGCGGTGGAGCGAGCTGACCACGCCGGAAGTGACCGTGGGTCCTCCCGCCAATCCGAGCGGGTTCCCGATCGCGAGGACCGGCTGTCCGACGCGGAGTTTCTCCGAGTCGGCGAACTCCGCGGGCTTCAGGTCCGTCGCCTCGACCCTGATCACGGCGACGTCCGTCTCCTCGTCGTCCCCGACGAGTCGCCCTTCGAGGGACCGGCCGTCTCCCAGGGTGACGAGGATTCGCTCCGCCTCGCCGACCACGTGGCTGTTCGTCAGGATGTGGCCCTGAGCGTCGTACACGACGCCGGAGCCGAACCCGTGCCGCGGCCATTGCCGCCCGTGCGGGCCCCACGGCGCGACTGCGCTTCCGATGTTCACCGTGCTCGCAGCCGCCTTTTCCACCGCCTGAATGTACGCTTCCTGGAGTTGCGCCATCATGGGCATCATCGGAGAGCCATCGCACTCGCCGGTCAAGTTGACCCAGTCATCGGGAATCTAGTCACAGAGGGAACACGGACCGACGGTGCCCGACCGAAGTCTCCAAATAGGTCGACACCCCTGGGAGATTTCGGGTATACTGGCGGTATCTATGTCGATCCGGGAGCGTACGATCAAGCTGAGCGAAGAGGAGTACGTCGCCCTCCGGCGGGCCCAGAAGGAGTTGGCGGCAATCAAGGACCGAAAGATGACGCGTGCTCTCGGATCGCCGATGCCCTCCGGGGCGAAGCCTGGGCGGATCGACTGGGGTGGCGTGGCCCTTGGGGCCGTGGCGGCGCTGGGAGCGCTTGCCCTCCTCAAGTGGATTGGCGACCAAGACGACAAGCGGTAGGACCGGGCCCGACCGATCGTCTAGCTCGTGACGGGCCTTCGGCTGACTTCCATGGGGAAGTACAATCCCCGGTACGGCATCCCGCGGCACCGGTCTCCAATCTCGCGGATGATCTCGCCGATGGGCATCGGATGGTCCTTGTCCGCCTCCCGGTCGTAGGCGTTGTACGTCGTCTGGATCGCGGACGCCGCCAGCTCCTTGTCACCGAGGACGATTGCGTACCCGACCCAGTCCTGCTTCGCCTCGCGCACCTTCTTGGGGACCGACTCGTTCCGGTCGTCAATCCCACAGCGGATGTTCGAGCGCCGCAGGATCGTCGCGACCTCCTGCGCACGGGGGAGATGTTTCTCACTGACCGTCAGGAGGCGCACCTGTTCCGGGTTCAGCCAGAGCGGCAGGACGCCCTTGCGCCCCTCCTTCTCCATCTTCACGGCGGTGTCGAGGACCATGTACAGGTACCGCTCGATCGTCCCGACGATGGCCGTGTGCAGGATCAGCGGATGTCGCTTCTGTCCCTTGTCGTCCAGGTACGTGATCCCGAACCGCTCCGCGTTCCCCGTGTCGATCTGCACGGTCGCGATCTCCCGCCCGTGGCCGTCGACGTCGTGGAGCATGTACTCGATGTTCACCGTCCAGTAGAAGTTGATCCCCTCGGGATAGAAGTGGATGAGCCCCGGCCTTCCCTCCTTGCGGAGCAGCCCGAGGATGAATTCCTTGTTCTCCTCGTACGCCTTCTTCGAGCTGACGTTGATCAGCAGGTCGTACTCCCGCCCGAGCCTCCGGGCCTCCTCCATCACCTTGTCGTGCAGGCGTTCGGAGTTGCGCCACGCCTCTGCAGGATTCGCGCAGAGAACGTGGAAGTCCGGCATGTTGAGGCGGCGGACGCGGAACAGGAGCTGCGCCTCCCCCGACTGCTCGAGGCGGTACGCGTCCGCAATCTCGAGCGCTCCCATCGGGAGCTGCTTGTACGAGATCGTCCAGTCCTTCATCATGGCGAACTGCTGGAAGCAGGCGGCGTATCGCATGACGTAGCGATGCTTCTCGGTCTCGACGGAGTAGAGGCGGTCGCCGAACAGGTCCGCGTGCTCGCGGATCGCCTTCTCGCTCAGATCGAAGAGGCTCGTGCCGCGGACCATGAACACGGGGATCTCCGTCGCCTCGACGACCTGGCGCGCGTAGTCCGCGGCGAGGTCGAACATGAGCGCGGCCTTCGGTCCGTACCGCATGTGTCCGACGTCGCTCATCGGCTCCCACTCGAAGCCGAACTTCTTGCACAGCCGGAGGTACGCGGGTTCCCCTTTGGCGGGGATCGCCTCGTGGAGCGCCTCCTTCCGCACCACCGCCAAGAATCCGGGAGAGGCTCCCGGGAACGCCGCGGGATCGAATTCCTCGCCTCCCGGGGTCAGGACAAGATAGCGTTCCTCGCCCGCGGGCCGGGCCTTCGGTGTCTCAATCGTGACCTCGCGCGACAGCTCGCTGAGGGGATGGCCCTTGCAGCTCAGGCGGAACGACTTGTACCATCCAAAGGGCGAGGCGATGACCTCGTAGCCGGCCGCGGCCAGGTTCGCCGCTGTCTTCGCGAGGATCGCGCGCGATGGGCCGGGGGCGCCGAGGGATGAGCTTAGGTGCGCGTACGGGTAGAGGACGACGCGCCTTGTCTTGACTTGCGCGGCGACGTCCGTGATCTCGTCGACCGCTCGGATCGCGATCTCTTCCGGGTTCGCCTCGTCCCGCGCCTCTACGGTCGCGAAGCACACGAGGGCCTCCTCGACCGCTACAGTCGCGTTTCTCGCGTCGACCTCGTCCGCGTCTTTGATCGCGCGCTCGCGGACCTCGTACTCGATGCGATCCGCATGGATGAACAGAATGCGCATGGGCCGTCCCTCATCCCGCCCACGTTATAAATAGAAAGGACCCTTCCGTGCCCCATGGAGCGCGTCGACGCAACGCTTGCAGATGTGGAGGCTGCCCTCGACGTCGTGCGCGAGGTCGGCGTGCGCACGCCGACGGTCCCGTTCGCGGACGGGGAGCCGTTCTTGAAACTCGAGAACCTCCAGCGCCTCGGCGCCTTCAAGATCCGGGGGGTGTGGAACCGCGTCCAGCGCCTGTCGGACGAGGAGCGGAAACCGGGCTTCTCCACGATCAGCTCCGGGAACCACGGGCGGGCGCTCGCATGGGCGGCCAACCGCCTCGGGGTTCCGTGCCTTGTCGCCTTCCCTGAGGGCGCAAGTCCCTGGAAGGTCGCGGCGATCCGCGAGCTGAACGCGACCATCGAGTCGATGCCGCGGGACGCGCTCGTGCGCGCGCACGAGGAGGAGCTCTGGCGGCGGTGGCCGCAGACGTTCATCCATCCGTTCGCGCACCCCCACACGATCGCGGGTCAGGGGACCGCGGGATGGGAGATCGCGGACGATCTCTCGGACGTGCGGACGGTGCTCGTCCCCGTCGGTGGCGGCGGGCTGTCCTCCGGCATCGCGATCGCGGTCAAGGGCCGCCTCTCGAGGGCGAAGGTCTACGGGATCCAGTCCGAGGGCGCCGCCTCGCTCCCGGAGGCGCTAAAGACCGGGTCCGCCTTCCGCGTCGACCGGCCGAGCACCATTGCGGACGGTATCGGCGTCGGGATGATCCTGCCGAGCATGGTCGACCTCCTTCGACGCAACCTGGACGGATGCCTGTTGGTCTCGGACGCGGAGATCCAGGCCGCGATGCGGACGCTCGCATACGAGGCAAAGGTCGTGGCGGAGCCCGCGGGTGCCGCCGCCTTCGCCGCATGGCGCAGGTACCGGGAACGGCTCGATCCGCCGGTCGTCGCCGTCGTCTCCGGAGGGAACGTCGACCCGACCCTCCTCGCGGAGATCCTACGGGCCTAGCTCCCGTTGGATGGGGCGATTCTCTCGAACCGCTTCGTGTCCCCGTGAACGATCCCGTGCTCGATCTGTGATCGTCCTCCGTTCACGCTCTCGATCGCACGAGTGCTCAGCGCGAGCGCCTCCTCAAGCGAGAGGTCCGGACGGTACCCGTTCTTGACCACGTCGAGCGCCTCGTCCGCGTCCTGGCCGATCGCGAACCCGGCGCCGCGGAGGGCGGTCCCGCTCGGGTCGACCTGCACAAGCTGAATCCCAAGTTCGTCTGCGCCCGCCAGGATGATCGACGCGCCGAACGGGCGCACGGTGTACATCGTGAACGAGTGGAGGTGTTGGGAAAGGCCGCGTGAGAGCGTACCGACGTCCGCAGGCGTATCGTACGCGAGCCTGTGGCGTTGGGCCGCGATGCGCAGCTCGTCGATGAGCGTGTTGACGTCCCCGATGTAGCCGCTCCCCGTCGCGCCCACGTGGTCGTCGATGACGAACACCTTCTCCGCGGGCTCGAGGAGAGAGCGCGTCGGCTTGACTTGTGAGGAGAGGATCGCGAAGTCCTTCGACCTCAATCCGAGCGTCGTGGATCCGCGGCCCACGGCCTGGAGGGCCATCTCGACCTGCATGAGGCGGCCCTCCGAGGTGTAGAAGAAGGGCATGCGTCCGCCCGTGTCCGGTGCCGCCATGTCAGTTCGCCTCCGTGTGCCAGCGCCCATTGGGGATCGAGACCACGTCCACCCCGTTGCCGCTGCCAGGGTCGCGCTCCATCGCAGCGCGCACCGCCGCCTCGCCTAGTCGCTTCGCGTCGTCGATGCTCAGGTCCTGGCGGTATCCCTGTTCGAGCACGCCGTACGCGATCGGGGACCCGGACCCGGACGACATGAAGTCCTCGCTCGTGATCGCGCCGCTCATGTCGTTCGTGTAGACGTGCGGACCCTCACGATCGACGCCCGCGACCACGAGCTCGACGAAGAACGGGGAGTACGACTTCATCCCCGAGTAGGTGATGTTCGCGATGAGCTTCGCGCTCTCCTTTACGCTGAGGGGGAAACCCCTGCGCAACTGCAGTAGTCGGCGTTCTGCCTTCGCGAGGTTCACGAGATATTCCGCGTCGCTCATCTGTCCGGCAATCGCGACCGCGATCGTGTCGTCCAGAGCGAAAATCTTCTGCACGACCTTCGATCCGATGAAAAATCCCTTCGATGCGCGCTTGTCCGCCGCGAGCACGACGCCGTCTTTGCTCTTGATTCCAACCGTGGTGGTCATGTCACACCGAGGGACCTAAAGCAATGCCGGACCATGTTGACTAGACCTGTCGGGAGCGAGTCACACGGGAGCCGGGGCGGGTGAGGCCCGGCCGACCTAGCTGACCAGGCCGGAGTACAGCCCCCGCGAGATCTCGCGGGACAGGTGCTCGAACAAGAGGTACGCGTGGCGTGCCGCCTCGTCCAGCCGGTCGCGCGAGGCGATGTGCGCGACGATGCGCAGCTCCTCATCGTGCAGACGGACCTCGAGCTGAATCCCGTTGTCCTCCGTCGACCACCAGAGTCGGAGCTCGCCGTCGTCCTCGGAGAATCCGAACCAGCGGAGCGGCCCGAACCATCGTCCTTGGAGGGCGTCCACGAGGCTCCGGATCACAACGTCCGCGGGCAGGTACGTCTCGAGGACCGTGAGCCCCTCTGGCGTGTGTGTCAGGACGTCCGGGCTGAGGACCGTGAGCGCTTTGGCGGTGACGCGATACCCGTGCTCCGTCCGCTCGACGAGGCCGTCGTCCGCCAAGCGGTGGAGCGCGCGGGACAGCTGCTCGGGGTGCATCCCGAGGCGTCGTCGCAGACCCTGGAACGCCACCTGGCTCGTCGGGACCTGGGACAGGAACTCGAGGACGTGGCGGTCGTGGTCGCGGAGGTCGACGACTGCTTCGCGGGAATTCAACTCTCCGGATCCCGGGACCATCTGCACGACTCACGCTTTCGTCGTTTTTATACGTGTCCTCGCGAAAGTCAATCTCCTCGGCGGTGCGCTCCGACCGGGACTACGGCCTCGGCTGGATGATGATCGGGGTCGATCCGTCCGTGATGATCACGAACGACACGTTCGAGTCCGGGTCCGTGAGGGCCTGGATGTAGAGCCACGTCAGGTAGGCCCACGTCGCGTTCACAAGGCCCGGGTCGGAGATCCGAAGTTGGTCGATGATGATCCGGATCGACTCCGCGGTTCCATTGGCCTGGATAATCGTTGCGTTCCGCGCGCCCTCAGCAAGAATCCGCAGGACATCTGCGTCCGCCATCGCTGCGATGACCGTGGCTTGCCTCTGCAGCTCTGCGGTGACCACCTTCTGCTGGGCCGCCAACTTCTCCTCGATTGCGGTGTCCACGGTGTCGGGCAGGTCCACGGAACGGAGCAGGACATCCTCCAGGACGATGCTGTATACCGCGAGTTCGGCCGTCATGACGCGCTGGATTTCCTCCTCGACCACGACGCGGCCAATGCCGCCAATGTACTCGCCGGTGAAGTTGCTCGCGACGTTGCGGGGGGCGTTCCGGATGTACCGGTCGAGGATCTCCCGGTAGTCGCCGTAGTCGATGGTGATGTCCGCGACCTTGTCCGGCTGCAGATGGTAAACGACGGAGATGTCCATCTGGATGTTCAGGTTGTCACTCGAACGGACGGTCAGGCCCGTCGAGCCGGCCATGTCCCGGACCTGCGTGTTCCATCGCACGACCTTGATGTTCGAGAGCATGTAGCCGAGGTTGAAGTGCCAACCCTCGTCGATCTCCACCCGGCTCGGGCCTCCGGGACCGTTGAGGATGACGCCCTTGTATCCCGCGTCGATGCCGCGGAAGTTGACGCCGACGATGATGAGGAGGAGCATGACGACGAACAGGATGGCCGCGAGGCGTCCCCATGGAGGGAACGGCTGACCGTCCTCATCGCGCGCGTTCGTCCGGAAGAGCCGGAACTTCTTCTCCTCCCCTACTTCCTTGCCACCTCCACCTTTGCCGCCACTCTGGTCGGACATCCGATCACCGCCGCAGGGAGCCGGGGTCGAGGCTAAGTCAATTGTGGCGGCACCCCATGGGGGTCCCGCCTTTCGACCCTCGGCGTGAGGCGGGACAGCCTTGCCGAGAGAAATCCCTAATAGGGAAGGGAGCCTCGCCAACGCGTCTGACAGATGAAAACCCTCCTGAGGTTCCGGACCGACGAGCTCTCCCTCGAACGCGCGGTCCTCATGGGCGTCGTGAACGTCACGCCCGACTCGTTCTCTGACGGCGGCGCGTTCCTCGATCCTGTGTCGGCCGTACGTCACGCGGTCCGACTCGCCGAGGAGGGCGCGGAGATTCTCGACATCGGCGGGGAGTCCACGCGACCCGGTGCTCATCCCGTCCCTGCGGACGAGGAGTGGCGTCGTGTCCGTCCCGTGCTTGTGGCGTTGCGTCCGAAGACGGACGCGCGGATTTCGATCGACACCTACAAGCCGGAGATCGCCGCCAAGGCGCTCGCGCGCGGTGCGGACATGGTGAACGACGTCCGGGGCTTCCGGGACGGAGGCATGATCGCGCTCGTCGCGAAGGAGCGCGTACCCGTCGTGGTCATGCACATGAAGGGGGAGCCCAAGACGATGCAAGAGGGCGCGACCTACGAAGATGTCGTCGGGGAGGTGTCCGCGTTCCTCGAGGCACGTACGCGGGACCTCGTGGCGGCGGGGGTCGACCGCCAGTCCATCCTGATCGACCCTGGCCTCGGTTTCGGCAAGCGACCGGAGCAGAACACGGAGATCCTGCGTCGCCTCGCGGACTTCGGGCGTCTCGGTTATCCGATCCTCGTCGGCACGTCGCGCAAGTGGTTCCATGGAGCAGCAGGCGGTGGCGGGCCGGATGCGCGGCTCGAATCGAGCGTCGCGGCCGCCGTCTTGGCGGTGCGGAACGGGGCAGACGTGGTCCGCGTGCACGACGTGGCGGCCACCACCAAAGCCCTAAGAATCGCGGATGCGGTGGTCCGGGAGTCGTCATGACGTCGTTCAACGAGATGTACGAGGGGACGCCGCCCTGGGACATCGGCCAGCCACAGCCCGCGTTCGTCCGATTGATCGAGGACGGAATCCTTCGCGACGGCCCGGTGCTCGACGTCGGCTGCGGCACCGGAGAGAACTCGCTCCTCCTCGCCGCCAAAGGGTTCGACGTCACCGGGGTCGACTCGGCGCCGAGGGCGATTGAGAAGGCGAAGCGGAAGGCGAAGGAGCGGAAGCTGAAGGCCAGGTTCCTGGTCCACGACGCCTTCGCGCTGGCAGCGTTGAAGAAGCGGTTCGCGAGCGTGATCGATTCCGGCCTCTTTCACGTCTTCGGGAACCGGGAGCGGATCCGGTTCCGCAACCAGCTCTACATGGTCATGCGGCCCGGCGGGACGTACTTCATGATGTGCATGAGCGAGAGGGAGCCGGCGGAATGGGATGGCCCACGCCGGGTCCCGAAGCCGGAGGTCCGCGCCGCGTTCGCGCCGCCGAAGTTCCGCGTGCGGTCGATCGAGGAGGCGCGGTTCGCCACGAACATGCACGAGGACGGCGCGTACGCGTACCTGTGCACGATCGAGCGCTCGGACGAGAAATCTTAAGGCCTCGCTGCCTATTGTCCGATAATGGTAGCGCGGGGAGAGGTCGCGTCCATCCTCGAGGACTACGGCGACGACCTCGCCGTCGTCACCGTCTGTTCCCACTCATCTCTGCAGCTCTTCCACGGGGCCCGCCAGGAAGGGTTTCGGACGATCGGCATCGCGATCGGGAAGAAGCCGCCGAAGTTCTATGATGCGTTCCCCCTCGCGAAGCCCGACGAGTTCCTCCTCGTCGATTCGTACGAGGAGATCCTCGACCGTGCAGACGATCTCGCCGAGAGGCACGCGGTCGCGGTCCCCCACGGTTCCTTCGTCGAGTACATGGGGGCGAAGAACTTCCTCAAGCTGCGCGTGCCCACGTTCGGGAACCGCAAGGTGCTCGGATGGGAGTCCGACCGCGAGAAGCAGAGGCAGTGGTTGACAAAGGCGGGGGTAGACATGCCCCGGCGGATCTCACGGCCCCAGGACATCAACCGCCCGGTGTTCGTGAAGTATCACGGCGCCAAGGGAGGGCGGGGCGCATTCATCGCGAAGACGGAGGCGGAGTTCCGCGCCGCCATCAAGCCCGGGCAGAAGTACACGATCCAAGAGTACATCGTCGGGACGCGGTACTACATCCACTACTTCTGCAGCCCGATCGTCGAAGCCGGGTACGCGCTGAGCCGTGGGTCGCTCGAGCTGCTCGGCATCGACCGTCGCGACGAGGCGAACATCGACGAGATGTATAAGCTCGGAGCCCAGGAGTCCCTGCGGGAGCACGGCCTCTACCCGACGTTCGTCGTGACAGGGAACTTCCCCGTGGTGCTCCGAGAGTCGCTTCTGCCGAAGGCGTTCGAGATGGGGGAGCGGGTGGTTGAAGAGTCCATCGAACTCTTCGGCGGCATGATCGGCCCGTTCTGCCTCGAGACGATCGTCACGGACAAGCTCCAGTTCAAGGTGTTCGAGATCAGCACGCGCATCGTCGCGGGGACGAACCTCTTCATCTCCGGCTCCCCGTACTCAGACCTCGTCGAGCCCGGAATGAGCACGGGTCGGCGGATCGCGCGGGAGCTACGCCTCGCGCAGCGCAAGGGCCGTCTACGCGAGATCCTGAGCTGATGGCCGCCGAGGGTCGCGGTCTCGCGCGCGGGAAATCGAGAGAAAAGCATTATACGCGGCCATCGGCGTGGTCGCGTTCGTGGCCGGCGAACTTGACGCCGTTCGGATCGCGGTCATCCTGGCGATGGTGATCGTCCTCGCCGGGGTGGCGTTCTTCGAGATTCGGATGATGCGAAGCCGCCGCAGGAAGCGGGAGGAGCGGGGCGATCTTCCGGACCGCGCCCACAACGCGCTGCTCAGCGTGAAGGCGATCGCGGAAGCCCTCGGCCGCAGGGGGGTTCGCAGCATCGAGGCCGACGATCTGATCCTTGAGGCGGAGCGCGCCTTCGGGAGCAGGAACTACCGTGTCGCGAGCGAACTGGCGGATCGCGCGAAGGCGATCCTGCGCAAGGAGAAGGTAGTGTACCAGGCGAAGGGCGACCTGACCAAGCTCGAGACTGCGAAGCCTTCCGGCGCGACGGAACCCACGACCAAGGAGAAGATTACCAAAGACCTCCCCCAGAATTTCATGCAGGCCAAGTTCTCGATGAACCTCGCGCGAGGCGAGGTCGAGACGGTGCGTGGTCGAGGACAGAATGTGAAGGAGGCGGACCGGCTATTGGGAGAGGCCCAGGCGACGATGGACGCCGCGGATTACACCGCGGCCCTCGCACAGATCTCGCGCGTTCGACGTTCGCTCGAGGGGAAGGCCGAGGCGAAGCCGCCCACGCCCCCCGCCTCGACGGTCCCACCGATCCCCGCCACGGTCGGCAAGGGGGGACGATGCCCTAGTTGCGGCGCGGACGTCCCGATCGAGGATGCCTTCTGTCGGAAGTGCGGCGCGCAAGTCCCCCGCGCGCGCGCCTGTCCCTCGTGCGGAGCGGAGGTCGCGGCGGTCGACGCTTTCTGTCGGAAGTGCGGCGCGAAGGCCGCGTAGCGAAGCCTTAAGTCCGTTCCGGGAATTCCGCGCAAGGGGAGGCACGTGGCGGAGGCACCGACACGCGACATCGACGACGCGCTGACCATGCTCTATGGTCAGGATGCCGTCAGCGTGGTGATCACGTTGAAGGTCGACACGAAGGAGGCGGACCGCATCGCCTCGCAGGTCGCGAAGTTCGACGCCGTGCTGGACGTGTTCCTCGTGACGGGCGACACGGACATCGTCGTGAAGGCCCGCTTCGCGAACTACAAAGGGCTCAAGGAGTTCGTCATGAAGATGCTCGCCCCGATCACAGGGATCAAGGACACAAAGACACTTATGGTCGTCACGACGTACAAGGAAGCCGGAACGGTCACGGAAGCCGGTTGAGGACGATGCGAGGAGGAAGGTCTCATGGAATCCGATGGGAGGCTCAAACAAATCATGGACGTGCTCGAGCAGCTCGCCGAGGACACGTCCGTCCCCCGGAACATTCGGCGGGGTGCGAATGACGCGAAGTCGGTTCTGAACAAGGCGGCGGATGCCATGGACGTGCGCGTCGCGAGCGCCGTGTACATCCTGGACGAACTCGCGAACGATCCTAACATCCCGCTCCACGGGCGCACGCAGATATGGAACATCCTCTCACAACTGTCGCAACTCGACCGTCCGAAATCCAAGTAGTTCGAGAACGTTTATGCCGCGGACCAGTCTCCCCTCGTTTGCGCGGGCGTAGTCTAGTGGTAGGACAGGAGCTTCCCAAGCTCCTAACACGGGTTCGATTCCCGTTGCCCGCATTCCGCGTGGATCATGAAGACACGACTAGCGCTGGCGGTTCCAGATTAGCCGCTGTCTCGGGCTTCTCCCTCTTTGTGGGGGACCATCTTGAGATCGACGACCCACACCGTGCGGCATCCGGGGCAATGGATGGGCTTGCGGAGACCATCCCTCGTATCGACGACACGGAAGGTGAAGAACAGCGGATTGCCGCACACAGGGCAAACATAGTTGAGGCCGCCGGTTCCCATGGCGGCCGTCAAATGTGGGGGCCGTACAAGTGCTTTGCCCACCCCATGTGTTGCCCGTCTTGAGGAAAGTTTATGGCGACCCGTCCGTGTCCCGCGGACGATGAACGTCGAGACGTTCGTGGTCCCACCTCTGGACAACAACGTCTACCTCGTGTACGACGGGGAGGCGAAGGAGGCCGCGCTCATCGACTCCGCACTGAGTGCTGCAAAAGTCCTGCCTCGTCTCGGCGAACGCGGCCTGTCGCTCAAGTTCCTCGTGAACACGCACGGGCACGCCGACCACGTCGCCGACAACGCCCGCATCCTGAAGGCGACCGAGGCGAAGCTTGCCATCCACGAAGCGGACGCGTACCGTCTCGAGAGGGTCTCGAAGGAGTCCCGGGAGTACCTACCCCAGCCGCCACCCCCTTCGAAGGCAGACGTTCTGCTCAAGGAGGCCTCCGTCGTCAAGTTCGGCTCCGTCGAGCTCCGCGTGCTCCACACGCCCGGCCACACGGAGGGCTCCGTGTGTTTCCTCCTCCCGAGCGCGGGGTATCTGTTCACGGGCGACACGCTCCTGCGCGGGACGTTCGGTTCCACGGGCGGGCTGGGTTCGAGCCCCGCGTTCCTGTTCCGGTCCCTCGGCCGACTTTATGATCTGCCGCCAGAGACGAAGGTCCTCCCTGGCCACGGGCCGCCTACGCGCCTCGCAGATGAGACGTGGATCGCGAACCTGCGCTACGCGGCGCCCCACTGAGGGCCCCCGCGTCTGGGATTCTTGGGCCTCCCCCGTATCTGTTATATAGGCTCCTCGGTTAGCGCGGCGGGATGGCCGAGAGCTGGCACGCTCTGCGGGTCGAGGAGACGTTCCAGCGCCTCGATGCGAGCCCCTTGGGACTTGATTCGACCGCGGCAAGAAACAGGCTCTCGCGGTACGGCCCGAACGAGCTCGTCCAGCTTCGAAAGGTCTCGCCGCTGAAGATCCTCCTCTCCCAGTTCCTCAATTTCCTCGTCATCGTCCTCATCGTGGCCGCGTTCATCAGCGCCGCGATCGGAGTCGTCAAGGATTCCGTGGAGGAGCTGTATGACGCGCTCGTCATCACGATTATCGTGTTGTCCAACGCGATCTTCGGCTTTTTCCAGGAATACCGTGCGGAGAAGGCGATCCAGGCGCTGAAGGCGCTCGCCGCGCCGCAGGCGCAGGTGATGCGCGAGGGCCAGCCGATCATGGTCCCCACCCGGGAGGTCGTGCCGGGAGACATCGTGCTGCTGAGCGCGGGGGACAAGGTGCCCGCGGACCTGCGCGTGTTCGAGGACGCGAGCCTGCGCGTGAACGAGGCGCCCCTGACCGGGGAGTCTGTGGCGGTGATGAAGGGGACCGACGCGCTCCCGGCGGCCACGATCCTCCCGGACCGGCGGAACATGTGCTACGCCGGGTGCGTCGTCGAGGCAGGCCGGGGGAAGGGCGTCATCGTCGCCACCGGCATGGGGACGGAACTCGGGAAGATTGCCGGCCTCGTCCAGGAGCAGCACTCCGAGGAGACGCCTCTCCAGCGACAACTCAACCGGCTGGGGAGGACGCTGGGGCTCGCGATCCTCGGGATCTGCGTCATCGTCTTCGCCGTGGGGTATTTGCGCCAACCCGACAAGATCGTGGATATGTTCCTGACCGCCGTGAGCCTCGCGGTCGCCGCGATCCCGGAGAGTCTCCCGGCGGTCGTGACGATCACGCTCGCCCTCGGCCTCCAGCGGATGGCGAAACGGCATTCTCTGATCCGGAGACTCCCGGCGGTCGAGGCGCTTGGGAGCACCTCGGTCATCTGTTCCGACAAGACAGGGACGCTGACGCTCGGGGAGATGAACGTCCGCACCGTGCGCGCAGATGACCTGAACCTCGAGGTCGAGGGCGCCGGATTCTCCCCCGAGGGGCGGATCCTCCTGGACGGAAAGGCCGTGGACACGACCTCGCGGCCGACCCTCGAGAAGCTCCTCGTCTGTGCGGCGCTGTGCAACGATGCAAGCCTGCGCAAGGAGGCGTCCGGGTGGAAGGCGCAGGGGGATGGCACGGAGGCCGCGCTCCTCGCGCTCGCGATGAGGGGTTCCGTGCGGCGAGAGGACCTGGAGCAGTCGCTCCAGAGGGTTGCAGAAATCCCGTTCTCCTCCGAGCGGAAGATGATGACGACGATCCACGCGCCCCTCCCTCCGGAACAGATCCGGGCTTTCCACGGGATGTCCGAAGCGGAGAGGGCTTCGTTCCTCGCTCGACTCCCCGGGCTCGTCGCCTATGTCAAGGGCGCTCCCGAGCGGGTGCTCGATCGGTGCATGCACATCATGGTCAACGGGCAGGTGCGCCCGCTGCCGAACCCCATGCGAGAGGACCTCGTGACGGAGAACCACGACATGGCCCTCCGAGGGCTCCGCGTGCTTGCGATGGCGTACCGCGAGATCGAGCCCGGACTCTCCGTCATGGCCGAGGAGACCGTGGAGAAAGGCCTCGTGTTCTTGGGGCTCGTCGGGATGATGGACGCCCCGCGCAAAGACGCCATCAAGGCGATCGAAGCCTGCAAGAGCGCAGGCATCGAGGTCGTCATGATCACCGGAGACCAGAAGCTCACCGCGATCGCCGTCGCGAAGGAGATGGGGATCATGGCGGAGGGCGACCAGGCGCTCACGGGGGAGGAGCTCGATGCGCTCGAGACGGTCGACTTCGAGAAGGAGATCGATCGGATCCACGTATACGCCCGCGTGAATCCAGAACACAAGCTGAAGATTGTGGAGGCGTTCAAGAAGAAGGGCGAGGTCGTCGCGATGACGGGTGACGGCGTGAACGACGCCCCGGCGCTAAAGAGGGCGGACCTGGGGATCGCGATGGGCATCACGGGAACGGACGTCGCGAAGGAGAGCGCGGACATGATCCTGACGGACGACAACTTCGCGTCGATCGTCAGTGCAGTAGAGGAGGGGCGTGTCGTCTACGACAACATTCGGAAGTTCGTCCGCTACATGTTGAGCACGAACTCGGGGGAAGTGCTCCTGATCCTCGTCGCGACGCTCCTCGGGATGCCGCTCCCCCTCATCGCGATCCAGATCCTGTGGGTCAACCTGATTACGGACGGCTTTCCGGCGCTCGCCCTCGGCGTCGAGCCGGAGGAGAAGGGTGTGATGTCGCGAGGACCCCGACGGCCGAAGGAGAGCATTTTGGCCGGCGGCATGGGCTTCCACATCGTGTGGGTCGGCGTCCTCATGGTCATCGGTGCCCTCGGCTTGTACGCCTATGCGCTGCCAACCCTCCCGCCTGGTGTGGTGGTCTACAGCGACGAGGTGCTCCGCCGCCCTAGGACGTTCGCGTTCCTCACGATCTCCCTGTTCCAGATCTTTCATGTCCTGGCGATCCGCGTGTGGGGGCAGTCCGTCTTCCGCGCGGGATTCTTCGGGAACCCGCACCTCATCGCCGCGGTGTGTCTCACGGTCGCCCTCCAGTTCGCGGTGATCTACATCGCCCCGCTTGCGGCCGTGTTCAAGACGGCGCCCCTCGCCCTGGCGGAGGTCTTGCTGTGCGCGGGCATCGCGAGTTCCGTGTTCTTCATCGTCGAACTCGAGAAAGAGATCCGTCGGAGGCGCGCGGCCCGACGGGCGGCGAAACCCGCTCCCGCTGAGGCCTCGGGGGCCAGTGCGTGATCGAGGTCGACGGTGCACACGGGGAGGGCGGCGGACAGCTCCTGAGGAATGCGGCTGCGCTTGCGGCGGTGACCGGGACGTCGGTGCGGGTCACGAACATCCGCGCCGGACGACCGAAACCGGGCCTGGCGGCACAGCATGTCACCGCACTCCGCGCGGTCGCCGCCATCTCGGACGCGATTGTCGAGGGTCTTCAGGTCGGGTCCCGACGGATCACGATCGCGCCCGGGAAGTTGCGCGGAGGCCGGTTTTCGTTCGACGTCGGCACCGCCGGGAGCGTCACGCTCGTCCTCCAGGCCTGCCTGCCCGCGGCCCTTCGAGCGCCGGAGCCCGTGGAGCTGCATCTGATCGGCGGCACGGACGTGCGTTGGTCGCCCCCGCTCGACTACTGCCGTTTCGTGTTCCTCCCACTCCTGGCGCGGATGGGCGGCCGGGTCTCGATCGAGGTCGTGCGGCGCGGATATTACCCGGCGGGTGGCGGGGAGATTCGCGTCAATATTGTTCCCTCGCCGGAGTTCCGGCCGCTCCTCGTGGAGCCACCCGGCAGCCTGCGGCGCGTCCGTGGGATTGCGCACGTCGGGAACCTTCCGGCGGACGTCGCGCAGAGGATGAAGCACGCCGCCATGCGCCGGTTCGTCGGCATCGCGGAGGTCAAGGTGGACGAGACCTCGGAGGCTGCCATCGGTCCCGGTGGAGCGATCGTCCTCTGGACGGAACACGAGAACACCGTCCTCGGTGCCTCGGGGCTCGGCGAGAAAGGGGTGCCGGCCGAGGCCCTCGGCCAGGCCGCGGGGGACGGGATCGTCCAGGACCTGAAGGCGCACGCGTCCCTCGATGTACACGCATCGGACCAGGTCCTCGTTTACTGCGCGCTCGCGAAGGGAGAGTCCCGGTTCTCGTGCCGCGAGGTCTCCCAGCACGCGGAGACGACGATGTGGCTGCTGAAGACCATGCTCGACACGGGGTTCGAGACCGTCCAGGTCGGCGGCCGCCACCAGGTCCGCGTCCTGCCGCCCTAGCCGTACATCGGCGGTCGCTCGCGCGCGTCCTTCTTCACGCCTTCCGTCTGGTGGTGGATGGATTTGAGTTGGTTCTCGATACGCTCCGCCTCCTCGTACAGCGGCTTCGCGTCGAGTTCCGTGTGGAGCAGGAGTTTGTCGATCGTCTCGATGACCCGCGCCGCCGCGCGCGCGTCCGGGTAGTCCGGGTGGGCCTCGGACAGGAGCGTCAGGATGTCGAAGTCCCGCTTGCGGCCCTCGTTGAGGAGCACGCCGGCGACGCCGGTGATGACGCCCTCCTCGAACATCGCGATCCCGTTCTTCTTCAGGAGCTCGTTCGCGCGGTCCGTGCTGCCGATCCCGTACACCTCGACCTCGCGGCTCTCGCCCGCCTCGCGGTCGACGATCAGCCCCTCGGGGCACACGAGCTGCACGCACCGCTGGTCCTGCGCCCAGTCGAGCACGGTGGCGGCGATGCCCTTGATCAGGTTCGGCGGAGGCTGGAACTCGCTGATGAACACGACGAGGCGGTCTTCCTCGTGGTCCATCTTCCCGCCCGCGTAGATGCGCACGGGGTTCATGGGCCGGCCCTCGCGCACGAGCGCGACGGTGGGGAAGTACGGGGAGTCCATGATGCCGATCTGGACGAGCTGGAGCGCGTTGATGAGGTAGTTCGCCACGATCGAGGACACCAGGCCGACGGACGGGAAGCCGTCGATGACCGTCGCCCCGCGCAAATCCATCCGACGGAGCTCGTAGATCTGGATGCCGTCGCCCATGGGCGCGCCGCGAACCTGTAGTGCCGTCTTAATGGTATGCCCTGTGGTGACGGAATTGATTCCTTTTCAAGGCCCGGATGCCGGTTTCTCGATGACGTAGGAGGTCGTGACGTCGACGCCCCCGCGCTTCAGCATGATCGACGCGCCGCAGTACTTCTCCATGGAGAGGTCGATCGCCCGCTTCACGTTCGCCTCCTTCAGATCGCCGCGCAGCACGTACTTCATGTGAATGCGCGTGAACACCGTGGGCGGTTCCGGCGCCTTCTCCGACTCCATCTCGATGCGGAACGCCTCGACGGTCTCGCGCTCCTTCTCCAGGATGTCGACGATGTCGATCGCGGTGCAACCGCCGACGCCGAGGAGCATCAACTCCATCGGCCCGGGACCCGTCCGCGCCTCGCCCTCGCGTGGGAAGTGGATGGGCACCGTCGCGCCCGTGTATCCGTGCGCGAGGAACCGCCGGGGGCTTTCCATCTCGATCGTCGCCTTCAATGCCGCCATGGGCGGCCCATGGGACCGTCGGCTAATGAACCTGGCCGCGCAACTCTAAGTAGGAACCCCCCTTGTGGCGGCGCGTGCCCCGGCCGCACGTGATCGTGAACTTCGCGATGTCCATGGACGGGAAGATCGCGCTCCCGTCGCGGAAGCAGACGCGGATCAGCGACGAGGAGGACCTGCGGCGCGTCCACCGCCTCCGCGCGGCCTGCGACGCCGTCCTCGTCGGCGTGGGGACAATTCTGGCGGACGATCCCAGGCTGACCGTGAAGCCGGAGTACGCCTCCGGGCGCAACCCGCTTCGGGTCGTACTCGACAGCGAGGGGCGCACGCCGCCCGACGCACACGTGTTGAACCGAGAGGCGCCGACGCTCGTCGTGACGTGCGCGGAGTGCGAGAGGACGTTCGGGGAGGCGGAGGTCGCACGGTTCGGGAAGGACTCCGTCGATCTGGCGGCGCTCCTCGACCATCTGGGGGAGCGCGGGGTGGCGCAGATCCTCGTCGAGGGCGGCGAGGAGGTCATCTGGTCGTTCCTCCACGGGCGGCTCGCGGACGAGGTCAAGGTGTTCGTCGGGAGCATGGTCATCGGCGGACATAACGCACCGACGGCGGCGGGCGGCGCTGGTGCGCAGACCCTCGAGGAGATCGTCCCCCTCAAGCTGCAGGCCGCGAAGCCGCTCGGCGAGGGCGTCCTGCTCGAGTACGCCGTGGTGAAATGAAGTTCCTCTGCGACCACATGCTGGGCACGCTCGCGCGGTGGCTCCGGTTCCTCGGATACGACACCGGTTACCCCGAGGCGATCGATGACAACGGCATAAAGGCCTTGGCGGCGAAGGAGAGCCGCACGCTCCTCACGCGCGACCGCGAGCTGAGCTCCCGCGTCCCCGGGGCATTGTATGTCGAGAGCGACGATCCGGACGTGCAGCTCGTGGAGGTGTCGCGCGCGTTCCACCTCACCGCGGAGAACGCACTCTCGCGGTGTTCCGTGTGCAACGTTCCGATAGAACGGGTCGCGAAGGATGCCGCCAGAGGGCTCGTGCCGCAAGGGGTGTACGACCGCCATCGCGAGTTCTGGCGGTGCAGCCGGTGCGGGCGGTTCTACTGGCAGGGCAGCCACTATGATCGCGTGCTCGCGAAGGTGCGGGAGGTCGCTGACGGGGCAAGTTCCTGAAGGCCCACGGCCAACACGGAGCCCTGCGGACGCAAGACCTAATAAGCGGGTCGCATAATCGGTCGAAGGTCGGCACCGATGGAAGGTTCCCTCGTCTTGGAGGACGGGACCGTCGTCGGCGGCATCGTTTTCGGGGCGAAGCGCACGGTCTTCGGCGAACTTGTGTTCAACACGAACATGACGGGGTACTGCGAGGCACTCACGGACCCTTCCTACCGCGGCCAGATCCTCATGATGACGTATCCACTCATCGGGAACTACGGCGTGGACCCCGCGACCGTGGAGTCGTCCGAAGTCCAGGTCACCGGGTACGTCGTCCGCGAGGCGTGCAAGGTCCCGAGCCATCCGACGAGCAACCGAGGACTCGACGCGTTCCTCGAGCAGCACGGCATCCCGGGGATCGAAGGGATTGACACACGGATGCTCACGCTGAAGACGCGCACGCGCGGGACGATGCGCGCCGCGTTGGCGGTGGAGGGCGAGGACCTCGACGAGGTCGCGAAGCTGGTACGCACGATGCCGTTCCCGGACCAGGCGCGGAACCTCGTCGCGGAGGTCTCCGTGAAGACGCCCGCCGTGCACAGGGGGCAGGGCCCGCTGAAGTTCGCGATCATCGACTGCGGCGTGAAGAGGAGCATCATCGACCACGCCCTCCCGTTCGGGGACGTCACCGTATTCCCGTGGGACGCGACCCCGGACGACATCCTGGCGGTGAAGCCGGACGGCGTGATCATCTCGAACGGACCGGGAGACCCCGCGCATCCGGTGGTCGTCGCGAACACGGTGCGAACCGCCAAAGAGCTGGCGGACCACCGCACGCCGCTCTTCGGGATCTGTCTCGGGCACCAGATCCTCGGCCTCGCGTTCGGCGGCAGGACGTACAAGCTGAAGTTCGGGCATCGCGGCGGGAACCAGCCCGTGAAGGACCTGCGGACGGGTCGCGTCTACATCTCCGCCCAGAACCACGGGTTCGCGGTCGACCCGAAATCATTGGATGGCACGGGGTTCGAGGTGACGCACGTGAACTTGAACGATGGGACGTGCGAAGGCCTCGCACACCGCGAGATGCCCGTGATGTCCGTCCAGTACCATCCGGAAGCGCACCCTGGTCCGCACGACAACACGTACCTGTTCTCCGAGTTCGTCGCGAGAATTCGCGGGGCGGGATCGGAGGTCGGATAGGTGCCCAAGCGCGGCGACATCCGGACGGCGATGGTCATCGGCTCGGGTCCGATCGTCATCGGCCAGGCGGCGGAGTTCGACTACTCGGGTTCGCAGGCGTGCCGCTCGTTACGCGAGGAGGGCATCCGGACCGTCCTCGTGAATTCGAATCCCGCCACGATCCAGACGGACCCTGACACGGCCGACGCGGTCTACGTAGAGCCCCTGACGGTCGAGTTCCTCGAGCGGATCATCGCCAAGGAACGGCCGGATGGGATCCTGTCGGGCTTGGGTGGCCAGACCGCGCTCAACCTCTGCAGCGAGCTCGCGGAGCGGGGGATCCTCGAGAAGTACGACGTTGAACTCTTGGGCACCCTCCTCCACGCGATCCAGGCGGGCGAGGACCGCGAGCGCTTCCGCACGTTGATGCTCGAGATCGGGGAGCCGATCCCCAAGTCTCACTCCGCGAAGTCCGTCGACGAGGCGAAGGCAGTCGCTGCGGGGCTCGGCTACCCCGTGATCGTCCGCGCAGCATACACCCTTGGCGGCGCCGGGAGCGGGGTCGCATACGACGAGGACGAGCTCGAGCGCGTCGTCGCCCACGGCCTCCACCTGTCGCGCATCCGCCAGGTGCTGGTCGAGGAGTCCGTCCTCGGGTGGAAGGAGTTCGAGTACGAGGTCATGCGGGATCGCGCGGACAACTGCATCACGATCTGCAACATGGAGAACCTCGACGCCATGGGCTACCACACCGGCGAATCGATCGTCGTCGCGCCCGCGCAGACGCTGACGGACCGCGAGAACCAGATGCTGCGGAACGCCGCCATCAAGATCATCCGCGCGCTCCAGGTCGAGGGTGGCTGCAACATCCAGTTCGCGGTCCACACGAAGACGGGTGAGTACCGCGTGATCGAGGTCAACCCGCGCGTCTCGCGGTCGTCCGCGCTCGCCTCCAAGGCCACCGGGTATCCCATCGCCCGCATCGCCGCCAAGATCGCGATCGGCCTCACGCTCGACGAGATCCCGAACCCCGTCACGAAGCGCACCCTCGCCTCCTTCGAACCGACGCTCGACTACGTCGTCACGAAGATCCCGCGCTGGCCGTTCGACAAGTTCCCCACGGTCGACGCGAAGATCGGGACCGCGATGAAGAGCACGGGCGAGGTCATGGCGATCGGCCGGACCATGGAGGAGTCGATCATGAAGGCCGTCCGGTCCCTCGAGATCGGGAAGTCCGGCCTCGAAGCGGAACCGTGGACGGACGAGGATCTCGCAGAGGAGCTCGAAAACCCGACGGACAAGCGTCTGTTTGCGGTTGCGGAGGCACTGCGGCGCGGTTGGCCGGCCGAGAAGATCGTGGACCTGTCCGGATGGGACGCATTCTTCGTGGCCAAGATGAAGAACCTCGTCGATCTCGAGGCGGAGGTCCGGGCCAACCCATCGTCCGATGTCGTCCGTTGCGCCAAGGTGTCGGGCTTCGGGGACGAATACCTCGCAATCTTGGCGGCGAAGACGGAGGAGGAGATCCGAGTCCTCCGCGGCCCGTGCTCGTACAAGATCGTCGACACGTGCGGCGGCGAGTTCGAGGCCGCCACGCCCTACTACTACAGTACGTATGAGACTGCAACCGAGCTCCAGCCCATGGAGGGGAAGAAGGTCCTCATCGTCGGCGGCGGACCCATCCGCATCGGGCAGGGCGTGGAGTTCGACAATTGCTGCGTCCACGGGATCTTCGCGCTCGAGGAGGAGGGCGTCGGCGCCCTCATCGTGAACAACAACCCGGAGACCGTGAGCACGGACTTCGACATCTCCGACCGCCTGTTCTTCGAGCCCCTCAACCTCGAGGACGTGCTCAACATCATCGAGCAGGAGGAGCCGGACGGCGTCATCCTCCAGTTCGGCGGGCAGACGAGCGTGAACCTCGCGATTCCCTTACGAGACGCCCTCGCGCGTCGCGCGCTGAAGACGAAGATCCTCGGCACGTCCCCGGAGAGCATGGACATCGCGGAGGATCGCCGGAAGTTCGAGGGGCTCATGGGGACGCTCGGCATCCCGCAGCCGAGGGCGGCCGCCGGCTTCTCCTTCGAAGAGGTTCGCGGATTGGCGGCGGGGATCGGATACCCGGTCCTCGTGCGCCCCTCCTACGTCCTCGGCGGCCGGGCGATGGAGATCGTCCACAACGAGGAGGACCTCGAGTACTACATGGCCAGCGCCGCCAAAGTATCGCGTCAGCACCCGGTCCTCGTCGACAGGTACCTAGACCATGCGACGGAGATCGACGTGGACGCGGTGTGCGACGGGAGCGACGTGTTCATCGGCGCCATCCAGGAGCACATCGAGGAGGCGGGCGTGCACAGCGGCGACGCCGCGTGCGTCCTGCCGCCGCAGACGCTGTCCGACGACGTCATGCGACAGATTCGCGAGGTCACGGAGAAGGTATGCCTCGCCCTCAAGGTCATCGGCCTCGTCAACCTCCAGCTCGCGGAGAAGGACGGCATCGTCTACATGCTCGAGGCCAACCCCCGCGCGAGCCGCACGGTCCCGTACGTGAGCAAGGCGATCGGTATCCCACTCGCGAAGGTCGCGACGAAGGTCATGCTCGGCCGCACGCTGAAGGAATTGGGGCTGCACGGCGAAGCGCGCATCTCGCACGTGGCGGTCAAAGCACCTGTGTTCCCGTTCCAGAAACTCCCGGGCGTGGACGCGATCCTCGGGCCCGAGATGAAGAGCACGGGGGAGGTGATGGGCATCGACGCGAACCTCGGCCGTTCGTACTACAAGGCGATGCTCGCCGCGGGGAACGCCCTCCCGATGGAGGGGGCCGTGTACATCACCGTCCGCGACGAGGACAAGAACGCCATCGTGCCGATCGCCGCCCAGCTTGCCTCCCTCGGACTGCGCATCTACGCGACGCGTGGGACCGCGGCCCATCTCAGGGAGCACGGGGTCGAGGTCACGACGATCTACCGGATCAACGAGAACCGGTCGCCGGACACGCTCGGCCTGATGCGGAGAGGGGAGATCCAGCTCGTCATCAACACGCCGACGAGCTCGAGCGGGGCGCGCCGGGACGGCTACATGATGCGCCGCCTGGCGGTTGACATGGGCATCCCGTTCATCACGACGATCCAGGGGGCTGCGGCCGCAGCGGCCGCGATCGCGGAGGTGAAGACCGCGGAGCTGACGGTGAAGTCCCTGCAGGAGTTCGCGAAGGAGAACGTCCTGACGGCGAAACCCCCACCCGCGTAACCATGGGGAAAGGTTCATCGGGCTGGACGTGGCAATAGATGCGGTTGAAGAATCTCGGCTGGTTTGCGCTGATCGCGTTCGCGGGTGGCGTGGCACTCCTCGGGTACAGCGTCGCGGTCGGCGAAAGCCAGGCTCATCTCGTCCTCCTCTTCCCGGTGATCACCGGAGGCGGTGCGATAGGTCTCGCGGGAATGGCCCTCATCTTCCTCGCACTCTTCCTCGGTTTCTTCTCGTTTGCGCGACTCCCCGCGACCTCGACGTCCGCGGAAGGACCCGCCGGATCGCCCGCAGCCCCAACGCCGCAGGCTCCTTCCGCCAAGTTTGGCGGCGTCGTGTTCGTCGGCCCCATCCCGATCGTGTTCGGCTCAAGCCCGAAGATATCGAAGATCATGCTCGTCATCGCGGTGGCCATGACGATCCTGCTCCTCGCATTCTTCCTCCTCGTCCTCGCCTAGGGCGCAATCCTTATGGTACGGCCGTTCGTGCCGCCGTTTCGTGAAGGTTCTCGTGACGGACGGCCTCGAGGCGGAGGCTCTCGTTCGCCTAAAGGAACACCACGAAGTCGATGCGATCGAGACGTCTCCGCAGCAACTCCTCGACCTGATCGGAGGCTATGAGGCGGTGATCGTTCGCGGCCGGACGAAGGTCACGGCGGATGTGATCGCGAAGGGGACGAAGCTCCGGGTCATCGCGCGCGCGGGCGTCGGTGTGGACAACATCGACGTCGCCGCCGCGACGAAGCGTCGGATCCCCGTTGTGAACGCCCCCGCCGCGAGCACGATCTCGGTCGCCGAGCTCGCCTTGGCTCATATGTTGGCCCTCGCCCGCCACATCCCGCAGGCAGACCGGAGCGTGAAGGCCGGGAGATGGGACAAGAAGGCGTTCGAGGGCACGGAGCTGTACGGGAAGACGCTCGGCCTTGTGGGCTCGGGGCGGATCGGCGCAGAGGTGGCGTCCCGCGCGAGGGCGTTCGGCATGCGAGTAATCTCGTATGATCCATATCTACCGCCAAAGGTGGCCGACGAACGCGGAATCCTCCTCACGTCCCTCGAGGCGGTTCTGCTCGACGCGGATTTCGTCAGCATCCACGCAGCCCTCACGGACGAGACCCGCCACATGATCGGCGCAAAACAGCTCGCACTCATGAAGAAGTCCGCGTATCTTGTGAACTGTGCCCGTGGTGAGATCGTCGACGAGTCCGCGCTTGCGGCCGCGGTTCGGAGCCGCGAGATTGCCGGAGCGGCTCTCGACGTGTTCGAGGCGGAGCCGCCGTCCGGGAGTCCCATCTTGGCGGTGGATCCCGTGTCCCTCACGCCACACTTGGGGGCCTCGACGAAGGAGGCGCAAGTTCGCGTCGGAGAGACCGTGGCGGGCGATGTCTTGAAAGTGCTCGCGGGTCAAAGGCCGGAGTTCGTCGTGAACCGCGAGGTCTTTTCCTGATAGGCAGAAGCAGGGAGCTCGCTGCGGTTCTCGCGGGGACCGTGCTCCTCGCATGCTACACGGCCCTCTTTGTTCTCGTTGCGACCACGTCGTTCTGTCTGTTCATGCTCCCCCCACCGCATTACTATCTTCCGCAGCGCCTCGTGGCGGCTGGATGCTTGGCGGCGGGGATCCTCTCCATCCTCCGCGCGAACGCGCTCCTTCACCGAGCACCTCTCGACGCCCGCGTGGTCGGCTACGGAGCCTTCGCCGTCGTGCTGTTCCTCAGTGCCGGCGTACGGTTCTTTTTCGTGGGATTCATTGGCGGTTGGGCCGTCTGCGGATACATCCTGTAAATCGTCGAATCCCATTCAGTCCCTGACCTCGGAAGCCAGGACCGTCGCCGCGGCCACCAGCCCCTTGCCGTCTCGCTTCGCTCGTTTCCTCACACGAGCGATGATCTGGAGGTAGTCCTTGAACAAGCCCCCGTGATTCCGTACGATCCGACCAAGCGCCTTCTCGAACGTCTCGTTTGAATGTTGGTCCCGCACCGCCTCCCGCAGGAGGTCCGGCGCGGACGCCTTCACCGCCAATCTTCGCACACCTTCAGGAAGTTCTTGAAGATCTCGGACCCGTGCTGAGTGTCCTCGACCTCCGGGTGGAACTGCAGTCCGAACAGGGGCCGGTCGCTCGCGCGCATCGCCTGGCACGTGCAGTACTCGCTGTGCGCGAGGTTCACGAATCCAGGAGGGACGACCGCGACCTCGTCGTTGTGGCTCTCCCAGACCTCGAACGTCTCCGGGAGACCCTCGAAGAGCACGTCCCGGTCCGTGACCACGATCTGCGCCTTGCCGAACTCCGGGAACTTCGACGGCGCGGCCTTGCCGCCAAAGTGCAGCGCCATGAATTGGTGACCGGCGCAGATCCCGAGGACGGGCACGTCCGTCTGGTCGAGGTATTCCCAGTTCCGTCCCATGGCCTTCGCGTCGATCCCGACGCGGGGGGCGCCGCCGCTGAGGACGAGGCCCTCCACGGCGCCGAGCTCCTCGAGTGGAGTCGTGTTCGGGACGATGGCGGTGTCGACGCCGAGGTACTTCAGGACGCGGTATTCGCGGTGCGTCCACTGCCCCCCGTTGTCCACGACGACGACGCGCATGGGTCAGTAACGGCCCCGGGGTTTAAGGGCTTCGCGCCGCCCTCACGCCAAAGGGCCTTGCAGGGTTCGAAAGCGCCCAGGCGGGGGGACCTGATTCCCCGAACGTTCATCTACGGAGGCGCCATCCACAGCAGGGAGGGGTGACCGTGTACCCGTACCCGTACCAGTATCAGCCCGTTCCCGTTCCGCCGCCGCAGCCGTCCACGCCGAAGGGCGTCGGCTGGGTCGTCCGCGCGCTCATCCTGTACCTCGTGGCGCTCGTGCTGCTAGCCCTCGCCGCCGTCGTGTTCGTCGTCATCCTCGCGAACCTTCAGCCCGGGCAGGACATCTTCCAGATGCTCGCCCTCATCCTCCCGGCCCTCGCGCTCGTGATCCCCGCGCTGATCATCTCCCTCGTGTGCCTGATCTTCTACCTTGTGGGTTTCGGCTACATGTACCGTGGGCGGAACGAGTTCGGACCCGCCCACGCACGGAACGTCCGCATCGCGCTCTACCTCCTGATCCTCGCGCTCGTCCTGGGGCTCGCCTCGACCGTGGTGACCACCGCCCTCTCCTTCTTTGCAATCCGGACGGATCCCTTCTCGCAGACAATCACATTCGACTCCGGGATGTACTACGCGATGCAGGCCACGTCGATCGGGTTCGGGATCGTCATCGCTGCATGCGTCGCGGCCCATTTCGTGCTCACGATCCGGGCCCTCGCGAAGCCCCAGCACGAGCGCCTGCTGTACGCCGCCGCGGCGATCGGGACGGCCACCCCCGGCGTCACCGGCGCGGTCCTCCTCTTGGTCCTCCCCGGATACATCGACAGGCTCGTGAATTCTCCCGGCGGACCGTTTCTGGGGCTAGGGCCGGATTCCGGGTACCCGGGCCTCGCCTCCGCGGCCATGAACCTCGTCACGATGCTGCTGTTCCTGTTGGCGTTCCGCGGGGCGGAAGCGCGCCTCCGGACCGGGGAGCTCAAGCCCATCCTTCCTCCGCCGCAGATGGCGTCGTGGATGCCGGCCCCGGTCGTGCCGTACCCCCCGTATGGGCCGTATGCGCCGCCGGCTCCCATGGCGCCCCCCCAGCAGCCGCCCCCATCGCCGCCAAGCGCGTAGGCTATTCCCACTCGACCGTCGCGGGCGGCTTGTTGGTCACATCGTAGGCAACGCGGTTCACGCCAGGGTTCTCGTTCGTGATCCGTACGGAGATCCGGTCGAGCACATCGTGCGGGATTTTCGAGTACCGGCCGCTCATTCCATCGATCGACTCGATCGCTCGGACCGCGACCGTCCATCCGTAGACGCGCAAATCCCCCTGGACGCCGACCGTGCGCGTCGGGAGGATCACCGCGAAGTACTGCCAGGGTAGGCTCATCTTCCCCGCCTTGGCGGCGGCCTCGAATTCCTCCTCCACGATTGCGCACGCGTTCCGAACGATGTCGACCTTCTCTCGCGTGACCTCGCCGAGACAGCGCACCGCCAAACCCGGACCGGGGAACGGCTGGCGCTCCGCGACGCGGAGGCCGAGCGCCCGCGCGACCTTTCGGACCTCGTCCTTGTACAGGTCCCGCAGAGGCTCGACCAAGGTGAGGGACATTACGTCCGGGAGCCCCCCCACGTTGTGGTGGCTCTTGATCCGGTCCCTCAGCTGCCCGCCGCTCTCGATCCAATCCGGGGCGATCGTCCCCTGGACGAGGATGCCGGCGCCGAACGTCTTCGCCTCTCGCTCGAAGATGTCGATGAACTTGGCGCCGATGACCTTCCGCTTCTTCTCCGGGTCCTCGATGCCCCCGAGCGCCGCAAAGAACTCGTCGCCCGCGTGGACGATCCGGTGGCGCACGTTCATCTCCTTGAGGGTGCGGTCGACGTCCTCGACCTCGCCCTTCCGCATGAGGCCGGTGTCGACGAATACCGCCAGGAGTTCCGCCCCGAGCGCCCTGCTCGCAAGGATCGCCGCGACCGTGCTGTCCACCCCGCCGCTGGCGGCCAGGATCGCCCGTCCCTTGATCTGGGCGCGCAGGTCCTCGACGGATTGCGCGATGAACTTCCCCGGATCGAACACGGCGTCCTCTAAGAGGTTGGAGGTCGATAAGAACCTGCGTGCGCCGCGTGGGCTCGGCCCGTACAGAACTGTGGACCGGGTCACTCCTTCGAGAGCGCCTTGTGGTCCTCGATCACCCACTCCTCGAGCTTCTTGCGATGCTCGTGGAGCTTCTTCTCCAGTTCCGGGTTCGAGAGCGCAAGGATCTGGATCGCCAGCAGCGCTGCGTTTTCCCCGCGGTCCAGCCCGACCGCCGCGACGGGGACTCCCGGCGGCATCTGGACGACCGAGAGGAGAGCGTCGAGGTTGATCTTCCCGCTCACGGGGACGCCGATGACGGGCTTCGTCGTGTGGGCAGCGATCGCCCCCGGGAGCGCCGCGGAGAGGCCTGCGACCGCGATGATCACCTTGGCGGCGGTTGTCTCCACAAGTTGTTTCAGATGACCGGGCGTCCGGTGCGCCGAGGCGACCGCGACCTCGTAGCTCACGCCGAACTGGCGGAGCATGTCCCTCGCCTTGTCCCCGACCTCCTTGTCGGACTTGCTCGCGAGGACGAGGAGGACGTCGGCCATGAGGCGGCGAACACGGGGGCGACCCCATTAAGCTTTGGAACCACTCCGTAAGTTATTAGACCCCCCGACATCGTCCGAGACGCCGTGCGGCGCCCCACCCAGGTCCTGGCGCTCGGACTCGCCCTCGCCATCTTCCTCGTCTCGATGGCGCCGTCGGCCGCCGCCGATGCCGAGAAGCCGACGTGGAGCACCGGCGACTTCTGGGCCTACGAATACACGGGCTCGGCCTTCACCTGGATCAACGGTCCGGGGACGTATCGGATGGAGGTCGTCGGGATCGACACGGTCTCGATCGGCGGCGCGAGCTACGAGGCCTATCGCCTCCGTCTGACCGTGAACGGGTCTAACGTCGTCCAGTACCACGGGGGCGACGTCTGGTACCGCACGTCGGACCTTTCGCTCGTCAAGCTCACGTACAACGCGACGGTGACGGTCTTCTTTGAACTCACCGTCATCGTCACCCTTACATACGACCCGCCCGCAGCGATTCGGTGGCCGCTCGTGACGCAGGACACGTGGACGACGTCTTCGTCCCGGACCGCAGAGACGCAGCTCCCGCCCCTTCCCCCGGTATCCACCCGCACGAACGTGGACACCAGCTACATCGTCGAAGCCTCCTCGACCGTGACGGTCCCCGCCGGTTCCCTCGAGACCACCCCGCTCCGCGCGCAGTCCGGCGAGCGGTCCACTACCTACTGGGCCGCCTCCGCGGGGAACTACGCGCGCAGACAGACTCGTGACGCGAACGACCAAGAGACGTCGTCCGCGGAGCTCACCTCGTTCCGCTACTCCCCCGCTCTCTTCGGCCTTCCTCTCATCGTGTGGATTCTCATCCTCGTCCTCCTCATCATCGTCGTGGCGGCGTTCGTATCTCGGGCGCGGCGCCGGCCGCAGACCCCGATGCCGCCATACATGCCGCCGCAGGGCCCCCCGCGCCAGTAGAGAACGAGTACGCGCGAGTCAGGCCCCCTCATGGGGCAAGAGTCCGCTCAGCTCTTCATGATCGCGAGCAGGAACAACCCGATGGCGCCGGCCGCGCCAATTGCAGCCGCGAGAAGGACTCCGATCCCGCCGAGGATTGCATCGAGCACGCTCGGGACGAACCCGTCGAGCGGCGAACCCCTCCGGGCGAGGACGACCCACAGGATGCCGATCACGAGTCCCCCGACGAGGAGACCCGCGCCGATCTTCCGGCTCTTCCCGCTTCCGAAGTAGGCGGTGAACGCCCCAGCGATCAGCAGGATGATGGAGAACGTCATCAGCAGGATGGTCACGAACGTCCCCAGATTCCACGCATCGATCATCGCGGTCCCTCCTAGAATTTGATGCCAGTCAGGGTCTTCGTGTCGATCACGCCGGGGATGGAGCGAATCTTGTCGACGACGACCTGCCCGAGCACATTGAAGTCGTTGGCCTCGACCTTCGCAATCAGGTCGTACTCCCCGAACAACGGGTGGAGCTCCACAATCTCCTTCACCTTCTGGAGCTCGTTGTACACCTCGTGCTCCTTGGCCGGAGCCGTCGAGATGAGGACAAAGCCGATGGCCATCCCTAGGTCACCTTGGCTGCCCGAACCCGTGGATACGTCATAAACCTTTCTGGAGGCCGCGGGTCAGAATTCCCCCATCCGCCGCGCACGGAGGAGGAGCCCGTCCCAGGCCGGGAGGCGGGTCTGGGTGCCGCGGGCCTCGACGACGAAGCTCGCCGCGGTGCTTCCGAGGATGCCGCACCGGACCGGGTCATACCCGCGGGCCAGGCCCGCGTAGAAGCCCGCTCGATACGCGTCGCCCGCCCCGGTCACGTCGAGCACGCGGCGGATCCGTACGCGCGGGATCGCGTGCACGCCGTCCTCCCGCGTCACGACGAGGCTTCCGCGCCGTCCGCGGGTCACCACGACCTGGCCCACGTATCGCAGGAGCTGGCGGGGGCTTTCCAGGCCCGCGTACCGGAGCGCCTGGCCGACCTCGGCCTCGTTCCCGAAGAACAGGTGGGCCATCCGGAGGATACGCATGAACGACGCGCGCGAGTAAGCGTACGAGATCTCCTGCGACGGATCGAACGCGATCGTCTTGCCGAGCCTGGCGGCGAGTCGCGCGACGCGCTCGTGGTACGCCGGCCGCCCCGTGCCGAGGTGGACGAGCTGCGCGGACCGGACCGTGTGCGCCGGCAGAGGCCGACGATGGGCGTCCCACATGGGCCCCTGGTCGATTACGGTCGTCTGGTCCCCGTGCGGGTCCGTGAAGATCCACGCGGTCGGGGTGGGTGCCCCGCGGACGCTGCGAAGGTCCTCCAGGTCCACGCCGTCCCGTTGGAGCGCCTGGCGGTAGGGGGCGGGGAAATCCTCGCCGACGAACGATGCGAGCGCCGTCCTCACGCCGAGGCGGGCGGCGCAGCGCGCGACGTTGCCTCCCGTGCCGCCAAAGTAGGTGTTGCGGTCCGTCACGCGGACGGAGGTGTCCGGGCGAGGGAGGTTCGGCACGGACAGGATGTGGTCGAGCACGACGTGGCCGAACACGCCGAGGAAGTTCTTCACCGCCATTCCGCGATCCCCCTCTGCACGTCCGAGAAGTCCCGGAACGGGACGCACTCTCGGCCATGTTCCCGGCACATTCGCTCGAGGTCCGCCTTCGCGAACACGAGGTCCGCCTCAAGGGCGGGGCAGATGTCCGAGATCCCGTTCCCCACGAACGCGACCCGGTACCCCGCCGCGCGCAGCTCGAGGACGCGTTTCATCTTGCACGTGCCGCACAGCGTGCAGGTGGGGTCGGCGTACGGGTGCGCGAACTCGATGCGGTCCCCGAGGAACGTCGCGGCGTTCGTCCGGAAGGGGACGTCGAGATTCCACATGCGGAGCAAGGGAGCGAGGTACACGTCGAACCCCTCGCTCACGATCTCCACGTGGATGCCCTGCTCGCGACAGAAGGCAAGGAACGATGGGAACGTCGGGTCCAGCCTGGCGAGGCGTTCCGCGGCGGCGACCACCTGCTCGCGGGACGCTCGGACGAGATCGAACTCACGCCGCAAGGTCTCTCGCGTTCCGATCTGCCCGTGCTGCCTCTCGATCGCGAGCCACGCGTCTCCTGTGAACTCGTAGAGGAGGAGCTCCGCGACGTCTTCCTGCGTGATCGTGCCATCGAAGTCGGAAAGCACCGCGCGCAGGGCCATGCTCTCAGGTGCCTTCCGTCCACGATCGCAGATAGGTCTTCTGCGCCGCGGTGAGCGAGTCGATGCCCACGCCCATCGCCTCGAGGGCCCGGCGGGCGACGGCCTCGTCGATGTCGCGGGGGACGTCGTGGACGCGCGGCTCCATGCCCTTCCCGTGCTTTGCGAGGTGTTCCGCGCACAGGGCCTGGATCGAGAAGCTCATGTCCATGATCTCGACCGGGTGGCCCTGCCCCGCCGCCAGGTTCACCAGCCGTCCCTCGCCGATCACGTACACCTTCCGGTCCCCCTTCAACGTGTACTCGTCCACGAACTCGCGGACGCGTCGCTTCCTCGTGGACAGTTTCTCGAGGTCCACCATGGAGACCTCGACATTGAAGTGGCCCGCGTTCGCGAGGATGCACCCGTCCTTCAGGAGTCCGAGGTGTTTGGCGGTGATGACATCCTTGTCGCCCGTGGCCGTGACGATCAGGTCGGCACCCTTCGCGGCCTCCGTCATCGGCATGACCTCGAACCCGTCGAGCTTCGCCTCGATCGCCTTCACGGGGTCGACCTCCGTCACGAAGACGTGCGCCCCCATGCCCTTTGCCCTGGCAGCGATGCCGCGGCCGCACCACCCGTATCCCGCGACGACGAAACGCTTCCCCGCGAGCAGGAGGTTCGTGGCGGTCAGGATGCCGTCGATCGCGCTCTGCCCGGTCCCGTACCGGTTGTCGAACAGGTGCTTCATCTGCGCGTCGTTCACGTCGATCACGGGGAACGCGAGCTTCCCGTCGCGCTCCATCGCGCGGATGCGGTTTACGCCCGTCGTCGTCTCCTCGTTCGCGCCGATGACGTCCCCGAGGAGGTCGCGGCGGCGCGTGTGCAGTCGGTAGATGAGGTCGGCACCGTCGTCGATCACGAGGTTCGGCTTCAGGTCGAGGACCTTGTGGAGGTACTCGTCGTACTCCTTGTCCGACTCCCATTTCTTCGCGTAGACCTCGAGCCCGGCGTCCCTCAGCCCCGTGACGACGGCGTCGTCCGTGCTCAACGGATTGCACGAGGCGAGGCGGACCTGCGCTCCCGCGTCCCGGAGGGCGAGGGCAAGCACGCCCGTCTTCGCCTCCACGTGGAGGGCCATCCCGACGCGCACGCCCTTCAGCGACTTCCGTCTCATGAGATCGCGGCGGACCGCCGCCAAGACGGCCATGTGTTCGCGTGCCCACTCGAGGCGGTTCTTCCCTTGCTCAAGGGCGTCGGCCACGCGGGCGCCGATGCGCCGCGCCCTTCTTATGGTTTCGCTACGGCTTGCGCGCGACCCATTTGCGCCGCTGCCACGCACCGTACAGCGCCGCGAGCGTGGCGACGACGGCGACCATCGTGATCGTGTCGAGCGCGGGCGTCCTCGGGGCGTTCCCTGGGGGTCGGGCGAGCACCTCGAGGCTCGTCACCGCCGTCGCGTTCGCGTATCCCGGGAGGGAGACCGTGGCGGTGATGAGGAAGCGAACGAGGGACTTCGTGTCGCCGGAGAACGTCGCCTCGTACATCCCGCTGGAGTCCGTCGTCCCCGTCGCGACGTCGACGACTCCGCCGAGGCCGGAAGGGGACACTTCGAACGATACGGTCGCCCCCGCAACGACGCTCGCGTTGTCGCGGTCCCGCACGACGATCCGCACGATCGTCTCGTTCCCGGAGTCGAGGATGGTGGCCCCCTTCGCGAGGCTGATCGTGAACTCCCGCGGCGACGCGTGGACGGTGATTGTCGTGGCTGCGGTCGAGCCCGCATACCCGGCCTTGGAAGCCTCCGCCGTGATGACGACGTCCTGGTCGGACGTCACCTCCGCCGCCGTGAGGGTCGTCCGGAACTGCCCGGAGGCGTCCGTGATCCCTGATTGCACGGAGAAGCCGGCGCCCTCGAGCCAGACGCTCGCCGACGGAACGGGGTTGCCCTCCCGGTCCCGCGCGCGCACGGTGATTGTCGTGGTCTCGCGCGACCGGAGGCCGTTGTCGAGGGCCTCCACCGTCACGATCAGAGGACCGCGCTGCGTCACGTGGGCTCCCGTCAGCGACCAGTGGTTGACGACGCCGCCAAGTTCCGCGGACCACTCTTGGAACTCCAATCGGTCGAGCGCGTTGACGCTCTGGAAGTGCACGATGGGGGCGATGGGCGCGTTCACGGCAATCCAACCCTCCGCGTCGAACACCGCCTGGCGGCGGACCGCGGGATCGATCGCGTCGCGCGCGACCTCGAGGACCGCGTCGAGCTCGGGCGAAACGAGGTTGACGACGTTCGCGCTCCCGGTGGAATGGAACATGTCGAACAGGAACGACGGCTCGCCGCGCGCGTCCCCGATATCGACGAAGAGGTCGTAGGCGCCCGAGGCCACAATCGCGCGGAGGTCCGCGGGCGTGTGCTCCTCCTGAGTGATGTTGATGCCGATCGCTTGGAACTTCGTGATCAGGTCGAGATACTTCGCGACGCGCGGGTCGTTCGGCTTGTCGTACGTGAGGACCGTGAACCCGAACGGCAGACCGTCGGGATCGTCCCGCCAGCCGTCGCTGTCACGGTCCAGATACCCCGCGGCGTTGAGGAATTGGTTCACGGCCTCGAGCGTCGGGACGGCGGTCGTGCCCGAGACCGTGCGCGGCACGCGGTACCTCGGGACGCTCGCGTTGAACCACGCCTCGTTCGCCGGGGAGACCGGCGAGTCCGCGATGTCCGTCCCCGCCTCGATCGCCCCCCCGAAGGTCCCCGCGATTAGGTCGCGGTCGAGGGCGCGGGAGAGGGCCTGGCGCAGCGGAGGGTCGTCCAGGGGCGCCCGCTGCGTGTTCATCCCCAGGTAGAGGAACCGGAGTCCCGGCGACTCGACGGTCCCGAGGTGCGGGAGCAACCTCTTGTCGTCTAGGAGCGTGCGGTTCTGCCCGGGTCCGAAGCCCCCGAAGCCGTCGACGCAGTCCCGCGGCGTGTTCAAGTCGGAGGTGGTCACCGGCCAGCCGATCAGATCCACGTCCCGGAACATGAGGGCGCATCCCGCGTCGTCCTGGCGCGTGGTCCCGTTCGGGTTCAGCGCGAACGTGTGCGGGAAGCGGAACTCGAGGCGGTCGAAGTACGGGCGACCGGCCCAGTGCTGCGGATTCGCCGTGAGTCCGAGTGCGCCCGCGACCGGGTTCGGCGACGCGTACGGACCGCTCGGGGTGGTCGTGAAGGCGCTGTCCTTCCACGCGATGGGCAGCGTGGCGCCGTTCCCGAGGAAGTCGCCGCCGCCGGACGTGAACGTGAACCTCACCGTGTCCGCGTCGACCGTGGCCGCCGCGACGCCGGATACGAGGCCGTTCGCCGCGTGCCGCTGATACGACCAGAGGACGTCCTGCGCGTCCATCGGCGTGCCGTCCCACCAGTTCGCGCCCCGGAGGTCGAACGTGATCGTGCTCGCGCCTGCGTTCGGCGTCCAGCTGTTTGCGAGGGATCCCACGGGGACATGGTCCGGCCCGATGCGTAAGAGCGACTCGTAGACGACCCCCTGCACGAGGCGGTTCGTGAGGAATTGTGCGGGATCGAGGTCCGGGGCCGCGGGCAGCGCCACGCGAAGGTCGCCCCCGTACCGCCCGCCTGGCGGTAGGTTCTGCGCCGCCACCGGCATGGCCGCGATGAACGCAAGCATGACGCAAACGACGGCCGCCCTGCGCACGGTCTCCCCTGCCCCAACCCGGAGCAGTCGTCCAGTAGGGGTCTGGGCGTTTTATAGGTTGTCCCGGGACGTCGGGTCAGAACGCGATCTTCATCCCGCCAACCGGTCCGGACACGACCCACGAGCACGCGTCGGGGTCGAAACACGCGATGGACTTCTTGCGGACGAGGTCAGGGTCAATCGCACGGACGAGGGAGGGGTACCGCGCGAGGAAGTCCGCACCCAGGGCGTGGTACTCGACATCGTGCAGGAAGCCCGCATACTCCGGGTTGCGCTCGAGGGCGACCTGCAGCGCGCCGACGAGGTGCGTCTTCCCGTCCCGGATCTCCTGCTCTGTGAACGGCTCCTTTTCCAGCCGCCGGGCCTCCGCGCGGATGGCCTTGACGGCCTTGGCGAGGTTCTTCGGGTTCACGCCCGCGCTCACGGACCAATGGCCGCCGGCGAGGCGCGCGTCGAGGGAGCTGAACGAGTAGTACGCGAGGCCGAGGGTGTCGCGGATGGACGTGCCGAGGCGGCCGTACAGACCGATGCGGCCGAACAGCAGGTTCCCGAGGTTGAGCGCGTAGTAGTCGGGGTGCGCCCGCGGAACGGCGACGCGTCCCGCGACGAAGTCCGCCTGAGACTTGTGCGGCATCGGGATCACCGCGCTCGTCCGCGCCGCCGGGATCGGTGCGGGCAGGGGTCTTGGCGGCGAACCCCCCTCGAGCTCCTCGAACGCGGGCGCGACGATGCCCTCGAACGCCGCCGCGTCGAGGTCCCCGCTGAACGCGAACACCATGCCCGACGCGCCGCCGTGCGATCCGAAGAACGCGCGGACGGATTTCGGCTGCACCTTCCGTGCGGATGCCTCATCCCCCTTCGGGTCGCGCCCGTACGGGTGTTTCTTCGAATACACGAGTTCGTTGAGTCTCCGCGTTGCGGCGCGTCGCGTGTCGTCCTGCTGTGCCCGGATATCGCCGAGCACCTCTCCTCGGACTTTCTCGAGCTCTGCCTCCGGGAACGCGGGCGACGAAAGCGACTCGGTCAGGAGGCGCAGGGTGGGCTTCAGGGTCTCCGGTGTGCAGCGGCCATGGACCGCGATGGACTCCTCCGAGTTCGAACTCGAGAGCGCGGCCCCCAGGTCCTCGATCGCGTCGCTCATCTTGGCGGCGCTGCGTTTCGTCGTCCCCCGGAACAGGAGGCGCCCGGCGAACTCCGCGACGCCGGGCGGACCGTAGGCGGCCCCTGCGCGGACGCTCCCCCGGAGAGCGATGGAGGGGTTCGAGTGGTCCTCACGGAGCATGAGCACCGCACCGTTGTCCAGTGCGAGCCGCGTGAGGTCGCTCACCCCGCCTGCCTCCGCGCCAGGAACGTGCACACGGTGCGACGGTCCTCGCTCAGGTACGCGTCGGCGACGCGCTGGACGTCCTCCGCCGTGATGGACTGGCATCGCTCTAAGAGGGCGTCGAGGAGGCGGTGGCTCGCGACGACCTCGAACCACGTGAGCAGGAGCGCCTTCGCGGTCGGCCCGTCCCTTTCGTACGCATGCCAGACGCGGATCTGACGGAGGGCCCGCGCCATCTCGGTCCTCGTCGGCGGCTTCTTCCGGAGTCCCTCGGTGACCGCGATCGCCGTGCGCTCCACCTTCGCGGGGTCCACGCCTTCCCGGACGGTGGCCTCGACGACGAACAAGCCCGGGTCGCGCCGCAACGCGTGCTGCGCGCTGACGTCCGTGGCGAGCTTCGCGTCTACGAGGCCGCGGTACAGGCGGTTGCTGCGGGAAACGAAGGGGCCGCCGAGGAAGCCGACCCCGTGCCAGCCGCCGAGCACCGCCTGGAGGACGAGGAGGGGCGCGGTGTCCGCGTGCGCGAGCTCCGGGACGCGATAGCCGACCATGAGATGGTCCTGCGTGCCTGCGCGGCGGATCACGCCGCGTCGCTCGCCCTCCTGCGGCGCCTCCGTCACCGCCAATGGCGCGGGCTGCTCCTCGGGACGGAACGCGCCGAAGTGCGCCTCGACCTTGCGCATCGCGTCCTCCTCCGAGAACGCGCCCGCAATCGTGAGGACCGCGTTGTTCGGCGCGTAGTGCAGGCGGTAGTAATCGTAAAGCTCGTCGCGCTGGATGCGCTCGAGGTCCGTCTTCCACCCGATCACGGGCCAGTGGTACGGGTGCGCGTGGAACGCGAGGTGCCACAGCTCCTCGGACAGGAGCACCTTCGGGTTGTTCTCGCCGCCCTCGCGCTCGCTGATGATCACGCCCCGCTCGGCCTCCGTCTCCTGCGGGTCGAAGGCCGCGTTGCGCATGCGTTCCGCCTCGATCATCAGTGCCGTGTCGAGGTGGTCCGGCCCGAGCGTCTCGAAGTAGATCGTGAAGTCCGTATCGGTGAACCCGTTGAACTTGCCGCCAATGCGGCCGACGATCGCGTCGATGTCGCCCTTCTTTAGAGCCCCGCCGCCCTTGAACAGCATGTGCTCGACCCAGTGCGTGGCGCCCGTGATCCCCGGCCGCTCGTTCCGCGAGCCCACCTTGTACCCGACCCACACGGCGACCGCGGGTGCCTCTGGCATGGGGTGCAGAAGGACGGTGAGGCCGTTGTCCAGCGTGTGCGCGACGGTGGCCATGAACTCCCCCGGGGTTGGCGGCGATGGTCCGCGCATAAATAAGGCTTTAGAAGGGTTCGAAGGAAACCGGCCGTACATGCACGCCAAGCGTTGAACTAGGTTTATATTGCATGTCTGTCATATGACATACGTGTCGCCTCTGTTGGCTCCGAAGGACTGGCCCGGCCCGTCGCCCCTCCTGAGGACGGTTCACGAGGTCGAAAGGATACTTCGCGCCGCACAGACGCGTGATGAGGGTCCTCTTCGGCTCGCAGAGATCAAGCGCAGGCTGGGGGCGAAGAGCATCCGTCATTCCACCGTGCGGTCCTGCATCGAGGAATTGAAGCGCTTCAACCTCGTTGCAGAGGATCCGAAGCGCGGTGTGATGTGGGTCCTGCATGAAGACCCAGCGTTCTGGAATGCCATGGGGTTCATCCGTCTGCGGTAGCCCTTGGGAGCAGGAATGTGGCGACGGCGATTGTCAGCGTGAACGAGCGAGAATTCCAAGCCGCGGACTCAGTCCGGCGGCGGGGAATCCGACGACTCGCGGATCGTCTCGCAGTCGAGCCCTACTTCGGGGATCGAATTCCGCGCCGCCGCGTCCCGAAGCCCTTCCAATCCCTCCCGAATCTGTTCCGCACCGAGCTGTCCGGAGGTTGGAGAGCCCTGTACACGGTGGCCGGTGCGCAGGCGGAGCATCTTGAGGTTCGGATTCTGTGGATCGGGGACCACAAGCGCTACGACCGCCTGTTCGGCTATTGAAGGTCATCCCGCGGGCGTCCCGCAATACGGGCACGCCTTCCAATCCGCCGCCAGGCCCGCGCCGCACTTCGCACACGTCTTGGCGGCGGGCACAGGCACGGGGGGCATGACCGCGTACGGCGTCCCGAACGGCGGGGCGGTCGCGTACAAAGGATAGCTGGGCCTCGCCGTGGCCTGCCACAGGAGCTGCCAGAAGTTCGCCATGAGCGCGTTCGCCTCGTTCTCGTACTCGGACCACGAGATCGCGCCGCCGACGGCCGCCACGGGGAAGAACACGACCGCCGCCACGGCGCCGCCGACCGCGCCCTCATCCGTGAGCCGCGCACGGAACCCGAGGTCGACGTACAGCGCGTCGCTCGCGTCGAGGAACCGCACGTCGATCTCCCGCCGCAGGCCGATCTTGGAGTACACGGAGGAGCCGGTGAAGTGTCCGGGGCCGACGTGGTAGAGGGCGAAGCCCGCGCGCTGCCACCAGTCCCACGCCTTCGCCCACACCGCCTCCGCCTTGGCGCCCGGGATCACGCGGTAGTCCCGCTTTTCGAACATGCGGTCACCATGCTCGCGGGATGTCGATAAGGCTTCCGTCCGTTCGGAACATTCTTGGCGGCGGATGCGTTTGGTGGATCTATGTTCGGGCGCGACCTCGTCTGGTACCTCGCGTTCGGGATGGCGGCCGCCACGGTCGCGACGATCTTGGTGTTCTCCCGCCGGGTCGAGCACCCGAAGGCGTTCCGCGCGCAGGACAACCCGCCGCGGGTCCTGCAGGTCGTTTGGCCCCTCCTCTTCCTCGGGCCACAGATGTACCCGTTCCTCATGATCTTGGCACCCGTGCTCATGTACGAGAACGCCTTGATGTTCTCGTTTCGCTACGACGAGGTTCTTCAGGTCGTGGGCCTCGCCCTCTGGGCCGTTGGCGGCATCCTCGTCCTCTGGGCCGGCCGCGCGCTTGGGCGGTTCATGACGATCCAGATTGTCGTCGCAAAGGACCATGAGCTCATCACGATCGGTCCCTACGCGCGCATCCGCCACCCGACCTATGCGGGGGCAATCTTCCTCACCGCAGGCGTCGCCCTCGTGTTTCTGAACCTCGTCCTTCTGGCGGCGGCCGTCCTCGTCCTCGGTGTCGCGAACTACCGCGCGCGCAAGGAAGAACGGCTCCTCTCCTCGCCCGAGGGCTTCGGGGCGAAGTACCGCCAATACATGGCGCGCACAGGGCGGTTCCTTCCGAGCCTGCGCCGTGCGTGAAGTATACGCCACAGGTTCAAAGCCCCCGCCGCCAATCCGCGGCTCGTGCATGTCTTCGTCACGGGCGCGGCCGGCTTCATCGGTTGGAACGTCGTCCGCCTTCTGCTCGTCCGGGGACATCGGGTGACAGCCCTCGTGCACAAGGAGTCCGACGCCGCGAAGTTCGGAAAGGTCGAGCGCGTCGTCGTCGGGGACGTGACGCGCAGGGAGACATACGACAACGCCGCCAAAGACGCGGACGCGGTCATCCACCTCGCATTGCCCGACGTCCAGACGAAGTTCAAGACCGCATACGAGGTCTCGATGCAAGGGACGAAGAACCTCGTCGCGGTCGCGACGGAGCGAAGCATGAAGTCGTTCGCGATCGCGAGCGGATGCGCGGGCGTGTACCGCCATGAGCCCGGCGCATGGATCGACGAGACGACGCCGATCGAGCCCATTGCGCGCGCGACCCGTGCCCGGGGGGAGGTCGTCGCGATGGTCCACGAAGCCCACCGCCAACACGGCCTTCCCGTGTCCGTCCTCCGCCCGCCGTTCGTCTATGGCCGCGGCGGGGCCTTCCAGAAGTACTTCATCGACTACATGCGCCAGGGAAAGTACCGCGTGCTCGGCGACGGGTCGAACTTCACCGCGTTCGTCCACGTGCAGGACTGCGCGCTCGCATACGCGTTGGCGGTCGAGAAGGCGAGGGGCGCGGAGGATTTCATCGTCGCGGACGACGAGCCGATGACCCTGCGCGCCGCGTCCGACCTCATCGCGGCCGCGGTCGGGGCGAAGCGTCCTAGGAGTGCGCCGCCGATCCTCGCGAGCCTCGTGGTCGGCCGCGACGGGGTCCTGCTTCTCACGGAGTCGTTCCGGCCGAGGAACGCGAAACTCAAGGCACGCCTCGGTTGGAAGCCCGCGTTCTCGACACTTGCGGATGGGCTTCCGACGGTCGTCTCCTGAAGACCGCTGTTTCTGGCGGCGTCACCCGAAGCCTTTTCATCCCCCACCGTCCATCCCCTAGACCCCAGGGGGAGTGTGTGGCCGTCGATGTCATCCTGCCCGCAGCCTTGCGCGAGTACGCGAAGGGCGCGAGCCGCGTCCAGGCCTCGGGAGGCACCTTCGAAGTCCTGCTTGCGGATCTCGACCGTAAGTTCCCCGGCATCCGGCAGCGCGTCCTTGCGGACACGGGGCTCATCCGGGAGTACGTCGTCGTGTTCGTGAACGGCGACCAGGTGATGGAGGGCCAGCCCGAGCGCGTGCGCGTCAAGGACGGCGATACGGTGCACATCATCCCCTCGGTGGCAGGTGGTTGAGTTGGCGGCGATTCCCAAGGGCAGCACGGTCGTCTTGGTCGGCACGCGGAAGGGACTGTACGTGTTCCACTCGAAGGACCGGAGGCGGTGGAAGCTCGCCGGGCGCTACTTCGAGGGCATCCCCGTGCACCAAGCGCGGTACGACCCACAGGAGGGTGTGGCGTGGGCGGCGGTGAACAGCGGCCAGTGGGGGCCGCTCGTGCACCGATCGAGGACGCTCACGAAGTGGACGCGGGGGAAGGCCGGGCCCGCGTATTCCAAGAAGTCCGGATGGAGCGTCGCGAAGATCTGGAACGTCGTCGGCGGCGGGCCGGCCGCGCCCGGAGTGCTGTATGCGGGCGTGGAGCCCGCGGGTTTGTTCCGCTCCGAAGACGACGGGGACTCGTGGAAGCTCGTCGACGGCCTCACATCGCACGCGACGCGGCCGAAGTGGAACCCAGGGAATGGCGGATTGTGCCTCCACACGGTCCTGCCGGACTCCAAAAGCGCGAAGAAGATGGTCGTCGGGATCTCCGCGGTGGGGGTGTTCTCCACGGAGGATGGCGGCGACTCATGGGAGACGATGAACGACGGCATGACCGCCCGTTGGTTCCCCGACCGCAAGCCGCACGACGTGGGCTACTGCCCGCACAAGCTCGCGCGCGATCCGGAGGACCCGAACACGATCTACCAGCAACACCACTGGGGCGTCTTCCGGTGGGACGAGAGTCGGGGGCGATGGCTCGACGTGTCCCGCGGCCTCTCGAGCTCGTTCGGGTTCGGTTTGGCGGTCGGCTCGGACGGGGGCAGCGCGTACGTCGTGCCGTTGAAGAGCGACGACGACCGCACGACGCTCGGCGAGATGGCCGTGTACCGAACGCGGAACCGAGGCCGAGCGTGGCAACGTCTCACGACCGGCCTCCCGAGGCCCGCGCACCTCACGATCCTCCGTGAGGGTGTCGGGTCTGACGGACAGGACCCCGTGGGCGTGTACATCGCCACGGAGCAGGGGCAGGTGTTCTCCACGCGGGACGGCGGCGACCACTGGGACGTGATCGCGGACAACCTCGCGCCCGCGATGTCCGTGACCGCGAGTACCTACCCCTAGGGAGTCGATCGAGCGCTGACAGCCAGGGCAAGTCTCTTGCGTCGAGCGAGGAGCTCAGCTTCGCGGAGTCCGCCTGCAAACGAGAGGAACGCCGCCCCGGAGGCGACAAACAGACCGAGGTCCGGTCCGTGGATGGGTGGGGCGTAGTCGCAATAATTACTGACCGGGATCCGGCTCAAGCAAGGGTCCGACATGAGCGCAGGAGGGTCGGCGAGCGCCTGCAGTAGGAGGAATCCGACAAACGCCATCTGTGCAATGGCGAAGACGGCGATCACGACTGGGTTGCGGGTTCCAGCGCCAAGGAACACGAACATAACGTACGTCACTACGACGGCCGTGGCCGCTCCAAGCGACATTCCGATCGGCCCCGGTTGCGGGATCTCACCGGCCTCTCCAAGGTAGTACCAAGGCAGCAGAAGGGAGAACAGGAGGAGAAATCCCCCGATCGAGGCGAGAACGTCCCCGCGAATGATCCAAGTCCGAAGGCGCAGGCCGGTCCGTGGGATCTTCGAGGCGCGAAGGACTTTGGGGCTGACGGGGACGGTCTCGGGCATCCTCCCTTTGTGAAATGGGGAAACCGCGGAAGTAGTTGGTGGTCCGATCGCCAACCCCGCGAGCGTTCACCTGCTTCACGCCCATTATTTGAACTGCGGAACCGAGGCTCCTACCCTTGATAGCCCACGACTGATTCGGGTTCCACGTGAGCGAGGTCCGAGGCTATGTTGCCGTGAACTCTCTCGGCCTAGGACACGCCGCCCGCGCGATCGCGATCGCTCGTGAGCTGCAACGCCGCCATCCGGACACGTATCTCTTTTTCCTCGCGGGGGCGCCCGCGCTCGATCTGGCGGTCTCACACGGCTTCGACGCAATGCCGATGCCGCCGACGCCGCCGTGGTTCCACGACAACGGACAGCTTCACTCGATGTTTCGTTGGTACCGCGAGTACGCGAAGTACGTCCGCGTTGCCTCGAGGTTCCTGAAGAAGGAAGCGGACTGGGACCACTTCCGATTCCTGATTTCTGACGGCGAGATGGCCTCCGTGCGGTTGGCGGTGAGACGGAAGATCCCGACCATCGTCCTCGCCCACTCGATCGGCCAGTCGTTTGGCGGCGGTCTCGCCACGCGCCTCGTGGAGTCGTACGGGCGGTGGTGGATGAGGTCCCTCCTCGAACGCGACCACGTCCTCGTCCTCGCGCTGGAGAAGAACATCGACCTGCCGAATGCCACGTACGTCGGCCCGATCGTCCGCCAGTTCTCGGGGACACGCGAGAAGCTCAGGGACGATTTCGTGTTCCTCAAGAAGACCGTCCTCGTGGCGCCCGGCGGGACGAACGTCGGCGCCTTCCTAATCGAGGAGGCGATCCGCGCGTGGCGGGAGCTGAAGAGGGACGCCGCGCAGATGATCGTCGTCACGGGCCCCTCGATCCCCGCGCCGAAGGAGAAGGACGTGTACTTCCGTGGGTTCATCCCGAACTTGCAGGACTACGTCCTGGCAGCGGACCTCGTGGTCACGATCGCGGGCAAGGGCACGATGATGGAGGCGTTGGCGGCGGGGACGCCGGTGATCGCGATCCCGCCGAAGGGCCACGCGGAGGCGGAACGGAACCTCCGGGCGTTCGGTCTCCCGTATACGTACGAGGACGCGTTCCGCCTGAGGGAACTCATCCCTGCCAAGCTCGCGGAGGGGCGGACGCCGCCGCGGGACTTCGGTCCCGCCAATGCGGTGACGGCGATCGAGACGTTCCTCTCCGACGAGGGCGTGCTCGCCCGGTGACCCGCCGAACGGCGGCTATACGCTCATGCCCTCACGCGGCAATCGCAGGAACATGAAGTACCGGTTCTACTACACGGGCATCCGGGTCCGGAACCTGAAGCGGTCCCTCGACTTCTATACGAGAGCGTTCGGGATGAAGGTCGTGAACGAAGGAACCATGGGCCACGGCGGGAAGTACGTGCAACTCCTCGGGCCCGGTTCGAGTCAGAAGCTTGAGCTCAACTGGTACCCGCCCGCGAGCCGGTTCCACACGCCGTACCGGAAGGGCGACGAGATGGACCACCTCGCGTTCGTCGTCGCGGACGTGAAGAAGGCGTACGGTGAGCTCCTCCGGAAGGGCGCGAAGCCCGCGGTCCCACCCGCGAAGTCCGAGGGGACGGAGGTCTACGTGAGGGACCCGGACGGCATTTGGATTGAGCTGTTGGGCGCCTAGACAATCCGCTCTGTCATGGGGGAACGTGCCCCACCGTCCGCCCTCACGCCTTCCGCGCCTCCAGGACGACGCTCTCCGCTCCGAACGTCTTCGTGATCCGACGGATGCTCTCTGAGGACGACTTCGCGAAGTAGTCCAAGCGCTTGATCACGCGCACGTCCTGGAATCCCGCCCTCTCGATGGCCTTCAGATACTCGGACTCCACGGCCGCGCCGCCGATGCAATCTGCCCACAGCTGCGGGTTGATGCCGCAGACGGCTCCGACGTCTTCCTGGGACACGATGTCCGCGAGCTGGAGGCGCCCGCCCGGCTTGAGCACCCGGTGGATCTCCCGGAACGCGGCCTCCTTGTCCGGCACGAGGTTCAGCACGCCGTTGCTCGTGACGACGTCCACGCTTGCGTCCGGCAACGGGATCTTCGTGGCTCCGCCCTCGTGGATCTCCACGTTCTTCGCCCCTATCTTCGCGATGTTCGCGCGGGCCTTCGCGATCATGGCGGGCGTGATGTCGAGGCCGTGCACCCTCCCCTTCGGGCCGACCTTCAGGGAGGCGTACAGCACGTCCGTCCCGGAGCCGGAGCCGATGTCGAGCACGGTGTCGCCCGGCCGGATCGCGTTGGCGGCGTGCGGGAAGCCGACGCCTGCGAACGACTCCGTCGCCGTCGACGGCAGCTTGTTCAGCTCCGCCTCCGCGTATCCCAGGTACGTGAGCGCCTGCATGCCGTGGGGGAAGTGGTACTCCTTCTCCGGACTCGACGCGACCTCCGTGTACAGCGCCTGCACCGCCCTCGTGATCACGGGGGCGAGGTCCGTTGCACGCGCCGCGTATTCCGTCGGGATCACGTGGGAGACGGGGACGAGGTCCAGTGGCAGCTTGTCCACCTTCTGGCTCCCCCACCGCCAGAACGCGCCGGCGTCCGACGTCACGGGCTTCAGCAGACCCGCCGCGGCGAGCTTCTCGAGCCGCGCCTGCGCGTCCGCGTTGGAAATCCGGAACACCTCCGCGATCTCGCGCGCGGGCGTGAGGCCCTGGTGATGCTCCACGTACTCCAGGATGTCCGACGGCGTTCGCTTCGGCAGCCCGGGCGCGAGGCGGTCGACGATCTCCTCGAAGGGCCCTGCCGTGAAGGTCTGCCCCTTCGCGACGGACTTCCCCTCGCGGTTCCGCACGACCAGGGAGAGGAAGTTCGCGTGGGCCGCGTGCATCGCGTGCTGGTCCTCCTCAAAGGCCTTCTGCACCGCCGCGGACCCCATGTCCTTCCGAAGGCGCTCACCGTCGAGCCCGACCTCCGCCGCCAAGCGCGCGTACTCGTCCTCCGTCGCGGGGCGGCACTCGACCTGGAACGCCTCCATCATGCGACGGAAGTACCTGTCCGCCTTCTCCGCGGACTGGAGCTGCGCCGCCTTGAACGCGAGGCAGCCCGGGTACGTGGACGAGACCTTCGACCGCCACATGTAGTCCGGAACGACGGACATGCCCGTCATCTCCACGGACTGGTGGACCCAGTGGAGCGTCGTCTGCTCGTTGACCTCGTACTCCTTCATCCACTCGTTCCGGTCGCGATACGTCCCGCCCATCCGGTACGTGACCTTCACGTTGTCCCCGTACACCTCCTTGAGCCGCTGCAGGATCGGCTCGAGGCCCCACGACCACCAGCACATCGGGTCTGCGAAGTGCACGA
>CAYNEM010000010.1:0-32024 GCA_964396265.1 uncultured Methanomassiliicoccales archaeon
GGCGTCGTCCCCCTCATGGAGTCCTACCGATTCCGCGACCTCGTCCGTGTGATCGTCGCCGCCAAACAGGGCCTGCGCCCGGACCGTCCCGTCCACCTGTTCGGGGCCGGGCACCCGATGGTCTTCGGCCTGGCGGCGCTCCTCGGGTGCGACCTGTTCGACTCCGCGTCGTATCACAAATTCGCGCGCGACGGCCGCCTGATGTTCGCGGACGGGACGCGCCACGTCGAGGACCTCGTCGAGATCCCCTGCGAATGCCCCGCGTGCTCCACCGCCAAACTCGAGGACCTGAAGACGAACGAGCGACTTCGTGCGGAGCACAATCTATACGCGAGCTTCGCCGAGCTGCGTCGCGTGCGTCAGGCGATCGCGGACGGACGGCTGTGGGAGCACGTCGAGCGCAGATGCCGTGCGCATCCGGCGCTGCTCGAGGCGCTTCGCGAGCTCCGCCGCCACAACGAATTCCTCGAGCGATTCGAGCCCCTCAGCCGCCGCGGCGGGTTCTTCTTCACGGGTCCGGAGACGCAGCACCGTCCGATCCTCCATCGCTACCGCCAGCGCGTCCAAGAACGATACCGCACGCCGAGACGACACCTCGTCATGTTCCCTGAGGGCGCGAGGCCGTATGCGACCGCGCACGCCGAACTCATCGCAAGAATCCTTGCGACGCACGACGTCCACTTCCTCGTGAAGTCCGTGTGGGGACCCGTCCCCATCGAGCTCGACGAGATCCATCCGATCGGGCAGAGCGTCGTGCCGGACACGCTTGACGCGGAGTCCCTCGAGGCGCTGGAGGTGTTCGCGCAGCACTTCCTCCGCGGCGCGGGATACGACCGAGGTGTCCTCTGGGCGGGTCCCGGGTCCCTCGAGGAATTGCCTCCAGACGGCCCGGGCTCGTTCGACGTGGCAGCAGCGCGCCTTCGCGCAATCGCGGACTTCCAGTTCGGGCGCGGCGCGGCGGACGCACTCCTCAAGGGGAAGATCGAGACCGTCACCTCGAAGACGACGGGCAAGGTGCGGAACGTGATGCGCGACGGAGCGCACATCCTTTCCGTGCGCGCGGAGGACGGGTTCTACACCCTGAAGACGGAGGGCGCGAGGTTCCTCCACGCGGCTTTCACACGGCCGACACTGCGCGTCGTCGTGAAGTCCGACACCACGGAGTTCAACCGCCAGGGGAAGAACGTGATGGCGAAGTTCGTCGTCGAGTGCGATCCGGACCTGAGGCCGTTCGACGAGTGCCTCGTCGTGGACGAGTCCGACGCGCTGGCGGCGGTGGGCCGCACGATCATGAACCGCGAGGAGATGCTCGCGTTCGACCGCGGCGTCGCGGTCCGAGTTCGCGAGGGGATCCCCGCCTGATCACATGGGACGATGCGAGGCCGTCGCGAAGACCTCGCGCACGCGGTGGTGGGTCATGTACCAGAACGTGACGATGTTGAGCATGACCGACGCGAACCCGAGGGGGATCGTGAAGATGCCGAAGACGACCCCCGCCAGCGAGAGCGCTACGACGAGGAGGCGCGACCAGCCGCGGAGGCCCCACAGGCCCCAGGCCGCCGTGACGTGGACGCCTCCGACGACGAGGGCGATCACGACGAGGGCCTCCGTGTTGTTTTGGAACGAAGGGATGAGTGCCTGTGGCAGGTGTCTCCAGACGTACACGGCCCAGATGGCGATCGCGGGGATGCCGACGCCGACGATGGCATAGTACACGGCGAGGAACGTGATTCCCCGGGGCCTACCACCCGAGATGATGTGCGCGGAACGCCGCCAGACCAAACGATCACCCCCTGGCGGCGAGGACGGTCTTCTCCGCGACCGCGACGCACGCGAGGTAGTCCTCGACGGTGTGCAGCAATTTCATCGGCGACGCCCCATCCATCTCCGCGATCACGCACGTGCCCCTCGCCTCGGCGCGGACGAACGACGCGTTATCGGGAGCGAGCGCACCGTGCACGGCGGCGGCGACGGCCTCATCCCCGTACTCGAGCTCGAGGACACATCTCACGACGATTCCGCTCCTTCGTCCCCGGACGGCGCCGCCACCGGAGGGCCCCACGACCCCCGTCTGCCGACTTCAACCTGCGGGTCGGGCATAGCCCCGGGCAGATTCGAACTGCCGCCACCAGGTCCAAAGCCTGGGATCCTTGCCGCTGGACCACGGGGCTGCGCGCGGAAAAGGGGGCCCTTCTATTAGGCCTCTTCTGGCGGCCGCGCGGTCGCGGTCATGGGGGCGGCCGGCGACGCGGGCTCGCGCGCCTCGCGGAAGCGGTCGAGGAAGTCGCCGAACATGTACGTGTACGCGAGGACGCCGAGGGATGGTACGAGCACAAGGTCGATTAGTCCGAGGGCGAGGGCGATCCGCAGCGTCGTGATCTCATGCTGCGCGAGGTTCGCGAGGATGGTCGGCGCGACGAGGATGATCCCGACGGCGGCGACGAAGTGGATCGCGGTCTCGAGGGGCCACAGGATCCGCCAGAAGGTCAGCGGCCGGCCCTTCAGCTCCCGGAGGAACCGCGACCCCCATCGGGCGCCCAGGAACAGGAAGAACGCGGCGACGATCCACAGCCCGAGCATGACCGCCGCCGCCCGCTGCAGGTCCGGAACCGGCACCCGATCGAAGTTCGCGCCGAACGGCGTCGGGTAGAACCGGATGATCAGCGCGAACGCGACGCGCCACGCGACTGTCACGAGGAGCCAGAGCAGGAGGAAGACGGAGGTGAACAACGCGGTCCCGGAGAGGGCCCGGAGCTTCGGGTCGATCCGAGCTTCCCCTCGGAGGGCCTTGGAATGCAGGAAGAAGGAGGTCGACAGGAGGGCGACGCCGACGAGATCGAAGAGCAACGTGACGCCGACGAACACGGCCGCGTACCCGAGCCAGGCAAGGGCCCCGCCACGGTCGCCGGCGAACTCGCGTCCGAGGGCGATGAACGCCAAGACGCCGCCCATGACCATGGACGCGCTCTGCGCCGCCATCACCGCGGACCCGGCCATCCCGACGAGCGCGGATTCCCGTCGCTTCCGTCGCTCGCGCGTGGGCAGCGCGAACGTCGTCTTCCCGCACCGGGGGCACACGATCGCCGATCGCGGAAGCGCGGCCCCACAGTGGCGGCACGTCGGCGGCGCGGCCATCGTCCTCCCCGTGGACGACCCGCCGGACCGTATTTCATCCTTTGGGGGAGAAGTCCGCTAGCGGCGCATGTCTCGGGTCGGTCGAGCGGGGCGTGCTATTCCTCATCGCAAACCCGGAGAGAAAAAGGAGGCCGTTCGAGAGAAAAATCAGGAACGACCTCGTTGTGGAGGGATGCTTGTGCTTTGGGATTGGCGGCGGAGTTTATATCCCTTACGAGCGAAGGAGCAACGGAAGTCCGATCACTCCCACCGGAACAGCTTCACCGCGAGCGCGAACACGGCGGCCGCGAAGAGCGCGAGGACGCCGAGGTCCACCGCGACCTCCCCGAACCCGCCGCCGTGGATCATGATCTGCCGCAGGGCGTCGGAGAAGTACGTGAGGGGCATGCTGTACGCGAGGACCTGGACGGCCTCCGGCAGGCGCTCGATGGGGATGAACACCCCGCCGAGGAAGAACATCGGGAACGTGATGAGGCCCGTCAGGTTCTCCGCGCTGTCCGCGCTCTTCGAGACGGACGACACGAGGAACCCGAGGGAGATGAACACGACCGCGCCGAAGCCCGCGGCGACGATCAGTACGCCGATGTTGCCGACGATGTTCACGCCGAACGCGACGACCGCGAGCGTGAGGAGAAGGGCGGTCTGGATGAAGCTGATGAGCAGGGCGGGGACGATGCGGCCCGCGAGGATGTACGCGGCGCCCGCCGGCGTCGCGTGCAACCGCTTGAGGATCCTCTTCTCGCGCGAGGACACGATGAACAGGGCGAGCCCGTACACGCCGCTCTGCATGATCGCCATGGAGAGGATGCCGGGCGCGAGGAAGTCGATGTACTGGAGGTTCTGCGCCGCCACGGCTTCTCCGCTCACGCGGAGCTGCGTCGGGCTCACGGTCCAGATTCGGAAGAAGTTTTCCGTGACCTCCTGGACCGCTTGGAGACCAACCTGACCGGACCCGATCTCGTCCACGCCGTACCAGGCCGGCAGCGAGAGCGTCCCCGAGACATTGCCGCCCGTCTGGTTGTCCATGAAGTCGCCGAAGCCGGGCGGGATCACGAGGGCCACGTCCAGGTCCCCCGCCCCGACCGCCGATGACGCCGCGTCGCGCTCCGTGAAGTTCGACACGACAAAGGGCAGCGACTCGTTCGATAGGGTCGTCCACAGACGCGCGGACCATCCGGAATCGTCTTCGTCGACGATGCCGACTTTGAACTCCACGGGGTCCGTGCGGCCAAAGCCCAGCCCCAGCAAGCCCATGAAGATGATTGGGAACAGGAGCGCCCAGAACAGCGTGCCACGGTCGCGGAAGAACATCTTCAGGTTCGCGACGACCCATTGCGGAAATCCCAACGGGAGCCTCATTCCCGGATCCGCCTCCCGGTCAGCTGCAGGAAGACGTCCTCGAGGCTCGCGTTCCGGACCTTGAAATCCTCGACGCGCATCCCGCGCTGGCGTGCGAACTCGAACACGGCGGGGAGCGTCACGTCGAGGTGGTGCGTGTACAGCGTGACCAGCCCGTTCTCCACGTTCATCCCCTCGACGCCCGAGAGCTTCTCGAAGGCCCCTGCGTCCCCGTTGGCGGCGAACTCCACCGCGTCGCGCTGCCCCGTGCTCCGGATGAGCTGCGAGGGCTTGTCGAGCGCGAGGAGCTTCCCGCGGTCCATCACGCCGACACGGTCGCACAGGCGTTCGGCCTCCTCCATGTAGTGCGTCGTGAGCATCACCGTCTTCCCGGCCTTGCGGAACTCCGCGATGACGTCCCAGAGGCTGCGACGCGCTTGAGGGTCCAGGCCCGTCGTGGGCTCGTCGAGGAACACGACCTTCGGGTCGTTCACGAGGGCGAGGGCGACCGCGAGCCGCTGCTTCTGGCCGCCGGACAGCTTCTCCGTCCAGACGTCGGCCTTCTCCTCGAGGTTCACGAGCTTGAGGAGGCGGTCCGCCGGCACACGCGTCGGGTACATCCCGGCGAACACCTCGAGGATCTCGCGCGCCGTGAGCCGCTCGAACATCGCGGTCGCCTGGAGCTGGACGCCGATGATCGCGCGCAGCTTGCGGCGGTGCTTGCGGACGTCGATCCCCGCGACACGAATATCGCCGCCGTCGGCGCGCCGAAGGCCCTCGAGGATCTCCCACGTCGTCGTCTTGCCCGCGCCGTTCGGTCCGACGAGCCCGAAGATCTCGCCCTCCTGCACGGAGAACGAGATGCCGTCGACCGCACGGAGGTCCCCATAGGACTTCGTGAGATTCTGGACGGTGACCATGTCGGACAAGGCGCGCGGCGACGCCGGCGGCTCGCTATAAAGTTGCGGTCAGGCGGGGGAAAAAGAGAGGAACTCGCTCCCTAAAAACCAGCGCCGCCATCCTTATGAGGACCGAGGTCGCATCCATCCGCGTGGCGAAGGCGGCCTACACGGTCCAGTCCCTGAAGGCACGGAACAAGGCACGGGACAAGGCGACCAAGCTGCGATGGGCCGCCCAGAGGGCGCGACTGAAGCTGTCAAGACTGGAACGCAAGGCGGTGAGCGTCCGCGAAAGGATCCGGCGCTACGAGGAGAAGGCGAACCGACTCAGCGACGAGGACGACGAAGCCCGCACGACGGACGACGAGTCCCCGACGAGACAATCCGCGGCCCGCACTGTCCCGGGGGAACGACCCCGCGGTCGCAGCTGAGAGCCCAAGGCTTTTCTTGCCAGAGCGATTCGCGTCGCAGGGATTTACATGGGAGACATCACGCCGGACGCGGTCGAAGCGTACGTGGATGCACATCTGGCCGAGCGCGATGATGCGCTGGCGTCGGTTGAAAAGCAGGGCGCAAGGGAGAATTGGCCTATCGTTGGCCCCGCGGAAGGCACGCTCCTTCACCTGCTCGCGCGCCTCGTGAACGCGAAGCGTGCGCTCGAGCTCGGCACGGCGATCGGCTATTCGACGACGTGGATCGCACGAGGGCTGGCGGCGGGCGGAGAGCTCCTCACCGTGGAGCTCAACCCGGACACCGCCAAACTGGCGGGAGAGAACCTCCGGAGGACCGGCGTCGCGGACCGCGTGCGCATCCTCGTGGGAGACGCACGCGTGATCCTGGAGGACCTCAAAGGACCATTCGACCTCGTGTTCAACGACATCGACAAGGTGGCGTACCCCGCCGTCCTCCCGCGGTGCGCAGACCTCGTCCGCGTCGGAGGCGTTCTCGTCACGGATAACGTCCTGTGGAGCGGCGCCGTCGCAGACCGGCGCGCACGCGACGCGGCGACCACGGCGATCCGCGCGTACAACGACCGATTGGCGGCGGACCCGCGATTCCTCTCTTTGATCGTCTCCCTCCGCGACGGGGTTTCGGTCGCCCTGAAAGTGCGGAAATGAGGGCTGGACTCCCTCTCGATAATCGAAGTTGAATACCGGAGAGTCCTGTTTAAATAGCCCGGAGTCCGCAGGAGTCCATGTTGGTGTCGAAAATGCGGACGCAGAGCGCCGGACTGCTCGCCCTTGCGGGCGTGGCATTCCTGATCCTGACCGCCATGCCCGGGACGGCCCGGGCAGGCGAGGCCGACGCCGCCGTAATGGACGCGAGTGAACGCTCGACGACGCCCGCCTCGGCATTCGAAGACACGGGCACCCCCGCGCCGCTCGTCACCCCCGCGCCGCCCGTGAACCCGGTGCCCATCCAGCCGATCCCGTGGCCAATCGAGATGCCCGCGCTCCAGCCCGGCACCGCGTGGCCGACGTTCGGGCCCCTGCGGATGCAGACGGTCGACGTCACGCCCCAGGAGATCCTGCCCGAGCCGAGCGCGGACGGATCGACCTTGGACAAGAAGGGCGGGTACGAGATCCTGCCCGTCTACGAAATCGCTTGAACCCCTCCCCAACCTGGCCGCGCCTCGTGCGCGGCCCCCCTTTTCTTTTGTGTTGCCGACGAAAGGTATAGCTGTCCCCGCCGTTGTCCGCCCTGTGTCGGCTGAATCCGGGCGCAAGGAACACCTGTTCATCGAGACGGACGGGCAGGTCTACCTCGTCCGCGACCGTGGGCGATGGCGCTTCCCGCGCGCGTCCGAGGCGTTGCCGTTCCGCGTCGAGCCGGGGCGCACGATGGACTTCGGGTCCGAGGTCGTCCGCCGCGTGAAACCGAGGCTCTCGCATCATCCGGAGGACTGGTTCTCTCGGGACGACCTGTTCTCGCGCACGGACGTGGACCCTCTCGTCACGAAGGCCGTGTACATGACCATGGGACGACTGGTCGCGGAGGTCGTGGTCGTCCGTCGCGGCATGGTCCTCATGGAGAAGGCTGCACGCGGGTTCTCGAAGGGGCACTGGAACCTTCCCGGGGGATTCCTCGAGTTTGGCGAGACACCGGTGGAGGGGGCGCGGCGCGAGACGGAGGAGGAGCTGGGCGTCCCCCTGCGGATCGACGGCCTGGTGGACACGTACGTGTCCGGGTTCCCCGGCAAGCCGACGTTCACGTACGGATTCGTCTACCACGGCACGCTCCTCTCCGACGCGTTCCGCCCGAAGGCCGATGAGGTCGAGGCCGTCGGCTGGTGGCCCGCGTGGCGGGCAATCGAGCTCACGCGCAACCCGTTCGCGAAGTGGGCCATTGCGGACGCGTACCGCCGCGGACTCGTGCCGGCCCTGCGCGTGCGCAGACACCGGGCCCCCAATCGGAAGCGCTCGGACGTGCCCGTGATCTTCCTCGACCGGGACGGGACGATCAATCGAGATCGGGAGGGCGCGATCCGGACGCCCGCACAATTCGCGTTTGGTCGAGGCGTGAAGGAGGCCCTGCAAACCCTTCAAGGGCTCGGGTATCGCCTGGCGGTGATCTCGAACCAGGACGCGGTCGCGTGGGGCTGGATCACGGAGCGCGACCTACGGAGGATCCACGCGAAGCTCCTGGGCGAGCTCTCGCGATCGGGCGTTCTCGTCGAGAACGTGTACTACTGCCCTCACGAACTCGACGACGGATGCGCGTGCCGCAAGCCCAAGGCCGGCATGCTCCTGGCGGCTTGCAAGGATCTCGGCGTGTGTCCCCGGGACGCGTGGATGGTCGGCGACCGGACCGACGACGTGCTCGCTGGGAAGGCGATCGGCACGCTCACCGCGCTCGTCGGGGACGCGAAACGCAAGGACAGGAACGAGGACAGACCGGAGGATGCGGAACCAGACGTACGGGTGGACGACCTGACGGCGTTCGCGAAGATCCTGATATCAGGAAGATTCTCGCCACCAGCGCGCCCCGCGTATGCCTGACTTGAACGCCTAGGCCAGCCGCCAAGGCTTGTCAATCCGACAGACGGCGGGCATCCCCCACACGTAAACGGATTGTGCACGATGGGCGGACGTCCCGGAGACGATGCGCACCCGCGACACCTTGCGACCCCATGCAATGATTTTCTCGGCGGCGATGCTGTCCCCCGGCTGTCGGAGTACGGTCATTTGACCTTACCTTCCTTCGCGAGATTGTCCACGATCCGGAACGCGAACTCGGGCTCCATGCCCAGTGCCTCCATGATGTCCGACACATAGGCGGAAGGCCGGTCCTTGAGGAATTTGATGACCGCCGCCCTCGCCTTCGCATCCGTCCACGGTCGGACGACGATTACCTTGGATTCCCGGATTTCCTCGACGTAGGCCCTGAGCGCGTGCTCGATGAACTCCGTCCTCGAGCGTGCGCCGATCTTGACCGCGAGCGCGTCGATGTCTTTGAGGAGTGCAGGCGGTAGACGGAGGGAGACCGTGGGCTTCTGCATCGCTCTGCCTTGCATGCATTACACGTATTGCAGGAGGCTGCTTAATCCTTCCGCGTGCAGGTACGCCATCCGGAGTGTGAGGGCGGACCCTCTGCGAGCGCTGGAGACTGCCGGCGAAGCGAGGACCGGAACCCGATTGAGGTCAGCCGCGATACCTACGACGTAGGCTCCAAATAGGGGAATCCTCCGTGGTCGGGCCGGAACCTCCCGGATGGAATTCCTCGTCCTGCTGCTCCTTGTCCTCCTCGTCGCGCGCTCGATGGGGGAGCTGTTCCGCCGCGTGGGCCAGGCCCCTCTCATCGGCGAGGTTTTCGCAGGCATCATCTTAGGCCCGGCGGTCCTCGCGTGGATCAACCCGGACCCTTCGACGGAACTCGGCGCGGCGCTCGGGATCGTCGTCACGTTGGGCGTCGTGTTCCTCGTCCTGTCCGCGGGCCTCGAGGTCGGCGCCGAGGGGCTCCGCCAGGCGTTGCGGGACCGCACGTACATCGTCGCCGCCACGGAGTTCGTCTTCCCCTTCGGGCTGGGCTATGCGCTCGCGCAGGGCCTCGGGATGAACTTCGTGGGCTCACTGTTCATGGGGACCGCGATGGCCGTCACCGCGCTGCCCGTGAGCGTGCGCATCCTGATGGACCTGGACCTGCTCGGGACGCGGTTCGGGCGCGGGATCGTGTCCGTCGCCGCCGCCAACGACGTGACCGCTTTCGCCCTCCTCGGGATCGTGATCGCGATCCAGGGGACGAATGGAGGCGCACTGCCCGTCGCGGAGCTCATCCGGAGCATCGTGGCGGTTCTTGCGTTCATCGGCCTCATCTACGCCGTCGGCCGGCTCCTGGGGCGGGGGCCCAAAGATCCCAGAGAGCGGCGGTACCTTGCGAGCTTGATCGCCAAGCTCCGGACGCCGGAGGCGGGCTTCGCGGTCGTCCTGGCGATCGCCCTGGCGCTGGGCGTGGGTTCGGAGGGACTCGGCCTTCACTTCGCGATCGGCGTCTTCTACGCGGGCGTGTTCCTCACGCGCGAGGCGCTGGGCGAGGGGCCGTTCCTGATCGTCCAGAACAGCGTGCGCAGCGTGAGCCTCGGCTTCCTCGCCCCGTTCTTCTTCGCGTTCGTGGGCCTCAACGTCGTCCTCTCGACATCGAACTGGTCCCTCGTGCTCGTCGTCACGGCCGTCGCCTTCGCGGGGAAGGTCCTCGGCGGTCTCATCGGCGGCTCCCTCGCGGGCTTTCGCGGCCACGCGCTCGCGGGCCTCGCCGTCGGCCTCAACGCCCGGGGGATGATGGAACTCCTGCTCGCGCAGGTCGGGCTCGCGACGGGGCTGATCGGCGCGGACCTGTATTCCGCAATCGTCATCATGACGATCGTGACCACGCTGTCGACGCCGCCGATCCTGAAGGCGATCCTGAAGGGCAAGACGGTGGAGTGATCAACCGCCGAGGCTCGCCTGTTTCCCCTTCGGCCGTTGGAAGTTCGCGACCCGCACGCCGAGCATGCGGACCGGCCGGTCGCGACCCTCGAACTCCGCCACAAGCTCCCTGGCCGTCGTCCTCAGGACCTCGCGGTCGTCCGTCCACGTCGCCAGCGTCCGGTCGCGGGTGTACGTCCGGAATCCCTCGAACCGGATCTTGATGCCCGCGGTGCGGAACACGACCCGGGCGTCCTTCACGCGTCGGTGAACGTTCTCCGTGACGCTGTCGAGCGTCTCCACGATCTCCGCCCAGTCCGTGACGTCCCGTTCGAACGTGCGCTCCACGCCGATCGACTTCGCGTCCGGACGCTCCTCCACGGGCAGCTCCTCAATCCCGCGCGCGATGCCCCACAACCAGACCGCGTTGCGGCCGAGAGTCTCGGTGAGCTTCTTCCCGGGGAACGCCGCCAAATCGCCGATCGTCCGAATCCCGAGCTCGTCGAGCACCCGTTCCGTCTTCTCCCCGACGCCGCTGATCGCGTTCACCGGGAGCGGATTCAGGAACGACTGCAGGCGGTCGGGCGGCACGATCGTGAGACCGTCGGGCTTCTGTTGCGCGGCGGCGATCTTGGCGGTGGACTTGTTGTGCGCGACCCCGATCGAGCAGGAGAGGCCTTCGCGATCTCGCACCGCCGTCTTCACCGCCAGCGCGTAGTCCCGCACGTCGTCCCATGACGTCTTGGCAGTGACGTCGAGGTACGCCTCGTCGATGCTCGCCTGCTCGAACCTGTCCGCAAACGCGCGAAGGACGTCCATCACGTTCTCCGACGCGATGCCGTACAGATTGTAGTTCGGTCTCTTGTAGATCGCGTCCGGCAGCTTGCGCCACGCGAGGGAGATCGGCATGCCCGCCTTCACGCCGAGCGCGCGCGCCTCGTAAGACGCCGCCATGACGACGCCTCGACCCTTTCCTCCCTTTGGATCCGCACCGACGATCACGGGCTTCCCCATCAGCTCCGGATGCTCGCGCACCTCGACGGCGGTGTAGAAGGAGTCGAGGTCGACGTGGAAGACGATGCGGGCCACCCTCCGTCATCGTCGCGACGGCACAAAAGCTTAGGCGGCCTTCGGGCGCGCGCGGCGAATCGAGATCATCTGGCGGAGGTACTTGCGAAGCTGCCCTCTCTTCAGGTCCAGGGTGAGGCCGAGCATCTCCAGCGCGATGTGCCCGAGAACGGGCGCGTCCCGCGGTCCGCAGAAAATCACGCGCGTGGCCCCGATCTCACCGCGCAGTCGCAGGAACACCATTCCGTACTGACGCCGGACTCGCTTGCCGTCGGCAAGTTCGTACAAGTCATATCCCAAGGGTCGGACGCCCAGCGCCTTCAGGAACGACCGCGGAAGGGCCGAATCATCCGAGCCCGTGTCGAGCTCGAGGTTCAGAATCTCGAACGGTCCGTCGAGGTCTCTGCCGACCTCGAGGTCCACGTACATTCGGCTCATCCCTCTTCGCTTGGTCACGACGTACCAAGACGTTCGTTGTACAAGTAGCATCGCACTTGGCGGCCAGCCTCTGTGTCGACGGAAGCTCCGCATCTCGGGCGCCGGTAGGGACTACTTGCGCCCTCTTTTCCCCTTCGCTCTTCCCGAAGATTCCTTCCGCGGCGAGGCTGACGCCCTCCGTCTCTTTCGCAATGATCTCCACGTGCACGATCTCGCCCGGCTTTGGTTGTGCCGCCATGATTCAGCCCCCCGCCAGATCATCCTACGGTAATGTATCAAGAAAGCGGGAAGTGGCACGGGCGCCACGGACATTGCGGTCAGCGGACCGACCCGCTCAGTGGACGTCGAATTCGTTGCCCTCGGAGTCGAACATCGTGACGAAGTACCAGTTTGCGTCGTCGCTCTCGCTCACCTTCTTCGCCCCGAGCCCGAGCGCGAGGATGCGTCCCTCCTCGTCGATCCGCCGGCGGCGCTCACTTCTGCGCCAACACCTTCGCGCGCTGCGCGTGATGCCACGACCTCAGGAAATGGCAAATCGCTCGGACGTACTCGTTGCGATCCCCAGCCTCAAGCCCGTCAGAAAGAAGTCTCTCAGACCTCCCGAGCTCGCGCTCAACCTCTTCCTGCATGCGCGGGTCGCGAACCGGGGTGTCCCTCGCCTCCTCGAGCGCTGTGCGAGCAAGGACCTCGTCGGCCCTGACGAGGAGGCCGGCGACGCGGGCGCACTCCGCATCTAGCGTTGCTTGTTCGGCGTCGGTCCAACGAGCGGGGTTTAGGCGGCATTGGGCCGTGAATTCGGGCCCGGCTTCGCGGGAATCCTCGCGGTCCTCCTCGGCGCAGTTGCATCCACGCTCGTCATCGTCCTCATCACCGTCGTCGTCTTCTTTGTCCCCGCTTCCGCTTCCGCACTGGTCGCGTTCCGACCTATCGTAATCGTCGTCGTCGCCATGGAGCTCGAATCGGACGAGTCGGTTCGTCGCGTCACGTTCGCACAGGAACACGTTGTGTCCATACGTCGGGTCGAGTTGCGCATCGCCCATCCACCATGGCAGAACCCCGTACGTGAACGATAGCGCCGCCACAGGATCGCTGTCGAACGAGAGAGTAAAGCCTAGGCTTGCCTCGCGCACGTGAACACTCAAGGTGATGGGCCGGCCCAGCATTCGATCGCGTCGAGAGTGAATCGCAAGATCCTGCTGCCACGCCTCGACCCACACCTCGTCGTGGTAGCGGAGTGGTCGGGACGGCCACCGGGTCGGGAGGTCCACGGTCGTAACGACCCCGTTCTCCCACCTCAGCGTGAGCGTGTCATACGACGACGCCCTCAGGGTCCACGAAGGCCCGAGCACCAGGTCCAAACGGATGGGCCCTTTCCTCACCACCAGAACGTCCGGGGCGGGCGTTACGTCGACTCCGATGGGCCGGAACGGATGCGCGTAGCCGAGACTCTTCCAGACCAGGCGCTCCGCTCGGTCCAAGCTCTCCACAAAGGTCGAGTCCGGTCGCCCGAGCGCCAGCTCCTTGAGGGCGCGCATTCCTTCAATCGCTTCCTCCTTGAGCGACCGTCCCTCGACCACAGCCTCGACACATGGCCGGCCGGTGGGTGCGGAGTCAGGCGTGAACTCCTGAAATGTCCTGCCGAAATCCTCAGAGATCCAGAATTGCCCGACAATCGGACGGACCTCCGTTCCGTCGCTTCCTTGGATTCCAATCGTGAAGTCGCTGGGAAGGTCGAGCTTGGTGACGAAGATGTGGTACCACTCTTGCCGGAAGTCAGTGTTCTGAGGGTGTCTCACGTGGGGCACGGGAGGGTTGATTCTCGTTTCTCCCCACTGGGCCGCCGTGCTCCCGTCCTGTCCGGGAATGCTTGTCCAACCCCGGGACACGGCAACCGCGGGGGCCACGAAGAGCCCTTCCGAACCATAAAACCAATCATTCGTTACTGCCGTCTCATGAACGCCGTCAACGTCCACGTAGAACATTCCCGGCCGGTCCGTCCGTCCGTCCCAGCACAATGCGCGCGTGTTCGGATCGTACCACCAGTCCACCGGCGCGAAAGTCGGTTCGACGAATGCCCCTGCTCCCACCCCCGCCAACACGAAGACCAAGCCGAACGCAAGGACCGCCTTCATCCACGACTCACGAACGCGATATGCGACGCAGACCATAAACCTGTGCCATTTTCCCAATTTCCAGGCATTTTCAAGGACTGATAGTGGGGGGAACTGTGGGTGGAGTGACGATGCGGGATGTCGCAATTGGGGACCCCGACAACGACCTTCTTCCAGAAGTAATGGCTGTCGGAACCCAAGACTGGGTATCGGACGTATCCGCCTCCCATATCCGCACGTATGTCCTCACTGCGGCCGGCAGCTTCAACCTCGAATCCTCCGACTCGCGCCCTGGCGAATACTGGCTTTCTGTGGCGATGGGGGATGTCGACTTCGACGGTCAGATCGAAACGGTCGTGGCGGGTCAAGAGCGACTAGCATCCGGTGGACCCGGAGGCGCCTTAGCGGTCGTGCGGGCGGTAGGAGCTGGATTCGTCCGCGAGCTCGAACGCTATCGCTGGCTTTCCTGGACGTGGCCGTGGTCCACGGTCATCGAAAACCCCGATGGGGATCTTATCACAGAGTTCTTCACCGGAAGTCAGCGCTCGCCTGCGGGTAATGCCGCCGAGATTCGAGCCTGGAACTGGAATGTTCCACAAAAGCCTCAGGATTTCTGGCCCCAGTTCCAGCGAGACGCATCCCATTCTGGCTACTCAGCTGCTGCAGCTCCGGGTACGAACACGCTGAGTTGGTCGAAGGACTACCTCGTTGGCAGTTGCTACAGGCACGATCGGTACTCACCGATCACGTTCGATGGGATGGTCTTCATTGTCGTGTACGGCGAGATTCGAGCATACAGGCTTGACAGCACGAGCGCCTGGCCTTCATTTGTTCCCGTTGCAGATGATCTTCTCGGGCCGACTGCTCGTTCACTCGCTGCAGGAGCAGGTCGCGTCTACTATGGTGGTGCAGCGACTGGGAGCCCCCCTTATGGGGTGCTCTCATCGTATCGTTCTGACGACGGTGCGCTCGTCTGGACGAAAGGGGCTGAAACGTTCAGCCGCCAATTCGTCTGGGCGCCGCCAACCTTGGCGGGGGACCGGATTATCGTTGGAACCGCCGGAGACAATTTCCCTCCCTCCTCGCCCCCCGGTCAGCTTTTCGCGTTCGACATGCAGGGAACGATCGTGTGGACTTTCTTGACCGGCGTGGATGTCCTAGCATCGCCCGCAATCGCAGGGACTAGAGTCTATGTTCGCGCGGGAACCGACGTGTATTCGATTCCGCTTGACGACCCCAGCGGCGATAGCATTATCACTAACCCGGGCGAGATAGACTGGAAGTTCTCGATGGGGGCTTGGGGCGGGTCGAGACATGCGGTGCAACTCGTGGGATCGCCTACGGTCGCCGGAAACTTCGTCTATGTGGGGAGCCATGATGGATACCTCTACAAGATTCCGCGCATAGATCCGACGCCGGGAGACCAGACGATGACAATGACGGACATCACGACTGGAGGCGGTTGGCGGTCCGAGCGGCTTGGCGACTGGGTTGCTTCCACTCCGGCCGTATCGGGAGGGTCAGTGTATGTGGGTGCCGACTTCACCACATCCGGCCATCTCTATCAGCTTAACGATGCCACGGGGTTGTCCGTTTGGCGAAAGGACTTCAATCAGATCAGCATTGCATCGCCGGCAGTAACTCCCGGGAAGGTCTTCATAATGAACCGACCCTCGACCGGGGTTCATTCGATTGACGCTTTCAATACAGCCGGCACGGCACTTTGGTCGAAACAAGTGCATTCTGGAAGCTCAGGCGTTGTGGCCGGGGCCTCGCTCGCTTTGACCGAGGGTTATCTCTTCTCCTCGAATGGGTTCCAAGATTGTTCGGCGACATACACCGGGGATACGATCAAGTTTCTGTTTGCGATCAAGGACCCGTGACGGGGGAACAGCGGATAATCACAGCGAACGGGCTCGTTAAGGAGGGTCCGCCGGGACTTCACCACCGACGGATGGGCAGTTGGATGCCTTGTAACGGGGCGGCTTGGCCGGTCGTGCAGGCCCGCTTCCGAGAGGAAGTCCCAGATGTACCTTACAATTTATGTACTTCGAAGCGGTCCCCAAGAAGGCGGGTGATCGTTTGGAACGCAATGTAGTTCTTAGCAGCGTGAGCATGGTAGTCGCACTACTGGCCCTCGGCGTTTCGGTAGCGATCCCAGGCCCTCGAGGCCCGACTGGCGACGTAGGGCCACCGGGGCCGGACGGGCCGATGGGCCCGCAGGGGCTCGAGGGGCGGCAAGGCCTGGATGGCTCGCAAGGGTCCGCAGGGCCGGAAGGACCTCCGGGAGCAACAGGACCCGAGGGCCCCCCGGGACCTCCCGGAGCAACGGGGGCGCAGGGGTCGCCAGGCCCCCAGGGGAACGGATCCAAGGTCGCAACGAGTTCGATAACAATCGTACCACAGCCGAATATCGGCTCTACGTGTACCAGTTTTCCTGGGGCGAACGTCACCATCGATGTCTCAGGTCCGGGCACGGTTGTCGTGTGGTCGACCGTCAGGGTATCCATCGGTCATATCCAGGGCTTCGCGGATATTGTCTGGATCTTCCTCGCAGAGAGCCCCACTGATTGCACTCTGGACAGCAACACAACGGTCCATCGGTGGATGCCACCTGAGCCCACTCAGGATTTCTTCCTGACGACGGCGGTGATGCATCCATTCACGGTCTCTGCAGCTGGGACGTACACATACCATCTCACGGCAATCATGGTACAGTCGGGGGGGGCGTCTTCCTTCTTCGAAGCTTCGTCCATCGTGGTTGTCTACTATCCGACGTGAATGGGCGGGAAGGGCGACGCGCGTAGGTGCAGCTCACGCTTCAGTGGACATCGAACTCGTTGCCCTCCGGGTCGAGCATCGTAACGAAGTAGAAGTTCGCGTCGTCGCTCTCGCTCACCTTCTTCGCCCCACGCCCGAGCGCGAGGATGCGTCCGACCTCCGCGTCGATCCGCCGCCGGCGCTCCGCCTCAAGGACCTTCCGACCACCGCTCGCGTTCAAGTCGAGGTGCAGGCGGTTCTTCTCGGGCTTCGGCGTGTCCATCCTCTGGAAGTAAATCCGGGGACCCTTCCCCTCCGGATCCACAACCGAGCTCCCGTCGTTCCACTCCTCCTGGGGGACGCCGTTCGACGTCAGGAACGCCTCCCACGTCGCGAAGCTTTCCGGCGGGTCCTGCAGTTTGTATCCGAGCGCGGCGGCGTAGAACTCGGACAATCTCCGAGGGTCGTTGCAATCGTACACGATCTGGATGCCGAGGGACATGGCGGTCGCGAGGGCGTTCGCCGGCAAATGGGTTGTGGTCCCACTCAGCTCCGGCGACCCGACTTCTTCAGCGCGAGGGAAACCGAGGCGGCGGCGAGAACGGAGGCGATGACGACCGCCGGAATCGCGACCGCGGTCGTTCCCGGAGATGCCCAGCAGCCTGGCACGACCTGATGGCCGGAAAAGCGGACCGAGAGACTGCCCCGGTCCTGCTCGCCCCACATTGCAAGGGCCCTTCCCGCCTCGTCGAGCCCGACATCGAGAGGGGTGACGTACGAAGCTTCCGCCGATCGCTGGGATACTCGTGCGGTGCACCTGCCCTCCGAGGCTGCCCGCGTCTGCGCGACCACTCCCCCCTGGTCGATCCACGCGATGGCGACGTCCCCGTGGGAGTTCACCGCGACGGAAGCACTCTCCCCGCTTGCGATTCTCCGGGTGGACCCGATGGCAAGGCCCTCCACTCCGGCGGTCCACAGGGTCGGGCTCGACACGCCGGAAACTTGGAAGACCGCGAGCCCGTTGCCTGCGCGGTTCGTCGCGAGCTGAACGCCGCCGCCTCCGATCCACCCCGCGTCCGTTTCCGCGTCAAAGGAGATGCGCTGCGCGGTGCCCCAGTCGGCCGATGCCTCCCGAGTCGCCCACATGAATCGCACGCCAAGTTCGTCCGAGCGGGTCCACGCTGCGAGCGTGCGTCCCTGACTCATCGCGACCCGGACCAGTTGAGCGTTGCCCCGCTCGATCTGCACGGGGGGAGTCCAGCCCGTCGCGGGATCGAAGCGGACGGCCCAGACCCCCTCGAAACCCTCCTCGTACTGAATCCACGCGATCGTCGCGTTTCCCCCTTCATCCATAGCGACGTGTGGTTGGCTGCCGATGCCGAGGGGTTCGGTCGCGTTCCATCCCGTACCCGGAACGTATCGAGCTGCGCTGAGTCCGGAATACCACGACCACAGAGTCCAAACAGCCACCGCGCTCCCGTCGGGACTGGCGGCAACCGCCGAGCCACCGACCTCGGGCGAGCCCCCGCCCAATCGGGTCGGCGAGTTCCAGCTTGCACCGGCGTTCTCGCGAGCCCACGTCGTCACTTCTTGGTACCCGGCAGGGTAGCCAATCACCTGATAGACGAGGAAGGTTTGGCCCTGGCCATCGTTCGCCAGACGAGCGGAGAAAGCATCGTCCGGGCCATCGTGCAGGAGCTGGCCTGCGTCCCAACGCCCCTCCGCATACCGGCTCACGACTAACCTTGTACCCCCGTCCCTGCGAGTCCATGCGGCGAACGCCTCGCCGTCCGGTCTCATATCGAGATCCTCCAGGATGGGGTCGCCAGCCCCGGGAACCGTGCCCGGGGGATCCCACGCACGCGCGGCTCCGGACGTAATCAGCGGGAGAAGAAGGAACAGGAAGGACGCCAACCGGACACGCTTCCGAGCGCGGTTCGTTGACTTCCCCCGCGTTCATCGGGGACGGCGAAATAAGGATGCCGGTCGCGGGCGACCGAACGGGAGGTCAGTCCGAACCCAGGATCCGAGGGTTCTTTCGAAGCTCCCCCGTCGAGGCGTCGACTTCCCAGCCCAGATAGTACACCGCGTGCCACCCCCAGGTGCACGGGTCCTCCGGATGAGGGAACACGACCCGGCTCTTCGAGACCCGTTCGTTGTAGCGGAAGTAGGCGGTCCCGATGTTGCGATCTTCGATCTTTCCGGCAATCCGGACCTCCTCGATGGACTCGGGCTGGATGCCGACGCCCTTCAGGACCTCGTACGGCACGACCGAGAACGGCGTGTCGGGATCGTAGGGGAGCGTGACGGCGGTCCAGCCGTTCTCGCCGTCGGGCGAAACCTCGATCTGCATCTGGGGCCCTTTCGACGTGGTCATCCGAAGTCCCCCAAGCCTCGTTGAGCCCCGCCTTTCGCCGGGAAGCCGTCCTCCATCATCCCCGCCAGCCAGCGGAATTCGTTCACGCTCGCGGGGCAGAACCCAGAGTGGTGGTTGTTGAGGGACACGTCCACGAGCTCCACAGCTGAGGATCGTCTCTTCCCACTGAAAGGATGCAGGCCAATCTGACCGTAGAGATTACGCGACATCCCCCGACCCATCCGGAGCACCTCCAAAAGCGTTTGGGTGGAATCGAGTCAGGACTGACTTCGGGACATCAATTGAGCAATGGAACATCGCACGCGGATGCCGACGAGCCAACATTCGAAATGCCGCGAAATACCACCTCGGATCAGCGGCATTAGCGGAGTACAATTCATGCACTTCGACGCCTAGCAAACCGATGAAGTAGCGTCCCAGTAGATCGCGCTGACGCCCCCAGGACTCGACACCAAAAATTGGATAGCCACCACGACTAACGCGTTTCAAGAATCGTTCGAAATCGTCACTCAGGAGCGCCCATGCTCTCGGGTGATTCTCGTATACCTTAAGATGGCGACAGAGGACACGACGGACAAACATGTTTTCAAGGATCACATATGTCCGATATCGAGCCACCGCCACCCTCGCCTTTCGCTTGAGTTCCTCGACAGATGCGCCCTGAACGCCCTTCGGTACGTCGAACATTCCGTGAGGATTTGTAAGCTCATACCGGCCATCAGCCCTTCGCCGGAATCCCAGGTGTCGCACTGTCCATTCGACGCTTTCCCAATCGGTTGGGGTGAGCATTGGAAAACGACACGCCATGCCGCCGACGGCGACTAGCTGAGAGAGGTGTGCGGTCGCGGCTCCCATTTCACCGGTCTCCGCACGTTCGAGGGCGTCCGAGACTACATCCAGTTCCCAGCCCAAAGGGTAGACGGTGTCCCAGCCCCATTCGAGTGAATCCCCCGATTCCGCGAACACCGCCATGGTGGGTGTCGAACGATTCCCAAGGTGATTCCAAATCTGCCCTAACCAACGCGGGCGGTGTCGCCCCTGAATCATGATGGTCCTGCGTTGCATTCGGCGAATTCCCAGGCTCCGAAACACGCGGGATGGCAAGATTGAGTAGATCGTGCGGTCCATCCCAACGGGCAACCGAATCCATGTCCGAGGGCCACGTCGTTCCTTGCTCAGACCAATACGCACGTCCGGCATAGCCCACCCTAGCCAAAGTCAGCGAGACCCCTCTGCGCTCCGCCCGCCGCAGGGAAGCCGACCTCCATCATCCCCGCCAAACGCCGGAACTCGTTCACGCTCGCAGGTCCGAAGCCCGCATAGTGGTTGTTGAAGAATACGAACACCTGGCGGACGTCGTCCCCGGAAGCCTCCTTCTCAAGGTGGCGGTACCACTCCCGCATCTCCTTGGACCGGTCCTTCACCGTCTCCTTGAACTCCTCGATGTCCCGTTCCCCGACGAGCCGCACGTACACGAAGTCCGCGGTCACCACGGGCGGGCTCGTCACGTACTGGTTCTCCGTCCAGGCCATCGCTACGTTCTTCGCGCGCAGCATCGCGTACACGTCGTCGCGGAACCACGACTTGTGACGGAACTCGATCGCATGGTGGATCTTCGGATCGACGAGGTTGAGGAACTCCTTCATCGGCTCCAGGTGCGTCGCGTACTTCACGCTCGGCGGGAGCTGGACGACGAGGGCGCCGAGGCGGTCGCGGAGTTCCGCCATGGACCGGTAGACCCAGGACAGTGGCTCCTCGACATGGACGAGCTTCTTCTCGTGCGTGATCTTCTTCGGGAATTTGGCGGTGAACAGGAAACCATCGGAGACCGTGCGCCGCCAGTTCGCGGTCGTTGCGGGCTGCGGGATCCGGTAGTACGAGGAGTCAATCTCGACCGTGTCGAACGTACTCGAGTACAGCTTGAGGTATTCGGACTTCGGCGTGCCTTCCGGGTAGAAGCCGCCCAGCCAGTCGTCGTACCCCCAGCCCGAGCAGCCGACGCGCAGCTTCGACGCGAGGTCCTTCCCCATGCTCGGGTACGAACCGGGTCGACGGGAAAAGAGTTTGTCCGGCGAAGGAGCCCCTGCGATTCACGTGCGGACGCCCTCGCCCTTAAGGTTCCGAAGGGAATACGCGAGCTGCGTGGTCCTCCTCGTCCGCTATGGGGAATTGTCCCTCAAGAGCCCGTACGTGCGCCGCCAGCTCGAGGACCGGCTCGCGGCAAACGTGCACGAGATGTTCGCCGCCGGCGGCGTCGAGTGCCTCGTGAAGTTCGAACGCGGTCGACTGTTCGTGCACGCCGACGACGAGGGCGCCGCGCTGCGCCTCCTGCGCAGCGTGTTCGGGATCGTGTCGGTCTCGCCCGCAAAGGAGTCCTCCTCCGACCTCGGGACGCTCACGAGTCACGTCGTCGTCCTTGCGCGGGATTCCCTCCACGGCGGGATGTCGTTCGCGATCCGAGCGCGGCGTTCCGGCGAGCACCCGTACACGTCCCGGGAACTTGCCACGGTGCTGGGGAAGGCGGTGCAGGACGCAATCCCCGGGCTGGCGGTAGATTTGGACTCGCCGGATTGTGAGCTCCACGTGGAGGTCCGGGGACCGAGGGCCTATGTGTTCCAGGTGATCGTTGAAGGAGCGGGAGGACTTCCCTTGGGAAGTCAGGGCAAGGCCTTCGCCCTCGTCGAGGACGATGCGGGATTGGTCGCGGCGTGGCTCATGATGCGGCGGGGGTGCCGCCTGCGGGTGGCCGGGGGAAGCGAGCTCGCCCGGGCGCTGCGGAGGTGGGACCCGAAGCTCGAGGTGATCGACGTGCGCACGGAAGCCCAGCTCCTCGAGCTTGCGTCGCAGAAAGGGATGCCTCTGGTCCTGGCGACCGAGGGGGCCGACGGGGAAGCGGCGGGCGGGAGACCGTTCGTCCTTCGTCCCCTGTCGGGTCTCTCCTCCGCGGACCTGGAACGGCTCGCGGCGGCAGTACGGTCCATGTGACGAACCACTCAGACCGAGCGCGATAACGCCAGGCCCAAGAGGATTCCGTAGACGAGGTGCCCCGCGAGGCTCGCGAGCACGGGGGTCCGGCCCATCTCGTTCCGCCAAGGATCCACCGCCGTCGCCCACTCGTGGAGGAGCATCGTGCCGATCCACAGCGAGAGACCGAACGCGACCCCCGAGGGCGCCGACGGAAGAAGGAGGAGACCTATGCCGAGGAGGAAGGCGACGCCCGCAATCCCGCCAAAAGCGAAATGCGTCGCGATCACAGCGGCGCCGAGCCGGCGGCGGCTCTGGAATCCGAACAGAGAGGCGTGGATCTCGTGCCACCTCGAACACGCCACGAACGCCGTAGCGGCGGTACGCGAGGACCTCGACCGGGAGCATCCAGGCCGTCGAGGCCAGCCCCACCAACAGTCCCTGGAGGAGGGTGGCGCCGACCACGCCCGCGTACAGGCCAGGCCGCCTTAACTAGAATCGGACCGCTGCCTCCCAGGAATCTTGCGTCGGGATCGATCGTGGATGCTTCGGAATCCCTGAGCCTAGAGGACCTGCAAGAGGTCGAGCACGACGAGGGCGTCCGCGAGGAACACGAGGCCGATGAACAGGAGGGCGACGGACCGGGTGCGAAGGGCCTCGAGGCCCCATCGGGAGCCTAGGTAGCCGCCGAGGAGCGTCAGCGGGAACAGAAGGGGAATGATCGACAGCTCCGCGGGCACGCCCTGGCGGGCGGCGAAGATTAGGAATCCGAACAGGGCGGTGGGCACGATGATCAGGGACGATGTGCCGACCGCCGTCCGCGTCTTCCGCCCTAGGCCGTACGTCAGGATAGGCACGTTGAAGACGCCCCCGCCCACGCCCGCGGACCCGGAGATGAACCCGCTCACCGCCGTCGCGACGGAGCTCGCCGCCAGCCTCTTTCGCGTCATCCTTGCGGGGTCGTCGGCGTCGGCAGCCCGGCGGCGGTACCAGTCGTACAGCATGGTGACCGCCAAGACGAGCAGGAGGACCGCGAAGAATACCTTGAAGTCGCGCACGTCGAGGAACACGTCCAGGGTAATGACCGTCCCGAGGATCACGCCGGCGAGCGCGCCGAGCACGAGGTACCGTCCGATGCGAAAGTCCACGAACCCCTTCCGCGCGTGGTTGAAGGTCGAGCTGAGCGCGGTGGCCGCGGCGAGGGTCAGACTGATCGGGACCACGAGGTCGTCGGCCTTGGGGTCCGTCGGCAGGTACAGGAGCAGGAGGATCGGCACGTAGAGGCCACCGCCGCCCAGACCGACGTTCGCGAACGTGAAGGACACGAGGAAGACGAGGAGCGCGATGACGGCCATCGTCAGCACATCGGCCACGAGCGCGGGGAGGCGCGGTGCCGGATTAAAGATATCCGACGGACTCCGTGGCTTTGCGAGGCACGACGTGAGACCTCGCCGTGGACCCGACACATCCCGTCGTCGGCCTCAACGCGACCGCGGACGGGTGGGGTGGCACGCCAGAATGCTCACGCTGGCCGCGCGCGCATCTTGCGATCTGCGTGGTCGTCTACGCCTCGGGCGGCGGCAGCGACTCCTCCTTCGTCTCCTTCTCGACCTTCGGGGCCGACCTGCGGCCCTTCCGCATCATGGACATGGCCTGGATGCCGACGATCACGATCGCGAGGATTACGAGCACGTACAGCAATGTCGTCGTCGTGCTGCGGTAGCTCGTTTGGTCCGCGTCATCCGCGCGGCGGAGCGGGTCCGTCCCCACTGATACCTCGATCCCGTCCGCAACCCCGCCTCCGTCCGTGTCCCGGCTCGTGGGGTTCGTCTGGCGGTCCACCTCCGCACCGTCCGTGAGGCCGTCCCCGTCCGTGTCGACCTTGAGGGGGTCCGTCGCCCCCGAGGGGACTGTCTTCTCCGCCCCGTCCGACAGCCCGTCGGAGTCCGTGTCGGCCGCCATGGGGTCCGTGCCGTCGGTGCCCTCGACGTTATCGTTGACGCCGTCCCCGTCCGAGTCCATCGCGAGCGGGTTGGTGCCTGCGCCGATTTCTTCCTCATCCGTCAACGTGTCTCCGTCCGAGTCGTCGTCGAGCGGGTTCGTGCCGAACGCGAGGACCTCGTCTGCGTCGCTCAGCGTGTCGCCATCGGAGTCGGGATCCAGCGGGTCGGTGCCCAGGGACTTCTCCTCGCCGTCAGAGAGCGCGTCCCCGTCGGAATCGGCATCGAGCGGGATCGTGAGGTCGATCGCCTCGACGTTGTCGTTCACGCCGTCTCCGTCGGTGTCCGCCGCCAAGGGGTTGGTTCCCGTCGTGACCTCGGCGCCGTCCGAGATCGTGTCCCCGTCCGTGTCCGCCGCAAGCGGGTCCGTGCCGACCGCGTTCCGCTCCTCGCCGTCCGTGAGGCCGTCGTTGTCCGTGTCGGCGTCGAGCGGGAGCGTCCCCATCACTAGCTCGTCCGAGTCCGAGATCCCGTCTGCGTCCGTGTCCGCGAGGAGCGGGTTCGTGCCTGCGGTCACCTCGGCGCCATCCACGAGACCATCGCCGTCAGTGTCCGCCGCCAGAGGATTCGTCCCTCGAACGACCACCTCGTTCCCGTCCGTGAGGCCGTCGCCATCGGAGTCCGCCACGAGGGGATTCGTTCCCTCGGTGTTGACTTCAGCGCCATCGCCCAGCGCGTCGGAGTCCGTATCCTCGAGGAGCGGGTTCGTGCCCCAAGTGAGGACCTCCTCCCCGTCCGAGAGCGTGTCGCCATCAGAATCCGCGACCGTCGCGTTCGTCCCGAGGGACTTCTCCATCCCATCCGAGAGGCCGTCCGCGTCGGTGTCTGCGAGGAGCGGGTTCGTTCCGTCCGTTCCCTCCGCCGAGTCCGAGACACCATCGCCGTCCGTGTCCCAGTTCTGGGGATCCGTCCCGGTCGTGGTCACCTCGACGCCATCGGAGAGGCCGTCATTGTCCGTGTCCGAGTCCAAGGGATCCGTCCCCGTCGCGTTCCGCTCGCGTCCGTCCGAAAGTCCGTCACCGTCCGTGTCGGCGAGGAGCGGGTTCGTGCCTCCCACGACTTCGTCGGAGTCGGACAGGCCGTCCCCGTCCGTGTCACTCAAGAGCGGATTCGTTCCGCGGATGACCTCATCCCCGTCGAGCAGGCCGTCGCCGTCCGTGTCCGTGGAGAGCGGATTCGTGCCCCGCACGTTGACCTCGTTCCCGTCCGTGAGGCCGTCGCCGTCCGTGTCCGCAATGAGTGGATCCGTACCCTCGACGTTGACCTCGGTGGCGTCCGTGAGACCGTCCGCATCCGTGTCCGCCATAAGTGGGTCCGTGCCCCAAGTGAGGACTTCCTCGCCGTCCGTGAGTCCGTCGTCGTCGGAGTCCGCGTCCCGCGGATCCGTGCCGGACGTGTTGACCTCCCACGCGTTGCTCAGCCCGTCCCCGTCCGCGTCCGCGACATCGTCCGCGCCGTCCGTGGGGTCGAGCGGCGGGCCGAAGGCGATCTCGTCGCCGTCACGGATCCCGCCACCATCCGTGTCCACCATTGTGGGGTCCGTCCCGTACGCGAATACCTCTTCCCCGTCCATGAGGCCGTCGCCGTCCGTGTCCGGGTTCAGCGGGTCCGACGCGCCCTCGAAGCTGTCAAGCAGGAGGTCCCCGTCCGAGTCCGCCAGCGTCGGGGAGGTTCCGAGTGCGAGCTCCGCGCCGTCCGGGATGCCGTCGAAGTCGGTGTCCGCCGCCATCGGGCGCGTGGGGAAGGCCGTGCCTTCCTCCCCATCCGTGAGGCCGTCCCCGTCAGAATCTGCAAAGCCGGGGGACGTCGTCGACATCCACTCCGCGCCGTCCGACAGGCCGTCGCCGTCGCTGTCCGGATTCCAAGCGCTCGTCGTCCCGAACAACCCGAGCGTGCCCCACAACAGGTCGACCACGTCGCTCGACCCGTCGTTGTCCGCGTCCGCGTCGTCGAGCGGGAGTTCCTGTGGGTCCTCGTCGATGAGGGCGTCCCCGTCGTTATCCACGCCGTCCCACACCTCCTCGTCCGTCGCAGCATCGCCGTCGTTGTCCACGCCGTCCCCGACGCCTGCATCGTACAACCCGTTCCCGTTCAGATCTTCGATCGCGTCCGCGAGCCCGTCCCCATCGAGATCGGGGAACGTCGCCAGGATGAACGCATCGTCCACGGCATCCACCATGTTCGCGAGGAAGCCTGGCACGGGCCAGAAGCCTCCGGCGACCGCGAGCATGAGTTCGTGGAAGTCCGCCGCGCCACCTCCGTCTGTATCCGCGAGGAGCGGATCCGGGACGAAGCCAAAGGGAAGGAAGAGCGCGCCCAACGACTCGAACCCGTCCGGGAGACCGTCTCCATCGGTGTCCCGCGCGGTCGGATCCGTGAACATCATCGAAGTCTCCGCCAGGTCGCCGAAGAAGAAGAACGCGTCCGAGTCATTATCGAACCGAACGGGATTCGACCCCGCGAGGGCTTCCGCGTCGTCCGTCAGCCCGTCCCCGTCCGTGTCGGGATCTAGCGGGTCCGTGCCGTATCCGTCCCCGAGAAGCCCGAACTCCTCCACGTCGGGGAGACCGTCATTGTCGGTGTCCGTGCGCATGACGCTCGTGCCCGTCGCCCACGTCTCCAGTCCGTCAGAGAGGCCGTCACCGTCGGTGTCGACGACCGTCGGGTTCCCGCCAAACGGTGGCCCCTCGGCCCCATCGAGAACCGCGTCGCCGTCCGCGTCCCAGGTCAGCGGGTTTGTCCCCTGCAACCCGGGGACGAGGAGTTGCCAGTCGTTGTACACCTCGAACCCGTCGAACAGTCCGTCGCGGTCCGTGTCCCGGTAGTTCGGGTCCGTGCGCAAGACGACCTCGTTCGCGTCGCTCAGCCCGTCCCCGTCCGCATCGGGGAACGGCGCGTTCGCGGTCAGCGGGTCGAGGCCGTTCCACACCTCGGCGCTGTCCCAGATGCCGTCCATGTCCGTGTCCACCCGTAGGGGATGTGTGCCGAGGATGTTGACCTCCTCCCCGTCCGACAGCCCGTCCGCGTCTGTCGACCAAGCGCTCGGGCTGGTGGGCATCAGCGCGGTGACCTCGGTGAAGTCGGATCGACCGTCGAGGTCGGAGTCCGCAGACCAGGGGTCCGTCCCAATGGCGAACACCTCGAACGAATCCCCGAGGCCGTCGCCGTCGGAGTCTCCGACGGCGGGATCGGTGAAGATTCCGAACAACTCAAAGGAGTCTCCCAGCCCGTCTGCGTCGGTGTCACCAGAGACGGGGTCGAGGAAGAACCCGTTCACCTCCCAGCCGTCCGGAATCGAATCCCCGTCCGTGTCGGGAGAGAACGGCGAAGTGCCAACTAGCACCTCCGTCCCGTCTAGGATCCCGTCGCCATCGAGGTCGGGAAGCGGGAACGGGTCGAGCCCGTCCATCAAGAAGTCGCGATCTGAATCCATGAGCTTAGGCGACGTTCCGAACCCGAAAACCTCCGCGTCGTCGGGGAGTCCATCCCGGTCCGTGTCGAAGTATCGCGGATGGGAGTACCAGGGAGAACCGAATACGGTGGGCATGAGCTCGAAGAAGTCCCCGATGCCGTCCCCGTCCGTCGAGAACGCACCCGGCGACGTGACGACCCCGTCCACACCCATGAAGAGCTCCTCAGGATCCGGGATGCCGTCGAAATCGAAATCCGGCGACGCCCATGTCGGGCCGAAGCCAAAGATGATCAGATAGGCGACCTCGTAGAGGTCCGTGAAGGGGGCGAGGGTTACCGGGAAGACATCCCCGTCCGCGTTCGCGGCGTCCGGAGGCGTTCCCCATGCCCCCGTTTCCGCGGCCGACCCGAGCAGGTCCCCGTCCGGATCGCCCCCAGGGAGGGGGGCCGCGTCGTCCCCCGGCGCAGTTGGGCTGAAGAAATTCCACGCCTCGACGCCGTCAATCCGCCCGCCCGCATCCGTGTCCGCGAGCGTCGGGTTGGAACCGAAGAAAAAAATCTCGACTCCATCGCCCAAGGCGTCCGCGTCCATGTCGGGGTTGACCGGGTCCGTCACGAAGCCGTCAGCGCCCGCGACCACCTCCTCGCTGTCGATGAGGAAGTCGAGGTCCGTGTCCATCAGGCGCGGGTCGCTTCCCGCCGCAACCTCGGCCGCATCGGACAAGGTGTCGCCATCCGTGTCCACCGCCAGCGGGTCCGTGAAGCGCGTCAGCACCTCGACCCCGTCGGAGAGCGTGTCCCCGTCCGTGTCCGCGACCGCGGCGTTCGTCCCCGACACGAGGAACTCGAACGTGTCGCTCAATCCGTCTCCGTCGGTGTCCGGAGGGTCGGGGTCAGAACCGATCCCACCACCACGGACGGCAACGTCGTCGACGTACCAACCTTCGAAGAAGTTGTCCACGTCGTCAATCGTGTCGAAGAAGAACCCGATGCGGACGGCTTGCCCTGCGTATTGCATCAGATTGAGAGAGTACCGGTTCCACGAGTACATGGAATCGAACGCGAGCTGCTCAACGGTCACCCATTGCCCACCGGACTCCACCTCTACCAATCGGCGATCGTAATTGGTACCGGAAGTCTCGGTTTCGTACCAACCGACGAAGTCAAGCCGAGGGAACCGCTCAGGAACGACGACGGGAGCGAGGGTCCGCAGATACCCAGCGTTACTGGTCCCCGTGTCGTAGTCCCCTGAGCTGTCCTGACCGTACCACCACGAAGTCACTGGGCTGTTGGCCCGCGCCGGAGGGTCTGTGACCTCGTGCCACAGGCCCGACCACTCCCAGTTTCCGGAGCCTGCTTCCATGTTGTCCTCGAACGTGGTTATCACCGGCGTGTCGAGGCCGTCGTATAGCCCGTCCCGGTCGGCGTCCCGGTTCGTGGGCCTCGTCCCGAACGAGGCTTCTTCGCCGTCGAGCAGGCCGTCGCGATCCGTGTCGCGTATCATGGGATGGCTGCCCGCCGCGGCCTCGTCGCGATCCATAAGACCGTCGTCATCGCTGTCTGCGTCGCGCGCGCGGGAGATGTGCCCGTCCGCCCCTTGCGTGACCTCTTCCCGATCGTCCAGGCCGTCGCCGTCCGTGTCCCGGAACAAGGGGTCCGTGTCGTACACGTACAGCTCGTCCGCATCGCTCAACCCGTCGCCGTCCGTGTCCTGCGTCGCGAGCGACGCTGGCGCAGGTCCGATTCCGGCCCGGACGTCCGAGACATGCACGGGAACCTCCGACGAAGCGGACACCGTTCCCGAGCTCAGGCACATCAACGCCGCGAGCACAACCGCAATCCCCAGCACGAATCTGCTCTGTCCAGTTTGCATCTTGGTCACCCCATCCTCACGTTCAGCATTCGAAATCATGCCCCACCCATCCCGGGGTCGAATGGGCGCGCATGGAGACCTTCGTTATAAAAGCTTCCGGGACGCGTGGAAGCGGTTCACGCAGCGCGACCAAGGACACACGCGCCCTTGAGGAAGGGCAACCGCATCGGCACGGATGGGGCGGGTTGACTACTTCCCCTTCCGGTCGTGCGCGCCGATCGACGGGCGCAGCTTCTCCGCGCCCTTACCCTTGTGTGTGAGCCCGCGCCCCTTCTTCCCCGCCGGCGTCAGCCCGCGGTACACGCGCCCGCGGTGCTGCGGCTCTGCGATCCAAGCGATCTTCGGGTCTGACAGGATTACGGGGTGATGCGGGTCCACGAGCAGCACCTCGTAGAACTTTTGCATCCCGTCTTCCCCGACCCAGTACGACGCGAGCACCTGGAGGTTTGGGTACCGCTTCGCCGTCCGCTCCTCCGCGATGCGCTGGATCGACTTCGCCATCGTGATCTTGATCATTCCTCTGCGCTTCGGGTGGCGACCGCCCGCCGGATTGCGCTTCTGGAGACCGCCCCGCCGGACGCGAGCGCGCACGACGACGAACCCGGGCTTGGCGCGATACCCGAGGGCTCGCGCCCGGTCGATTCGCGTCGGACGCTCGAGCCTCACGAAAGACTCGCCCTTCCGCCACGCGATGAGCCGGTCCCGGCGCACGTCCTTGAGCCAGCTCGCGCCTGGATCCTTCCACGCTTCCCGCACATACCCGTACAGGTTGCGCGGCCGCGATTTCTTCGCGCCCTCTGCCGGAGTCTCGTCCGCCATTGTCATCACCTCTGGATTTGCGGCTTCACCCGAAGGCACATCGCCAGACCAGAGAAGGACGCCCTAGCGGAGAACGTATTAAACGGTATCGGCCGGACCTGACGCGGTGTGTGCGGATGGATGGGAACGATTGCTCTGGCATACGTATTTACCGCGACTCCCGCATCGCTTCCTGGGGTTCCCGTGACTCTGCGGGCGAGGTGGCTTCGGAGGAGTCCGGCCGCAGTCGTGCTTCTTCTCGCGGCGATTCTCGCCACATCAGGGCCCTCAGGCTTCCTTGGCGGCAAAGCCGACGCGGCGCGTGGGGGCACCGAAACGAACGCCAATCCGCCGGACAGCGGACCCACGTCCGGTGGCGGGGGGCAGGAGCCGCTCCTCACCGGCCGACCTTCCGTGCGGACAGACAAGAACTGCTACCTGCCTCAACAGGAGTTCATCCGGATCACCCTCAGCAACCTCGGACCCGGCCGCCTCATCTACGAATGGCGGCCCGATTTCGAGATGTCCAGCCCGACGCTCGGCATCGTTCGCGAGAACCGGACGTGGGTCGCCATGGACTTCATCCTCAACATCCGCGAGTCGTTCGCCCTCACTTGGACCCAGCAGTGGCTTCAGCTGAACGGCTCGCACGCCGGGGAGTTCGTCCCGGAGGGCGAGTACGTTGCGATGATGAAGGTGTGGAACGGCGTGTCCGAGGACGTGATCGGGGCGGTTCAGATCGTCATAGGGGCCTGTCACATCCAGGTGAGCGCGGGGCCCGACCTCATCGTGAACGAGTCGGAACCGGCGAGGCTCCAGCCGAACCTCACCGTCGTCGGCGGCGCGAACGTGACGGGCATCTCATGGGACCTGAATCCCGGCGTCGACACGAACGGGGACGGCATCCCGACGAACGACGCGGATGTTGCGGGGGAGTCGCCCGCGCTGGTGTTCGGGGACGACGGCGCTTACGTCGCCACGCTCAACGTGCGGGGGTTCCTGTCCAACGAGACGAGCGGCCCCTTGAGGCAGGACATCGTGTTCGCGATTGACTCGTCGGGGTCCATGACGACGAACGATCCGTTCGATCTTCGAAAGGAGGCCGCAAAAACGTACGTGTCCCTCCTCAGCGACCCGGACCGCGCGGCGGTCGTCGACTTCGACCACGTCGCCCGTCTCGTCGGGGACAACCATCTCGGGACGAACTACACTCTCATCCGCGAGAACATCGACCGTATCGACTCGTTTGGCGGCACGTTCATCACCGCGGGGCTCGAGACCTCGCTCAACGAGCTCCAGAGCTACGGACGGCCCTACCACGTCTGGGTGGTCATCCTCCTCACGGACGCAGAGTCCATCATCGAGGACGACGACATCCTGATCCCAATCCAGATCGCGCGCGCGAAAGACCTTGGCGCCCGGATCTACACGATCGGACTGAACACGCCGCCGGCGCTCTTCCCCCTCATGGAGAAGATCGCGACGGAGACGGGCGGGAAGTTCTACCCGACCCCCGCGCCGGAATCCCTGGAGAACGTCTATCGGGACATCGAGCGCGAGCTGCGGAACATCCGGGGCCTGTTCTTCCTGTCTTCGGACAGCGCGACGATCCTCGTCGGAAACCTGGCCCCGACCGCAACGGTGTCTGTCATGCCCCTCGGCTGCAGCGGTGATGACGATGACCATGACGATGATGACGACGGCGGCGAAGACGACGATGATGATGAAGGCGATGACGACGATGACGATCGACATGGAGAGAAAGATCGGGATGGTAGGGGCATCAGAGGAGTCGCCCGGAGCGGACCTGTCAAAGGCACGCTTGGCGACGACGACGATGACGATGGTGATGACGACGATGACGATGGTGATGACGACGATGACGAGGGGGACGATGATGACGAGGGGGACGATGATGACGAGGGGGACGATGATGACGAGGGGGACGATG
>CAYNEM010000010.1:32124-112160 GCA_964396265.1 uncultured Methanomassiliicoccales archaeon
GATGACGAGGGGGACGATGATGACGAGGGGGACGATGATGACGAGGGGGACGATGATGACGAAGATGAGGACGGTTGCGACGACGATGAAGACCGTGGAGGGCGATCCGGTGGCCAGAGCCGTTCGTTCCTCGTATACGGCAACGCCACGGATCCCGGCAGCGACGACCTGACGTTCTCGTGGGACTGGGGCGATGGAACGGTCGAGAACCACACGTTCTTCCACGATGGCGTGGGCCCTGATCCGCACCCAAGCCCCGGCGGGGGACCCGCCGCGGTCTCGGACCCCGCACAGCACGCCTACGCGACCGCCGGGAGCTATACGGTCCGCCTCACCATCACGGACGACGACGGCGCCATCCTCGCCCTCACGTTCGTACTGACCGCGGGCTAGCGAGCCCTAAGCGAACCTATTTATCGCACTCGCAGGAATGTCTTCCATGGGTTGGGCCGCATGACGAGGGGAGACAGGACGAGGCTTGGCGTCGCGACGCTCGCACTGCTGCTGACGGCCACGATGGCCATCGCGGGCTCGGCGACCACGTCGATCGTGGGTTCCGCGACCATGACAACCCCGAACCCGGAGACACCGCCACTTGCGGACCTCGGGACATCGACATCCTCGGATATAGAGACGCCGGGTTCTCAGACGCCGCCAGGCACGGACTCGACGGGGCCCCCGGGCTCCCCGCTCGCGGGCGCGCTACCGCAGGTCCGCGTTGGCAAGAACTGTTATTTCCCCCGAGAGGAGGTCACGATCGTCCTGACGAACGTGGGGACAATCCCCATGATCCTCAGTTGGAGTGTGGAATGGGAGATCGAGAGCGCGTCGGGCCTCGTCCGCATCTTTCAGGGGTTCACGCGCGCCCGAACGTTCCTCGTCCCTGGACAGTTCGTCAACTTCACCTGGGACCAGACGTACAACACCCCCGACGGGCGGTTCGGGCAGTTCGTGCCGCGCGGCATCTACACTGCGCGCGTCTGGACCCAGGTCGGGTTCTCACCGCCGGAGCCCCACATCCTCGGTGAGGCGACCTTCGAGATAGGCGATTGCGCCACGCAGTTCGACGCCGGCCGGGACACGGCGGTGAACGAGAGCGAGATGTTCCGCCTCAATCCGGCTATCGAGTTCTACGGCGATGCGACGATCACGTCGATCACTTGGGATGTCGACGCCACCGTCGACTCGAGCGGCGACGGAAACGCGACGAATGATGCGGACCTCGTCGGCCAGAACCCGGAGCACGCGTTCGGGGACGACGGCACGTACAATGTCGTCATGAACGTCCGCGGGTTCGGGAATCTGACTTCGAAGGAGCGCCTCGACCAGGACGTCGTGTTCTCAGTCGATTCGTCCGGATCCATGACGACGAACGACCCCTCGGGCCTGCGAAAGACCGCGATGAAGACCTACGTCGACCGGATGATCCTCTATGATCAGGGGGCGGTCGTCGAGTTCGACGACGATGCGATGCTCGTGAACGGCCATCACCTGAGCACGAACTACGCGCAGATCAAGTCCGACCTCGACACGATCGATGCGGACGGAGGCACGTTCATGGCATCGGGCCTCAAGGCCGCGGCCGTCGAGCTGAGGGACCGCGGGGACGCGTCACACCAGTGGGTCATCATCTACCTCACGGACGCGGACTCGTTGACAATCCGCGACCAGTTCGAGCTCCCGAAAGCTATCCAGCTCGCAAAGGATCTGGGAATCAAAGTGTTCACGATCGGCTTGAACGTCCCCGAGGAACAGGGACGGATTCGCATGGAGACGATCGCGAACGAGACGGGTGGGAAGTACTTCCCTGCCCCGACCGCGGACGCGATCGAAGAGATCCTGGATGAGATTGCTGAACAGATCAACCAGACACGTGGCGGGTTCTTCAGTGTCTCCGACACCGTCACTGTCACCGTCTTGAACGTCAACGCGACGGCCACGGTCTTCGTCACCACCCTGGGTTGCGCAGGGGATGACGATGATGACGATGACGATGATGATGACGACGGGGATGACGATGGCGACGACGACGAGGACGACATAGGCGACCCGGAGGGCGATCGCAAAGGTTCCAGTATCCTAGGCGGGGACCGTGACGGCGGGGACGATGATGACGAAGACGATGACGATAAGGACGATTGTGGCGACCGCGATGATGACGAAGACGACGGCCGCGACGACGATGACGATGATGACAGCGGCGGCCAGGGTGCAGGCTTCCTGTTCTTCTTCTACGGCAATGCCACGGATCCCGGCAGCGACGACCTGACCTTCACCTGGGACTGGGGCGATGGAGCAATCGAGAACCACACGTTCTTCTATGATGGGGTCGGGCCGGACCCATTCCCAAGCCCCGGCGGCGCACCAGCCTGGGTCAACTCGACCGTAACGCACGGATACGCCCAGCCCGGGACCTACACGGTCACGCTGACCGTCACGGATGACGACGGAGGCGCAGTGGTCCTCACGTTCACGGTCCAACGCCCCTGATCGCCATCGTTGAACCCCGACCGCGGGCTATTTGCGCCTCGCCGCACGTTTCCGCGGCATCCGACGGGCGTACTCGTACGACTGGCGGAGCAAGTCGACGGCCACCCTCGGGGACAGGCCGTCCTCCATCTTGACCCGCGTGCGGAACCATCCCCATCCTCGGCTTGGCGGCACGGGCATGGCAATCCCGTGCGAGTCCCTGAGTTCGGCCCTCGGGGGCAGGAGGAACATCTCAATCCCCCGCTTCCCGGGGCGCACCTCCGCGAACGCGCGATTGGCGGCCGCGCTCCGAAAGGCGATCCACCCGGAGAGATATTTCACCTCGAGACGGTCGCCACGGCGGCCGGCGTGCGCCCCCATCTCGCCGCGCATCACCTTGAGTGCCCGCATCATCTCCGGGCTCGCGCGCCGCATCACGCTCATCCGGCGGCCTCCTTCCGCATCAGGAACAGATACTTGAACCCGCGAAGGTAGAACCCGCGCGTCCTCGCGCGATGCTCCCACATGGGCGTCGCGCTCCGGTCGTTCCGCCGGGCGAGACACACGATGTCCACAGGGGCGAAATGTCGGAGCAGCCGCTCGTATGCGCGGAACCCGACCGGCGTGAACCGATGGCGTCGGTACTCGTCGCTGATCACCCATGCCAGCACTCCCCCCTGTCGCAGCACGCGACGCGCCTCTCGTGCGACATCCTCGATCGCGTCGTAGAACGCGGGGTTCGCGGCGGCCAGGCGGCCAAGACACCGGGGATCGTCCGAGTATCGCACATTGTCCGAATAGGGCGGGTCCACGAACACGAGGTGTGCGCAGGACGCAGGCAATGGCAGCGCGCGGGCGTCCGCGGGCAAGATGTCCGGCCTGCGAGGAGAAAGATCAAACCCGAGGGCTCGTCGTCCGAGAAGCCGGGCGGCGTCGAGCGCCGTCCCGGAGCCGGACATGGGATCGATGACGAGCTCCCCGGGTTGCGTGAACCGCCCGATCACGTTCAGGCACGCGGGTGCGGGGGTCACGCCGGAGAAGGTCGGGTCACCGAGCCTCAGACCTTCAAGGGACTGGTGGGGGAAGTCCCAGAGGGTCGTGATCTCCGGCGGCGGGAGCGCGTGCTCCCGGGACGGCGTGCGGGTTTCCATCGTGGCGGTCACGCATGGGGACCGACGTCGCGCGGGCTCTTACACGCGTCGCGTACCTGTACGCCTCATATCCGGAGCAGCGCGTCCGGCGGCCAGCCGACGATCTCGATTTCCCATGCACGCTCGAACGCGCGACCCTCCATCTCCTCCGTCAGCACTTCCATGACCCGCGCGTGCACGTCTTCGGGTACGGCCCACTGAGAGCTGTACGTCTTCAAGGCAGCCGGCGCGAGGAGAGTAGCGCCCGCCACGGTCTCCGCCTGGCGGCCGACGGGAATCCGCAACGTCGGTTTCACGCGGGCGATCATCTGCGGGGATCGGATGCCGGGATGCGCGTAGCGGTACCCCCAGCGCGCCGCGATCTCCTCATACCGCCGGATCGGGTGGTACACGTCCCCGGGTCCGTGGCCGGGAGGCGGGGCCTCGCCGCCAACCGGGCGTGTCGTGATCGTCTCGAGCAGGGTCACGAACCGGACGGTCGTGACGCGGGCGATCTCACGAAGCGCCGTCGGCCACTCCTCGATGAGATGCAGGAGATGGATCGCGATCGTCGATGGGAAGGCGCCGTGCCGGAACGGAATCTGGGTAGCGGACCCGAGGAGCAGGTCGGGGGCGCCCTTCTCCCGGGCCCTCCGGATCATCTTCTCGGAGATGTCGAGGCCGACGACGCGGATGCCCCGTTCCCGGAGCGGGAGGGCGAACCTGCCCGTGCCGACGCCGACCTCGAGGACACGACCGCCGACGAGGACGCGTGCAAGGGCGTCCACGGAGGCCGCCATGAGCGCCGGAGGAAGGCCGCGGGTCGCGTCGTACACCTCTGCCGCCCGGTCGAAACTGATGCCCGCCACGCCGCCGGATGCCGCGCCTCGGACATCCCCCTTTCGCCCGCGATTGCCGCGTACATGTAGCGGAAGGGTACTCGTCCCCGCTCCTCCGTCGTTCGTCCGGGAGAACCATGGCGAGACATGACGGCTCGGACAAGCGCGAGGCACTCGCGCGGCAACGGAAGTTGGGGCGCATCCGCTTGGCGGCGGTCGGTTTCGTCCTCGGGTGCGTGCTCGGGGGGAGTCTGTCGTCAGTGATCCTCAGACCGCCTGGGGACTCGACGGGGGACCGGACCCTTCCCTTCGTATTGGCGGTCGAACCGGAGGAAGGCACACTCCTCTCGGCGGGCAACGCAACGTTCCGGATCGACTTCTCCGAGACGCTGGCGGCTTCGCCCATCGTGACCCTCAAGGGCGCGGAATCGATCGCAATCCTCGATGAATCGTTCGACGGTGCCATCTGGAGGGGGACCATAGCGATTCCCGGCGGAGCGGACGGCCTGTACAACCTCACCGTCGTCTCCGTCCGCGACCTCGCGCGCAATGCGATGCCGAATCGGACGACATCCTACGTCGTGGACACCGACGCGCCTCAGGCGCATGCCTTCGTCGCCGCTAACCGAACGAGCGCGCCTTTCGACGTGACATGGGACGCCTCTGACGGAAACGGGTCCGGCATCGCCCATGTCGGGCTCTGGGTCCGCGAGGACGCGGGTCCTTGGAGTCTCCTCGCTTCCTCATCGGAAGTTGCTGGCACCCAGCGATTGGACCCCGGGGAGACTGAGGCGACTTTCGCGTTCTGCGCGTTGGCGGTGGACCTCGCGGGGAACCGGAAGCCGGCGTGCACGCCCCAGGCGATCGTCGACTACGACGCCACGCCGCCGGGAGCCTCCCTGTTGCCGCAGCCCTACTGGGCCCGGGGCCCCGTCGAGCTTTCCGGCATCGCCGCCAACAATGCGTCCTCCGCCGAGCTGCGCTACTACCACGCTTCGGACAACGCGACGTGGCAGGGACCGTATTCCGGCGGCAACGCGACCAGTCCGTTCCGCTGGACGTTCGCGTTCCCCCTTGGCGGCGGACACTACCGCCTCTCCGCACGGGGTCGGGACGCGCGCGGGTGGATCGAGCCGGATCAATCGCCGACATCGACTGAGCTCGCGCTCGGACTCGACCTCGAAGCACCCTCATCACGACTCGATCCCTTCGGGACGTACTGGCAAGGTTCGGCCGTCACGGCGTTCACGAGCGCCTCCGACGACGAGAGCGGCGTGGCCTCCATCGACCTGTATTACGCGTACCGCCCGAACGGGACCGCCCCATGGTCCCCGTGGACGTTCGCGATGACGAGGGTGCAGTCCCCCTGGATCTTCGCCTTCGACTTCGCCGGAGGCGATGGCCGGTACGAGCTGGCCACGCGGGCACGGGACCGCGCGGGACGCGACGAGGCGCTGCCGCCGATCGGCCAGGGCGACGTCGCCCTCGCGTACAACGGCCACACACCGGACGCCGCCACGCTCCTCCTCCCGCTCTTCATCGAACCCATAACGAAGATGACGAACGCGACGTGGAACGCCTCTCCCGCGCCCGACGTGGTCCGCTTCGAGGTCCACCGCGGCACGACCGCCACGTTCACCCCGGACGGGATGGCGTGCGGGAATTCCGAGACGTGCGTCGCCTCGCTGACGCGCGCCGAGCGGACCGCGTGGGTCACCCTGCCCCAGCAGAACCTCACGTACTACGTCCGCGTCCGCACCGTCGACGACGGCGGCCGGAGCGCGGACGGGGACGCCTACGGGGCGGTGTTCCACGGCCTTGGCTTCGACACCGCGAACACATACCTGAACGCGGCCCCTCTCCCCGTGGGCATCGCATGGTCCGAGCGACTGCAGTACGTGGGCCTCTGTCAGGACTGCGCGGACGCGTTCAAGGTCACCCTCGCGAAGGGCGACGTCCTGAGCCTCTCCCTGGGGGTGCCCGCGACAGGAGACTTCCGACTCGCGATCCTGAACTCGGCCGGGACCATGGTCGGGGAGTCCAGGCGCACGGGCTTCGGCGTCTGGGAGTCCCTCCAGTACGAGGCGACCGCAGCCGGCACGTTCTACGTCCTCGTGGACTGGTCCACCGTGTTCGGACCGGGGAACCAGAACCAAGGATGGTACACGCTCTCCGCGGCGATCGATTGACCGCCATGGGGCGGGGCTAAGGCTTTAGGCCGGGGGCGCGTCGAGCGGCCGTGATCAGCCGTTTCAGGATCGGCGCCCTTTACGCGATGCTCTGCGCGATTTGGGGCTCCACGTGGCTCGCCATCCGCATCGGCCTTGATGGAGCGCCGCCGTTCCTCGCCGCCGCCTTGCGGTTTGCCCTCGCGTTCGCGGTCCTCGTGCCCGTGATGGTCTGGCGGCGGTCCCGACTCCCCCGGAACCGGACGGAATGGGCGCTCGTCACGTTCGTTGGCGTCGTCCTCTTCACGCTCGACTACGGCCTCATCTACTGGGGGGAGAACAGCGGGGTCGGGAGCGGGCTGGCGGCGATCCTGTTCGCGACGTTCGTCTTCCAGACGGCCTTGTTCGCGCACCTCCTCCTCCCGGTGGAGAAGGTGACCGCGCAGAAGGTCGTGGGGATCGGGATCGGATTCGCGGGGATCCTCGTGATCTTCCGAGGCGAGCTCGCGACGGCGGGCGCGGACAAGTTCCTGCCCATGCTCGCCATCGTCCTTTCGGCGACGTGCGCGGCGGTCTCGTCCGTCGCCACGAAACGTTGGGGCCGTGAGACCGACCACATCTCCTTCACGGCGCTCTCGATGGGGGTGGGCGGCACAGGCCTCTTCGCCGTGTCGGCCGTCGCGGGGGAACCGTGGGCCGCGCCCTCTTGGCCGGCGGGAATCCTGGCGATCGTGTACCTCGCGCTTGCGGGATCCGTGGTCACGTTCGTCACGTACTGGTGGCTCCTGAAACAGGTCGAGGCGACGACCGTGTCGTACATCGCGATGATCACGCCGATCGTGGCGGTGTTCCTCGCGTTTACGGTCGGCCACGAGTCGTTCGACCTGGTGGCCCTCGGTGGGGCGGGGGTGACGCTTGTGGGCATCTACGTGTCCACCTCGAAGCGCGTCGGGCATTGGTGGCGCTCCAAGAGCCCGGCATCGGCGAGGACCGACCCCGAGCCACCGGGAAAGTAGATCTCAGTCCCGCCAGAGGCCCTGGCGTCGGAGCTCGGCGACGACGACCTTGTAGTCCGCCGGGCGGCCGCACCGTGGGCAGAAAAGGCTCCCGTGCGCGTCCCTCACGGGATCCGGCCCTTCCCAGCCGCAATACCGGCACACCGCGTCCGTGACCGTCATGATGACCTCAGAAGAAGTCCTCGAGGGTGAGCTTCTTCTCCGTGCGCCGAGGTCCCACAGGGTCCTCCGCTTCGACGTTCGCGAAGTCGTCGCTGAACAGGGACTTCTGCTTTGCGGGCTGCGTCCCCGTGAACAACGCTTTCTCGTCCCACCCGTACACCTCCGTGATGTACGCCAGCGTCTGCGCGACGCGCCGCGCGTAGTACTCCCAGTCCGGGGACTTGTCGAACGTGCGCCCGCTCAGGTAGGGCTCGACCTCCATCGGAGACTTCTTGTGATCCGTGACGACCCACGAGACTTTCATCCCGGGCACGAACTCCTCGCCCATCTGCTCAAGCTTCCGGGCGGCGATCACGTTGCTCATCGAGTTCGGGTTCACGTAGTGCGTCTCCTCCTTGACGGTGCGGGAGATGACCAGCGTCCCCACGGAATCCTCGTCCGGCGCCGTGAAGGGGACCGTGCCGCCGCGCACGTCCCCCACGACCTGTTTCGCGAGGTCGATCGCCCCGTCCGCGTCTCCGTCCAGGATCCGGTCGAACACCGTCAGCTGCGCGCGGCTCTGGAGGTCGAATGCGTCCGTGCGGCGGATCTCGTACCCGCGCACGACGATCTCCCCCTCCGTCTCGGATGGCCAAGCGACCCTCCCGGCGTATCGCTTCTTTCGCCCGTGGCTGAACAGGCGACGGTAGATCTTGTCGACGTCCATCGTCACGCGGCCCTTCGAGAACCGTCCCGCCGTACGCTTCGCGAAGTCCAGGGACCCGTCACGGTCCGCCATCGGCGACTGGAAGAAGACGGAGTCCGTGTCCGCGTACACGACCTTCACGCCCTCCTTCTCGAGCTCCCCGATGATCCCTTGGACCGTCGAGCGCGCGAACGCCGTGATTGACGCGCCAACCTTGGGGTCGTTGAACCTGTAGAACGAGGAGGCGAGGACGCCGTAGAACGCGTTCATCAGGACCTTGATCGCGGCCTGGAGGCCGTCGTAGAACTCCTTCATCTGCGGGTCGGTGGCCTCCTTCATCTTCTGGCGGACCTCCTCCCGGTCCCCCATGAGGTTCGTGAGGATCGCGGGAAGGAGTCCTTTCTTCACGTCTGCCGACAGGAAACGCGCGCCCGTGGGGCTGGCAATCGTTCCCTCCGGGTGCACCGTCGTGAAGCAGATGTTGTTCTCGATGATCAAGGAGGGATACATCGCGCGGAAGTCGAGGGAGATCACCCACTCGTATAGGCCGGGCTGCAGGCTGTGCACGTATCCGCCCTCGATCTGCTCCACGCGGCCTCCGCGCATCTTCATCATCGGCACCGCGACGCGCGCTCGGTCCGCGGCTCGGATGAGGATTGAGTCAATCAGATTCGACGTCCGGCCGTGGAGGACATCCTCGAGGGGCAGCCTGCCCACCGCTGCCAAGTCGAGCGTCTTCTCGATCCGTCGAACGCGCTCGAGGATCTTCAGGGACAGCTCCGCGTCGTTGATGCAATACCGGATGACCTTGTCCTGGTCCTTCTCCCATTCCTCGTCGATCTTGCGACGCGCGAGCTCGTGCTTCCCCTCGCCGAGGAGTTGCTTCGCGACGTAGTCCAGGGTCTCCTGCTTCATCCGAAGGCTGAGCCGCTCCGCCTTGACGGCCCACCAAACGTCCGTGATGATCCGCCCGTCGACCCTCCAGAAGCGCTCCCCGAGGTGGAAGAACCCCTCGTGGTTCCTTCCGAGGAGCAACTCCTCGATCTTGTGCACCTTCCCCCGCTCCACGAGGACGGGGAGGTCGTAGCCGTCGATGTTGTACCCGGACACGATGTCGGGGTCAAGCTCCTCGACGACCTTCACGAACCGCTCGATGATCTGTTTCTCGTCGCCCGTCAGGATCATCGTCTTCATCGCATCGCCCTCACGGTACGCGATTCCGATGCACAGGATCCTCTGATCCTTCATGCTGTTCTCGATGTCGAACGAGAGGATCCGAAGCGCCGGACGGAACGCCTCGCAGGGCTCGAATGAGGACGCGACGACGAACAGGTCCGTCGTGTAGATCTCCCCGGGGTCTCGCTCCTCGCCGACCACGCGGACCGCGGCGCCCAGATCCATGTCGTAGATGAAGCGGTGCTGGAACGGGATGTCGGCCTCGAGGGGGGTCGACCCGTACCGGCGGCATCGTTCCCGATACTCCGGCGTCTTCCAGGGGTGATGGAGGACGACCCGCGTGCACGGCGTCGCCTTGCCCTCGACCTCGAGGGCCACGTCCTCCAAGCGGTCCACGCCGGGGTCGTTCGCGAGGGACGCCCGCAGGCTGGCCGGCGGATTGATCGCGAAGAAGTACGGCTTGAACCCCGGGTACTCGACCGCGATGCTCTTCCCCTCCCGCGTGCGGCCGAACAGCTGGATCACAGGGCGCTGCGCGGACTCCGGCCCTGCCTTCGGCTCGCGGCGGTACGATGCAGTGAGGATCCGCACGTCGTAGGTCCCCATGTCACACCCGCGCCACGATCTTCACGACGTCCCCCGCGCGCAGGGCGTGGTCCGCGCCGACGACCATCTTCGTCCTCGCGTCGATCGCGCGGATGAAATTCTTGGCGAAGTCCGTGTGCACGCGGCCGGCTAGGTCCCTTGCCGTACATCCACGCGGAACGAGGAGGGCGTCCGGAAGCACGTTCCCCTTCTTGTCCGTCCAGTGCGTCTCGTCCTCGACAGGGTACACGACGATGCGGTCGAGGAGCTTGAACACGACAGCCTCCACGCACGCCTGCACACCCGTGGAGCCGAACTTCGCAAGGAAGTGGTGCACTTTCTCCAGCGCCTTCCGCTGATCCTCCGTGAGGCTGGCGCCCTCGCGCACGGTGAACGCGGAGGCCCCGGGGAGGTAGTCCACGAGGCCCGCCTTGGCGGCGCGCCGAAGCGCGAACTCGTAGTACGCGGACGTCGGGATGACCTCGTATCCCACGAGCGACCGGAGCCTGTGCATGTTCTCCTCCGGTGCGAGGTCCGCCTTGTTCGCCCCCAGAAGCATCGGCTTCCCGCGCCGCCTAAGCGCGTTCGCGAGGGGCACGAAGTCCTCGGCGGAGGCGGTCATCGCCGGAGCGCCGACATCCTTCACCGCCTGGGCCACCTGGGCCTCCGACAACCCGAGGCCCGCGAGCCGCTCCTGGATCGTGCGCTCGACGGGGACGTCGGCGAGGGATGCGCGGCGCGCGTTCTTCTCCCAGTCCCGCGCAAGGATGCCCGCGATCCAATACGACAGCTCGGACTCGAGGAACGTCACGTCCTCGGTCGGGTCGTGGTTCCCCTTGGCGGGGTTCCCCTCGAAGTCCGTGCGCCCGCTCGCGTCGACGATGTGGATGAACGCCGCCGCCTGCCGCAGGTCGTCGAGGAACTTGTTCCCGAGGCCTCGGCCCTCGTGCGCCTTCGGGACAAGCCCCGCGACGTCAAGCATCTCGACCGGCACCAGGCGCGTCCCGTCCTCGCACGCCCCGTGCACGGGGTTGCACGGCCTGCCGATCTCGTTGTGGGGGCAACGGACGCGGACGTACGCGACGCCGCGGTTCGGCTGGATCGTCGTGAACGGGTAGTCCGCGATCTGCGCGGGGGCCAAGGTCGCGGCGCTGAAGAACGTCGACTTCCCGACATTGGGCTTCCCGACGAGGCCGACCTCCATGCGGGGTGGGAAGGGGAAGGCGCTAGAAGTAGCTTAGCGAGGGTGGGGAGACTACCGGGCGGAGGCCTGGCGTCGCCGACGAGCTCGGACCGCGAGAAGGAGCACGACCACCGCCAAAGCAGCTGGGGCCACGTCGGAGAACTCCGGGATGGGCAGCGTCGTCCGGGAGTCCCCGGTCGAGTCGGAATCGTCATACTCGATCGTGATGGTGCCGCTCCCGAACGAGTGAGCGAGCAGGAGCCGAACGACCTGATTCGAGTTGAGCGTCTTCTGCGCCACGGAGGTGGCCAAGCACTGGATGTCGTCCCCGAACGAAGTCGCATCGAGACACATTTGGATCGTCTCGTCGACCGAGTCCGTGTTCTTGTTCCAGATCTCGATCCTGACGTCGTAATCCGCCCCTCCCGTGTTCGACAGATCGAGCAGTGTCTCCCAATCCCCCGCAACGATCGTCTGGCTCGTCGTTGCGTCGACATACCAGCAGGCGGTTTCAGTCGTACTCAACGTGATCGTCTTGGCGACCCCCGACCCTTTCGTCGACGATGCGACTTTGTTGTGGGTGCAGGCAGTCTCACTCGCGTGATTCGTATCGCGGAACCAGAACGCCCCGTTGCCCGAGATGTCCATGACCACCGGCGGCCCCGAGGAACTTCGGACGCCGCCACCCGCCCCGCCTCGCGTACCCGTCGAACTCGCGCGGTCGGCCACCCCCGCCCAGTCCGCCGTGACCGCCACGAACTGCGTGCCGTTGAACAGGGTGCCGAGCAGGGAGACCCCGACCTCGATCTCGTCGCCGCCAATGCCCCGTTCGAGAGCGGACTCCCAGACCCATTTCACGCCATCGAATTGGTAGACGCTTGCGTTCAGCGCGCGCCCCGCCCGGCCACGGACCTCGAGCATGCGGTCCGCGGAGACACCGTCGATATCGAACCCGCTCGGGGTGCGCGCGTCCGTGTCGACGAAGAATCGGACGTAGTCCTGCCCCACGAGCGGCGGCGGGGGTCCGCTCGGGGGAGACTGAGGGCCTCCACCGGGTGCTTCCGGCGGCGGTCGGACGGGTTTGTGCGGGGTCAGCCCGCCTTCCAGAGCGTCGCCGCCAAGCCTCGCATAGAACGACATCCGGTTCCCGGAAACGTTCCCGTCCCGGCTGAGGATGTTCAGGGACCGCCTCGAAATCGGGCTCGGGCCGGGGTCCATGTCAACCTGAGGCGAGGACCAGTCTTCGAAAAGGCCGTCGATCACCTTCTCCGCGGGCCGTTCCGTCACGTAGGCCCTGGCCTCCGGCCCGACGATGGCGAAGGGGACCTCTGGGGGGTCGATCGTCACGTCTGTCACGATCGCGGTCACCAAGGTTTCGGCTGGCAACCCAATCGAGTCCACGCTGATCGTGCGCACGGTCGAGAGGCCGGCGGGCACGACGAACGGGAGGATGGGGTCGGGGGTGAAGACCGCGCCACCTCGCATGACGAGCTGAACCCCTTCCACGTGAATCTCGGCGTCGCCGAGCGAGCGGAACGTTAAGGTCAGGAACGGCTGCCGTCCTCCGGATAGTGTGGTCGTCTCCGGGGACTGTTCGATCAACAGCGCACCGGAGTCCTTCCCGATCGGCACAAGGGTGTGGCTCGTCTCCCCGGCATTGTCGTCGGACGCGAACCGAACACGCATCAGCTCTTCCGACAGCCCTTCCAGAGCATCCCGAGGCACGGAAACTTCCATCCGGTCCTTTTGCGACGTGCCAATCGACGCGTCAACCGAGAGGGCGGTCACAAACCCGGACCAGTCGTCCCGGGCGCGCCCTGCGCCGTCGTACCGGAGGAGCCTGGATTCTCCAATCTCGGGGCCCGACCCGGAGCCGAGGTCCGACCCGGAGACGCGGACCGCGTAGTCCGCTCCCATGTCGCCCATGTCGTAGCCCGTGGTCTCGTCTCCATCCACGTCGAGGAACGCGTACATCGTCTCCCAGTCGGCGGCTGAGAATATCTCCTGGGCCTCAACGCCTATGAGCAGGAAGACCGAACTGTTGTCGGAAGCCACCCTCGTCCTTGAGATCTGCACGTTCGGGTTCGCCGATGGCGTGCCGCCAAGGTATTCGGGCACTGCCGCCCAATCATCGAATTCGCCGTTTATGACGATGCCGGGAGGTGTTCCCGGGGCCAGATAGAACGCTGTGGCTGCGAAGAGCATGAGGAGCGAGGCGCCGATTGCGATGTACCGAGGCATGAGGCTCTGCCGGGGGAGCCGGAACTCCGCGATTGCGACGCCGTTGACGAAACCCGTGCCGTTGACGAGCCCGTTCACGCGCCCTCGGCCGTTCACCATGCCCTGCCCGTTGACGAGGCCCCGGCGCCCCTCGAACCCGGAAAGCCGGCGGCCGGTCGGCTGCGCTGGAGGCGAGACCGGCGAAGGAAGGGTAGGCTCGATGTCGTGTGTCGGAGGCGCCCTCGAGGGCTCGATCTCATCGTGGTGCTTCTCCGGAGTGAAGAAGCGCACTACCGCCACCTTGACTAGGCGTGCCTCGGCGGGAGCGACGCCCGGGATCGCCGCGATCTGCACGACGTCCGCATGTTCGACTTGCTCGAGGTCCTGGAAGAATCCGCAGACCGCGTCTGCTGCGCGCTTCGAGACGCCGGGGACCCTTGAAAGGAAGACGAGCATGGAGCGCTTCCCGGCGATCACGGCGCGCGACACCTCGGGCTCCAGGGGCGGAGGCGGCGCCTTGTCCTCCCCGACGATCGCGCGCTGGAGCTCGTCGAGGAGTTGGTCCTCCTCTACGGTCGGGACACGGTCCGGCGGCGCGGCGCCCACCCGATCTTCCAGCGCGAGCCGGTGGCCGCACACCGAACAAATCAATGCGTCGGGCTGCTGGGGCTCCCCGCACTCGGGGCAGTCAATAGTCTCCGCCAGTATCCCGAGGCTCTCAAGCGCCTCTGCCGCGGACCGCAGCGCTGCGTCCTCCTCCTTCGAAGCCTCCGTCCCACCCGGAACGACGGTCTCCCCGGTCGCGGCGCCCGGCCGTCCCGCATCGGGGGCCTCCACGGACACGGCCTCCGGAGAGGGCTCAGCCTCCATCGGGGGCTGACCCACGACTTCACGCAAGATCTGTGCCGCGGCGCTGAGCCCCTTCGCTGCTTCGAGGGCTCGCGCCTTGGCCTGAAGCGCCCGGCCATGGCCGGGGGAAACCTGCAGGGTGGCATCTAGGGCGCTCAGCGCCTCGGCCGGATGCCCCAATGAGAGCAGGAGGCAGGCCCGCGCGTAGAGAAGCGCCGGGTCGTCGGGGTGCTCGAGGAGCCGCACGTCGTAGTATGCGAGGAGGCCCTTCTCCTCTTCGCGACCGACCTCCTTCCGGAAGTCCGCATCGATCTCCTCGCCATCGAACACTGCACCGCAGTCGTGGCACCTCGTCGAGAACAATGACGTGACCGTCCCGCACAGAGGGCACTCGGACTCCTCCGACAGCACTTCGTCCTTCGTCCTCTGCTGTCCAATCACGAGCAGGAATCGAAGAGCCTCGCGAATCTGCGCCGCATTCTCGGGACCGATGCCCGGGACCTTCGCGATCTCCGCCTCCGGCGCCTGCTGGATCTTCCAGAGGCGGTTGTATCCGGCCTTGCACAGCGCCTCCGCCCGCTCCCTCCCCACGTTCGGAATCTGCGCGACCTCGCGGACGTCCTCCTCCCCGTACTCGCCCTGGATACGCCGCTTGAACCTCTCCCATCCTGCCCCGACGAGCGGGAGGATGGTGCCGCAATTGGGGCACGTCTCCGCGCGCGGGGGCACGTGCGACCTGCAGGCGGGACACGTCGGCCCCTCCGGCTTCACGATGTCCTGGAACGGGAAGCGCGCATTGCACGCGCTGCACGCGAAGTGCGTGGGGTTCGAGGCGCCGCAATCTTCGCACTCGATGTCGGGACCGACCTCCCCGAGCCCGTCGCGGACCTCGACCGTGCTGCACGATTGGCACACGGACAGCGGAAGCAGCTTCCCGAAGCACAACGGGCAGTCGGACAGCTCGGAGACCGCAGGCATTTCACTCCGCCCCCCGGGTAACCGTCTGAGCCTTGACGATCATTTCTCGAGCGGCTTTGAACTTCGGGCTGAGTTCAAGCGCCTTCTCGAAGCACAGGACCGACGCCTTCACGCGTTTATCCTCCATGAGGACGCGCCCCTTGTGGAACCAAGCGTCGGCGTAGTCCGGACGCTTCTGGAGGAGTGCATTGTAGCAATCGAGCGCGGCGTCGTGCCGTCCGAGGGCCGCGAGCGCCGAGCCCTTGTTCATGAGCGCCAATGTGTAGTCCGGATCCGCTGCGAGCGCCCTCTCGAAACAAGCGAGCGCCTCCTCCGCACGCCCCCGACGCGCGTGCAGGATGCCGCGGTTCATCCAGACGAGCTCGCTGTTCGGGGCGAGGCGGAGGGCGGTATCGAGCGCGACCTGAGCCCGTTTGAAGTTGTTCACGTGCAGGAGCGCGACCGCCTTGTTCACCCAGGCCTCGACGTAGTTCGGACGGATGGCGATGGCGTGGTTGTGGCACTTGAGCGCCTCTATCCCGCGACCGAGGGCCTCCAGGACGACGCCCTTGTTATTCCACGCATACGCGTTCTCCGCATCCACTTCGAGCGCCCCGTTGTACGCCTTCAGCGCGGCCCCGAGATCGCCGTCCCGCAGCGCGTTGTTGCCTTCGCGGATGCAGGCGGCCGCACGCGCGATGCTCCTTCGGGAGGAAGTTGCAATGGAGGCCTTCCGGGCGACGGCGGCCATGCTGTGGCTCCGAACGAGTAATACTAGTGCTATATAAGCGGATTGACCGCAATACCAACGGCGGAGGCTGATACGATGGAACGGGCGCTCATCCTCGCGGAAGGCTCGTTCGGCAAGGCCGGCGGCAAGACCGCGAACGGACTCGTGCGCCACTCCCGCCGGTTCCAGATCGTCGGCGTGATCGACTCCACGCTCGCAGGGAGGGACGCGGGCGAGGTACTGGACGGCATCCGGAATGGAATCCCGATCGTCGCGAACCTGCGGGAGGGGCTCGCGCTTCGCGCCGAAGCGCTCGTCATCGGGGTCGCAACCTTTGGCGGCTACATCCCGCAGGAGTTCCGCCTCGCGATCAAGGACGCCATCGCGAATAGCCTCAACGTCGTCGCCGGCCTCCACGAGTACCTGAACGACGACACGGAATTCTCCGCGATGGCCGCGGCTCAAGGCGTCCGCCTCGAGGACGTGAGGAAGCCTCGGCCGCTCCGGGAGCTCCAGCAGTTCAGCGACCGCTGCCGCCAACTGCCGTGCCTCCGCCTCCCTGTGCTCGGGACCGATGGGGCGATCGGGAAGCGCACGACCGCGATCATTCTCACGGAGGCATTGACCATGGCAGGGGTCCGGGCGACCTTCGTCGCGACCGGCCAGACAGGCCTGCTGCAGGGCGCGGAGTACGGAGTCCCGATCGACGCGATCAAAGGGGACTTCATGGTCGGGGAGCTCGAGGCGGAGATCGCGCGGGCTTACGAGGAGACGCGGGCGCAGGTGGTCGTGGTCGAGGGCCAGGGGAGCATCAGCCATCCAGCGTACGTCTGCGGCACGCGGGCGATCTGCATGGCGGCGATGCCCCAGGCGATCGTCCTGCAGCACGCGCCCGCGCGCACCGTCCGGCGCTTCCGCTCCGACGTGGTGCAATGGCCGATGCCCAAGGTCGAGGACGAGATCCGCATGCTGGAGGTCTTCTCGCCGGGCAAGGTCATCGCCATCACGCTGAACCACGAGGAGATGACCCGCGAGCAAGTGGACGGAGCCGCGCGGGAATACGAAGCCAAGTACGGCCTGCCGACGTGCGACCCCCTGTGGCACGGGGTCGACAAGGTCGTGGCGGCGGTCCGGTCTCGGCTCACGTCTTAAGGCGGCGCGCGATTACCGCCGGCGTGCCGATTCCGCGGTCCCATCCAAGGTATCGGTCCCTCGTGACGCGCGAGACCCTCGTGGCGGCGCACCGCCAGGGAATCGCAGTCCTCGACGGCCTCATCGCCCACGGGCGCGGGGAGGCGTTCGACTATCTCCTGGGAGAGGAGACGAGCGCACCGGCCCTGGTCGCGGAGCGCGCCGCCGCGGCATACCTCATCACCGCCAAACGCCCCGTGATCTCCGTGAACGGCAACGTCGCCGCCCTCGCCGCCAAAGAGGTCGCACGCCTCGCGGCAGCCATCCCTGCACGAATCGAGGTGAACCTGTTCCACCGGACGGAGGCCCGAACGAAACGGATCATGACCGTGCTGCGCAAGGCGGGCGCGGAGGGGGTCCTCGGAACACGACCGGACGCCCGCATCCCCGGGCTCGAATCGGAGCGGGCACGGTGTCATTCGGAGGGGATCTTCAAGGCGGACGTCGTGCTCGTGCCCCTCGAGGATGGCGACCGCACGGAGGCTCTCGCACGGATGGGGAAGGTCGTGATCAGCGTCGACCTGAATCCCCTGTCGCGCACATCGCAGGCCGCCGCCGTGCCCGTGGTCGACGAGCTGACTCGGGCGGTCCCGAGCATCGAACGCTTCGTCCACGCGTTGCGAAAGAGACCCAAGGAGGCTGAGCGCATCGCACGCACGTACGACCGAGCGGGGAACCTCGCGGCGGTCTACGCGTTCCTCCGCTGGCGGCTTGCGAGCTTGGTCCGCTCGACCCGGACGGCGAAGCGCCGACCGGACCGGGGCGAGAAGGCATCCCGAGGAGAAGTACGGGACGCGTGAAATCCCGCAGACGATACGAGGTCGCCCCGTCGGGTTCTGTTAAAGTTCGGGTGACGTAGCCGGGTCCGGAGGGCTGTTAATGTTGCATGCGGGTTGCGTCGTTACCCAGCGCGCCCGACAAGCCTATAATCCCGAAGCGCCTACTTGGTGGCGGCCATAAGAAGGACCTGGAGTAGAAGAGCATGGGCTACCCAGAATACGAACTAACGAGAGAGGAGCGACAAACATGGCTGTAACGATTAGTGCCGATGTCCCGGGCCAGACCAAGGAGGGATACGAGCAGACGATTCGGCTTCTTGGGGATGTCCTCATCAGGGCCCCCGGTTTCATCATGCACTTCGGCCATCCGATTGAAGGCGGCTGGCATGTGGTAGAAGTGTGGGAATCATCCAAAGACGCCGCTGAGTGGTTCGCGAAGCACGTTCGGCCCAACCTGCCTCCTGATGTCAAGCCCCAGCGCGACGTCCAGGAGCTACACACACTCCTCCGTCGGTGACCCACTGGATCCGAACCGGCGTACCATCACGCAACACCGTCCGGGAAGCCTTGTATGTGGCGCACATCGCTTCGTTCCGACCAGTCGGCCGATTGCGGCTTCCGTGTATCGGTGCGGTGACGGCCGCTCATGGGCGTTTGCAGCCGACGAAGGCGCGGCGCCGGGCGGGAGCACGCGTGCCCAAAGTGCCGGTCCGCTCGTGGAGCGGCTCCACGGCAGCGAGAAGGACCGCATCCGACCGATGCGCGGGTTCGACACGGACGGCGGGGCCACTTCACTCTCGGAGGGCTACCGCGTCCACTACGACGCCGTGCGGACACACCTCGCGCTCGGGAAGACGCCCGCCGAGGCCGCCGGGCTGGACCTGCCAGAGGCGTTCCGGTTGAAGGCGATCCTGGAGAAGGCCGTCACCCCAACTGTAACGGACGAGGCGCCCGGCGACAAGGAGGCGAAATCACCCGCTTAGGTAACAGAACCGCCCCGTCGCAAACCTTATGTGTGGTGGGGGGTCTGGCTCATTCCCGTGAGACCATGAAGTTCATTTTCGTCACGGGAGGCGTAATGTCCGGCCTCGGCAAGGGCATCACGGCCTCGAGCATCGGACTGCTGCTGAAGTCGAAGGGACTCAAGGTCGTCCCCATCAAGATCGACCCGTACCTCAACGTGGACGCGGGCACGATGAACCCGTACCAGCACGGCGAGGTGTTCGTCCTCGACGACGGTGGCGAGGCGGACCTCGACCTCGGGAACTACGAGAGATTCCTCGACGTGAACCTCACGGCGGACAACAACATCACGACGGGGAAGATCTATCGAACGGTCATCGAGAAGGAGCGGAACGGAGACTACCTCGGAAAGACCGTGCAGATCATCCCCCACGTGACGGACGAGGTCAAGGACTGGCTGCGCCGCGTGGGGAGTCGCGACGGCGCGGACGTCGTGCTCGTTGAGGTGGGCGGCACGGTCGGGGACATCGAGGGCGCCCCGTTCCTTGAGGCGGCGCGCCAGATCGCGATGGAGGAAGGCCATGAGAACGTCCTGTTCGTCCACACGACGCTCGTCCCCGTCGTCGCGCCCGTCGGCGAGCAGAAGACGAAGCCGACGCAGCAGTCCGTGCGCGAGCTGCGAAGCATCGGCATCCAACCGTCGGCGATCGTCGCGCGCGGCGAGGAGCCCCTCCAGGAGGACATCCGAAAGAAGATCGCGTTCTTCTGCGACGTCCCCGTGGAGGGCGTCGTCAGCGCCCCGAACGCCCGGGTGATCTACGATGTCCCGATCACGCTCGACGATCAGAAGCTGACGGGATACATCATGCGCCGACTCGAGCTGGAGGCCAAGACGGAAGACCTTCGTGAGTGGCGAGAGTTCCTCGACCGACTTCACAACCCGGAACGGGAGTGCACGGTCGCCCTGGTGGGAAAGTACACGCATCTGCGGGATTCCTACCTGTCGCACATCGAGGCGTTCCATCACGCAGGCGCCGCCGCCAGATGCAAGGTGAACATCCGTTGGGTCGAGAGCGCCGACATCGAGGCAAAGGGTGCTGAGCCACTTCTCCGGGGCGCGGGCGGAATCCTCGTCCCCGGTGGTTTCGGCGATCGCGGCATCGAGGGGAAGATCGCTGCCATTCGCTACGCGCGAGAGAACGGGATTCCGTTCCAGGGCGTGTGCCTCGGGTTCCAGCTCGCGACGATCGAGTTCTCCCGCAACGTGCTCGGCCTCGAGGGCGCGAACAGCTCGGAATTCAACAAAGGGACGCCCCACCCCGTGATCGACCTCCTCCCGGAGCAGAGGTCCGTCACGGCGATGGGCGCGACGATGCGCCTCGGGGCGCATGAGATCGCCGTTGACGCGGGCTCTCAGACCGCGAAGCTGTACGGGGACACGACGATTTTCGAACGCCACCGCCACCGGTACGAGGTGAACCCGGGATACCTCGAGAAGCTCGACGCGGCCGGTCTGCAGTACGTGGGCCGCTCGGACGGAGGTCGTAGGATGGAGGTCCTCGAGCTGCGGGGCCATCCGTACTTCGTGGCATCCCAGTTCCATCCGGAACTCCGATCGCGCCCACTCCGGCCGTCGCCGATCCACCTTGGCTTGGTTCGCGCCGCGGCGAAGTGATCACATCGATCGAAGCTGGGCGAGGACGTCCGTGAGCCATGCCCGACCCTGCTCCGACTTCACGAGCTGCACGTAGACGGCGAAACTAGGGTCCGCTTCGAACGGGGACGTGAGCGTGACGATCTCCTCGTAGGAGAGGGCTTTCAGGCGACGGAACGCGTCCGGCGCGAACACACTCAATAGCGTGAGCTCTCCCCTCGTCGGCCTCCGGTTCGACTGGATGAAGTTCGCGAGCATCGGGAGGTACTGCAGGAACGGCTTCGCCTCGTCCGGAATCGGGGGGGTGCTCACGCCGTTCCCGAACGATGCGCGCGTCATGAACGTTCGTACCGACGCGCGATTGGAGAAAGGTTTATCGTGCGCCCCCACGTTGGTCGCCGCTACCATGGGCCAATCCTACGAGACGCTCCTCCAGCGAGCGAAGGGGGCAATGCCTAAGCCCCTCACGTCGGGGGAGCGGTTCCAGATCCCTGACGCGGAACTCATCTCCGAGGGCAAGACGACCGTGCTCCGGAACTTCATCGACATCACGACCGCGATCAACCGCGAGCCGAATCAGGTCCTGCAGTACCTGCTCCGCGAGCTCGGCACCGCCGGCTCGCTCGAGGAGCGGCGCGTCGTCTTCAAGGGGAAGGTGACCGCCCAGCAGGTCGCGGACCGCGTGAAGTCCTACATCGACACGTACGTCACGTGCTCGGAGTGCGGCCGGCCCGACACCCGGCTCGTGAAGGAGGACCGCGTCGCGATCCTGGAGTGCGATGCGTGCGGCGCCCGGCGACCTGTCAAGATGGTGAAGAAGACCGCCAAGGTCGAAGAGGCCGCGCTCGAGGAGGGCAAGGTCTACGAGGTCATGATACAGGACGTCGGCAAGAAGGGCGACGGGATTGCGAAGAGAGACAAGTACATCATCTACATCCCGGGAACCGCCAAGGGACAGATCGTCAAGGTGTCCATCGAGAAGATCGCGGGCACGGTCGCGTTCGGCCACATCCATCGCGAGTAGGTCCGACGCCATGCGGAAGGAGCTCCCGCCCGTCCTCGCCATGGGGGGCATCCTGATCGTCTGCCAGCTGGCCGCGATTGCGATCACGCCGTTGTACCTCGCGAGGACGGAACCCGTGTTCGAGAACCCGAACGATCCCGTCAACGCCCTCGTCTACCTCGTGCTGATCCTGGCATTCACGGGCATCATCCTGTTCGTCGTGCGCCGCCGTCGCGCGAACATCATGAAGTACATGATCCTGTTCTCGATGTTCTTCACGATGCTTTTCGTTTTCTACGTCCCGTTCTCCGCGCTCTTCGAGTGGTTCGGCTCGCCGATCGCAGACGACCTCGCAACCCTCGAGGCACTGGTCCTCTCATTGGGGCTCACCTACGCGCTGGCGAAGCACCCGGAATGGTACCTCATCGACGCCGTCGGCATCCTCGTGGCGGTGGGCGTGATCGCCCTCCTGGGGATGTCGTTCGCGATCCTTCCCGCGATCCTGCTCCTCATCGCCCTGGCGATCTACGACGCGATCTCGGTCTACAAGACGAAGCACATGGTCGTGCTCGCGGATGCGGTGGCGAGTCAGCATCTCCCGATCTTGATCGTGATCCCCAAGCGCCGCCACTACTCGTTCCTCCGCCAGAAGAGCCTCCAGAAGCAGATCGCCTCGGGCGAGGAACGCGAAGCGATGTTCATGGGACTGGGGGACATCATCATCCCCGGGATCCTCGTCGTGTCCGCGTTCGTCTCCCTCATGGAACCCCGCGTCACGGTCTTCGGGATCGCGGGAAACCAGATCGTGGCGGTTGCGACCGTGTTCGGGACGCTCGTCGGCTTCGGCATCCTCATGCGCTTCGTCCTGAAGGGCAACCCCCAAGCGGGCCTCCCGCTCCTGAACTCGGGCGCCCTGGTCGGGTACGCGATCTCGTACTTCCTTGTGTACCGCGAACTCTCGTTCGGCGTTTCCTTCGGGTGACGGAGATGCGCATCCTCGTCGCCGCGGACTTCCACGCCTCGCGAGCCGCCCCCAAGATGATCCGCGAACGCATCGCCGAGCACCGCCCGGACGTGTTCGTCGCGGCCGGCGACCTGACGAACTTCGGGCCCGCGGCCTTCGCGCGCGAACTTCTCTCTCATCTCCCGGTACCGACGTTGGCGGTGCCGGGAAACTGCGACCCACGGGACATCGTGCCCTTGCTCCAGGAGATGGGTGTGAGCTTGCACGCGAGGAAAGCAGTGGTGAAAGGGCGCACGTTCGTCGGTATCGGCGGTTCGAACCCGACGCCGTTCGGAACGCCGTTCGAACTCACGGAGGACGAGATCATGGCGGCGGTCCGCCCGCTCATGGAGCCCGGCGTGGTCCTCGTCTCCCACCCGCCGCCAAAAGGATACGTGGACCTCGTCGACTCCGGCGCGCACGTAGGGAGCGCGTCCATCCGTTCGATCGTCGAGGAGTTCGAGCCGCCGCTCGTGCTGTGCGGCCACATCCACGAGGCGCGCGGGATCGCCCGCCACGGGCGCGCCACGATCGTGAACCCGGGACCCGCGAGCGAGGGTCACGCGGCGGTCGTGGATCTTGAGGGGGATCAGGCGCTGGTGGAGCTGCTCTGACACCGGAACCCTCAAGTATGGTCCGGCGGTAGGAGCGCATCCCCATGGCGCTGTGGCAAGGCCGTTCAAGGAGGAAACCGTCCGGAGGGCGGCTCCGGCCGCTCCGCAAGAAGCGGAAGTTCGAGATTGGACGGGAGCAGCAGTTCGCGTTCGTGGGCCCCCACAAGGTCAAGCTGTACCGCGTGCGCGGCGCGAGCCAGAAGGTCCGCATCCTCAACGCGGAGTGGGCGAACGTGACGGACCCCAAGTCGGGAACGACGAAGAAGGTCAAGATTGTCACCGTGAAGGACAACCCGTCGAACCCGCACTTCGTTACGCGCAACATCGTCACGCGTTCGGCCACGATCGAGACGGACATCGGCCTCGCACGCGTGACCTCGCGGCCAGGACAGGACGGCGTCGTGAACGCCGTGCTCCTCGGTCCGAAGGCGTGAGTCCTACATCGCGCTACGAGTCACGTTCACCTTCGTCACCAACCCGTATGGTGCGATCGTGGGCACGCCGACCTCGCCCCACCACTGGACCTGCTCCGTCTTCTTGCTCAATCCCTTCACCCGCTTCCAGACGCCGAGCAGGTTGTCCGTGATCCGGATGTCCTTCCACACGCCGACGATCTCGCCCTTCTTGATGTGAAAGATGCCATCCCGCGGGATCGTCGAGAAGTCGCCCGTCACGTACGACTGATATCGCGTGTACCAGGTGTTCGTGAGCCAGAGTCCGTCGCGCACGTCCTGGAAGAGCTCGTCGCGCGTCCAATCGCCCTCCCGCAGGAGGAGCGCATGGGGCGACGGCGAGACGAGGCCCGCGTTCGCGGTTGTCTTCGTCTTGAACTTCTTGGCGGTGCTCGTGTTATGAAGGTACGTCCTCAGAACGCCGTCCTGGACGATGGCCTTGCGCCTCACGGGCACTCCCTCCTCGTCGAACCGTCGACGCCCGAGGGTGTCCGCCGTCCCGTCGTCGGTCAGCGTGACGATCTTCGAGGCGACCTTCTTTCCGAGCTTGCCCCCGAGCGGAGAGAACCCGGCGGCCACCGAATACGCGGACGCACGGCCGCCAAGTTGGTCGATGAGCGAGCCGAAGATGAGCGGGTCGAAGACGACGTCGTACGCTCCTGCGGTCCCCGACTTCGGATTCTTCGCAAGTGCTGCAATCCTCCCCGCCTTGTGACCCGCGCCCTCCGGGTCGAACGCGGCCTTGCGGGACGCGCACGAGACGCCGTGGCCGGACGACTCCGGACCGGCGTGCGCGCGAATCGACAGGTAGAGCCCGACGGTCGCATCCCTCCCCGAGGCGCCGTTCGACGTGTTCAGGTACAACTCCTCATGGTACCGCCAGAAGGACCCCGCGGTCTCCTTCGCGCCCTCCGCGAGCGCGCCGCCGATCGCAGCCTCAACATCGTCGGATCCGTCCATCAGCTTCACGACCTTCGGGTCCGACGCAAGGCGTTGGTACTTGAACGGACCCTTCGCGATGCCCGCGAACTCGGGGTTCGGTTGGGAGCCCTTGGCGATCTTCACGAGGCGACCGACCGTCTCCGGGATCTGCGCCAGGTCGGGGATCTCGCCGCCGACGATCCGTCCCTCGTAGTTCAGGAAGACGGAACCGGAGGTCTTCCGCCACTCGTTCGCGATGGCCGGCTCGTTCTGCGAGAACCGGATCTGGTAGTTGCGGTCCACGACGACACGCCCGACCGCGTCCTTCGCCCCGAACCCGAGCGCCGTCTTGACGATCTGTTCCGCGATGTCCTCCACCGGATCACCTCAGGTAGACGTTGCGAAGGCGAATCGTCGGCCCCCCGAGCGCGGCGTCGAGCGCCTGTCCGGGATCGGACTTCCCGCACCACCCCGCATGGAACAGTTCGAGGTCCTTTCCCACCGCGTCGACCGCGGACCAGAACGCCTTCGTCGTCAGCTCCACGACGGTCCTCCGCACGGGGCCCTTGACCTCCCCGTTCTCGATGAGGTACGCCTCGCGGCCCACGTACTTGCCGTTCCACCGCTTGTCGTCGATGTTCCACTCCATGAACGACTTCATGTAGACACCGCGCTTGACCTCCTCGATCATCTCCTCCGGCGTGTGGTCCTTGGGTTCGACGAACGTGTTCGCCATGCGCACGATCGCCTCGCGGTCGTAGTTCGTCGCACGCGCGGCCCCATTCGAGCGGGTGCCGAGCACGGCCGCCGTCTCACGATTCTGCAGGAACTCCGAGACCCTTCCCCGCTTGTACAGGTATCGACGACGCGCCTTGACCCCCTCGTCGTCGTAGCGGTAGAATGCGATGGCGTGCTCCATCGTCGGGTCGTCGACGACGTTCACGAGCCCGCTGCCGATCTTCATGCCGCCATCGTCCGGCGTGATGAACGACTTCCCCGCCTGCGACGCCTCGCGACCGAGGATGCGATCCGCCTCCGTCGGATGCCCGCACGACTCGTGGCTCGCGATCCCCGACACTTGGGGCCCCGCGACGAGGTCCGTCTTGCCCTCGGGCGACTTCGTGCCGTGCTCCAGCGCGTTGATCGCGGTCTTGGCGGCCTCGAGGACGCGCTCGTGCGCGTTCACCTCCTTGAGGGCCTCCCAGCCACCGGACCAGCCATAGTTCTGGTTGCACTGCTCGACGTCCGAGCCCTTCATGAGCGTCAAGTGATAGTAAAGGCGAACGCGCGGGCTGTACGAATGGATCTTCGACCCCTCGCTGTTCGCGAAGTACTTCGAGATCCGGTTGTTGGTGCACAGGAAGAACCGTCCCGGGATCTTGTACTTCAGAGCGACCAGATCGCGGTCGATGCCCACAATCTCGTCCACGCGCTCCTCCACGGGCGTGTCCGCGAGCGGCCGCGCCTCGGGGACGGACCAGTCCGCCACGACCGCGGGTTCCGGAGCGAACGTGATGGGCTTCTTTCGCCTCGCGCCCTTGGCGAGGGCAACGGCGCGGTCCACAATCTCGCGCACGTCGGACCTCGTGAGCATGTTCGTGGCAGCAAACCCGAGCGACCCGCGCGCGAGGACGCGCACCCCGATGCCCCGAGATTCCGTGAAGTCGAGGGCGTCGACGATGCCGCCCTTCACGATGAACTCCTCGTTCGTCTGCTCCTCGTAACGCGCCTCCGCGTATGTCGCACCCCTCGACCGAGCGCGGTCCACGGCGAAGTCGACGAGATCCGGGTCCACGACCTTCCCCCGTGGCGGGAAGCGGGCGGCGCGAATAAAACTACCCCCGGCGGAAGGAAGGTTCAAGCCCCGCACCCATCTCCCGAGACCGCATGGCCACGGAGAAACGGCACCTCGTGCTGTATCCCCTCTACTTCGACGCGGACCTCTCGCGGGACGGCGGGCGCCGCGTCCCGCGCAGGGTGGCCGTGCATGGACCGACCGTCGAAGAGATCGCGCATGCGGCGGAGTCCCTCGGCCTCAAACCCAAGGTCGAGGAAGACCGGGCGCACCCGTCCGCTCCGTGGAACCGCCAGGGGCGCGTCCTCGTCAAGGCCGGTTACTTCAAGACGAGCGTGGTGCGGAAGGTCGCGGAGAAGATGAAGGACGCCCGGGCCCTCAAGGCGAAGGGTTAGGCCTCCGGCGCCACGCCCTTCGCCGGCTCGACGAGCTTCCTGCCCGCGGACACGGAGTCGATCGAGTGGATCACGCCGCCAAGCTCGCGGATCGTGGCCTCCACCTTCGCGTAGTCGACGTTCGTCCCCTCCACGGCGATCTTGAGGCTCTCCGTCTCCTGGTCCACCTCGTCGACCGTGCAGTTCACGCCGGTCACGCCGTGGAGGCTGGCGAGACGACGGGACAGCTCGACGATCGTCGGGTTGTGCGGTTTGAGGACGTCGAGCACGATTCTCTTGATGTCCGTCAAGGATAGCCTCGCGGGCGGCACCCATCGGGCGGTTCGCCCTTAAGGCTTTGGCGGCGGTTTTAAGTGAGGACTTCCGCTCCACCGCCCGCCACGATCATCGTGTGCTCGGCCTGGGCGACGATACCGTTCCCTACGTCGAGCAGGGACGGATACGTGTAGACGAGCCCCTGACGGAGCAGCCGCGCGATATGCGAGGGCGCCTTCTTGTCGAGGCGGTAGGCCCATCGTTCGGCGAACGGAAGACGGTTGAACCTCTCGTTCACCATCTGCAGGAACCGAGACGCGGAATCGGGGCGCACGTCGCGCACGCGCATGACGCGGTAGATGTTGCCGGACTTCCGCCCGTCGACCTTGCCCGCACCGTTCGTCGAGAACGGCTCGATCGCGATGAGGTCTCCCTCCTCGAGCACGTCCTCGCCGTGGTCTCCCACGTTGGGGATCGACTTCCCCGCGTGGACGGTATACCGTTCGATCGAGTGACCGGTCAGGTTCGCGATGGGTTTGAACCCGAAGGACTCGATCGTCCGCTCGATCGCCGCCCCGATCACACGGGTGGGCACCTTCGGACGCACGACCTCGATCGCTGCCGCCAACGCGGCCTCGGAGGCACGGATGAGCTCCGTCCAGTTCCGCGTCCCGATCTCGACCGTCGCCGCGGTGTCCGTCAGGTACCCGTCGACCTGCGCCCCGAGGTCAATCTTGACGACGTCGCCCCTCCGTAGGGTGCGACTGTCCTTGTGCGTGGGCGAGTCGTGCGCCGCCACCTCGTTCACGGAGAGGCACGTCGGGAACGCCGGCGGGCACCCCTTCGCGCGCATGAAGTCCTCGATCCGGTCCACGCCCTCGAGGATCGTCATCCCCTCCCGAAGGATCTCCGCGCCGTGGCGGCGGGCCTCCCGGGAGACCTTTCCCGATCGGCGAAGCTTCTCAACGACGTCCGCCGACAATTCCAAGGCGTTCCGCGGAAACCGCCCCTTCCCGTATAACCCTTGGCTCCGGCCCGGTGAGATCGACCACGGTGGACTCGCGGCCGACGGGACACGGCCCCGCGTCGATGTACAGGTCGACGGTCTCGCCGAGCTGCTCCGCGGCCTGCCACGCCTCGAGGGGGGCCGGCGTGCCGTGAACATTCGCGCTCGTGGCGGTGATCGGGCCGAATTGCTTTGCGAGTAGGAGCGCGACGGCGTGCTTCGGGACGCGGACCGCGACCGTGTTCTCCGCGGACACGATCGCCTTGGGAGCCGAGGTGCTGGGGCGGAACAGAAGCGTGACGGGGCCGGGGAGCCAGGCGCGGCAGAGGCGCTCCGCCGCCGGCGAGATTGTCGCGAAGCTCTTCGCAGCCTCTAGGCTCGCCACGCACACCGACAGCGGCTGTCCTACGGGCCGCTTCTTGGCGGCGAAGATCCGACGGACCGCGTCTGCGTTCGACGGGTCCGCGCCCAAGCCGTACACGGTGTCGGTTGGGTACACGACGAGCCCGCCCTCGCGGAGCACCTGCACGATGAGCTCGAGGGCCCCGGCGTCGAGGACGGCTCGCCCTTCGATCATGACCGCGCGCAGGAACCGCACGCGGGCGCAAGCGAGGCCATGGCTCTTGACCCTTCTGCCACTCCGCTCAGCCGGAGACGATGGCGCCGAGGACGGACGCGAACCGCGCGACCGTCACGACGAGGTGGACCTCCCACCATCGATTGAAGACGCGCTGCATCGCCGGCTCGGGGAGGAGCGGGTCCGGGACGCGGCCTCCATGCCGCCAACGTCAAGAGGGGAGCCCCTCATCCCCTGGCGTGGCGGCGCCCGACGCAGCCCTCGCAACCGTTCCCACGCCCCTTCGCCTCCCTACGGGCACGATCCGCGCCGTCCTCGCCCTCCTTCTGTGCGCGACCCTATGGTATTGGACGCTGAGACGGGCTGCGGATCCACCGCCCGTCCTCGTGAACTCCGCCCTGATCGTGGTCGCATTCTACTTCGGCGTCCGGAGCACTCCACCCGCGAGCCTTGCGCCGGCCGTGCAGACTCCGACGGCACCCGCGAAACCCCATCAGCCCATGTTCCTGCCCCGGGGTTCCGTCCGCACGGTGCTCGCCCTCGGCTTCTTCGGCGTGATGGCGTACGTCGCCTACCGGGACGGGACGATCCCTCAGACGCTGCTACTCGTCTTCGAGATCATCGCCAGTTATGTGATCGGGTACGTGTTCTCAATCATCCTGCTCCGGCGGGCACGCGCGGGAAAGGGGCTCAGTCGAAGGGCGGCGGTGGTCCGCAACGTCATCTCGATTGCGACGATCGGGATTACCGCGGGCGTGTGCTGGGCCATCGTCGCAGAACGGTTCGACCTCGTGCCCGACTACCTCGAGAACGGCCTCGCGTGGACGGTCGCGTTCTATTTCGGGTCACGCCTCGTCGCGTAAGTCACGCGGCCTTCGAAGCGATCTGCATCGCGCGGTCGACCGCCTCTTCCGTGTGCTTGACGCCCACCTTCCTCGCGTACCCTGCGAGCGCGGTGAGCATCGGCTGGACGAACTCCGGGGACGCCTGCGTGCCGAGGTGACCGATCCGGATCCCTTGGCCGCGCATGGGTCCGAGGGTGCCCGCGATCGAGATCGCGTGGTCCGCCATGAGCCGCTTGATGAGGTTCGCCGCGTCGATGCCCTTCGGCGGCCGGACACTCGACACGGTGTTCGAGGCGTACTTCTCGTCGGAGAAGAGGGAGAACCCGAGGCCCTGGAGGCCTTCCCGGTACGCGCGGCCGATGGTCGCGTGGCGGCGGACGCGCCGCTCCAGTCCCTCCTCGTGCAGGATCTGGAGCGCCCGGTGGAACGCGAACAGCACGTTCGAGGAGATCGTCGTCGGCTGCGGATGCCAGTCGCCCCACTCCTCCTTGATCTTCTCCCACGTGAAGAGGTTCAGGTACCAGCCCTCCGCGGTCGTCGGGTCCGCCTTCTCGAGGAGCCGGCGGGTCACCATGACGGGCGCGATGCCGGGGGCGGAGGCGAGGCACTTCTGGCTCGCGGCGAACGCGGTCTCGATCCCCCAGTCGTCGCACGGGAGAGCGATGCCGCCCAGGGAGGAGACCGCATCCCCGAGCACCCACGCGTCGTGGCTCGTCGCGACCTCGGCGAGCTCGCGGATCGGGTTCGTCATGCCCGTCGACGTCTCGTTGTGGACCACCGCCAGGCATGCGGCGCCCTTCTTCATGACTTTCTCCACCGCCGCCAGATCCGGCGGCTCCCCCCACTTCGCGGAGACGACGTCGACCTTTACGTGGTGAGTGCGGAGGACGTCGGCGCAACGCGCGCCGAAGAAGCCGTTGTCGATGATCGCGACGTGATCGCCGCGACGCAGGAGCGTGAACGCGATCGTCTCGATGCCCGCATGCCCCGGCCCCGCGATGGGGTACACCTCCGCGTTCTTGACCTGGAACAGGCGTTTGAGCATGTCCTCGATCTCGTGGTATTTCCGGACCCACTCGTCGCCGTAATGGGGCTGCGCGGGCTTCGCGAGCTCCTCCATGATGCGGGGGTCGATCGGGACAGGTCCTGGGATCATCATCCGCGGAGGCGCGCCCATGGCGGCGGGCCGAACGGGCGTGGGCTATAAAGCGATTGTGAAAGGACCGTACTTGCGTACGCCACGATGGGTTCGCTCAGTCGCGGATACCCTCTTCCAGGATGGAGAAGACGGCTTCCGCCTCCGGGAGGTTCGGGGAGTCCACGAGGCGTGCGATACGCTTCCCGCCTTTCGATTTCCGGAGGTAGATGCGGAACGTTGCGCTGTGCCCCACGATGTGGCCGCCGACCGGCCGCGTGGGGTCGCCGAAGAACGCGTCGGGCTTGGAGTGAACCTGGTTCGTCACGTACACGGCCGCGTTGTGCACATCGCCGAATCGCATGAGTTCGTGGATGTGCTTGTTCAGCAGCTGCTGTCGCTCCGCGAGGACGCCGCGTCCAATGTACTCCGCGCGGAAATGCGCCGTCAGGGAGTCCGCCACGAAAAGCCGGATGGGAAAGTCCTTCGCGAGCTCGTTCGCCTTGTCGACCAAGAGGATCTGATGGTGCGAATTGAACGCTCTCGCGACGTGGATCTTGCCGAGCACCTTGTCCAAGTCGAGGTCTAGCCCCGCACACATGTGCGCGACTCGCTCCGGACGGAACGTCGCTTCCGTGTCGATCCAGACCGTGTGGCCGTCGATGCCGCCCTCGTCCACGGGGCGTGTAGCGTTCACCGCCAACTGGTGTGCGAGGTTACTCTTTCCCGACCCGAACTCGCCATAGCACTCGGTGATCGCCTGCGTCTCGACACCGCCTCCGAGCAGCTCGTCGAACGCCTTCGAGCCGGTCGTAAGCTTCGCGACGCTTTTCCGCCGCTCGAGGATCACGTCCCCCGTCTCGAACCCGCCGACGTCCGCAGCCCTGCGCGCCGCGACGATGATCTTTTCTGCCGCGCTCTCGCCGATCTCTGCGAGCTCAACGAGATCTCCGGGGGAGGCGACCGCAAGGGACATCATATCCGTGTATCCCGCTTCTTTCAGCTTCTCCGCGGTCGCGGGGCCCACCCCGGGGAGCTCCTCGATTGTCTTCGCTTCCATCTTCTTACCGTCTTCCGTCACGAGGTATCCCCGTCAAAGGGATTAGCCTGGGGTAGGTGAAAGTAACGGTTTGGTGGGTAGAGTTAAGCCCCATCCGTTCCATGCGAGGACGATGCGGGGGGCTGCGGCGACCGCCCTGGCCGTGATGGTTTTGGCGCTCCTGACGATGCCCGCGCAGGCCGCGAACTTCGGCACGCACGCGGGCCTTGCGAACGACCTCTGGGCCGACCCGTACTTCCGGGCGGGCGCGCTCCTCGCGGACGTGGACCACTTCCTCCCCCCGGGCGAGCCACGAACCGACGACGCTGCCTTCGCGGCGGGAATCGCCCAACGGGCGTGGAACGGGTCGCGGAACGCTTGGCGGTTCGCTACGGGCTGGTATGAGCATCTCGACCAGGACCAAGAGTTCGCGGATGCGCGAGGCCGGATCCAAGCGGGGTACCCGTCGTACACGGACACGGACGTCCGACTCGCCTTCGACTACTGGACAATCCGGAAGCACGCATTCCCCACGAACTTCGACTGGATCCTCGCGGACGACGAGGTGCTCGCGCTGATCCAGGGCGGGCTCGTCGGGACGGACCTCGCGGGCGTGCGCGTGGCGGTGGATGGCCTGCTCCATTCCACGGACCTCAACGACCCGGGGCTCGCGCTGCAGATCCAGGCGGCGAACGCGTACGGGACGTTCTACGGGGACCGTGCGCGCAACATGGAGGCGGAATACAATCGGTACGTCCGCCTCGTCACGGCCTCGTACGTCCCGATCCTCCCCCGGATCGATCTCGCTCTCCTCACCATGCAGTCGATTGCCGCCAAGCACGGCAATCCTCCGAACCTGCGCGCGGCCCTTCGCGAGGCGATGCGGCTCGAGGCGGAGCGGCCCCCCGGATGGATGGCGGAGGAGGTCACGGCGCTGGCCGCCTACGTCTCGGAACTCCCAACCTCGGGCGTTCCGCTCCGGATTCGCCTTCTCCTCGAGACGCGTGCGGACGGCATCGCTGCCATCCTCTCGTAACGCAGGTCCTTGCGCGCAGGCGCGGGCCGAGGTCACTTCCCTAGGGCGAGGGTCGCCGGGGCCTTCGGGGTCTCGGGAGCCTTCTCCGGTGCCGACGCCGGCTTGACGAGCGGCCTCAGCGCAGCCTCCAGCTCCTCGAACGTCTCGATCGTCGCGACCGCGTGGGGGCACGACGCGTCGGCCCGGCGGCGGACGAACACCGGGCGCAACCCGAGGGGCTTCGCGACGGCAAGGTCCTCGCAGTGGGGGGACACGAGGAGGACGTCCTTCGCGCGGAGCTTCATCGCCGCAAGCGCGGCCTTATACACCGCCGGATTCGGCGGCACCGCCTTCGCCTCCCTCGGCGTCACGACCGCCATGATGTGCGACTTCACCGGTTCAAGGGCGTGCGCGACCACGAACGGCGGGAGGCATGAGACGACCGCGACCTTGCGCCCCTTCGCGAGCGCGGGCAGGATGCGGACGACGTCGTCGTCCAAGGAATACCGGTGGAGCTCCGCGAACACGGGGGCCATGGACATGATCTCCGTCTTCTTCGGCTTCAGGTCCAGCTGGTCGAACACCGCCTCGAGGAAGTGCTCCGCGCTGTCGAGGCCCTTCCGCGCGGAGACGACGTACATGACGTAGTCGCACGCCGCCAGGAACTCCCGTCGGTAGACCGCGTACCCGAGGTCCTCGATCTCGCGCACCAGCGGGAGCGGGTCGCCGTCCGCGCGATGGGCGATCGACTCGAAGTCGAGTAAGATGCCTCTGGCCACGCCGGGCTTCAGGGTCCGGGGCTATATGCGGGTTGCGATGGGCTTTATAAAGGTGGTCGCGCGCGAGAGGGGGCTGACGCACGATCACTCACGCGGCAGGGCGTCCGCCGGCGCCGCCGCGAACCGCACCAGCGCCTCCCGTTCCGCGAAGTGCAGGACGCCTGGGACCACGAGACAGTGCAACGGCGGGCCGAGGTCCGCGTCCGCGAGACGGTCCGCGCGGTCCGCGCGCACGACCGGGGCCGGGGACCCCGCGCGCCCGACGACGCACACGAGCGTCTCCGGCGGGAACTTCTCGCCCCCGACCTCGATCAGGTAACGGAGCGCATCGTTGGCGGTGAGGAACGTGCCGCCCTCGCGGAGGTCGAGGAGCACGAGCGTGTGAAGCCAGGCCGCGCGGTTGGCGGCGATCACGTCCACCGGGCTCGCGGGCCGGAACCCCTTCTCCGGGATCGGGACCGTCGTCGTCCGCCCGAACTTGTACGCTTGGAGCCCCGTGAGGCCGATGGCCGCGGTCAGGATCGACGGGCCGTGCACGATCCGTGTCCGGATCCCCGCGGTCTCCGCGCGCATGCGAAGGTCGACGTGGGTCGTCGCCATCATCGGGTCGCCGGGGACCAGGAAGCCCACGCGCTTCGTCGCGGCCTCTCGCAGGAGGACGACCCCGGACTCGACCTCCTCGCGGCGGAGCACCTGGACGGGCTTCCCAATCGTCGCCGCAAGCTTCTCCGGGGTCGTGCCTTGCAGCGAGGACGTGTAGAATTCCGCGAACAGGAGTTCGCACGCGCGGGCCTCTTCGAGAGCGCGCACGGTCAGATCGCGCTCGTCGTACAGTCCGAGGCCGATGAAGACGAGTTCGCCCACCGCCTACGATACGGAGGCGCGGGGAAAAAGGCTCTCATCGCACCAAATACGTCTGGATCAGGATGAGGAGGAGGAACGTCGCAATCGCGGCGATCGTCATCCGGAGACCCTGCCGGAGGGGGCTGCGTCCCGCGACCTTGCCGAGCGCGTACCCAGCGACAAACACGAGGATCGCCGCTAAGAGGATCGACAGCTGCGATGCGTGCGCGAGCGACGGCGAGCCGAACGCGAGGTGGAGGAGAAAGGGCGCGGACGTGATCGCGAACACGAGTAGTGGCGCGCAGAAGTTCACGAAGCTGACGAGCGCGCGGTACAGCCGGAGCGTGCGGTCGATGTGCGTGTCCTTGAGCTCCACGAGCATCGCCCGCTCGATCCGCGCCATCCGGATCTCCGCCTCGAGCCTCTCCGCCTCGTAAACGCTCACGCCCGTGGAGATGCCGATCGCGATGCACGCTGCCGCGAGCGCGCCGAGCGTGACGCGGATCTCCGTGCCCTGCGTGACGACGGTCGCCGAGACGATGCCGAGGACGACGAACGTGCTGTCGAAGAGGGTGTTGATGAAATAACGGCGGAACAGCTCGCTGAGGTCGTAGGCGAGCCGAAAGCGACGCAGGGAATCGAAGACCACGGGCGACCTCGGTCAGAATCGGGCGGCGGATATAACCGCTTCCCCGCCCGCTCAGCGGAAGTGCTTCCGGACGGCGAGCAGGTAGATGAAGACCAACGCGGGGATGATGACCCCGACGACCCCGATGCCGCCACCGGCGAGGACGACGGAGACCTGGGTCAGCAGGTAGAGGAAGAGGACGATCACGGCGAGCCACCACGCCCACGGCCGGAGGCTAAGGAGGGCGAATCCGGCGGCGAGGACGAGGAACGACAGGATGAGGATGACGCCTCCAATCGCCACGCCGAGAAAGCCGGTGACTGGGACGAGCAGGACGCCGGCGAGCAGCAAGACGAGGGAGACGAGGACGGCGAGGATGCCTACCAGAATCAGGAGGATGGCAAGGAGGGTGACCCCGATCGGTCGCCTGCGGGGCTGGGGATATGGCTGCGCCGGATAGGCCATCGTCGCCGGATACGACGCCCCGGGATTAATTCTTCCACACGGCAAGGCTCATTAGGCCGGGCCCGCGCTGACCCGGCGGTGCGTTCGCTGGCCGTGGCGGTGCCGAAAGGCAACGCGGAGGCGGTGCGGAAGGAGCTGGTCGCGCAGGGCGTCCTCCGCAAGGGCGTCGCGATCGCGCGCGACGGCGACACGGTGTACCTTCCCGTCACGACCGCCACAATCCGGCACGCGACCTTGGAGCACGAGTTCCGCGACGCGTTCATGCCGATCCGGTCGTACAAGGACGTCGCCCGCGTCCCTCAGTACCTCCAGGGGAGCCTCCCGACGAGCTTCGACGTCGTCGGAGACATCGCGATTTTCAAGATCCCCGACGACCTGCACGAATACGAAGCCGAGATCTCCGAAGCGATCCTGCGCGCCAACGCGGGCGTGAGGGTGGTGGCGGCGGACGAGGGTGTGAAGGGGCCGATGCGCGTCCGTCAGCTCCGCGTGCTGGCGGGACCGGACCGCACGGAGACGGTGTACCGCGAGTTCGGCCTCTCGTACGCGGTCGACGTCGCGAAAGCGTACTTCTCGCCCCGCTTGGGATCTGAACGGATGCGCGTCGCACAACTGGTCGGTCCGGGCGAGGTCGTCGTGGACATGTTCAGCGGCGTCGGCCCGTACGCGATCCTCATCGCGAAACGCCGCCAACCCGCCGTCGTGCACGCCTTCGACGCGAACCCGGATGCGTTCCGCTATCTGGAGGAGAACGTGCGACGGAACCGGGCGGACCGGGTGAGGCCCCGCCTCGGGGACGGGATCGCGCTTTTGGCGGTGGTGGACCCGCCTCACCGCATCATCCTCGACTACCCGCGCGGCCCGGACCCGGCCTACAGCGCGGCGCTGATGCGGATCCTCCCCGGCGGCACGATCCATTACTACGCGATCCTCGAGTCTGTCGAGCGCGAGGACCGCGAGCGCGCCCTTGTCGACGCCGCCGAATCCATCGGGCGGGAGGCGAAAATCACCGCCATGCGGGAGGTCCACGGATGGTCGCCGACGCAGAGTCTCTTCGTGTTCGACGTACACGTAGTGTAGACGTCAGAGCTCGCCCAGAGCCCTCATTTCGTTGATTCTTTTCGAGAGCGCATTGACTCGATCTTGAATCCGTCGGGATTGGACTTCAGCAAGCGCGACGTACGTCTGAGCCATTGTTTGTACTTCTTCTTGCCCATCTGCTCCCGCAGCGCCTCGCTCATGAGCTTGGCACGCGGCAACGAGCGCTTTGAGGAATTTTCCGACATCATCCACCATACCGTTGTACTCGTTGATAAAGGCGACCCATTCTTCGTCCGTCAGCGGCAATCACGTCGCATCCTATCGAGGGCAGTCAGGATCAGTGCCCTGCTTTTCGAACTTCGGCGTACCTGTAACAACGAGACCGTTACTGAAGACGCATTCCTCGCTGGTCCTGGTAGTGCCCGGATCGCTCGGCGTACGTTTTTTCCGCGGGGCTCGTGAGGTCTTCGAAAACGACCTGCGCGAACCGGTCGCCAATCGGCAGCTCGAGGATTACGGATGCGTCCGCGTTGAACGCTCCCAGCGTCAGCGTCCCGCGAAACCCTGCGTCGACCTTCCCGAACGAGGCGATCACGCCCTTGCGGATCCACGTCGTCCGAAGCCAGAGGGACGCGGTCACGCTCTCCCCGAGCTCTACGACCTCGGCGGTGGAGACGGCGAAGCGCGACAGCGGCGGAACCCGCGCGACCCCGGACTTGGCGGTGACGGGATCTTTCCCTAGGACGGCGACCTCCGCGATCGTCAGGTCGTAGCCGTTGGGCGTCAGGTTCTCCGGACGAAAGCCTTCGACCCGCAACCGCCCGGCGTCCATCGCCGCCACGATGTCGCGGTCCGAGAGCACGGGCATCGCCGGGGCGCATCCCGGAGTGCGAATTGAACTTTCCCTATCCGAGGGTATGAACTCAAGGCTCATATCGCCCGGGGTCGAGCATAGCGCCGTGACGAAGGACCCGAGGACATGTCGCCACAAGTCCCTCGAGCATCTGGGGACGGAGGACCACGCCCAGTTCTACAAGTGCGAGGCGTGCGGGGACGTCTTCGTCGTCGACGCCGGGCACATGTGGCACGTCGAGGGCGTCCCCGCATAGTCGGAAGGCTTTTGGCGGTACCGTCCTTGGACCCGTCGGTGGGCCCATGGACTTCCAGCTGACGGAGGAGCAGAAGCTCGTCCGCGAGACCGCCCGCGATTTCGTGGACAAGGAGATCGTCCCGCACGCCCGCGAGTGGGAGCGGAAGGGGGAGATCCCGATGGCCCTGTACCGCAAGATGGCGGAGCTCGGGTTCCTCGGCGCGCCCGTGCCCACGAACTATGGCGGCGCGGGGATGTCCTATGTGTCGTTCGCCCTCCTCGTGGAGGAGATTTCCCGCGGCTCCTCGTCCGTGCGCACGACGGTCAGCGTGCAGACGTCGTTGAGCGAGTCGACCCTCATGCTGTTCGCGAACGAGGATCAGAAGCGCGCGTGGCTCGTTCCGCTCGCGAAGGGGGAGAGGTTCGGCGCGTGGGCGCTCACGGAGCCGGAGGCGGGCAGCGACGCCGCGAACCTGAAGACCACCGCCAAACTCGTCAATGGGGAATGGGTGCTCAACGGCGCGAAGCGATTCATCTCGAACGGCGGCATGGCCGACTATGTCTTCGTCTACGCGCGCGAACCCGGCACGACGCGGCACGAGGGGCTCTCGTGCTTCATGGTGCCGAAGGGAACGCAAGGATTCACGGTCACAAACGTCGAGACGACGACGAAACTCGGGTTGCGCGCGAGTCCCACGGCGGACCTCGCGTTCGAGGACTGCCGCGTGCCGGAGGACCACCTTGTGGGAAAGCGGGGGAACGGCTGGGATCAGGCGATGAAGACGCTGAACGGCGGGCGTCTCGGCATCGCAGCGGGCGCCGTCGGGGTCGCGCGGGCCGCGCTCGAGGCGGCGACGAAGTACGCGAAGGAACGGAAGGCGTTCGGCCGGGCCATCGGGTCGTTCCAGCTCATCCGAGAGATGATCGCGGAGTCGGCGGTAGAGATCGACGCCGCGCGTCTCCTGACGCTTCGGGCGGCGCAACTCCGCGACCTCGGGGTCGACAACACGCTCGAGGTGAGCATGGCGAAGCTGTTCGGCGCGCAGATGGCGATGCGCGTGACGGACCGTGCGATCCAAGTCCACGGCGGCTATGGGTTCAGCGGCGAGTACGACGTCGAGCGGTACTTCCGCGACGCGCGCATCCTCGGGCTGTACGAGGGCACGAACGAGATCCAGAAGCTCATCATCGCGGAGCGCCTCCTTGGATCGAGTAGGGAGTAGTCACCCCGGGAGGAGGAACTCGTCGAGCCTCCCCACGCGATCGAACCCGAGCTTCTCGTACATCTCCACCGTCGTGTCCTTGAGCGGCGTTTCGAGGACGATGGGCGACAACCCCCGCGACCTCGCCCGTTCCAGGAGATGAAGCATCATCGTCGCCGCAACGCCCCGACCCCGGGACGCAGGATGCGTCGAGATATCCAGCACGACGGCGGCGGCGCCAACGTCTGCGAGGGTCGCGCAACCGACAGCCTCTCCTCTCGCGTACGCGACGTACGCCTCGCTGCCAAGTTCGTGGACGCGCCGCCAATGGAGGCCGAGCAACTGGTGGGAGACCTCGTGGTCGTGGCCGGATTCCTCGTCGATGAGGCCCCCGATCGTGTCGTAGTCGTCCCGCGTGGACTGGTCGCGCGCGGGGCGCAGGGTGATCCCGGGATTCGCCGCCAGCGACGGCGGGCGCAACGCCGCCATCACGTGGCTGGGTTGTGGGACGAACCCGCGCGCCGCGAATTCCGGACGCAGGCGATCTGCGAGGCCCTCGTCCTCCACGAACACCATCCTGTGCCGGATGTGCAGGGGCCCGAACGCGTCGTCCATCCGGCGGAGGGTCTCGCCAAGGCCGCCCGAAGGCAGGGTCCGCAGCGACAGATAGTTCGCGACGTGGAGGAGGTGGAACTCCGGGTTCACCACGAACGTGCCCCAGCCCTCGTCCCGGACGTCGCACGTGGCCTCCTGCGCGGAGAGGATCGCCCGGACCGCAACGCTGCGGAGGTCCGTCATCCGATCTCCTCCAGACGACGCGCGACCTCTCGTAACCCCTCCTCCCCCAGCGCCTGTCGCGCCGCCTCTGCAAGGGAAGAATCCTCCTTCGCCATGTGGAGCGCCAGGTACTGCACGAGAAAGATTCCGTGGCGGTTGAGCTCCCGGAGCTCCGACGCATGCGGCACGGACGCCTTCGTCTCCAGTGCCGCCAGCGCCTCGCCGATCTTCCCCACCTCCCGGCGGACCTCGTCGTGCTCGTACGCGATCACGCTAACGAGGGAGCCGTAGCGGCCCACCTTCTCCTCGAGCAGGGGCAGCAACGCTTTCTCTTCCCGCCGAAGATGCGCGGACACCGTCGTGCGAAGGAACTCCACGGTCTCGCGGAACAGCGCCAGCTCCGCCTCCCCGGCCCGCTCGCGGTTCATGGCAGCGTCGAGCCCCGCCTCGAACGCCCGGAGCCAAGGACGGATCGCCTCGTGCTCCCGATGGAACGAGAGGAACGGGTCCTCCGACATCGGCCGTAGAACCCGCCCCCTCCGCTTAACAGATGCGGCGCAGCCTTATGTCCTCTGCGAGGGAATGCCGCCTGTGGAACCGACCCCGCCGCCTGACCGTCGAATCCCCGGGTGGAAGCTCGTCCTCGTGCTTGTGATCATCGGCATCGTTGTCCTCATCCCTGCCCTCTTCTTCCAATTCTCCCCTCGCTTCGGCCCGCCGCTCCTCCTCATCCGGATCACGGACGCGATCCGCGCGACCCCGGAGAACGTGGGTGTTACCGCAGACCTCGGGCCTCACTGCTCTCCGATGATGTGGGACCCATCGACGCGGGAGCTGACCGCGACGTCTGAGGTCGATCTCGCAAACGTGGGGGGCCTCCTCCTCCAGAGGCTAGAGCTGCTGTCCGAGAACTTCTTCACGCCGGAGTTTGCTGCAGGCGGAGACCTCATCCGCTCGACGCTGGCGGTGGACGGCACCTCGTGGACCCTCACGAGCCCTGTTGACGACCGAATCCTCACGACGTTCGTCCTCTCAGGCGAGAACGTGACCGTCGGCGGGTCGACGTACGGCCCTGGGGATACGTGGCCCCTCTCGTACGATTACAATGTAACGACGCCCCTCGGGACGTACAGGATCGAGGAGTCCCTCTCCCTCACAAACGAGGGCATCGTGCGCCCGCGCATCGTGGTGCCCGGCGCGTGCATGTGAAGCGTCGAGGAAGGCGTCTTGGTCGCCGTCCGCGACCGATTGAGGCCGTCCGGAAGGTCGTTGTCCACGGGCGACGTGAACGGTCGCGAGTTTGACCTTGCTGCCTCGGAGTCGCCCGCGGTTGCCGTTGGAAACCACTTGCGCTCCCTTCCACCGACCGCCAAAACGGCTATAGGTACAGCGTCCCCTTGGCGGCACGGAGGCGGGTGAGGCGCGGGGATGAGGCAATCGACTTCTTTGACGGTCCTCAGTTTCGTCGTCTTCCTCCTGGCCCTGGGCCCACTCCTGCACGTGTTTTCAGTCCCGTCAGAGAGCCCCCAGAATGCTGACCCAGATTGGCTTGCGTCCTCCGCACACGGTTCGTTCGTGGAGAACCGAGGCCAGCTCGCGCGCGAAGACATTCGCCTCTACTCGCTGGGCAATCCTCGGATTGCCGTCACGGACGAGTCCATCCTCCTCGAATTTCATGATCGCTTGTCCTACTCCTCCTTATCCGGAGTCCGCGGGCCCGACCCGACGCTGAGTTCCGAGCGCGGCGTGTTGGTCCGTCTTAGATTCGAAGGGGCGAACCCTACGACGCCCGCCGGTAGGGATCGTTTCCCTCACATGACGAACTTCATCCTCGGAAACGATCCGTCCCACTGGCGGGTGGGCCTTCCCTCCTACAGGGAGGTCGTCCTTCCCAATCTCTACCATGGGATCGACGTGGTGGCTCGGGCCGCTCAGGCCGGCGTCAAGCTGGAATTCGTCCTCCGTGCGGGTGCCGACGCCAGAGAGATCGCCGTTGCATACGAGGGGGTCGCGGACATGCGATTGGTTGCAGGGGATCTCATCCTCGGAACCGATCTGGGCGACATCCGCGACGAAAGACCGATCGCGTACCAGCATGGGAGGACGATTCCATGCGCGTTCGTCCCCCGCGGGACTGGGACGTTCGGGTTCGCGTGCGATGGGTGGGACACGTCGGCCGCCGGAATCATCGATCCCTTGGTGTATTCCACCTTCCTTGAAGGTACGGCCGCGAACACTGTGGCACATTCCGTCGTCGTGGACATCGGGGGCAACGCGTACGTGACTGGCGGAACCCACTCGCCGTTGTTCCCGGTCACCCCGGGCGCATTCGACCGAGTCCTGAACGGGACCGAGGACGTGTTCGTCGCGAAACTCAATGCGGCCGGAGACGCACTGTTCTACGCGACCTACTTGGGAGGCTCAGGGGCTGATCGCGGCGATTCGATCTCCTTGGATGCGTCTCGCAATGCGTACGTGACCGGCACCACCGATTCGCCAGATTTCCCCATTATGGGGGGGTTTGATGCGACCCTGAACGGCACACGGGGTGACGCATTCCTTGCGCGGCTCGACTCCACGGGTGCGGTCTTGCTCTACTCCACATACCTGGGAGGATCCGACCAGGAAGGCAGGCTCTCGATCGACGTGACACCCGGGGGTCGCGCGCATCTTTCGGGCCTGACCTGGTCATCCGACTTCCCTACAACTGGTGGTGCCTTCGACCGCACTCTCAACGGGAGCAACGACGCGTTCGTGACGAGTGTGGACACCTCCACGGGAGAGCTCCGGTTCTCGACATACCTCGGGGGTAGTTCAAGTGAAGGCACCAATGCCATGTCGGTGCGCGTGGACGGCAGCGGAATCAGCTATGTGTGCGGCGAGACGGCCTCGCCCGACTTCCCGGTTCGCGGGGGTCTGGATTCTCAACGGGACGGAACTACCGATGCCTTTCTGACGAAGCTCTGGGAGACCGGCGAGCTCCGCTACTCGTCCTACGTGGGAGGGAGCCTCCGGGATGGCTGCGAGTCGTTGGTGCTCGATCAGGTTGGCAACGTCTATTTCGCCGGGTATACGGAGTCAGCCGACTTTCCTGGCGCATTGAATCCCCTCGGGGGCCAACTTGACGCGTTGGTTGCGAAGGTTGATGCGGGGGGCACCGGAGTCGTCTATGCTCGTCTCATCGGAGGCAGCGGAATGGAGCTCGCTCACTCGATCGCCGTGGATTCAGCGGGTCAAGCCTACGTCTCGGGCACCGCCTTGTCGGCGGACTTCCCGTTTGCAGGCGACGTAATAGACATGACCTTCGAGGGTTTCGGGGAAGCCTTCGTCGCATCGGTGGGTGCGACCGGCGCCCTTCTGCTCTCAACGTTTCTGGGCGGAGCTGGCTATGAGCAAGGGCATGGTGTCGCGGTCGACCTCGCGGGCAACGTGTACGTCACGGGCCACTCGGATTCCGCGGACTTCCCCGTGACGCCGGGCGCGTTCGACGCTGATCCGCCCATGGGGGACGACGCGTTTGTAGCAAAGATCGGTCCGGCAATTCCGCCGAACCTGCCGGACCTCGTTCTCGGAGCATCAGACGTGTACTTCACGCCGCCAAGCCCGGTCCTCGCAGGAACGGTCGTCACAATCGAGGCCATCGTGCACAATCGAGGGACCGCAGATGCGAATCAGGTTGGCGCCCGGTTCCATGACGGGCCACCGCCCTTCTCGATTCGAATCAATGGAGACGCCGTCGTGCCGACGATTCCGCGCTCGGGAGGGACGGGCACGGCCTCCGTCGCATGGACGGCGGGCCCGGCGGGGGGGCACACGATCTGCGTCGTCGCTGACCCTGAAGGCCTCATCTTGGAGGCCAACGAGAGCAACAACGTCGCGTGTGCGCCGTTCACCGTCACACCCGCGCCGTTGCCCGACCTCGTGGTGACGAACATCTGGATGACGCCTCCTTCGCCCGTCACGAGCGGCACCACGGTGTCGCTTCACGTTCTGATACAAAACACAGGTGGAACCTCGGGAGGGACGGTCGTCAGGTTCTATGACGGGACCCCGCCGGCGCCTCAGATTGGCCCTGATTGGGCCTCGGGCCCTCTTCCGGCGATCATCTCTGCTCCTTGGACCGCCTCACTTCCCGGGACCCACGACATGTGCGCTGCCGCCGACCCAGACGACACTGTGGCGGAGTCGAACGAAGGGAACAATGTCGCGTGCATGCCCGTTGTCGTCCTTTCGCCGCCAGACCTCCGACCGGACTACATCCCCGTCGGACCCCTCCCCTCTCCTGCCGCCAGGGTGGGACTATCCGTGTCACTGACCTTCTCTGTCGCGGTCCAAAATGCGGGCAATGCGACTCCGTCGCAGGATGCCGTCCTCGCATTCTACAACGAGACCACGCGAAGCACGCCATTTCAAACGTTCGCGATTCCGCCAGTCACGCCGCCGGCAATGTCCGGACGGTTTGACGCGACCTGGATTTCGCCCTCCCTGCCGGGGATTCATCGCGTGTTCGCGGAGGTGGATTTCGGAGATGCGCTAGTGGAATGGGATGAATCGAACAACGTCCACGCATGGACCGTGCAGGTAGTCGCGGGCCCGGTGACGAACCTCGTCGTCGGGGCACCGAACGTCACGATCGGGCAGACGTACGTCACTTCCGCCACGGTGCTCAGCTTCTCCGTCCTCGACCAGAGCGGGACCGGGATCCGGAACACGATGTACCGCATCGGCGGTGGTCCGTGGGTCAACTACACCGCCACCGGGCCGTTCTCACTCACCGGCGAGGGCCCCCGCTTCATCGAGTGGTTCTCCGAGGACTTCGCGGGGAACGTCGAGGCGACCGCGAGCGCCGTCCTCGTCGTCGACAGCACGCCGCCAACGACGACCTCCGTGATCGGGGATCCGAAGTACCTGAACGGCGGCACGTTCGTCACGTCCTGGACCCCGATCTCCTTGTCCTCGGTGGACGGCGCTCCTTGGCCCGTCGGGGTGGGCTTTGTAGAGCACCGCATCGACGGAGGCCCTTGGTCCCTATACGCCACGCCCATCGTGCTGGGCGGGGAGGGCACGCACACCGTCGACGTCCGCGCGACGGACCTCCTCGGAAACCTCGAACCGATGAGCACCACGGCGATGATCGTCGACGACACGCCGCCGTTTCCGACCCTCTCCGTCGGGACGCCGCAGTACGCCGGCGCGCGGCTCTTCGTCAAGTCCTCGACGCCCTTGATGGTCCTCGCCTCCGACGCGGGCGCCGTCCCGGTGGGCCTCGCCGTCGTCCAGTACCGGATCGATGGCGGCCCGTGGACGCCCTTCGCAAGCCCGTTCGTCCTACCGCCCGTGGACGGGACGCATCGCGTGGGGTACGCCGCGGGGGACCGCCTGGGCAACGCCGCCGGCAGCATCGCGGACCTCGTCGTGGACGACGCGCCCCCGGAGACGACGATCGCGCCCCTCGCGGGACCGTACGCGGAGGACACGCTTTTCACACTCGTCGCCTCGGACGCGGGCTCGGGGGTGGCGTTCACAGAGTACCGAATCGATGACCATGGATGGACGAACTACGTCGGTGGATTCTCACTACTGGCGGGGGACCACGTGATCCGCTTCCGCTCCGTGGACCGGCTGGGCAACTCAGAGGTCGAACGCACGATGTCCGTAAGCGTGGTCGGCGCGCCGCCGACGCTTGTGACGAACTGGAAACCTCTTGTGGCGGCGGCGTTCGCGGCGGTCCTTACGATCCTCGGCATTTGGTCCTCGCGACGCGCTCCAACGTTCGGGGGGCGGACGAACGTCGGGAGAACGTTCCTCCTCGCGGCCCTCCCGTTCGTCGTGGCGGAGGCCGCAACCGGAGTTGTGTCCGCGATGACGGGACAATTGGCCATCCCGCCAATCCTCGGCATCGGAACGATCACGGACGCTGGCATATTGGTCGCCGGAGCCGTGGTTTCGTTCGTTCGCGTTCGGGCAGGCAGTCGCCCAGCGCTTGAGCCTCCGTCCGAGTAAACGAGGTTCCTGTCCCCCCGGCAGCTTTGCGGTGCACGACGAGGCTCATCGCGGGCCGAAGAGCGCCCTCAGTCGAGCGAGATCGACGAGCGCGACATCCCGTCCCGCCGCGGCTCGGCAGCTTTCCGTGAACCCCGACTTCGAGAAGAGGGCGACCCGTCGCTCCTTCCAACGACCCTCGACGTATCCGAGTTTCTCTCGAAGCGCATCGAGCACATCGCGGCCCATCGGGTTGGAGGTCCACTTGCATTCGCCTCCGAGGAGAACGCCGCGACTCCGGTCGACGGCGACGACATCGATCTCCCGCTCCCCCGCCCACCACGATCCCACGGACTCGAACGGCCCCCCGAACGCGCCGGGTTGGCTCCGCACGAGTTCCTGGCACACCTCCTCGAAGACGCGGCCCACGTGGCCGTTCCAGTGCGCCAGGAGGTGTCGCCGGGGGGCCTCCCGATCTCCACCTTCCAACACGCCGGACCACCGGGCCACGAACCGGAACCAGAAGGCGAAGAAGGGGTCTGCGATCCGGTATCGGCTAGTGCGCGCGGACCGCCGACGCTCCGTCGCGGGGAAGTCTCGGCGGACGAGGCGGAGGGACTGAAGGACGCCGAGGTACTTGCCCAGCTTCGTCGCCGCCAACCCGCTCCGCGTGCTGATGTCGTTGAACCGCGCCGCGCCCTCCGCGATCGCTGTGAGCACGGAGAAGTACGTCGCGGGTTCGCGCAGCTCCTGGAGGAGAAGGAGGCGGGGCTCGCGGTGCAGGTAGGACTCCGGGGGGAAGACCCGGGCCGCAATGTTCTCGAGCGCGGGCCGGGAGGGGTCGAACTGCAACAGGTAGGCGGGGACTCCACCGAGGGCCGCGAAGAACTCGATCCGCCTCGACTCCGCCGCCCGCGGCTGGAACATCCGGGCCTGCGCGTAGGCTAGGGGCCGGACCTCCAGCTGCCCGGTCCTCCTTCCATATAGCGGGCTCCCGTACCCGAGGACCTCGCGCTCCATCGCGCTCATGGACGACCCACAGAGGACGAGGCGGAGTTGCGTCCCGGATAGACGGGTGTCCCAGCAGCGCTGGAGGATCGAGAAGAACGCGGGGTTGGCCTCTTGAAGAAACCCCACCTCGTCAAGGACGAGGATCAGGCGTTTTTCGGCTGCATCGGCCACGTACTCGAAGAACGCGTCCCATGTCCGAAACGAAATCCCGGGCGGTCCCAGGGCTCGGGCGCACTCGCGGGCGAAGACCTCAAGAAGAAGGGACTCACGCTGCGTGTCCGCGACGAGGTAGGCGTGGCGGCGACCTCGGACGGCCTCCCGAAGGAGAGCGGTCTTCCCGACGCGCCGCCGGCCCCACACAACGACGAACTGGGGGCCAGCGGCCGCCCAGAACCGGTGCAGAGCCTCAAGTTCTCCTGTTCGGTTGCGGAACGCACTTTGCATACTTGAAAGTATCATACTCCAGAGTATTTAAGATTGCCTCTATCCTTCTCCGCGACCGTCGGGTCGATCATGACCGCCAGCCTACGGCGAGAACCGAGAGGGCGTCCGGGGGAATGGAATGGCGTCCCGGATGTGGTCGAGCTTGCAGATCCACTGGAGGAGACGCTCCATGCCCATCCCGAACCCCGCGTGCTGCACGTTCCCGAACCGCCGCGTGTCGAGGTACCACTCGTAGTTCTTCGGGTCCTCCCCGAAGGCGACGATCGCTTGCTTGAGGTACTCGATGTCCGTCTCCCTCTCGCTGCCGCCAACGACCTCGCCGACGTCGTCCCCCGCGATCACGTCGAACCCGAGGACGACCTCCGGGTTGCTGGGGTCGCGGCGCTTGTAGAACGCCTGGGAGACCCTCGGATAGTGCGACACGACGATCGGCTGCGCCTTTCCCTCGGTGAGCGCCCTCTCCTCGAGCGTGCGCAGGTCCTTTCCCCACTCGATCTCCATGCCCTTCGCTCGCACCCGGTTGAGCGCCTCCTCGTACGTGATGTGCTCGAACGGCGTGTGCACGCGCTTCATGACCTCCGGGTCGCGCCCGAGGAATGTGAGCTCGTCCGAATTCTCCTCAGCCGCCCGATGGGCGGCGTAAGCGATCACGCCTTCCGCGTGTTTCAGCACGTCGTCCATCCCCGCCCACGCCTGTTCCATCTCGCAGTGCCAGTACTCCGTGAGATGCCGCGTCGTGCGCGACTTCTCCGCGCGGAACGAGGGGCCGATGTAGTACACCTTCTCCATTGAGAGCGCGAGCGCCTCCGCGTACAACTGCCACGACTGCGTGAGGTACGCCTTACGGCCGAAGTACTCCACGCTGAACAGCGTGGCCCCACCCTCGCTGCCGACCGGCGTGATCATCGGCGGGTGGACCTCCCAAAACCCCTTCTCCCGGAAGTATTCATGGACCGCGCCGAACACGGTGTGGCGCACGCGGAACACGGACGTCATGCGTTGCGACCGGACCCACAGGTGGCGCACGTCGAGGAGGAACTCCTCGCTGAGGTCCTGCTGGATCGGGAACTTCTCCGCGAAGGAGACGACCTGAAAGTCCTTCGCACGCACCTCGTACCCGCCGGGCGCGCGTTTGTCTTCCACGACGGTCCCGCGGGCGATCACGGACGACTCGATCAGTGCCTTCTCCGCACCTTCGAACGCGGGCCCAGGGACCACGTCCTTCGCCACCGCCACCTGGATGACGCCGGTCGAGTCGCGGAGGACGACGAACGCCTTGCCGCCGATCGTGCGCGTGCGATAGATCCAGCCACGGAGCTCGACGTCCTGGCCCGTGTGCTTCCCTTTCATGATCTCGCGGATCTGAGGCACGGTGGACGGAACCCATGGGGGCTAGATTACCGTTTCGCGACCGCTCACACGGCACGGTATACGATGGAGATGTCCTGACCGTTCGCGAGGATCAGGTTCTCGTAGCCCCCGCTCGGCACGCCCCCGACGGACATCGCGATCTCGTGCGTGACGTCCGCGAAATAATTGAAAATCTGGTTCTGGGAGAACGGCAGCCCCCAGATCGCGAAGAAGTCCCTCAGATACACAGCGCGGGGGCCTGGCAGCTCGATGTGAATCTCGCCGTTCGGTAGGTGGGTGTGAAGGGGCCGGTAGCAGTCGGACGCCACGATGCCGATGTCCGCAGGAATCGCGTAGGGCGCTCCGAGGATAGTAATCGCGAGATGAGCGTGCCAATGGACGGTGAGTGCCGGCGTGTGCTCCACACACATCTCGGTCACCGGCGTCGTATCCTCCGGAGGCGTCGTGGAGGACCGATACGCGAGGTACACTCCCGAGGCAACGACCGCCACGAGGGCGACGGCGACGACCAACCACATGGGAAACCGGATTGATCCCGCCCGCCTTCGGGAGGAGGGGCGTTGCCGCTCGATCCGTGCCGCCTTCTCCGTCATGCCATGAGCTTTTCGCAGGTGCGAGGGCAGATTGTCTGGCTTCACGAACACCCCGCACTCGGGGCAGTGGCTGTCCGCCTTCGCCATCGTCCCGACGACATCCTTTGCGACCTTAATCCTTCGCCCCCGAACGTTAGGGAGAAATACGGTGTCGCGTTCCACGGCGCCGTGATCCGGTCCGCGGGCGTCGGGGACCTCGAGGCCCTGTACGAGCTCGAAGTCGTGTGCTTCGCGGAGCGGCGGTTCACCCGCGATCACCTGCTGTACATTCTGCGCCACCCGCGCGCGTCCACGTTCGTGTACGAGGACGGGCGCGTCCTCGGCTCCATCATGCTCCACGACGAGGGCGGCGTGTTGCGCGTCCTGAGCGTGGGCGTCCACCCGTCCTGCCGGAGGCGCGGGGTCGGCGGGCGTCTCATGACGCTCGCGGAGGACATGGCGGTGAAGTTCCACTCGAGCGAGGTCCGGCTCGAGGTGAGCACGAGGAATGAGGGGGCGATCGCGTTCTATTCAGCGCTCGGATACGAGACCACGGGGACCATCCCGCGCTACTACTCGTGGGGCGAGGACGCGCACTCGATGCGGAAGGCGGTGGCCATCGAAGTCCAAAAGTCTTAAGAGCGAAACCTCGCTACGCTCGAATTCGTCCATGCTCCAAATGCCGAAGCGGTTTTTCGTGGCGTCGGGGAAGGCGGCGAGCCGGGTCTCGGACCTGAATGCGTTCGACGAGGCGCTCCTCAACGCCGGCATCGGGGAACAGAACCTCGTGTACGTCTCTTCGATCCTGCCGAACGGCATCAAGCAGACGCGCAAGGCGAACCTCCCGATGGGCATGATCACCCACTGTGTCCTCGCGCAGCAGCGCGGCGGCGAGGGGGAGATGATCAGCGCGGGGATCGCGTTCGGCTTCCGCGACGACGGGCTCGGCGGCTACGTGGCGGAGGGGCACATGCACGGGAACGGGAAGTCCCTTCGCGAGGTCCTCGAATGGAAGATGGCGGAGATGGCGAAGCTCCGCGGGATTAAGTTCAAGTCCCTCGAATACAAGATCGAGGACTTGTCGATCCCGATGGACCACTACGGCGCGTGCCTGGCGGCGCTCGTGTTCCTCTTCTGATGTTCGGCATCGTCGTCTGCCCTCGATGCAAGCGCGCGAAGGGCGTGGACCTCGAGAAGAAGACGACGACGTGCGACTGCGGGTTAGATATCAGGATCGCGGCGCACCGCACGACCTTTGAGACTTCGGACGCGCGGGAGCTGGCGGCGGCGGTCGGACGGGCGCAAGCCGAGATCCACGGAGGGACGAAGGCGGTCGAGACCGCCTCCCGGCCGAAGAAGCGGAGCAAGGACGCGTTCGCGCGCGTGATCGCCGACGCGAGCCGAGGGGACCGCCGCCAGAGGATGCGGCTCGCAGCCGAGGGCCTCGCGCGGGAGTTCGTCCTGTTCACCGCGGAGGATTGGCGGCGGGTCGCGGAGGCGCTCGCCATCCCGGACCCGAAAGACGCCCTTGACGAGCTCACGCGGGCGAACGTCCTGTACGAGCCCAGACCCGGCTACTACCGGACCGTTTGATTCGCGTCCCGCGACTTCTGGAGGTCCCGCCGCCGCTTGCGACGCAAATCCTGGGGAAGGGTGTTCGGCAGGACCACGCGGTACACGTGCACGTACAAGAAGGCCGGGAACGCGACGGCGGCGGAGAGCGAGAGGATGGGGATCAGGACGTCCGTGCGGGGCAACGCGCTCCAGACGATGAAGGGCACGAGCATGGCGGCGTGCAGGACGCGCGCGACGTACGCCTGCATGAACGGCTTCGTCAACTCCCCCCTCGAGCATCCCGACCCGATGATCGCGCCCGTCGACACATGGACGAGGGCGAGGCTCGCGGACAGTGTGGAGAGAAAGGCGATGTTGGCTGGGGTCAGGAGGGCTTCGCGATTCACGTACGCGTTCCCCGCCGACACGAGCGCGGCGAGACCGATCCCCATGCTCGCGCCGCAGAACGTCGAGTCGAACCGTCCCCGGTATCCTTTCCTGTTCAGGTACACGAGCTTCAGGCCCTCCTCGAGGAGCGCGAGGAGGAGGAGGGCGATCATGAGCGAGAGGAGGGAGAGGGCGCCGAGGGCGACGGTGAAGGCGCCCGATATCGTCCCGAGCACCATGCCGATCGCGAACGCGAGGAACACGCGGGACGTGTCGAAGTAGGTGTGCTCCGTGTAGGGATAGTCGTACGTCCGGAGGGCGTGGTACAGCAGGGCGACTGCGGGCGTGAACCCCACGAGGCCCGACGCGAACAGCACGACCTCCTGGGCTGCCACGGAGCGCGCGATGCGCCCGGCGCCTCATTACCTTTCCCGGCGACCGTGGAACAACATTCTTATCGGAGAAGCCGCCATGGAAACGGGTCCCATGCCGGGAGCGACGCGCGATTGCCCGTTGTGCCAGGAGCCCGTGCCCGAGGGCGCCTCGAGGTGCGACAACTGCGGCGCGGACATCTCGAGAGCGCCCCGACCGTCCGAGGAGAAATTGGCGACTCCCCAAGACGCGGGGTCGGAGTCGATCGAAGAGCAGGTGAAGTCCTTCCTCTACCTGTGTCCGTCCTGCGGGGAGTTCGTCCGGGCGGAGGACACGTCGTGTTCGAAGTGCGGCGCGAGCCTCGGGGAGGAGGCCCATCAGGCGATGGCGCTCCCGGAACCGGACGAGAGTCCCGCCGCGGACGATGCGGATCGGTGCAGCGAGTGCGGCGCCACCGTGGCGGCAGAGCAGACGACGTGCGGGGTCTGCGGGACCCCGGTCGGTGCAGAACGCGCTCCGGAGCCCGCCGAGACGCAGACCTCCGCGGAGGCAATCGCCAAGGACGAGGCGCTCTCCGAACTCGAGGGCCAAGCCGCCACGGAGGAGGCGGACCCGTCGCACGCCGCCAGAGAGCCGCCGGCATCGGCTCCCGAACCCGAGGCGCGCCCCCGGGCGACCGCAAAGGCCCGAGACACGACCCAGCCACGGCCGCCGCCAGCGCCCGAACGAATGTCTCGCGGATCGACCTTGCTGACGCGATGGAGAGAGTACGTCGCCATCGTGACCGGGCTGGCCGCGCCTGCCGCCGCGGCCGTCGCCGTGTCCGCGACCGGGCAGGCATGGGGACTTCTCTTCGCCTTCGGGATCCTGTTCGGCATCGCCCTGTTCGGGCTCGTCCTGACCTTCGCCATCCCCGACGCGCGCGGCGTCACTCGAACTCCTTGGTTCCTCCTCTGGATCGTCGGCACGACCCTCGCGGTCGCGGTCCCGACTGCCGCGCTGACGGGCGCGCCCCTGGGAGCACCCGCGGGCCTCGCGCTCCTGGTTGCGGGGGCCGGCCTCGGAACCTTCGCGGCCTGGAGGCTCCCGCGCAACGTCGGCATCTTCCTCCCGTGGCTGTCGGGCCTACTGATCCTGATGGTCGGCGCCCTCGCCCCCCTCGCCTTCGCCTCACTTGGGGACCCGGTCGCAGCGTCCGGGCTTTGGCTCATCGGAAGCGCGCTCGCGGTCGCGCCCGCGGTCCTCCTCGTCTACCGTCGATACATGGCCTCGCGCGCGGAGCGGCGGCTCGCGAGCGCGGAGGAAGCGCTGTCGAAGCGCGAGTACGAGAAGGCGCTCGAGCTGTACGAGGAGACCCTGGTCTTCTCCGCCCGTGCGGGACAGCACCTCGGGGCCGCACTCTATGGCAAGGGCGCGGCCCTCGTCGCGGTCGGACGGCTGGACGATGCCCTCGAGGTGCTCGACCGCGCCCTGTCCTCGGACCCCGGCAACGAGATCGCCTGGGTGAACAAGGGCACCGCGCTCACGCGCATGGGCCGGCTACAGGACGCCCTGAAGTGCTACAACTCCGCGATCCGCATCAACGCCGTGTACGAGGTCGCCTGGAACAACAAGGGGAACGCGCTGTCACGGCTCGGAAAGAACGACTGGGCGCTCCGATGCTACGAACACGCCCTCAAGCTCGATCCCTCGTACCGCACCGCATGGGTCAACAAGGGTTACGTGCTCGCGAAACTGGGTCGGTTCGACGAGGCCGCGGAGTGCGCAGACCGGGCCCTCCAGCTGACCGCGCGTCCTTCCGCATGATTCGAAAAGCGTACCAGATTATATATGTGGCAAACTCACTAGGTTACACTCCGCGCCGGAGACCGAGCCGGCTTGCGGAAACATGACCGCACGACTCTGGGTGCGGGCGCTCCTCGCCCCCGCTGCCCTCCTGACAATCTCGCTCCTCTTCCTCCTCGCGAGCCCCGCCACCGCCTTCCCCGAGCGGACGGGGTACGACCGGGAGTGGCCCGCCATGGGCCGTGGCGACTTCGTCCTGGCCGACCTGACCGGGGACGGGTTACAGGACTTGGCGGCGATCGATGATGGCGCGGGCGCGGTGCGCGTATACGAGGGAACCCCCGTGGGCATCCCGCAGAACCCCGGTACCTCGTTGTACCCGCGCGGCACAGCGGACCTCGCGACCGCGGACATGAACGCGGACGGGCGACTCGACCTCGTGGCGGTGGGGGGCACCGAAGCTTCCTGGTTCTCATGGGTCGGGACGCCCCAGGGCGGCGTCCAGGGGAAGTCCTTCACCCTCGACGGCACCGCGCTGGCGGTGGCTCCCGGAGACTTCGACGGCGACGGAGACACGGACCTTGCGGTGCTCGGTACGACCGCCGTCCGAGTCTGGTTCCAGCTCAACGGGGGCTTCCAAGCGAGCGCGAATCTGAGCCTCGCGGTGAACGAGGCGTTCGACGAGATCGCTGCCGGCGACGTCGACAACGATGGGCGCCAGGACATCGTCCTCGCGAAGCCGTTGGAGATCCGCGTGTACCTGCAAAGAGAATTCGGCCTCGATCTGAACTCGGTCCGGGTCGTAACGCCGGCCTTCGGCATCCTTTCTCTCGCGCTCGTGGACCGTGCTGGGACTGCCCCCTACGTCGCGGTCGTTGGGACCTGGAACGACTCCACGAACAACGTCCTGGGCCTGTGGGAATGGAGTACGGGGGCCCTCCGCCTCGCGTCCGCGACCAGCAGCATACTTGCCACGTGGGTGGGGGTCGGGGACGTGAACGAAGACCGGAGGCCGGACGTCCTCCTCGTGACATACTACACCATCGACGTCTTCCTTCAGCGCAGCTGGGCGGAGCTGACCGCGATCCCGGACGTCCGGCTCACCCACTCGGCGATCCCCGACGGCCCCGCGGCAGTCGGCGACGTAAATGGCGACGGCTTCAGGGACATCGTCCTCCGCACGACGAACCCCGACCGTTTCATCGCGTACCTCCAGGAGGATGCGCCGCCCGTCCTCGTGCAGGCCATCCCGTCGACGTTCGCGGTCAATCGGGGGGCGTACGCGAAGGCCGTCATCGACCTTCGCGAGTACTTCGCAGACGACCACGACGCCATGACCTTCGAGGTCGTGTCTGCATCGAACGCGGACCTCCTAACGCCGACCGTGGACGGAGGCGTGCTGAACCTGCAGGCCTCCGCGGACACGTATGGGGTCGCGGAGTTCCGCGTGGCGGCGTGGGATGGCAACCCCAACCACGCGCCTGTGGAGAGCAACGCGTTCTCGGTCCTCGTGAACGACCCGCCCGCGGTCGTCAGCGCACCGCCGCTTCGCGCGACCGAGGGGGAGGCGTACGCGTACGTCATCCGCGTCGCCGACGCCTACCCGGTGGCCGAGGGGCACACGTTCGCCTTCCTCGAGGCGCCGGACGGAATGCACATCGACCCCGCGACGGGGCTCGTCACGTGGACGCCGAGGGAGGGGCAGGCCGGTCCCCACGAGGTGGCGGCGCAGATCCGCGACGACCACGGCGGCGTGGTCTTCCATGAATTCACGCTCGTGGTCGCGCCCGTGGGAGGCGGCTCGCCACTGGCCCTCATGGCGGTGGGCCTCGTCGGCACGACCGCCGCGCTCATGGCGGCGGCCGCGCTCATCAACGAGAACGCGAAGTGGGCGTTCCTGCTCTTCCTCCTCCCCCTGTACTCGAAGATCAAGCGGGAGAGGGTCCTTGACCACTTCGTCCGCGGCCAGATCTTCGGCTACATCCAGGCGAACCCGGGCGAGCACTACAACGGGATCAAGGACGCCCTCGGCCTCACGAACGGGTCCCTCGCACATCACCTCCGCACGCTCGAGCGGGAGCAGTTCGTCAAGTCCCGGCGTTTCGGCCTGTACCGCCGATTCTACCCGATGCACTACCGCATCCCAGACGAGGACGTGTTCCAGCCGAACGAGGTCCAGCGGACGATCCTCGACGTGATCCGCCAGAGCCCGGGCATCACCCAGAAGGACATCGCGGGGCGCCTCGGGATAACCCCGCCGACCGTCAACTACCACGTCGCGGTCCTGAGCGAGCGCAACATGATCCACGTCGTGCGTCAAGGCCGAAGCACCCATTGCTCGATCGTCGAAGGTCCTACCTGACCCGATCGTCGGCCGCATCGGAAGGCAGATAAGCCCCCGCCGGGCATGTTTCTCTTGTGTTCTCGGACCGCCAGATCCGTTGGACCGGGCGCCTCCTCACCCTGGGCGCGCTCGCGTCGTTCATCGCCTTCCTCGTGCTCCGCCATCCCATCCCGTTCGTCCTCTCCCTCCTCCTGGCGGCGGTCGCGTATGTGTTCTTCCGCGAGGACCTCCGGCGGAACCCCGTGGACCTGCCGCCTCCGCAGTACTCCGGGAGGGAAGACCGCGTCAGGGAGGGCTCCGCGCCCGCAGTGAGCCCCGGGGTGTCCATGGCCGGCGTACCGCTGTCGTTCGAGACGCGGAGCCGGTGGGGCCGCCGACGCTAGTTAGTTCGCGCCACCCCGACCGTACATTTTCTCGTACCACTCCATGATCTCGTCGTCCGCGATCCGCCCGGACTCCTCGACCACGACAACCTCGTTGGCATTCGCCCATCCCTTGACGATCGCGCGCGCCTTCGGGTCGCCGACGAACTGCGAGACGTCCAGCCGCCACTTCCTCTTTTTCGCCTTGAACGCGGCGACGGGGGTCGCACCGTCGAACACCAGGTAGGAGACGCCGATCTCCCACCTCTCGCCCATCTGGCGGCGGAGGTAGACCGACAGGTTGTCCCACATCGTCAGCACAAAGCGGTCGCGGAACGCGATCGAGCCGACCACGTCGAGGTCCTCCTTGAGCATCCAGTAGAGCGTGCGCTCCCCGCGCACGAAGAACCCTTTCGCGAGGGTGCCCTCGTCCTCAAGGGCCCGCAGCATCCCTCGCACGTCGGCCATGGAGTACTCGAACCGCGTGTACGCCGACAGGTTCTCCGCGCTGAAGATGCCGAACGCCCGGAAGATCGTCCGGAACACCTCGCGCCGGGCGCTCTCTGCGTTCATCTTCGGCGGCGAGACCGTGACGTACCGCCCTGCGCCATCCCGCGTCACGTGGTTCCCCTCCACGAGCTGCTTGAGCGACACGTTCGTGATGGCGTATCCATGGGAGGACTGCTGGTGGACGCGAATGCGCGTCGCAGGCTGCTCCTCCTTCACGATCCTCAGGACGTCCTTCATCGCCGGAGACAGACGGATGGCCTTCGCCCTCTGGAACAGGCCGATCTGGTCGAGCGTCGCGAACGTCACGTACGCGGGAATCCCGGCGGTGGGGAACAGGAGGCCCTGCTTGCGGAGCTTCTCCAGAGACGAGAACGCCCGGACGCGCAGCCGGGCCGCGAAGTCGGACCGCAGGCCCCCGAGCGCCCTCGCGGCGTCCACGGGCGTGTCGAACCGCGTGTCGGGATGGATCCCCTGCCGCCAGAACACGTACGCAAGGACGTCCTCCGGCGCGAAATCCCTCGGCACGAAGTCGCCCTTCGCGGCGAAGTCCCCGATCCGGATGTAACCCGCAGCCGTGAAGGTCTTCAGGATGGCGTTCGAGAGGTCGGGCACGGGGGTCCGGAGCGCCTGGGTAACGCGGACGACCTCGAACCGCCGTTGGCGGTAGAAGTCCATCATGCGGTCGCACGCCGCCAGCACGTCCGGCAGTGTGGCGGGGTCGACGAGGTCCATCTCGCGGATCTCGACCGCGCCGGACATCTCCCACTTCTCGACCATCCCTGCGAGCTCGCCGTCCCGGACGACCACGTAGAACCAGCCCTCGCCCCATCGCGCGGCGATCTGCGCCCAGAGCGGCTGGACCCATGGGTCCAGGAGGGAGAGGACCCGCGTGCCGTCGCGGACGTCCCCCGGTTTCGTCGCTTCGAGCGAGGCAACCTCATCCTTGAGCACCAGCATCTCCTCTTCCCCCTTCAGGCCGGTCACGAGCACGCGCTCCACGACGCCCTGGGACTCCAGCCGGCCCACATGCGCCTCCAGGTCGTCCCATCGGAACCGAGTATACTCCTTGATCCCGCTGAACGGCACGGGGCCATGCGCCTTGAGGAAGTGACGCACGAGGCGTTCCTCCGCCTCGCCCTCCGGGATCTCCGGTTTCACCTCGTAGGCGACGTACAGGTTCCGGGACGCCCACGCATCCGTGCCGTGGAACTTCCGGATCACGTACACGTCCCAGTCGAGCTTGTCGAGGGCCTCCTTCACCACCTCGGCATCCTCGTTCACGCGGGAGGCGACCGCATACAGGTCGAGGCCCTGAGCGTTCTTCCGGATGAGGTCGAGGACCTTCGCCTCGAACTCCGAGAGCGGTTCGCGCGGATACGTGGAGAGGAACAGCTGCACGTCCTTCGCGCGGACGTATCGAACGCGGCCCGCGAGGAACCGCCCCTCGAGGATCTCGCCCGCCTCTCGGCGCGACAGCCATTCCTCCCATAGGAACGAGGGGATCCTGGCAGCGATGTCGTACGCCATCCCCGCCTCGAGAAACGTGTCGAAGTAGTCGTCGAGGTCGCGGAACTCGCGCAGCTGCTTCCGCAGGAGGAACGCCTTGACGACGCCCTCGTCGAACACCTTTCGCGTCTCGCCCTTCTTCTCGAGCTTCGCGAGGTCCTTCGCCGCGAGATACTGGTACTCCTCCCCGAGCACGAAGTGCCCCGAGGCCACGGCCCCCTCGTTCTCCAGGTCCTTGAGGGCCTCCGCGACGATCTCGGTCTCGAGGTCGAGAACTCCCGCCATATCCTGCGCAGTCAAAGGCCCCCGCGCCTCGAGCGTCCGGAGCACCACGCGATCGAGCGCCTTCTGGAAGTCGCCCCGTTGCACCTCGCGCGTCAGGTACACGGTCTCCTCGATACCTTTGCGGTGCACGACGTACGCGCGCTCCAGCTTCCGCACGGCGTCGTTGAACTTCTCCTTCGGCAGCTTCGACTTCCGCAGGAGGTCCTTGTGCGAGATCGGCGCCGCCGCGACGAGCTTCAGGATCCTCTCCTCGGGGGGCTTCAGGCGGGACTTCTGCGCGTACAGGGACGCGAAGACGGGCACCTCCTCGGTCAGACACCACAGGATCCCTTTCGGAGTCCACACGCTCTGGACCTTTGCCGCGTCCATGAGTTCCCCGGCCCACGCCCGGACTTCGGGGAAGGGGCGCGAGGTGTGGTCGAAGGGGTTCGGGCCCTTCTGCTGCACGAGGTTCGCGGCTCCCACGCGTTCCAAGAAGTCGAGGACGTCCTCCTTCCGGTCGACTCGGGGGACTTTCCCTCGGAAGTACTCGCGGATCTCCGCCTCGGGGAACTGCACGCCCTCGATCTGTTCCGGCGGCAGCACCTTCTTCAGGATCTCGCGGTGGAGCTCGCGGAGCAAGGACGTCCGGTCCTCCATCAGGACGATGTCGCTCATGCCGACGAGCACGACGTTGTGCGCGAACGGGCTCGGGAGCGGCGCGAAGTCGCTGTACTTCACCGCCAGATCGCCGCTCTCGATTGACTCGAGCACCTGTCGCGCGTGCTCGAGGTCCATGACCATGTAGAGGATCTCGCGGTACGTCTCCCGGATGACGGGGAAGTCCTCGATCTCGTGGAGCCAGTCGAGGACCCGCTGCGACCGCATCTGCTGGCGGCCGATGCTGACCTGTCGCCCCTTGTACGACCGGAGGATCATGAACGCGCGCGTCGCGCAGTGCCGGAACCTCTGCTTGAACAGCTCCGTGTTCCGCACCGCCTGCCTCAGCACCTCCTCGAGGTCTTTGCTCGCAAGGATCTTTGCGAGCCCCTTGATCGCCACGCGCTTGGGGACCGTGAGCATGAAATTGTCGTCGGTGACGCTCACGCGGACGTTCGCCTTCACCTGCTGCGTCAGGCGGAACGCGTACGCGCGGCTCAGCGCGTCGTTCGTCCGACGCCCGAACGGAAAGTGGAACACGACGTTCCGGTTCCCCTTCGGGTCCACGTATCCCTCGACGAGGAGCTGCCGGTCGGTCGGGATGTCCGAGATGACAATCCTCTGCTCCTGGAAGTACGAGACGAGGGAGCGCGCGCTTCCTGCGTCGACGCGATAGTTCTCCATGAGCCACGCCATCGCGCCGTCCTCCCCGACCTCAGTAATCTTCGCCGCCAGATCCCCCCGGAACTGGCCCACGAGCAGGGACAGGTCGAACGAGCGCGGGAGCATCTCACCGGTCCACGAGGGGACGGTCGGACGTCGCCCGGCCGCGTCCTTCACGTAGACCGTCGTGCCGCGAGCCCGCAGGAACTGGTACGTCCGGCCGCCAAGGACGAAGACGTCGCTGGGCTTCAGGTACTCCACGAAGCCCTCGCTCAGGTCCCCGAGCGGGGTGCCGCGCTCGCTGAAGACCTGGTACGAGCCCTCTTCAGGGATCGTACCCACGTTCGTGAAGTAGATGATGCGGGCGTCCCGCTTCTTCCCGAACCGCTTCTCCTCTTCGTCGTACCAGATCTTCGCGTACACGGGCACGTCAGGATTCCGGCTCGCGAGGTAGTTGAGGACGGACTCGAAGTCCTTCCACGGGAGGTCGTGGTACGCGTACGAACGCCGGACGAGGTCGAAGGCCTCCTTCGCCTCCCACCGCTTCTCAAGGGACATCCCCACCAGGACTTGCGCGAGGACGTCGAGGGCGTTCGTCGGGATGTCGACCTTGTCGATCCTGTTGTCGTACGCGGCCTTCACGAGGGCCGTGCACTCCACGAGATCCCACGGCTCGAACACGACCATGCGGCCGTGGCTCGTTTCCCCGTACGCATGGCCCGCCCGCCCGATCCGCTGCAGGCCCTTCGCGACGCTCTTCGGGCTCCCGATCTGGACGACGAGATCGATGTACCCGATGTCGATGCCGAGCTCGAGGCTCGTGCTCGAGACCGCGGCCTTGAGGAGCCCGTCTTTCAGCTTCTGCTCCACCTCGAGGCGCGTGAGCTTCGACAGAGAGCCGTGGTGGGCCTCGAGGTCCTCCACCCCCCGTTCCTTGAGCTTGAACGAGACGTGCTCCGTCCCCGAACGCGTGTTCGTGAAGATCAGCGTTGTCCGGTGCTGCTCGATCATGTCGCTCAGCAGGGCGTACATCCGCGCGTTCGCGGACTCCATGTCGATCTCCGTCAGGTCCGGCACCGGACAGATGACCGCGAGGTCGAGCGACTTGCGGGATTCGACCTCGACGACGTGCATCGGCCGGAGCTTCCCGCCGCGGAAGCCGGCGAGGAACCTCGCGACCTCCTCGATCGGGGCGATCGTCGCGCTCAGGCCGATCCGGGTGAACTCCTTCGGGATGTTCTCCTGCAGCCGCTCCAGGGTGACGCTCAGCAGACCTCCGCGCTTGCTCGAGCAGATCTCGTGGATCTCGTCGAGGATCACCCACTGGACGCTGTCGAACTTCTCCCGGAACTTCGGCGCACTGAGGACGATCGCGAGGCTTTCCGGCGTGGTGATGAAGATGTGCGGCGGCCTCCGCGCCTGCCGCTGTCGCTCGCTCGGGCTCGTGTCCCCCGACCGGACGCCGACTCGGATCTGGGGCGCCACCTCGCCGATCTTGGCGGCGAGCTCCGTCATCTCCCGCAGCGGCTGCTCCAGGTTCCGGTTGATGTCGTTCGCGAGGGCCTTGAGAGGGCTCACGTAGACGCAGTAGATCTTGTCCTCGAGCCTCCCCGTCTTCTGCAGGGAGTACAGCTCGTTGAGGACGGTGAGGAACGCCGTCAGGGTCTTCCCAGAGCCGGTCGGCGAGGAGACGAGGACGTTCTTTCGCTCGTGGATCAACGGGAGCGCGAACGCCTGGGGCTCCGTCAGGCCGGTGAAGGCGCTTCCGAACCAGCGGGCCACGAGGGGTTGCAGGAGGCCCAGGACCTCGTCCCGGCCCGCCGCTCGCGTCACCTTCCGTATCACGTATGATCCTCCGGGGATAGTCGGAAAACGCTGGACATTGCGACGCGACACAAAAAGCTTTTTGTGAGACACGGGCTTGTCACAAAGTTAGGGATAAGACCCACTTGGCGGTGACAGACTGGACGGTCCTCCTCCATAAGAGGCTCGCCCAGGGTCCTGCACCGCCCCTCGAAATCCCTAAAGAGTTGACAAGCCCGTGAGACACCGCTTCCTTCAAGTACTGACGTTCCGTTGACCTCTTGCCTCGTGGGAGCGCGATGTGCTCTCGTCGATTCGAGGGGAGGGGAAACAATGGTCCAGTTCGATTGGTGCGCTTTAGTCGTGGCCATCAGGAGGTGTGAGCCTTGACCGCGGTCGTAGCGCGCTTTGGATGCATCGTTTCCTCCATGATGATGATCTTGCTAGCGTTCCAGGTTCTGGTTGCGAATGTGGCGGCGTCGCCCCCTCCGGGACCGCAGCCTACCGATCCCCCGGTTCCGCCTGGAGAGGGACCGTCGCCGGGCACCGGCCAGGAGGGTGGCGGGTTTGGACCGCAAAACGAGAGCGATCCCGATGGGATTCTGAACGTGACATACGAGGAGCCCTTGAACTCCACGGCGGCCTACGCCAATAATACGTTGCAGGCCTACGTGGTCGCTGCGAACACCTCGTACGTATACGTCACCTCTCTGGGCAACGTGACCTTCCCAGGCGCATCACCGCACATCATGTCCATCCAAGACTTGGACGAAAGGGTCATGGCGAGCGCAGCATCGTTCGTCGTCGAAGGGAACCTGGCAACGAGCATTTCCGGGAGTTACGTCCTCTCCGCGACGAACCAAACCTTTCACACTCGTTACAACGTGACGAGCGGAGGCGTCCAGCAGGGGACGCTGGATACGGTCGTGAACTTCCAGCCGCCCGCGTGGCCTTGGGGTGCCGCGGTCGTGCCCAAGATTACCGCGACGTTCGCGCTGGACGCGAATGCAACCCTGACATCTTGGCACCTCCGATGGAAGATCATCACTCCCGCATGGTATCTCCGGAACGCGGAGAGCGGGACGTACTACTTCGGGGATCTCGCCTCGCCCGTCATGATGTGGAGCAGCCCCGTCGGCGCGCCGAGCGCCGCAGTCGGTTCTGTGGCCGACGTGCCATCGTGGAATTCGACGCTGGTCGCGAATTGGACCGATGCGGTCACAGGCACCCTGTACGCCGGCCCCGTAACGATCGAATCAAACTACTCCGGCCATGGACTGATGGTCGCCTTCCCGAACGGCGTCGCCCAGATAGACCCGACCCTGATCTCGAAGTCCGAGGATTCGTACGCGACGCGCTTCACCAATCAGAAGAAGGTGTTCTTCCACGACGGCCGGTACTATGCGTTCTTCTTTCATGGAACAGGCGTGACCAAGGGGATTCGGTACTCTGCAGGCCGTGAAGTAACGTCGACGACTGGCACGGCCAACGGGGGAGTGGTCTGGGACACCCCGGTTCAGGTTGTTGGAAACGCCAAATCGTTACATGGGTTCGATGTTGACCATCGGGGGGGCCTCGTCGCTCTCGCTTGGGTGGAAGAGGCAGGCAGCGACCTCTACTTGAAATCGAAGCTTGGGGTCGTACGTGGTGGCCAGATTGATTGGCAGACCACCGACTTGATTGTAACGATGGGGGGGATAATACTAATCCCAAGCATTGCGATCGGCGCGGACGGCATCATCTGGGTCGCCGTACCGACCTTCAATTGCGGCTGTCAAACCCCTGAGATCACGGTTTTCCGCTCTGCCTTACCATGGGCAGTGCCAGATGTCACATCGACCAGTTCCAGCCTGTCGGACGTGTGGACAATCGTTCGTCTCGTCCCGCACCCGAACGGGGACGTCACGCTCATTTGGAGCGAATCTCCTCAGTCAGAGGTTTCGTGGAGAGTGTGGACCGCCGCTTCGGGATCGTGGTCCGTTTCAAGAGTCACGTCCGGGCTTGGGCTTCCCATCAATCTGTACAAACACGATCGGTTCACAGCGACAACCACACGCGACAGCACGAGTAGTCCGGGGGCGAGAGTGCTGTACATCGGGTCGGGCGGAGGTGTTTTCGCAACCACCCTGTATGCTACTTTCTTTACTGCACCGACCACCATTGACACCGGTCCCGCGTATTACCCGGCAATTCAAGCGGACGCGAACGAGGATCTACATATGTTCTGGACGGAGCGTCCTTGCAGTGCCTTCCAGCAGTGCGCGAAAAAGGTCTACTATCGATGGGAGACTGTCGCTGGGATCCTGAGTGATACCAAGATCCCGTTCGCTCCGCGGGGAGATCCGAATTTCCTTTCGGCTGCCTTCCACGCGCAGAACCAGCGTGCGTTCTTGGTATATTCCGATGGCAGTACCACCAGCGCGGAAGTCTACTTCGCCTCCGTCCCCACGCGTCGCGGAGTCGGGGGGGTCGGTGCCTCCGCATGGGACCGGCCAGGGATAGGGTCCGGCGCGCCGGTTCGCCAGCTCTCGGAATTCCTCAATCCGGCGAATGGACTGTTGTACCTCAAGCAGACCGATATCTCCATCCCCGGGCGGGGGCTCGACCTGTCGATCGAGCGCGTCTATCGGACACCGGATGTATTTGTGAACACGAACGAACCGTGGGGATTCGAGAGCCCCGCGACGTACTCGGTCGGACAGGGCTGGGTCCTGAACTTCCCCTTCTTGACTCCCTTTTATATGCATCTCTGGGACGGCCAACGGTTCCTGCTCAAGTGGTTCGGGAACGTGTTCGAGAACAAGGACGGCGAATACTTCCGTCTCGAACGAGCGGCCGGCGGCGCGTATTACCTGTATACACGTTCAGGCGTCAAGTACAACTTTGTCACCTTTCCGAACGGAATTGCGCTCGAGATCATCACGGACACCAGTCTCAACCAGATCATCTTCAGTAACGTCCAGTATGGGACCAACGGCTACCGCCGGCTCAACGCGATCATCGACACGATGGGACGACAGGTGTCTTTCGACTACGTGCCCTCAGGAACCTGTCCGGGCTCGAATGCGGAGCCGCCACGGATCTGCAAGGTGACCTACCAGGGACGGACGGTCCAGTACCAGTACTCCAATGGAAACGGTCCGCTCCTTGTGAGCGCGGTGTTTGATCCGCTGGGACTCGCGCTGATGACGCAGTACGAGTATTGCAGCAGCACATGCAGCGTCACGAACGTCTGGCTTCCCAAGGCCATCGTCTATCCGTCGGGGGCTCGCTCAGAGTTCTTGTGGCAGGCAGCCACCGTAGGTTCCGACGCGATCGCGTACCTTGTTACCAGCCAGAGGCTGCTCTCCCTCGGGGTGCTCGTTCGGAAGAAGAATTACGACTACGATCTTGTGAACGGCGTGGTCGTCTACGCGAGGGTCTCTTACTACTCAGACTTGTCCACGATGAAGGGCTACGTGATGTACACGATGGACACGGTCACGAGTTCCATGGCCATGCTCACCGTTGAACGCCCGGCGGTCGGGCCGGACAAGAAACTGAGTCAGATCCGTCTATGGTATGGGGCGGGGGGCCGGGTCCTTCAGCAAGACGCCTTCGTGGGCGCCGCTTCGATCGACAGCGGAGTTCCGACGACTTCCACGTGGACGGAATACGACGAATACGGGAATCCCCTCTACGCGAGGGACGCCATGGGCGGGGAGACGCTCCTTTCGTACCTGAACTCGAATCGCCAGGGGTCGTTCAACGCCCCCGGGCGGCTCGATCCGACCGCCCCTCCCATAAACGGAAAGATTTGGTGGGAAACCTTTCAAGACCGATCTGTCTCGGATTGGACGCTGGATACCTTGAGCGGGCTTTGTCCTTATGGAACAATCGGTCTCGATTCGTCCAATTTCGCCACGAATCCTCCCTCCCTCAGTCTCGAAACGATTGCAAACGACTGCGGGAAAAGCGCCGCGGCCACCCACACGATCGCTGCGCAATCTGGAAAGCACGTCGTGAACGTCCTTGTACGCATGAGGGAGACCTCGAAAAGCCATTACATTAAGCTCCAAGCTGGGACTGTGGATCGCATCTCGATAAACTTCGACTCGGACGCAAAGATCAAGTTTACTGGAGGAACCTCCGGCTTCCCATCGTACGTCGCAAACCGCTGGTACACGGTGTCCATCTACGTGTTCGACAACTCTCTCAGTTACAACCTGTGGATTGACGGGCAAGCCCCGGCGCCTGGTACCTTTTCGATGTCGGGTTCCGGCGCGATCAATACGATTCGCTTCCAAGCCGGATTGTTCGGGTCGACCGCGAAAATGTGGGTCAACGAAGTCGGGGTCTTCAAAGACGCCACCGTCACGGTCAGCGACATCCAAGTGGGAACGCGCGTCCGCATCCTCGACGCCGCGACGGGTGCCCCCACGGGTCCCGCGTTCATGGTCTCCGGGGGAGTGGCATACGTGAACGCGCTGCCGTGGCAGTATCCACGGATCCAGCTGCAGGTCTTGGATTGGGAGTGGAACCCGATTTTCACGAGTCCTGCCCGCGAGATCTGGGGAGGCACCGCCTTCAAGTTCATCGAGCCCCAGTTCCTCTCCGGCTTCACCAAGACCTCTTCCGGATTCCTGCGGACGTTGTACCCATGGGTCGACGACACGATGCCCGGGACCGAAACCAAAGACCCGGAAGGATGGAGCTGGTCAGAAAGCGCGGACGCGGTATCCGGCTCGAAGTACCATCAGAGCCTGCCGGCGCCAGCGAGGCACGGTCACGGTTTCAGGGATTCCAGCCCGTTCAACCCGTTTTCTTCAAGCAACTATCTGATCCAGTACATCTATCTCACCGGGCTGACGCCGACTTCGGAGGTCCTCCGGGCGTACCGGAACTCCAACACGGGAGCGTGGTACCGTTCCTTCTGGGGTGGCAGCTTCGATGGCTTCGGCGGAACGAACGGGTCCGATGCCCGACGCTGGATGGGCGTGGCTCCCCGTACGACCGGACGATGGATCGAGCTCATCGTCCAGCAGGAGGATGTCGGCCAGGGCGCGAACGGCTGGGACGCCATGAGCTACTATCTTGTCAGCGGGGGCGCAAGGTGGGACCTCACGGGACTCGGTGACGTGAATACGGGCAAACTCCGTGTCAGTGGGCTGCCCCCCAGCGGACAGGTCCGGGCGGTCCTCAAGGACGGCGTCTCCATAGCGGCGACGGCGGACGGGACTGGGTATGCAGAGATCCCGTTGTACGCGACCGCGAACGCCAACCGGAACGCTTTTCCGACTTCCGTTACGTTCACGCTGTTCCATTGGGATGCAGGACTCGGTCAATACGTGGCCGACTATGTGTCGCCGCGATTCGACAACGTGTTCGGAGGGGACGAGTTCCAGTGGGCGGGTTCCAACTTCTACGTGCCCGACGGCGCCGGCAATCCAATCTCGGTGAATCCGAACATCAAAGACCGGCTCTCCGGGACGCGGCGGATCCAGAGTGTGACGCCGTCCCTCATCCAAGAGACACATTTCAAGTACGACGGGAAGGGGAACCTCCTCGAGACGAAAGCTAAAGCACCCAGCGGGACGTGGATCACGACCGCTCGCGATTACGACCTCTACGGGAACGTCTGGAAAGCCCGCTCTCTGTACGACGACACGCACACACACGAGACGACGTACAGCTATTCGGCGACCTACCAATACGCGTTTCTGACGGGCGTCGCGGACGGGACGTTCGGCACCTCCTCGTTCACTTACAAGTCGGACACAGGCGAGCTTGAGAGCGTCACGCCGCCCAAGGTCCCCGCGCAAATTACCGCCTACGAGTATGACGCGATAGGTCGGCCGACAAAGGTCACCCACCCAGGGGGCAAGAGCGTCACAAACGAGTACTTCGAGTCCGGCCGGCGCGTCGTCGTCAAGGACGAGTTGTACAGCAATCCTGACCGAAAACGCCAGACATGGCAATGCTACGACTCGATCGGCCGCCTAACGGATGTCCTGAGGTTCGGGGATGCGGGGCCATCCGGGTCGCCCTCGTGTGCGAGCTTCACGTCCTCCGGGTATTATTCATGGGAGAGATACACGTACAACTGGCAAGATCTGGTCACGATGTACATAAGCGCGATGGGCCGACAGTACGAGAAGGTGTACGACTTCCTCGGCCGGGTGACCCGGATCAAGAACCCGGACACGGTCTCCTGGGTCGACATCGCATACGACGAGGCGGCGAACACGAAGACCGTGACCGCAACGACGGACGTACAAAGCGCGAGGAAGACCGTCTATCTCTACGACTGGAACGGCCGGTTGACGGAGGTGCGCGAAATCTGGGGCGTTGGTCCGAACGACTTCCATCCCACGTCGTACGCGTACGACAACGTGGGCAACCTCCTCACCGTGGACACACCGCTGGACAGCCTGAACATTCGCCAGCGAACGACGCATGAGTACGACAGGCTAGGCCGACTGACCAAGACCACGTTCCCGGACGGGACGTGGGAAGACTACTCCTATTTCAATTCCGGGCTCCTCAAGCAGAAGAACGATCGCGCGGGGGCCGTCACGACCTATTCGTACGACGAATTGAAACGGCTTGACGTCACGACGTACCCCGACGGATCCGCCGCCAACTCCGACTACGATCCCAACGGCAACCTCTTGAAGCTCACGTACACCCGCCCCGGTGCCAACCCGGTCATTCTCGACTACACCTATGACATCCGGGACCGATTGAAGACCGAGGTTTCGACGGTGGACAGCGTCGCCCGAACGGTCACGTACGACTATGACGACGCAAGCGACCTCGTGCGGATTCAAGGTCCCGCCGGTTCCGGGTACGACGTGTACTACGCCTACGACGCGTTCAATCGCGCGTGCGCTCTGAGCTCCGTCTCGATCTCCGCGTGCAGCCCGTCGACCTATTACGCGAAGATGTCCTACTATGCGGACGACGCCCTTGACACGATCACCTACGAGACCGGCGCGACGGACGTCACTACGAAGTACGGTTACCATGTGAATGGCTGGCCTTCCGCGATCGAGACCAAGTACGGGACGACGTCGTACTTCCGGATGGACTACGAGGATTACGACGCCCTCGGCGATCCGTTGAGGATCAAGCACACGGGTCAGGGCATCTCTACAACTTACGAGTGCTTCACTTACAATGCCCTGGGTCGCCTCATCGCATCAAACACCGCCACGGCCACGTCCTGCGCGAACGCCGCCGGGTCGTGGTCGTGGAACCTTGCATACACATACGACGCCATCGGGAACCGCCTCAGTGTGACGGACGGTTCGACCACGAATTACAAGTACGACACCTACTCCCGCCTCTGCCGGACAAAGACGGGCGGGACGCCGACCTCGTGCACGCAGACCGGGGCGGGGATCAACGAGTACGCGTATAACGCGAAGGGCGAGATGACCTCCCGGAAGATCGGCGGCACCACCTGGACGTTCGCTTGGGGCCCCGAGGGGGAGATTACGTCGATGTCGAAGACGGGGTACTCCGCCTCGTACGCGTACGACGGCCTCGGCCGGCGGGTGAAGTCCACGATCGGCGGGAGCACGAACGTGTACGTCTACTCCGGCCTCTCCGTCCTCTACGAGACGAACCCCGCGACGAAGCACGTGTTCGCGAACGGCTTGCGTCTCGCTCGGATCCAAGGTTCCACGACGGAGTACTACCACTACGACCACCTCGGGAACGCCCGCCTGATCACCTCGGGCACGGGCGCACGGCTCGCGACCCTCGCCTACAAGCCGTTCGGCCTGGTCATCCAAGTGTATGGATACGTACCGTCGTACGCCTACACGGGCGAGTACCTCGAGTGGATGCCGAACCTGATCTACCTCCACTCGCGGTGGTACGACCCAACGATCGGCCGCTTCATCTCGCAAGACGACCGCCTCGGCCGCCTGTCCATGCCGCAGGACCAGAACCGGTACGCGTACGTCGTGAACAACCCGATGGCGTACACGGACCCGACGGGGCACGACTTCTGGTCGGACCTGAAGGGATTCCTCTTCAGCCCCACGATCGACGTTTACGGATGGGCATTGTGGTGGTCCGGGGCGAGCGAGGCGGAGCGGTGGGGATTCGCGGCGGCAGTCATCGTCGCCTTCGCCGTCGGATTCGCGATCGGCGTCCTTTGCGTCGCCTCGGTCGGGATCGGGTGCGCCGTCGCCGCGGTCTTCTGGCCTACCCTCGTCGCCGGGATCACGTACCTCGGGGTCACAGTCGCGGCCGGTGGCACACCGACACGAGAGGGACTCGGGTGGGCGTTCATCGGGGGTGGCTACGCAGGCGCCGCGGGCGGCGCGATCGGCGGCGCGTGGGCGAGCATGCGCGTACCGAGTGCGCCGCGCAATGGAGGGATCGCGGAGATTAAGCAGCGCGCGGGATTGACCGGGCAGGACGCGCAAGGGGTCGCAGACTCGACAGAGGCAGCGGCGTTGAGACGGATGTACAGGGAGGGAGCGGAGGCGGTCGAACACTGGCCTGAGGGGCAGGGCGGCCCGGACTTCAGGATCATCGGTGGGCCGCGCGCAGGTCCCAATGGTCAGGCTATGGCCGAGGTCACATTGAAGGGGACTGTAAGCGATTGGAAGCAGATCGTGCACCTGTCGACATATCGCGATCAAGGCTACGGAGTCGTGTACTACGTGGGGGTGGCGGATAACGCGTTCCGCATGTGGGCGAAGAGGTTTGGAGTACCAGTCGTTCCGATATCCGGGCCGTGAACAATGAGAACGCAGGTAGACGAGGACCAGACCATCGGTGTCGCTCTAGAAGCGGACCTGCACTCCTTACAAACCGAATCCTTCATCCGTAATCTGATAACTTCGCTCCGGGCATCGATTCCAGAGTATCTCCCGGACGTGTTTCAAGTGGACTCTGTGGACCGTCAGTGGGTGCTGACGGAAGGGCCTCTGACACCGTTGAACGAGGACGCGTGTCAGCAACTTGCTCGATCCCTACAGACGGAAGAACCGCGCCAGGCGCGGCTCACGAAGGGCGATCCCCCTGTCGTGACGATTAGTCTTGCTTCCCGTCTCAAGCACCTCCTGCCGTATGATTCCATGGTTCTGCAAGTCCGCCGGGCTATTGTGGGTTCGCCCGAGGGACGTCGTGAGTTGATTCGTGCCGTACACGTCTTGGCCGAGGTCTGCGGCGCGTTTTTTGGAGCTTTTGGGAGTTGGCGCACCGTGAAAATCGGATCGTTCGATTCATCGGGTGCCCAGCAAGTGATCCAGGGGAGTTTGGCGCTTGGCTTGCCTCCGCCCGAATGGGGATTCTTTCTCGGGCGGGAGTACGTCGCGCTCCTGGGTGCTGACCGCCTTAGGAGCGCGCCTTGCGAGGTGGTTCGAGAGCAAGCGGACGGTTCATTCTTCCTGCTCCTCGCCGAGGATTTCGCTATCCTCGAGAACGACCCTGATCTCCTCGAGCAGAGGCGGGAAGGGCTCGTCCGACACATCGGCCCTGAGTACTTCTTCTACATCCCTGCTGGTCGGCCGAAGAAGGTACCACCCCGATTCGCCGATTTGAGGCCAGAGCAGTAGGATGCGGGGCCCGCTGAACAAGATTGGTTGTAAACATGGTGTCCCCACCAGAGCTACGCCCAATCGCTCTCAGAGTCCCTTCGCGAAGACTAGTTCCCAGTGCCCCATCGGCTGAGGGCGGAATACCGCCTCTGTTGGACTCCATCGGCCGCGCGCAGGACCGGGCGCGGAGGGCGAGGCGGTGGGGAGTGGGGCGACCCTGCACCCAGCTCGTTAGTCAGCCGCGCTCCTAGTTGGTCTGGATGATCGGTGGGCCGCCAACACGAAGGGAGGAGACCCCCCCGGAGCGGGGGAGAAGACACTACACCAAGGAAACTCGAAGGTCAATCGACACTCGCTTCCTCGACCGGTTTACCCGGATCCCTCAGGTTCGTTGACGACTCCTTCAAGGAGGAGAACGAGGAGCTGAAGCGGTTCGAGTTCGGCGACCGCATCGTGGCGGTGGAGAAGAGCGACCACGTGTACGGCGGCGCGATCTTCGGCGGGACGGTTCCTGACGGCGTGTACCTCAGCCTGCGCCACTTCCTCGCGGACATGGAGGACCGGTACGCGGATCGCCTCGTGAAATGGTCCGGCGACGTCGCGGACCTGCCGGGGCTGAAGGACATGATGGAGTACTTCGGGCGGCGGGGGGAAGTATCGCATCGGGGACTCGAAGCGAGTGATTCTTGAGAGGGTGGATTCAGAGCACTCTCCTGGACATGGCGGGACCAGGCCAGCTTGTAGCACCGGATAGGACGGAAGGGTCCGAAACCCGCTCCACGGCACGATTCCAAAGGCACACAAGAATCCTTAAGCCGGGACGCCAGGAATGGTCACCTCTGGTACGAGGCGAAACGGTGGCGGCACGCGCAATCTTGGCGGCATTCGCGGTTCTTGGCGGGACCCTCCTGGCCTCCCCCGCCATGGCTGCCGGAGCCTACCCCGAAGCGACTTCGTGGGCCCCCGTGGGAATGGGCGTCTCCGTGTCTGCGAACGTCCTCGTTCGATTCTCCGAGACGATGGACCGCACCTCGGTCGAGGACGGAATCCGGATCACCCACGGCACGAGCGTGTGGACCGGCGCGAACGGTTCGTTCGGGTGGTCCGGCGTCTCCTCCTCCGATGACAACGTCACGTTCAACCCCTTCGAGAACTGGCCGTTCGGGATGACGGTCACGGTCACCCTGAACGCGTCCGTCGCCCGCGACCCTGCCGGCTTCTACCTCGACGGGGACGCGGATGGGACGCCCGAGGGATCCCCGGCGGACGACGTGACCTGGTCCTTCACCGCGGAGACCACGGACGCCACGCCGCCCACGGTGGCCGCCGTCGGACCTCCGGACGGGGCGATCCAGGTCCCCGAGACCACGGACGTCGACCTGGAATTCAGCGAGGCGATGAACCGCACGAGCGTGGAGGACTCGTTCTCCCTCGTCTCCGCCGCCCGCACGTGGACGAAGTCGCACGGGACGTTCGGCTGGTCCCCGGGCCGGGATCACGTCTCCTACGTTCCATCGTCGAACCTTCCCTTCAGCACGGACTACGCGATCCACTTGGCGGCGCTCTCCACGGACGAGAACGGAAACCCCCTCGACGGCGATGGCGACGGGGCGGGCGGAGACGATTTCGTCTCCGTGTTCTCCACTCGCGCGGAGCCGGACGCCACGCGGCCGAGCGTGTTGAACACGGCCCCCGCCGACGGGGCGATCCCGGTCCCCCGCGACACCACGATCTCCATCATGTTCGACGATGCGATGAAGCGGCTGGAGACGCAGGGCGCGATCTCCCTGGAACGCGTCGTGGACTCGACGGCGGTCGCTCTCGGCGCCTTCGAATGGTCCGCCTCGGACACCACGGTGTCCTTCGCCCCCGTGGAGGCCCTTGCATGGGATACCCAGTATCGTGTCTTCGTGAGCCAGGCAGCGAGGGACGACGCGGGACTCACGCTCTTCGCCCCGCACTCGGCATCGTTCCGGACCGAGACGTGGACCGGCCGCGTGACCGGCGTCGTCGTCGAAGGAGAGCGGCCAGTCGTCGGGGCGACGGTCACCCTCGGGAACCGCACCACGCGGACGAACGAGACAGGCGCGTTCGAGTTCGAGGGCATCGAGGCGGGGACGTACGCGATCTCGGCCGCGAAGAGCGGGTACGATACCGTGCGCCTGACGCGGACCCTGGACGAGGGGAACGCGACCGGCGAGGGGGATCTGATGATCGACCTGGGACGCATCTCCCTCCGACGCTCGGACCTTTTGAGCCCGGTGGCGTTGGCGGCCACCTTGGCGGCGAGCCTGGTTGCGCTCCTCGCCCTCGGATTCCTGATCCGACGCCGCCGCACCGGGGCTATGCGCTTCGACGATCTTGAACCGGAAGAAGCAGAGATCGAGCGTTAGGGGAAGCGCCGCTCCGGAGGCACGGGCCCATGGGACGGGCGCATCGCGTTCATGCGGGCGGGTCCGCCGGAGCGGCCGCGAGGGCAGGGAGGTAGAGGTCCTCGTTTGCATAGGTGCGGAGGTGGATCGACGCAAGCCCTAGGTAGGCGGGGGCCTCGAGCAGACGATACGCGGAGATGCGGACGAGGAAGTCGAGGACGAGCCCGGGGGTCACGGGGCGTTCGTCGAGGAGGGCAAGCTCCGGCTCCGCGAGCCACGTGGCGGCGACCGCCGTGACGACCACGGCCGCACATAACAGGTACAGCCGCCGTCTCTGCCCGTCCGGGACGAGTTGGTGCACCTGGAGCGCGATGCCCGCGGCGAGCGCCATGGTGCCGGGGATGGTGTCCCAGAGGAGGCGACGGGCGGGCTCCCGCAGGGACGCCAAGGGGTAGTCCTGGGAGGAGGCCGACGAAGTCTCGAGGAGGAAGGCGAGCAAGAAGATCCCCGTGATGACGCCTCCCACGGTGAGGAGGAGGAACGCGATCGCGACGGAGACTTCGTGCTTCCGTCCCGCCGCCCGACCGCCGAGGAAGAAGAACGTGGAGCCGAAGCTCAGGAACAGCGCGCCGAGCGCGGCGACGAGGGGAAGCCACAGCACGATGAGCCCGATGCTCGTCAGCAGCAACCCGGCGCGGGTCCGACGCCAGCGCATGGCTTCGGGCGACCCCCTCACGGTGCGCCGATACGGCCGAGCGCGAGAAAAGCCTTCTCCCGACTCACGGCGCCTGAGGCGCGGGCGAGGCCGCCGGACGGACGGGATGCGCCGTAGTGCCGTGGTGCGCGAAGAGGTACACGACGGCGAGGCCCAGGTACGCAGGCGCCTCCACGATCCGATACACGGAGAGGCGCGACAAGAGGTCGAGGACAGGGCCGGTCCGCACGGTCTCTAGGCCGAGCGCCCGGATCTCCGGCTCCGCGAGCGCGGTCGCGACGTAGGCCGTCACGATGAGGAGCGCGGTGAGCCCGAACAGGATGCCTCGCTCGCGGCGGGCGAGGAGGAACATGACCTGCAACGCCAGGCCGAGGGCAATCGCGGACGTGCCCGGAAGCGAGCCCCACTGGAGCAGGGATGCATCCGGCCGGAGCGCCGCCATCGACTCGCGGCCCGCGATCTGGTACGCCCGGAGGAGGAACGCCCCGAAAAGGAACACGATGACCGCAGCACCGACCGCGAATGCCAGGAAGGCGACCCCGACCGCCACCCGATGCTGCCGGCCCGATGCACGGGCGCCCAGGAACATCAGGCTGGAACCGAGGGAGATGAAGAGTGCCCCGATGATTGACAGCCACGGGAGCCAGACGAGGAGGAGGCCGAGGGCCGAGATGAACAGCCCCGCGCGCGTGCGTCGCCACGGGACGTTCACCTGCAATCTAGTATCCCTCCGAGACTGGTCGACCGCGAGCGGAGGCAGGCGGACCACGGGTGCCCGAAATCCGACGGGCAGGCCGCAACGTGGGCAGTACCCGATGCCGCCGAGCATGACGGTCGTGCAGCGCGGACAAATGACGAATGGCGGCGGCCCCCCCTGCACGCCACTCGGTATTCCCAACCGGGACAAAAGGCTTGCTTCGGCGTGTCGTGGTCAGGGCCGCTCCACGATCGTGGCCATCGCGTTCCCGCCACCGAGACAGAGTGTCGCGAGACCCCTCTCTGCGTCCTGCTGTCGCATCGCGTGCAGCAGCGTCACGAGGATCCGCGCGCCGGAACATCCGATTGGATGGCCCATCGCCACCGCGCCCCCGTGGACGTTCACCTTCGCGCGGTCCATGCCGAGCTTGCGCATCACCGCTAGGGTCGCGGACGCGTACGCTTCGTTGTGCTCGATGAGGTCGAAGTCGTCGATCACGCGCCCGGTCTTCTTGAGGAGCTTCGTGACGGTCGGGATCGGCGCCTCCATGACATTCTCCGGGGCGACACCGCTCGTCGCATAATCGACGATGCGGGCTAGAGGGCTTATCCCCCGCTCCTCGGCCACGCGCGCGGACATGACGATGAGCGCGGCGGCCCCGTCGCTGAGCTGGGAGGCGTTCCCCGCGGTCACTGTCCCGTCCGGGGTGAACACGGGTTTTAGGCGCGCGAGCTTCTCGAGGGAGGTGTCGGGACGGAGCCCTTCGTCGCGATCGAACGTCACGGTCTCCCCGTCCTGCATGAGGGGGACGGGCACGATCTCGTCGCGGAACTTGCCGCCCTCCGTTGCGATCACCGCCCTGGCCTGGGAGTCGAACGCGAACCGGTCCTGGTCCTCCCGGGTGATCCCGAAGCGCTTCGCGACCGTGTCCCCCGTGATGCCCATGTGGAATTGCCCGAACTGGTCCCACAGTCCGTCGTGGACCATCGCATCGAGCAGGGGCTTGTGGCCCATGGTCGCGCCCCATCGCGCGTCCTTCACGAGGTAGGGCGCCTGCGACATCGACTCGTGTGCGCCCGCGACGACGATCGACTCGTGTCCTGCCCGGATCGCATCGAACGCGATCGTCACCGCCTTCATGCCCGAGGCGCAGACCTTGTTGATCGTCACCGCGCCGACATCCTCCGGGATGCCGGAGCGGAGCTGGACCTGCCGCGCCGGAGCCTGCCCCTGACCCGCGGGGATGGCGGTGCCGAAGATGACCTCCTCGACCTCGGACGGTGCGACGTTCGCGCGTTCCATGGCGGCGCGGACCACGATCTCCCCAAGGCGGACCGCCGGAACGTCGCGCAGCGCCTTGCCATACTTCCCGATGGCGGTGCGGACCGCGCTCGCGATCACGACGTCGGTCATGGTCCCCCGGCGGGAACGCGCGTCCGATTAAAGGGTTGTGCCGACCAGTCTACTTGCCAGCCGACGGGGAGCGCCGCTCCTTGAACGTCGAGGTCTCGTGGACCTCAAGTTCCTCCGCCTCGACCGTGTGGACGGAGCAGTACGGACCGAGGTGGACGCTGTGCCCCCGGACGAGGCCCGCGCGCGTGGCCTCGAGATAGATATCCTCCCCTTCGATGGTCTCGACAGTCAGCTCCCCGTTCCGTTCGCCGCGGCGGACTTCGATCTGCTGGCCTTTGATCGATGGGACCTTCGAGGGACCCACGAGCCGGATGTCCACGTCCTGCGCCTCGATGCCCCCGCCGATCTCGAACCTGCCGCGGCTCGTGAAGTCCTGCGCCTTCACCGGCCCGCCGACGTGAATGGAACCGGTCAGGGCGACGTCCTCCGCGTCGATGCCGCCGCCGATCGTCGTGGAACCGGAGACATTGACCTCCTCCGCACGGACGTCGCCGCCGACGTTCGCCTTTCCCGATACATGGAACTCCTGCACCTCCACGTCCTTGGCGATGTCCGCTCGGCCCGACGCGTGGAACTCCCCTCCGACGCACCGGCCCTCGATGACACACACGCCGGAGACGTGGGCCTCGTCCGCGAGCAGATCGCCCTGGACCGTGCCGCTCCCCGCGCACTTGAATTCCTCGAAGTGCCGACCGCCGGCGATGGTCCCGGACCCTCGGATCACGCACACGCGGCCGCCCTCCTCGACCCGCGGCCCGACCTTGCTGATCGCCTCCTGCATCCGACGGTTCACCTCGTCCATGCGCCGGCGGGCCTCCTCCTTGTTCGAGAACGTGGCCTCCAGAGTGGCGGCGACCTGCTCCATCGCGGCCTCGATCGTCCGTTCGATCATCGCCCCCATGTCCCCGTTCCGGAACTCCGGGTGACCGGCGTGGCGCGCGTGGGCGGGGGGTATCGGTGGCTCGGGCGGCACCGGGGGTTCGGGCGCGGTAGGGACGTCCGGCATGGCGTCGTAACGGGCCTTGATGTCGAGGTACGTCTTCTCGCCGATCTCGCTGCGGGCGAGGCGTTCTTCGAGACGCCGCAGCAGTTCCTCCCTGTTCATGGAACCACCTCAGTCCCGACCGTGGGGCTTCGGTCGGATGCCCGCGTCTCGCAGCAGGTCCTGCTGCAGGGTCTTCGCAATCGAGGTCGTCATTGCCATGCGCACCAGAGTCATCTGAGCCACCTTGTCACCGAGTATATCGTGGCCGATATTTATATAAGCGTCAATATGAAATTAGAGTGTGCTCGCTCCGGATTGGATTGCGTCCACTTTCGAGTTGAAAAAGTGGGCTCGCGAAGGGAATGTCGAAATAGGAAGACCATGCTTTGCGCCGCGTGGACGAGGATGACCTCGATCTCCTCGAAGTCGTTGCGTCGCCGACCCGGCGACGGGTGCTCGCGCTCCTTACGAAGGGAATCGACCATCCCGAAGAACTCGCGAAGAAACTGAAGCTCCGCCGCCAAGGCATCGACAAGCAGCTCATGCAGCTGTACGAGTGGGGGTTCGTCGACCGAAGCGCAATCCTGCCCGCGGGCGGGCGGCCACGAATCGTATACCGGATCAGCGAACGGGGCCAAGATTTCCTTGCGCGGGCGGAGTCTCTCGCGCGAGAGTTCCGAGTATCGTTCCGCACCGAGTATCAGACGAGCCTCGATGTCCTCGAACGCAAGCTGGCGTCCGGCGAAATCGACGAAGGGACGTATCACACGAAACGAAAGGAGTTGGAGTCCCGGTTCGCCATTCTCGTGGAAGCGCCGCGGAGTCCACCGTGAGGGTCTGGCGAACTTCGACGGCGCTGGCGGAACCGTAGCGTCTAGGCGACAACCGGGCAATTCACGTAAATGTCCGTCTCAGTCATCGTAACGTTCCCCATCGCCTGTTCCTGGAGGATGTCCCCGGCATCCCGTAGGGAGTTCGCCATGTAGCCGGGCCCCACGGCGACCATGACGACCCGCCACAGATCGCTGTATCCCACCTCACCCGGGAGGAAGTCGATCACATTCCGCTGCCCGGGAATGGGTTGGCCGGCCTGATCGAAGAACGCATAGATCGGAGCATCGTGGACGACGAAGCCGTCGCCCGGCGAATTCGCCCCATGATCGAAGTAGAATACTTCGCGGTCCCGATACCAACCCGCGACCGGCAACGTGGAGGAGCCCTGAATCGTGGCTCCCGGGTTGACGACCGGACAATTCACGATGATGTCCGTGATCTCGATCGGGTAGCCGGACGCCACAGCGTCCTCGAACGATCGGATGAAGTTCGCCACGTAGTTGGAGGGCGCGAGCACCTTGTGCACCCGCCAGAAGTCGCTGTAGCCCGGCTGCCCGGGAATCGCGTCGATGATGTTCTTCTGTCCCGAGACTGCTGTCCCCGGGGAACCCGCCTGGAAGAAGACGAGGATCGGGATGGCGACGTTCTGCATCACTCCGTAATCGAGGTATGCGACGTCGCTGCCATTGTACCACCCCGTCACGCGCGCTATGGTGTTGGCGCGGTCAAGCCCGGATACCGGGCCGGGGGCCTGGGGAACCGGCGTGGGGCGTGGGACGAAGTACCCAATGACGATGCCCGCGGTGAGCATCGCCACCGCGAGAATGGCGACGATCATCTTCCGCCCGGATTTGGGGGGCATCGCACTCGATTCCATCACCAGACACCACCGCCGGCGGCGGGAAGGGGGTTTACCAGAATCCCGTCTGAATTCCACCCCACTCCGGCGGTGAGGAGCACGGGCGCGGGGAGATTCGAACTCCCGTCAGAGGCTCCGAAGGCCCCCAGTCTGGTCCAGGCTAGCCTACGCGCCCGCCCGAAGAAAAGGGGAGCCGGCCATTATCCTTCCGGTATTCACTCGCCGATGTGCTTGCGATACGATGCGGCGTTCAAGAGGACGTCCCGCTCGTTTGGGTCCACGACCTCGAGGACGACGATCCAACCGTCACCGTACGGTTGCTTGTTCACGAGTTCGGGGTTGTCCTCGAGCGCCTTGTTCACCTCGACGACCCGCCCACCCATCGGGGCGTAGACCTCGGAAGCCGCCTTCACGGACTCCACGACGCCGATCTCCTCGCCGCGCTTGACGACCTTACCGATGGCGGGCAGTTCGACGTAGACGACGTCGGTCAACTCGTGCTGCGCGTGGTCCGTGATCCCGACGCGGGCGTGCGTCCCCTCAAGCTTCGCCCACTCGTGGTCCTTCGTGTACATCAGGTGATCGGGGGCCTCCGACATCTTTCGTGCGATTCCGGGATTCCGATAAGAACGTATCGTTCAGCCGCGCCGCCGATACTTGAGATGCTTGTCGGGATTGTATGCCCAGCCCTGCTGGTCACGGATGCGCTTGATGCGGATTACAACGACGAGGATGATGAAGAACGCGACGAAGGCCAGGGCGGCGATCAGACACAGCTGGTTCGTCATGAGGAGGTTGAACAGGTCCGTGACGGCGTCCGCCACGAACCCCGGAGCCGGCGCGCGCGGCAAGAACCTTTCGACTCACCGGGACGCGAGGACCACGTGGTTGTCCCCCTCGCGCCACGCGCGATCCACCGCCAGACCGGCGGACGAGGCGAGTCGGGCGAGCTCGTCGGCGCGGAAGAGGTGATAGAACCTCGGCACGACGCGGCCGTCCTTCCGCCGCCAAGGGACGTCGACGTCCGCCTCGCGGAGACCATCGAACTTCGGCTGCTCGATTGCCCAGGCGCTTAGGAGGACCCTACCGCGAGGCCGGAGGATGCGGACGATCTCCTCAATCGTTTGGCGGCGCTCACCCTCGCTCGGCAGGTGATGAATCGCCGCGACGCAGTGGACCGCATCCACAGTCGACGGGCGAAACGGTAGGAGGACCGCGTCGCCGCGTACGAGCCTCTCCGAGTCAACTTTGGCGGCGGCTCGGAGGAGGAGTGCCTGAGAGGCGTCGAGGCCAACGACCGTGTGACCGAAATCCCCGAAGGGCGCAAAGTTCCTCCCGTTGCCGCACCCGAGGTCCAGCACGCGCGATGCCGGCGGCAGCAAGGACGCGAAGAGCA
>CAYNEM010000011.1:0-39264 GCA_964396265.1 uncultured Methanomassiliicoccales archaeon
GCCACCCATTACAGGGTGACGAAGGAGTACGGGCTCATCTTCTATTGGACCGACCGGGGTATCGTACCGGACCCACCGCGCGACCCACCGGGGGGGAGCCTGATGCCCCCCAAAGGGACCAAGTGCCCGGAATGCGAACGGCCGCCCCGGGTCGCGGTTGACCCCGTCTGCGGCATGACGGTGTACGACTCCTATCTCGGCAGGGGTCCGGCCGGACAGGCGGTATTCGTCCGATGGGACCCCGGATGGGGCGGCGTCGAAAAACCGTGGGTGGCGATGGACGACCTCGGAGCATCGCCCCGTTTCATGAGGCCGGCCAACGGGAACCCGACCGGGGCTGCGGAGTCGGTGGCGGATATGCTCGATGCCCACCGCGCGACCCACCGGAGGGGAGCCTGATGCCCCCCGCGCCACCGAAGCACACCCCGTATCCGTGCGAGGCCTGTTACGCCGCGTTGGTCGAGGCGACCCGGGTGTGGGCCGAGGCGGACAGGGCGCACCGCAGGGAGGTGGCCTGAATGCCCCCCTCTCCCGCGGAGCACACTCCCTACCCGTGCGCGGTCTGCAGGGCCGCCTACGCCACCGCCGACGCCGCCGCCTACGCCGCCGCCGACGCCGCCTACGCCGCCCACGACGCCGCCTACGCCGCCGCCGACGCCGCCTACGCCGCCGCCATCGCCGCCGCCGACGCCGCGCACCGCCGGGAGGTCCCTCCATGACCGAGGAGCGGTGCTGCGGGCTCTGCGCCGGCGGCAACGCCCTACTCCAGCATCACGTGTGCGTCGATGCGTCGTGTGCGTGCCACCGAGCAAAGCGGTGCGGGGTATGTCCCAAGGACTGCAAATGTCTCGGCTGCCCAGAATGTGGCTGTCATCACCGGGAGCCCATCACGGGTTGCATCGGGAAGTGCATCTGCCGCGCCGCCCTCGCGCTGAAGAAGAAGGTGCGGACGTGAAGCCGCTCCCGCTCGCCGGTCCCGGACGACTTCGAGTTGGTGACCGGCTGGCTGTCCCCGGAGGGTCTCTGGTACTCGTGCCACTACGCCGGGCACCTGTCGACCATCAGCCGGCTCCTCCCCGAATCGCTCAACCCGGAGAAGGACGCCGAGGAGAGCGGCTGGCTGAAGTCCTTCAAGAGCATCAAGGACGAAGAGCCGTTCCTGTTCTTCTTCCCGAAGCCGGAGACGACCCGCGTGACCGAGGCTCAGAAGAAGACCGCCGTGCGGTGGTCCGCCAAGCGAGCCCGCCGGTTCAACTGGAAGGCCGAGAGCGTCACCGCGAAGGGCTGGCTCAAGGTCGTGGACCGGCCGGACGACGCCGCCTGACCGTTTTCTGCTCTGTTTTACAGGGCTAATCTTCGCGCTGCGTGCGCCGGACGAACCAGACGCCGTCCGGACCCTGCACCGTCTCCACCACCGCAGGGGGCTCCTTTGCGGCCTCCTTCGGTTGCGGAGGCGACCGAGGCTCGACCCCCGCCAGCCGGCCAAAGACCGACGCGAGCAGGTCGAACGGCGAGATGACCCGGCCGTCAGGGTTCTGGCGGACTCTTCTCCGCCGCCGGGGTGGTGTAGGGTATCCCCACCGTTTCCTTCGCGAGCGCCGCCGCCCTCTCTTGGTGCCCCGGGGTTTCGAGTTCAGGGTAGAGAATCTGAGCCCATGTCCGAGGTCGAGGTCGATAAAGGCCCGGCGCTTCTGGCGCCGGCTCGAAGTGGTGGTCGAACTGGTCATACCCGTACCCCCGGCTGTAATCGCGGACTGCGGCTTCGACGTCTATCGTGTGGTTCTCGAACGCGGCGTGCTGCGTGCGGAGGAAATGTTCGATGCTCTGTTTGTCCCAGACCGGTCCCGCCTCGAACCCCGGGCAGACTTCGCCCGACCGCACCTCGACCTGCGCCGCGAAGAGGTGGTGCCAAGTGAACTCCTTCTCGTTGAAGCGATACTTGAGCGCGTGGACATAAAGTCCGGCCTCCTCCTCGCTCAACTCCGGGTCTTCGAGGAGGCGGCGCATCGCTTCCAAATCCGGCGGGCCGGCACGGAAGGTGAAGATGACGAAGGGGAACCGCGAGCAGGTGAATGGCCGCTTCTTCCAGATGACGCACGGGCGCTTCCCGTCCTTGTCGGCCTCGCCGAGACAATGGCAGTCTTTGTGGCCCTGCCCGTTGTCGAAGAACCCGATGGTCGGGATGACGGCCATTTGGCTCTGTTTAACAGGCGGGGCCTCGGGCTTCTCCGGGTCGACGAACGTCGCGGTCCGTTCCTCGACGCTGAACAGGATGGGAATGTCGTATTCCTTGAGCCGGGTTATTTCCGGCGCCGTGAGGAAGACGCCCCAATCCGAGCAGCACTTCCCGCATTGGGTACACTCGAAGCGGAAGGTGCCCTCGCGGACGGGGACATACTTCTTTGTCAAGAGTCCACCCGCTCAAAGGTGAGAATGACGAGCGGCCCACTTAGAGCCTTCGCCCCGTAATCGGCGAGGAGCCTGCGATAGAGGTCGGCCCGCTTCGCAGGGAGGAGGTGCGGTCTGCCAGCGGGCGGAGTGAGCGAGGTGGTCCGCAGCGGCACCCTGTCCATCTCCGCTCTCGCGAAGTCGTTGGTGATGCCGTCGAAGTGGACGACCTTCCGCTCGGTGAGGCGAGCGGGGAACCCGCGCCGGTGGACCTTGACGGTCACGACCTCCCCGATGGCGAACGGTGGGTCGCCGGGCTTCGGAAGGAGGACGGTGAAGACGGGCCACGTCAACTTCTCGTCGTCGTGGAGAAGCCGGATTTCAGGCACGACGGGCACGGCCTCGACGGGACGAACCTCCCCGTCTTTTCCGTCGCCTCCAGCGGCGCCCCCTTCCAGATTCGGCAGCATCTCGGACATCGGAACCACCGTCGTTCTTCAATTTCGGGAGACATCACCGGGCAGCCTTCGAGGTTTGGGTACTTGTCGCGGGGCGGGGTCTCCTCGGCTTCGCAGCGGACGCAGACGAAGGCGTTGCCCTTCCCCCTCCGCCGGGCCCACCGATGCTCCACGCGCTCAGCCGCCTCCAATGACCCCGATGAAGGTCGCCGGGCTTTGGTCCTTCGGGTCGGGCACCGCCTCGTCCGGCCCCGGGCCCTCGACGACCGTGTAGTTGTCGTTCGAGTCCTCGTGGTCGGCGTCGCCACGGTCGAGGTGTCGCTTACAGAAACGACGGGTGAGCGGTATCTCCGGCTTGTGCGAGAACCCCTCGATGCTGAACTCCTTCTTCAGTCGGTAGGTCGAGACCGCGTCCTCCGGGCAGCCGGGCTGGAAGCACTTCCCGTCGATGTCCCCGCTCCCGATGACGGCGTCGCCCTTCTTCAGTTCGTCGTGAATCAGACTCGGGAGGAACGCCAGCGCGGTCTTCATGTCGGAGAACCGGCGCTCGCGGATGGCGACGCCCTTCCAGTAGAACCGGACGACGGCGGAGACCCGCCACTCGCTCCCTGAGAGGTCACTCGTCTTGAAACGCGGGACGAGGTCAACGCTGACGCGGTCGTATCCTTGGTCCTCGCGATGTCTCTTCGCTATCGGTTCGTTCAGGTCCATCGGTTCACGCTCCCTTGACTGCCTCCTTGAAGTAATGCGGGAAGAGGCGCCGGTTCCGAGAGTAGAACTGCCGGAACCCGCCGTCGAGGATGTAGATGGTCCCCCGGTCGGTCTCCGACCGGACGACGCGGCCCGCCTGCTGGACAATCTTCGTCACGGTCTCGTTCGTGTACCACGCATCGTCGACCGCTGCCCGCTTCTGGACCTGCACGTCGCCGAGCGACGGCCACGGGACTTTGATGATGACGCCGAACCGGGCGATGTCGTCGTCGAAACTCTCGCCCTCGCTGATGTAGGTCGACATGAGGACGGACGGGGTGAGGAGGTCGGTCTTGAACCGGTCAATCGCCTTCCGTTTCTCCTTCCCATCGCCCTCGGCCCGGACGACCCGGGCGAGGCTCTCGTCCGCGAGCATCGGCTCGGCACCGTTCGCCCCGACCAACGCCTCCTCGTACCGGCCGGCGTGCGAAAAGATGACGCCCTTCTCCGTCGGATGCTCCCGGAGGATTCGGTCAATCCGGATGGCGATGCTCTGGAGCGACAGCCGCCACTCGTCGTTCGCATTTCGCATGACGCCGTGGTTCGGCTCGAAGAGGATGGGGCGGTTCACGACAGGGAACGGCGAGTATTCGACGTTGATGAAGACGCTCTCTTCGTCCTTGAGCCCGAGGTTCCGGGCCAGCGTCGGCCCATCGGGGATGGTCGCCGACATGAGGAGCCGACGCTGCTCGCCGAAGTTGTAGTAGACGCTCTCGGCCCACGCCTTCACGTCGAGCGGCTTGAAGGTCGTCTCGAAGTCCGCTTGGAACCAGACCCACTTCCGCCAGTCCTCGAAGAGCCGGAGGTGCTTCTTCGTCTTCTCGATGAGTTCGGCGAGTCGCTCGGCGTAGCGGAGTTCCTTATCGTTCGGGAAGTCGTTCTCTTCGAGTTTCCGGGCGATGTCCTTGCGGTCGTAGATTTCCTTGAGTTGGTCCTTCAACTCTTCGAGCGCGACCTGCAAGGCGAAGTGTTCGACCGACCAGTCGTTCCCCTTCGGCATCGGAGCGAGCGGCATACAGAACGACGGGAGGAACTCCTGAATCCTCTCGTCGGAGAACTTGGTCTCCAGCATCCCCATCAGGTCGGACTCGGTCGTGTGGACCTCGTCGTCGATGAGGAGGGTGCGGGGCTTGAACGTCCCCGCGAAGTTCCCGGCGACGTAGAGGTACGCCCTGTTGGTGACGACGCCGGGCGCCAGCAGCGCCTCGTAGACCTGCTTGTAGTAGCCGCAGACATTCGGGATGAGGAGGCTCCCCTCGGGGTCGCTCATCTTGCCCTTGTACGGGCAGAAGAACGACTTCACCCGACGGAACCGGACGCACGGCGCGACGTCGGCGGTGCAGACGAAGAAGAAGTCTCGGTTCTTGGGGAAACACTCCTTGCCGGGGCGGCAGAGCGAACAGCCGTCCGAGCCCCCGATGTTGCAGGAGAACTCGTTCCTGCCCATCAGCACCTTCAGGTCATCGAAGTCGCGGCGGTACTGCTCTTGGAGTCCCTTCTTCTTGACGGCGATGTAGAATGGCTCGTTCATCCGGCCAATCGCATAGCCGATGTTCGACTTCCCAATTCCCGTCGGGGCGTTGAGGAGGACGTTCTTCGCGCCGGAGTCGAACGCGGCCTTGATGATGGGGAGAATCTGCTTCTGGGTCGAACGAAACCCACCCGCAAACTTCGGTCCCGGCGGGAGGTACGGCAACCAATCCCCGTCGTTCCACTTCGGGATGTCGAACGCAGGCGTCTCGACGACGGCGTCCTTCGACTTGATGGAGACGACCAGCATCACGAACCTCAATGCGCCCGGCCGGAGTTGAACCGACGCTTCCCGACAGGCCAGCCGGGCGGACGTTCCGTTATCCCACGGGCGCAGTATTGGCTAACTGCGTCCGGGTCTTGGCGGGATTCTGTGTGACGAGCCCGTGCTTCTCCTCGTATGTCGTCAACGCGGCGGCGATGGCGTCCTCGCCGTTGACGCGGCGGTCAAAGACTCTCTGTTGCAGGTGCGCCTGAATCGTGCGGAGTCGGGGGAGGTCCACCCGACGTGCGCGAATGAGCGTGAGACCCGCAGGCTGCGTCCTTTTTGCCTTCGTCTGCTTCGCCATCCGCTTCGGCATGGTAAGTAGGTATGCGCTAATCGGATAAAAACCTTGTTAACCCGCGAAACATTGATAGTTCTGGACGGCAATCGGGCCGCCGTGCGTTTCCGGACCCCTCACGCCCGAACCATCTGGAACCGGGTCATCGACAGACGATGGAAGGCGCTGGAGGAGAACCCGGACGGCGTCCGTGTACGCATCGTCGAGGAGAAGACCTACTGGGGAATCCATCGCTGGGCGGGCGAACACGGATACGCCGCCGTCTCCTGTCCCCGGGTCAAGGAGGACGTCCTTTCGTGGGGCAACCCCGACTTCCTCCTCGTCCGGGGGAAGGGGATGGTCTGCATCCACCTCTTCCTCGACCCCGTCTCTGAGGAGCAGTTGGACACCATCGGTCTTCTCATCCGGGAGGGGCAGGACGCGGAGGTCGGGCGCGTAGAGGAGGGGGGAACCGCACGGATGATGACCTCCCCCCGGATAGCGCTGACCTTCTCCGACCCCATCGACTATCCCGCACTCTCTCCCGCGCACCTCTTCGGATGGTCGCAGACCGAACCTCTCACCCTGCCCCGGGCCAAGTGGCGCCCTCTCGCCAAGACCCTCGCGTTCATCGAGAACCGGAGGAGGCAGGTGAACGACCTCGAAGTCGCCATCACGCTCCGACTCATGGAGGGTCGGTCGCCTACGGACATCCAGAAGGAGACTTGGGCCGACGCGGAGCAAATCGCGGCCATGCGGAGCATCTTGGTTCAGTTCGAGCCTGTTTTTGGATTACAACAGGTCCATTCAACGGACCCCAATCGAATCGCAACAACTCAACCATAGTCCTATGGAGCCCATAAGAGAATAGACACTACTACGCGTAGTAGTAGTAGTGTTCTCTTACAGGCTCCATAGTTCTATGGGTCGAGGATGCCCCACTCGACCATTGCCGCCCTGATGGTTTGAACCCGTGCCAGAGCGACCCCTGAAGTCTCGGACACTATCTCCGATGACATACGGAGGAGTTGAGCCACGGCCTTCAGGTCGTGGTCGTCTTCCAGAACCTCCCCGCGCTCGACCCACCACTTCGCCTGTACCAACTGGACCGGGCACTCCTCACCGTCAACTTGGTCGATTATGTTAGCGATATGAGGCGGTTCTATCGCGTTGAGGTAGGACTGACGGACCTGCTCGGTGTCCTGCCCGAAGCACACCACGACCGACCGGTCTCGCCCGGCCGGGTCTTTGAACCGGGCCTCGGCCTGCTGAGTCTGCCGAGCCTGCTCGTGCATCCAGAGTTGCTTGGCGGTGATGTTCCGGAGGGCGGCGGGGTAGACCGCCTTGAGCCAATGGCTTGCGTTCGGGGGGGCATACGGGGCGCAGAGGGAGACGCCGGCCCGCTTCTCGTAGGCGACGCCGGTGACCCGCCGCCCCCGGTGGACGAGGGTGTCGAGGTTGGGGTAACGGTCCTCGAAGCGGTCTCGGATGGCCCGCATCTTCGCGATGCTGGAGGTGAGGAGCCCCAATTTGCTCTCCCCGAAGAGTCGGAGCGCCCACCCAATCCACCGGTCCGCTCGGGTGACGTTCCGCTCCTCGCCCAGCGCACTCGCCCGGACGTGCTGATGGTCGGGGATGAGGAGCGTCTTCCGGTTCGTCCCCTGCGGGTCGCCGAGGTTGACCTGCCGGAACGGCCGGTTGAAGATGGCGTCGACGGGGACGACGGGCGGCGTCGCGTCCATCGTGATAATCTGCGCCCCGCTCCCGACGAGGTGGCCGACGTACTCCATGACCTTCGGCGCGATTTTGATGGAGATGTTCGTCGAGAAATGCTCGTTCGGGATGTTGGTGAAAATCCACTTTAGTTCTTGCTTCAGGTCGAGGGCGTCGATGATGGAGTTGAGGGCTTCATTGTCGTACTCTGCCTTAATCATCAGGCTCCGAATGATGTGCTTACCGACCTTCTTCATCTCCTCGCGCTCGGGGCCAGAAATGACGCGCTCGTAGACGAACGTCCCCTCGGCCTCGTCGATGTGGAGTGACGCCAACTGTCCGCTCAACTCCCGCTCGAACGTCTCGACCATCTCTTCGGTCTCATTGATAGACCGCAATTCTGTCCACCGGGCGGCTTCCTCCTCCGAACTGAAAATCGACGGCGCCCTGCTGTGGAGGTAGGCGGTCAACTTCCGGACGTCGTTCTGGAGTTGCTGAACGAACCGGTACTCCTTCGTCGGGTCGGCCCGTTCGAGTTGGTAGATGTCGACCTCCTCGGCCGGGGTCTCGATGAAGTGCGAGACCTCGTCGAGAACGTAGAGTTGGATACCGGACAGGAGGTTGAACGTCGGCGTGCTGTATTGCTCCCCGATGCCCTGCACGATAGAAATGAACTTCTTGTCCGTGAGCCAGAGTTGGGTCCATTCAGATGAGTTGTTGAGGACGGTCTGCCTTCCGCACATCTCACGCTGGAGGTCGGCCGCGCCGTACATCCTGTTCGGCTGGATTTCGTGGTCGTAACTCTCCTCGTAAGGGCAACCGGAGCAGTTCGGCTTCTCGACGCGCTTCAGCATCTCGAACGCGACGACGTCGCCGAATTGCCGATGGAGGAGTTCAATCTTCTGAGCAAGTCGGAGGCAGGAAATCCGGTTGTCCGGGAGCATCGCGGCCTTGATTTGGAGACCCTGCTCGGCGCCGATGCGGAGAATCTCGACGCCCGTCATATCGACGATGGAGAGGCGAGGAACGAGGATGGCGGTCTTCTGGCTCGCACGGGCCGCCGCCAAGGCGCAGGAGGTCGTCTTCCCGATACGGGTCGTCCCGGTGACCGCCGTGTTCTGCTTCGACTCGATGACGTCGTCGAAGATGTCGGGGACGGGTCTCGGGTCGACTGGCGGGATGTCGATTTGGATGGGGGTCTCGTTGAAGTGGGGGGCGGGTCGGCCACACGGCCCCGGGCAGACGCCGGGATACTTCGATTGGTCTTGGAGGATGCGGCAGCACGACCTCCCTCGCTTCGTGAACCAATAGGCGATTTGCCGCTCCAACTCGCCGACGTTGGCGTTGTCTTCCGCGTCGTTGATGTTGTCCCGGATGTAGACCGCAATCTCCTCTCGTTTGTACCCGGTCGCCGAGAGTGCTTGAACGAGGATGGCTCGTTCCGTGTAGATGCCGTCGAGGCTCTTGGCACGCTGGTCGCAAATCCGGAGGCAGGGAGTCTCGACAATCTTCCGCTTGATGTCGTCTTGCCGGGTCGCTGTCGGAGGGGTAACGAACGCCCCCATCGGGAGGCCCGGAGTGTCGCGCCATTGTTGTCGTCGCCGTGGCAGGGTGGCCGCGTCCCCCGCCACGGCGTCTTGGGGGACTTCGATGAGGACGTTCACCACGTCCGTCTGCCGAAGCCCTTGGGCGAGTTCTTCGGCCCGACGCCACATCGCCTCGGTCGGCGGCGTATTCGGGTCGAAGGCCAGAATCTCGTCGGGCCCGATGGGGATTTCGTGGAACCCCGGCCTGCCCGGGTGCGCCGAGAACGGCGCCTTGATGATTTTGCCCTGACCGTTGGCGATGAGCGTCTCGATGTGCGTCGTGCCCTTCATCCACTCGGGGTCGGCCCCCGCCGCTCGCTCGTAGTGCAATGCGTCGAGGACCGACTTCTGCCACGCGAGGACGACGCTCTGGTGGAGCGGAGCGTCGAAGAATACCCAGATGTGGAATCCCTTGGAACCGGAGAAGGTGATGAACGGGTTGTGTCCGCCGCGACGGGCAATCTCCCCGTGGATTTCAAGCGCGACGACCTTCGTATCGTCGAAGTTTTCGCGGTTGTCTATATCGTAGATGGCGAATTGCTGGTAGTCGGAATACGAACCGTCCTCGGCGGTGTTCTTCACCGCGACGCAGACGGCGCCGGTGTTGAGGAGGTGGTGGAACCCCTGCTCGTCGACGTTCTCATGCCGTCTGCTCCAACGGCCGTCGAGTCCTACCGCGTACTGACGCGGGATGCCCAGACAGCGGGCAAGGACTCTCGTCGTGGTGGCGTTGAGCGCCATGCTGCCTCGCTCCCGCTCTGTTTTACAGAGGGGCGCGGACGGGTCTCGGGGTCACTACTCCGGCAGCACGAACGCGGTGGTCGAACTTCGGTCAGAATGTCTCTCAGGCCAACGTTTGTCCGGATACTTGTCCATTGACGTACCTCCGAGTAGCCCGAGGGAAAGAGAAGCGCGGCTCGACGAAGTTTCCGTCAGAAAACCGCACATATCGCCACCGCCTCACCGACCGCGAGCGAGCGTCGCGTAACGCTCGGTGCTGGATAAACTTGGCGGCTTCGCTGCTGATGAATTGTGAAAACGGCACCCCCGCCTCGCAGCGAACGCCGCAGAGCGAGGGTGCCCGTCTTGCCCCGTCGACTGTTGCTCGCGGCCGGCGGTGACGCTGACTGGCACCCCGCCTCAACGGCGGGGATGACGCCGTTTTCACCTATGTTGTCGTCGGTATTGGATTTGTCGGTGGTCCCCCGGTGGACGGGCTCACGCTTATACCCGCACAACATTTATTAGCCCCAGTTAGCATACAGGAGTTAACCGCCTCTGGCGGAACGAGAACCGACAGGAGAGAACACGCATGGTAACGTACGAGGAGTTTGCGAAAAACGCCGCCGAGAACGGACTGACCGAAGTGACCCGCGAGGAGTTCGCCGAGGCGAAGACGGACAAGTTCTCCATCGCGCTCAGCATCAAGCGCGTGGTCAACGCCCGGAACCGCGCCAAGTATCAGGAGACGCAGGGCGAGGTCGGGGTCGTCATGGGCTTCCCGTTGGGAGGCCGCGACAACACCTACAAGGGAATCACGCTGGAGCAGGCGAAGGCCCAACGCATCCCGGTCTTCCTCCCGGACAAGAACGTCATTCTCGAACACACCGTCTGGGGCCACTTCAAGGGGAAGCACGGCTACCGCTCGGAGATGGAAGTCACCGTCAAGGAGACGTCGGGCGACGATGGCCGGACCTTCATCGACCGGACCATCCGGAACATCCGGTCCCTCGATGAGAAGGTCACGCCGAAGATGCTCCTCCCCATCGCCTACCATCCCGATGCGCTGGAGGAGGGCCTGAAGTACGAGTACGTCGCGCTCGTCGGCCAGATGGGGCGGTTCGACCAAGAGGTCATGTTCGAGGGCGGTCAGAAGACGGACAAGTACCCCGTCGTCTTCAACAAACTCCCCTGCCTCAACTTCATCGTTGGCGGGGAGCGAATCAAGGTCCGGTGCCAACTGGCGCCGACCAAGAACGCTCAGCCCCTCATCGAGTTCCCGGAGTTCTCGACTCCGACCGAAATCGGCGAGTTCGAGACGTGCTTCCGCGACTCGACCGTCCTCGTCGTCGGCTTCGTCCGCCGTTGGGACCACACCGAGGACGTCGACTGGGTCAACCTCATGGCGACCGGGCTCTGGCTCGTCCCGGATGGGACCGTCCCGGGCATCATGCCCAAGAAGGAGGCCGCGCAGTCGGGGCTCGACTCGTTCAAGCCCGGCGCCGCACCGTCTGGCAAGCCCGGGAAGGCGGACGCGAAGCCCGCGCCGGGCGCCGGTGTCGCGGACGCCACGAACCGACTGACCGTCCTCAAGACGAAGGTCTCGACCGCGCTCGCGGTCCTCGGCCCGGACACGACGGACCTGTCGGCCATCCGGCAGACCGGCGGTATCTCGCCGTCTGAGGCCAGCGACTCCATGCTGGAGAAGGTCGTCGCGAGGGTCAGGGTGGACCTCACCGCCAAGAAGCCGGCAGAGCCGGCGCCGGCTGCGACTCCGAAGGCGAAGGAGCCCGTGGACATCGAAGAGGCCATCCTCGGCTACCTCGGGAAGCATCCTGACGGGGTCACGTTCGACGACTTCCTCCTCGCCGCTGAGAACGAACTCGGCGTGAACAAAGGCGTCGCGGAGGAGGCCGTCAACCTCCTCATCGACAAGGGACTCGCTCACGAGCCCGTCATCGGGCTTCTCAAGAAGGTGGGGTAGATGCTCGATGCGACGGAAGACGAACTCCTCCGGGAACTCGAAGCAGAGGCGGCGGCTCAGGCCCCGCCGCCCCCCACGCCCTCGCCCCGGGCCGAACCCCCCGCCATTCCGAGCGGGAGCGCCTACGCCCTCTTCCGTGGGCTGACGGGCAACGACATCCTCGGCATCTTCGCCGACACCGGCGCAGGGAAGTCGAAGATTGTCTCGACGCTCGCGCTCGAAGCCGCCCGAGCCGGCCAGAAGGTTCTCTTCTGGGACTTGGAGGGCAACCTCCACCCGTCGCTCCTCAAGGCGTTCCGCGAGGCCGGTATCGACTACCGCCGCGTGAAGCGGCTCTCGGAAGTCTACCGGAACCTCAAGGACAAGGCGGACCTGATGGTCGTGGACAGCGCCACGCTCCAAATCACGGGCCGCTGGTTCTTCGAGGGGCAGAACGAACGCGGCAAGATTCTCCAAGAGGTCCAAGGACTCTACCAAGTCGTGAAGGACTGGTGCGAGACGAAGGGCGGCATGGCAATCATCGTCTCGCAGCCGGTCTCCGAGTTCGGTGGGCGCGGTCTCGGACCGATGGGCGACAAGGCCCGGTTCTTCATCAAGGAGGAACTGTACCTCGACTACGAGCGCGAGGAGATGACGGTCAAGAGGCGCGACCTGCGCGTCTTCAAGTCCCGGGTGCTTCCCGAGGGCACGATGGTCTGCACCGTGAAGACCACGGCGACGGGCGTCGAGTTCGGGGTGTTCAATCCCGAAGTGAAGAACGCAGCGGGCCTCTGACAACGACCACAGGAGACTGACCGACATGGTGCCCCCCGGAATCAACCGACCCGTGACCGAGAAGCCCGCCCGCATAAGCCTCGTCCGCATCGACGCGCTTCGCTTCCGCGACCCCGTCCTGAACATGACGTACCAAGAAGGGAAGAGCGACCGGAAGGAGTGGCTCGTCCAAGGTCGCGACACCTTCAGCGCCGTCTTCAAGGACGGGGGGAGCGCGAGCGAGCCGGTGACCCTCAGCGCTTCGGGAGAGGGCGACAAACTCTACCGGGTCATCGTCGAGGTCGTCGAGGTGGTTCCGTTCGGCGGCGGCATGGCCCCGCTTCTCCAGCCGGGGCTGACCCCGCACAATTACGGGTAGCGACGGGAGTGGGGGACGCTGGCGGTCGAACTCGTCGTTCAGGGCAACAGCGTCCACCTCCGGGGCGACATCCCAAAGGAGACCGAGCGGGACATCACGAAGGAGTGCCAGTTCCAGCCCGAGGGCGTGGAATACTCCGACAAGGTTCGCTCCGGCGACTGGGACGGAATCATCCGCCTCTACAAGAACCGCCGGTTCCCCGTGGGGCTCCTCGGCCGAGTCGCGAACCACCTCACGCTCGACGACGTCCCCTACGCAATCATCGACCAGCGGTTGACCGAGTCGCGGAGGCCGTTCGAGTTCATGGGAACGCTCAGACCCTACCAAGACCGCATCGTGAAGGCGGCCATCGCGGCGGGCAACTGCCTCATCCCGGCGGCGACCGGGGCCGGGAAGACGGTCATCGCCGCCGCGATTATCGCCCGATTGGGGCAGCGCAGCCTCTACATCGTCCCGACCGTGGAACTCCTCGACCAGACCGCAGAACGCATTGCTGCTCTGTTAAACGGACGTAGGATTGGATTAATCGGCGACCGACAGTTCTCGACCGAGGAAGTCACCGTCGCGACGTGGCAGACCCTATCGCGCCGCCTGAAGGCCAAGGAGCCGGCGGCCGTCGACCTCATGCGGTCGGTGGGGTGTCTCTGTCTGGACGAGGTCCATCACTACGGGGCGGACGAGGTCTACTCGGTGAGCCTCTGGGCTCCCGCCCGCTATCGTTTCGGCCTGTCCGGGACCATGTTCCGGACGGACGGTCAGGAGTTGAAGTTCTTCGCGGCGGTCGGGGACTGCATCGAGGGGGTCACCGCCAGCCAACTCATCGACCTCGGGTTCCTCGTCCCGCCGGCCATCCACTTCGTCAGGACGCCGGAGAAGGTCTTCGGTTTCCACGAGAAGTGGCAGGACGTCTACAAGGAGGGCATCGTCGACAACGAGGGGCGGAACCACATTCTCGCCCGCGAGGCGAACCGGTTGGTCGCGCAGGGTCGGCGCACCCTCGTCCTCGTCTCGCAGGTCCGCCACGGCGAGATTCTCCAGCGTCTCATCCCGGGCAGCACCTTCGTCCACTCGCAGGCGAAGGAGCGGCCGGACATCATCGAGGGGTTCCGGAACGGCCGAATCCAATGTCTCGTCTCGTCGCCCTTGTTTGATGAGGGAATCGACCTCCCCGAGATTTCGGGCATCGTTCTCGCCGGTGCGGGGAAGTCGCAGGTGAAGGCGGTCCAACGGGTCGGTCGCGGTCTCCGCACCTCGCCCGGGAAGACGGACGTCACCGTCATCGAGACGAACGACCCCATCAAGTACCTCTACGAGCAGAGTTGGCAGCGCTACAAGATGTACGCCTCTGAGCCGCGCTTCAAAATCACGGGGGCGGTCCCGCAATGACGAAAGTGGAAGGCGCGAACAAGGTCTTCCTCTTCCCCGAAGAGGACGCCAATCTTCTCAGGTGTCCCCGGTGCGGCGGCGGCGATGGAACGGCCGCCTGCAACTGGTCTCGCGAACCCGTTGGAATACGACGGCTCGACGGCTCCTCGTGGTCGCACGTCGACGACGAATCGAACCACCCCGTTTGGCGTTACTGTCGAGTCTGCAAAGACTGGACGGCGTGGTTCGACGGCATCGAGGCTGGGGTTTGTATGCAATACAAGTACGAATACTGTGATGGAATCCGCTACTACGCTTTCGAGGACGGCTCCAAACTCGTCGGCGTGACGAGCATCCTCCGGGCGCTGCCCGAACCTATGGGGCTGACGCTCTGGAAGGCGCGAAACCCCCGCAGCGTCCTCATCGCCCAAGACGCCGCAACGCGGGGGACGCTCCTTCACTACCGCATCGGCACGTTCCTCGCGAAGCAGTCGGGGCTCCCCATGCCGCCGCTCGAACTCAAGCCGGGAACTCCGCCGCCAGACGCGGAGATGGTCGCGTTCGTTCAGCGAGCGTGGGGCCAGTTCGAGGATTGGTGGAAGACCTACCAGCCCAAGCCCCTCGCGGTCGAAGTCACCGTCCGGAACTTCGCGCTCGGTTACGCGGGAACCATCGACTTCCTCTGCACCATCGACGGGAAGGTGTGGCTGCTCGACTGGAAGACCGGGAAGTCCGTCTATGAGAAGTACCGTGCCCAACTCTGGGCGTACAAAGCCGCTCTCGAAGAGATGGCGACGAAACCGGCGGCGCGTTATCCCGCTCCGGAGAACCTCGGCGTTCTCCGCTTCGACCCCCGCCCGGGCGAGGACTACGAGTTCGCCGACATTGGCGATGGCGATGGAGACCTCTTCCTCCAAGCCCTCGAAAACTTCCACAAGAACAACCCCAAGACCGTCGACCAACGGAAGGCGTGACCATGCTCTTCGAGAGTGAGATGTCGCCGTGGGACCAAGCGGCGGTCAAAAACCTCTGCGAAGAGGTCGGGATGCCCGTCCCCTCGTTCGGCGTGTTCATCCCAAGGAAGAAACGGCGGAGAGGGAGCGGGGGGTACAACGGCCCCGGCCGCCGTCGCTTAGTACGCGATAAGCGCGGCAGGCGGCGTCGTCGGAGAGGCGTCGATGGTCGGAACCCCGACTACGCCTTCCCCGCGATGATTCTGAAGAAGCCGGTCCGAAGGACGCTCCAAGAGGTGAACTGGAAATCGTCGGCTGGTAGCCGCCAGAGACACCTCCGGGACGACGACGAGGTGGGCGGAAACCAAATCTCGGTCGGCGTCGAGGATTGGCGCCATGAGTTGAATCTCACCATCGGGAAGGTCTACCGCACCACCGCCTCCTTCGCCGTTCGGGGGGTCAAGGTCTTCATCGAGTATCATCCCGGCGACAAGTTGTCCTACATCCCGGCCCTCATCGCCAACGCCATCTGGTCGGACGTGTCGCACAAGATTTGGCCGGTCGTCGTCGAACTCATCCGAATCTACTTCTCCCAGAGGGTCACGCCGTCGAAGCCCGACCTACTCCTCGGGCTCGATACCGTCTACAACGAGTTGCGCGACGTCCTCGCACTCAAAATGGACCGCAAGAGGTCGAGGGCTCTCGGCCTCGCTCGCCGGCACGTCCTCCTCGTCGGTCCACCGGGCTGCGGGAAGACTCTCCTCATGCGGAACATCTGCCATTTCATCGGGAAGCGGGGCATCACCATCTACCTACGCGGCTTCGACGCCTTCGAGAAGTGGGCACCGATGGTCTCGATGATTGCCGGCATCGTCGACATACCGGTCGTCCTCGTCGCCGACGAAATCGACGAGATGGCGCAGACCCGGGAGAACCAAGGTTCGCGGACCTTCGAGTTCCTCCGGCTCATGGACGGCGTCGTCGATATGCCGAACGTGACCTTCATCGCGACCTCGAACCGACCGGACCTTCTCGACCCGGCGCTCCTGCGGCCCGAGCGGTTCTGCCCGGTCTACACCATCTCCTACCCCGACGCCGACGCCCGGGCGGTCATGTTCGAGACCTTCCTGAAGCAGTACGCGAACGGCACCCGTCTCTACGCGACGGGCGTCATCCTCGCGCTCGCGAAGAAGACCGAGCATTGGACCGGCGCGGACATCCGAGCCGTCGTCGAGGATGAGGTCTACGCCGTGAAGGGCGACATCAAGAAGTTCGACATCCGGAACGTCGGGCAGCGCGTCAAGGTCCGAGACCCCGAAATCCAGCGTCTCTTCCGCCTCTGGAATGGGCTGTTTAACAGATGGCAGAAGGAAGCGCAGACTCCCGTGAGCCTGTACCAGTAGCCCGGCTACTCATCGTAGGGCGTCAGGTACGGGAGGCGCCCTTCGAGGCGGTAGGCGTTCGGCATCCGGGGCGGCGAGAAAATCCGCTGCAACCGGGGCAAGACCTCGGTGATGAAGTCGATTTTGAGCCGCTGCCACTTCGCGACGGTGTGCTTCCCGATGAGGTTGGCGAGCGGCTCGTTCGAGACGGCCATTGGAATCATCGTGTCGCCGAGTTCCCGGTGCATCTCGAAGCGGTGATGCCCGTCGACGACTTGGACGGTCCCGTAGTTGAACGGGTCTTCGACGCCGATGACGGGTGGGAACTTCACGCCGAGGGCGTGGAGGTTGAGGAACCGCTGGACCTTCTTCGGGTCGACGATGTGGTCCGAGACGACGTTCTCGATGGGGACCATCTCGCGGAACCGCTCGGGATGATGGTAGACCGCGAGGAGGGGTCCGCGCACAGTCTCACGATTACGGTCGCAAAACTATAAAGGTTGGCCGCTGCTGAACAAAGGCGTCGTGCGCCCCGTCGCGGGGGAGCCCCACCCCACGAAGTCTACTTTTGCACGACAGTCGCGGCGATGACCCGTGCTTCCCGCAGGAGTCCGCCGCGACTTATTCATCCGACCATCGCAGCGAGGAGAAGGTACGCCGCCATCCAGTCGTGGTCGGGACACGACCGGCAATGCCACATCCGCATCTGGACGATTCGTCCTCGTGAGTCGCGGTCCACCTCGAAGTAGTGGTTCCCGACCTTGATTCGTTGGTGAGGCATCGGCGTTCACCCCTTCGGCGGTGGTGCGGCCCCGGCGGGCGGGTTCCGGTCGCTCCTCTGGAAGTAACTCAGCAGGACGGTGGTGATGATGATTCCGATGGTCTCGACCGGGAGAATCCGAGCGTAGATGGTGTAGAGGAACCCGACTCCGCACATCATCGTGAGCCACCATCGGGCCGAGTACCACGGTTTTTCCTCGGGCACTACGTTCCCTCCTTCTCCTTCCGGTCTTCCTCGTCCATCTCCTTCAGGATGGCACGGGCCACCGCGCTCGGACAGCGGTCCTTCTGCACGCACGGATTGGGGCATCGCTTCGCCATCTCCTCGGCGAGCCTCCGGCGGACGTACCGAGCCTGCTCCCGGTCGTCGAGCCGCTCAAGCATCTCCGGGTCGAGGTCGATTCGGATGTCGATGGGGGTCACGGGCCGGCCACCGCCAACTCTGGACAGCCGGTCCAATGGTACGTCGTCGTCTTGTCATTTTCGTTCTGGGGGTGGCCGCACTTCGAGCAGGTCGGCATCCGTCACCTACGCCGGCGGAGCGAGAACCTCGCCGTAGAAGTGTTCGATGGCTTGGTCGACCGCGCCCATGAACTCGTAGATGCCGTCCTCGCCCATGTGCCGGGGAAGTTCGTGGGTCGCGAGGTAGGTGAAGATGTTCCAGACGTGCCAGAGGTTGCCCCGGTCTTCGAGCGTCGTGATTTCCGGGACCGCCCAGACCTCGCGGGCGACCTTCCGGTAGCGCTCCGCCATCCCCATCCAGACCATCATTTCCTCGAACCGCTCCAGCACGACCGGGATTTCGGTCATGCGCTTGAGGCGGGGGATGACGCCGGCGACCTCCGCGATGGCCTCCACGACCGTCGTGGCGAAGGTTTCGGGGTCGAACGCGCCGGTTAGGTGCTTCTTCGACCACCGCTCCAGAATGGACGCGGAGACCATCCCGTTCGTGCAGGCGAGCCGGTGGATGAGCCCGACGACGCTGAGCCGGTGCGACCCGTCGAGGCTGTTGATGACCCGGACTCCGACGCGGACCTCGTCGCCGACCCGGACCGCGTGCTTGTCCGGGCTCAGGAAATCGGCGAAGAGCCGGGCGCCGTTCTTGAAGACGTGGATGTTCTGGATGAGCCCGCCCTCCTCGGCCTTCCCGACGAGGGCAGAGATGCACTTGCGGTGCGAGATGGGTTGGTACTTGTCGGAGCCGATGTAGAAGACCGTGGTCGGGTCTCCGACTCGGCGGATGGCCTTGTGATTGGGAACGGGGTGATAAGACGGAAACTCGACGTCCCGTTGGATGTAGACGGGAACGGCCTCAACCTCGAAATCCCACGAGGCGCGGGGCACGGCTACTCCCCCTTCGCCTTGTAGAGCGACCCCTCGCGGGTGACCAGCCCCTTCTTTTCGAGTCCCTTCAGGGCCGTGAAGAGACCGGAGCCGTCAATCTTGACCGACGTGACCAGTTCTCCGAAGGTCAGCGAGGCGGCGGGGTTCTTCTGGAACCGCTTGAGGACCGTGGTCTCGTTCGCGGTCAGGACGGGACCGGCGGGCTTCGCGGGTGTGTGACCGGGGCATTGGGGCCGGTCGCAGGCGGCAGGTTCGTCGGGGGTGTTCTCTTCGCAGAGACCGCAGATGCCGCACTTGTCGTGCGCGATGTCGGGGCCGTCGCAGGGATGGACCGGCGGGGTCTCGACCTTAATCTCGTCGAAGATTTCGGAAATGGGTCTCGGGTCGACAACCGGAACCGAAACGGGCGGAGTCGGTGGGACAGGCTTGCGCTTCCGACGGGTGGTCTGCACTTCTGCGACAGCGGCACGAGCCTCGTCCAGACTCATGCCCGTTCTGTCTGCAATCTCCTTCGCCTTCGGCATCCGTTCCTCGACGGGCGTCTCCTCGACCGTCACGGGCTCGGGGATGGTCGAGTTGAGGGTCGGGACGAGAGCGGGGACGACCTCGATTACCGGCGCGGGCCCGGGAAGGTCGCGGTACATCGGCGAGAACGCCATGACGACGCAGTCCTTGGAAAGCGGGTGTTCGTCAATACGGCGGCCCGGCGGAACCTGAATCACCGCGAGCCAGAAGGTCGACTTTTCGGGCATTGTGTTACGCTCGGACCCTCATACGCAGGGCGCTACTTAAGTTTAACTGGGTCAACATTCTGTATATCGGACATACACGATGACCGTTTTACAGGGGTGTGACCCCCCCAACGAAGGTATTTATATCAATGCCAACGGTTCCTAATACTCGTCCAGATGCCGCTCGACTTCTCCACGCCGCCGACCGAATTGATGTTCGGGACCGACCCCGAGTTCATGGTGGCGAAGTTCGACGCTCAGGGTCGGGAGCGTGGTTACGTCTCCGCGACCTCTATCTCTCCGTGGAATGAGCGGGGAACCCAGCACCGTCCGATGGGGACGACCGAGTTCCCCTTTGGAAGCATTGGGACCGACGGTGCGGGTACGCCCGCCGAGATGAGCGTGCTTCCCGCGCCGACTCTCGAAAGGATGTGGGAACACGTTTTCCACATACTCAAGGACGGCGTCAAGGAACTCAAACGAGCGAGGGGACGGGGGGTCCGCAGTCCGGGGGAAACACTCCGAATGAAGTTCGGAGCGATGGCCTTTTCGGGGGTTCCGACGGGCGGGCACTTCCACATCACCTCGAAGGGCGCGGGTCCGGGAACGGACCCGATGCGATGGAAATGGCCGTGGAACGGAAGCCCCGAGGCGATGCACACACTCCCGTTTTTCATCAGCGTCGCGTCATTCTTCTTCGACAGGCACCATTGGGAGCGCGTCGGTAGTTATGGCCGGATGGGCGACATCCACCCTTCCCCCGGCCAAGAATCCGCGCACGGCGCGTCCGGCACACGGGGTTATTGGTCGGGGGGGTGGAAAGGGTACGAATACCGAACCCCTCCGACTTGGATTTCGCCCAGCAGTCCGCAGTTCCGCGACACGCTCTTCAAGACCATTTACTCGGTGGTCAAGTCGTCCGCCGACGAGAAGGTGGCGCAGGCAAAATATCTCCACGAGGTCTTCCGGGCGCTCGGCATCGCGAAGGGTTTGATTGGCGACGTCGACATCCCCAACCAGACCATAGAAGGTTACAACGAGTTTCGGGGAATAATCCAAGAACGCGCCACCCGAGCCGAACTCACCTACACCGGCGCTCCTCTCGGGGGCCACATCGCGATAAATCGCATCATGGGCAGCGCCCGGGGGGATGGACAGCCCGAGCGAATCGCCCGCGCCATGCTCGAAGTGAAAGACCAGTTCCGTGAGCAACTTCCGTCGCTCGAATGGTTCTGGCCGCTCATCGTCCCGGACCGCGTCCGCGACGGACGGATGAATGAGCCGTCGTGGTATCCGCCGACCGGCGACCTCGTCTACCCGCAGGTCGCGCCGCCCGGCATCATCGCGGCCATCAATGCCATCGAAGCCACGTACGCCACGTTCGTCGCGACCCGCAAACACGAGTGGATGGAGAAGGGGCGGATTGCGGCCGGGGCGCTCGGCGTCACTTGGGAGACCCAGATTCGCGGCGGCGTCTCCGTCGAGCGAGACCCGCACGTCTCGGAAATCTCCCTCATCGCGTCGGAGATTGCTCGACGGGTCATCATAGCCATCGTACCACGAAGGCCCGACGAGACTCACGCCGGGCTGCGCGTCATCGGTGGGAGAAACGAAAGGCCGTCGTTCCTCACCCAACCCGGCGCCGTCATGGAAACGACGAGTGACTTCGCGTTCTTGAGACCCGTCCGAGACTGGCTCGGCGCCGAGGAAATGTCGGTCACCGGCACGGCGTCGTCCGGCGTGGTTTTCCTGAAACTCGCCTTCCGGGAGAATCCGACCGATTTCAAATACAAACTCCTCGCCCTCTACATCCTCTACAACGGCGGCTACATCGCTCCGGGGGCGGGGGAAGCCGCAGCGAGGTATCATCCCCCCGGAGAACCCGCCGAGACCGCCGCGCAGGGAACCAACGCACGCGCCCCGCAGACCGTCTGAGGAGGAACCGGCCGTGTGTGGAATCTTCGGCATCTTCCGGCTCGGAACCCCCGGGTCGGAAGAACTCCGACCTCTCATCAAGAACTTCCTTCAGGAAACAGCGTCCAGAGGGACCGACGCCAGCGGTCTCGCGTGGCTGACATCCGACGGGAAGTTGCGCCACCTCAAGGCGCCGGTGAAGCCCGACATCTTCGCCCGCGACGCGGTCGACAAGCACGTCCCGAAAGACTTCAAGGCGGTCATCGGTCACACCCGGCACGCAACGCAGGGCGACCCGAAGAAGAACGAGAACAACCACCCGTTGCCGTCGCTCCCCGAGTTCAAGTTCGCGACGGTCCACAACGGCATCGTCTGGTCGAAGTACGAAGGCCAGCGTCAACCCCGCGCTGAAGTCGACAGCCACATCATCGTCCTGAACATCGAGGATGAGATGGCAGCGGGGAAACCGTTCGTGGAGGCGGTCAAGGCCGCCTACGCGAAGATGGCCGGGAGCATGACGACGGCGACGCTCGAAGGCAACGGCAACCTCGTCATCGCGAAACACAGCAACCCCGTCGTCCTCGGTTACCTCCCGCAATGGAACGTCCTCGTCTTCGCGTCGACCGAGGACATCCTTCGCAAGTCGCTCGGCTGCTTCTTGGAGAAGTTGTTCGGCGTCTTCCAACCCTACTACGAGTGGGAACCGAAGGACGACACGCTCATCCACATCGCCGACGGCGTCTTCAAAACCGACGTCATCAAGACGAATACGGGTTGGACTACTTTCGGGAGCGCGGGCCGGAAGGACGAGTGGAAATACACGCGGTACGCAGGCGCGAAGGATGGAGACACCTGCTCTGTCGCCAAGACCGCGCCGAAGTCTTCCGTCCAGAGCGTCATCCTCACGCCACCGTCGGTCGAGGAGGCGATGGAGGAGATTTCGCCGCTCGGCCTTCCGCCACAGGGGGGAGAGGTCGAAATCGAGTTGGAGAAGGAGGCCCGTAAGGCGTGGGACCAGACGGGGCTCCATCACAAGGCAGCAATCCTTCGAGCGCTCGAACTCCCGGTGGGCCAACCCGACTTCTTGGAACTCAAGAAGTGGCACAAACTCCCCATCGTCGTCCAATCCGACCTCGCCGACGCCTTCGAGATGGGTATGTGGACGAGCAGGGGCGTCGTCAAGGCGGCGTTCGAGAAGGCGGCGAAGGAGGCCGATGAACCCGATGATGCTTCCGCATGAGGTCCAAGCCCTCGTCAACGAGGCGGACATCGAGGACGTCGTCCTCGCGCTGCTCCTCGTCCCGAAGAAGGACACGCGGACCGCAGCCAACCAGATTGCCCGCGTCCTGAAGAAGCACAAGGCCGAGCAATGCTGGCGCGACACCATCGTCAAGTCCGGCGTCGGCGAGGACGTCGCCCGCCGTCTCACGAAGGAGTTCGGGTACGAGGTGGAGACGGAGGACGACGGCGAGGAGAACCCCGACGATGAGGACGACGAGGATGATGAGGACGACGAAGACGACGAAGACGAGTGAGCGTCCGAGCGAACGCAACTCTCATATACCTCCCTGACCCATTGGAGATTCCCTGCGATGAACGCGAACCCTCTGATGGGAGAGACCGCGATGGGTCCGACTCTCATGGAAGAGCGAGAGGCGACGCGGCCCTACGGCGTCAGCGGCATGGCGTCCGTGATGGCCGACTTCGGTCTCACGCACAGCCCCGACAAGGAGGGCTACTACCACTTCACCTCGCCCACCCTCGCCTCATCCTCGGAGGCCGCGAAGGAGTACGGGTACAACTACCTCCGCGACCAGCACCAGTTCACGCGGGGCGATGTCAAGGTCCACGCGGAGAGGCTCCCGGGGCCGTCCCGTGGCAATCTCTCTCCATACCGCGTCCGGTTCCGTCTCCGCCACGGGCGCATCGAGCGGCTCGCAGGGGCCGCCGGCGTCAGCGGGCCTGCGGGTGCGCCGTGGTACGAGGGGCCGTTGGGCCGCAGGGAGCGCACATGGCACGGCGAGGCCGCAAGGACGGTCCCCGACCCGTGGTACAACGAGCATGAGTTCACCGACACCATCCAAGACAAGACCCTCGGGGTCGGGTACGCCTTCATCACCGCAGAACCGCTCATCAGCGGCTACGGTGGTCCCCGGATGAGCGAGGCGAAGTTCCCGTACCGGTCGGGGCTTGGACATCACAAGGGCAACGCCGGGAAGAAGGCGACCTTCGGCTTCCCCGCATGGGCGGGAATGGGCGAGTTCGCCAAGCCCATCAGGCGACTCACGGCGTTGTTCTGAGTATGACCGCCACGGCGCCTCCCCGGACGCCAGAGGCAAGCGGCGGGGAGATGAATCAGTACCTCGCCCAAGCCCTCACCGAGACGAAGGAACTCCTCGACTACCTCGCGACGCTCCCGAAAGACCAGCGGAAGAAGGTCCGCGTCGGGGTCGTCCTCGCCTTCACCAAGCACCCACGGTGGGGGCAACTCTCCATCGAGAGCAGGACGAAACTCTACAAGGTCACCGAGGGAATCGCCGAGGATACCATCGGCGCGGAGCCCGAGCGGTTCGTGGGCAGCCTCTACGAGATGATGACCCTCCGGGTGAAGAAACCCGAGCGTCTCATCGAGTTCCTCGGGCGGTGGGGAGACAGCGACGAGGGCCAGTACCTCGATGGTCTCGACTGCTTCGTCGGCCTCGCGGTCGACGTCTGACGCGGCCTCCGAATGTCTCATCGCGCCTCTGGACGTCCCACGGGTCGTGCAGATGTGCAACAAATCTGCAACGACGTCGCCGGCCGGGACGTCTACCAACGCTCTGTTTAACAGATGAAGCGGGTACGATTACCTCCGTTAAACAGATATGGGTGAGATGCCCTGTCCAACCTGACAGAGCAACCGACGTGCCTCCTCGGGCCGAGCAGGTTCTCGGCCCCGGTCCACGGGGACTTGTCCTCCCCGTGGCCCGTTAAAGTTACTCGGGCGGGAGGGCCGTATCCACGGCAGGGGTCTTCTTCTTCCGAATGGAGATGAAGCAGTACGGGGGTTGGAACTGGAGGACCGTCTGGTCGAGGAAGTTGTTGGGCGACCTCGTGAACTCCTTCCCGGTGACCTCGTCGACGACCTTCTTCCACTCCGCGATGGAGATGAGGTTGATGTGACTCTCGTCGTGGACGAGTTCCCCCTCCTTCGAGGTGATAGACCAGCAGACGTTCTTGCTGCACACCCGCCCCATCTCGGCGATGGTCTCGCGAGCCTGCTCGGGGGTCAGGTGTTCCAATGTGTCCGTCGTCCAGACGAGGTCGAAATAGCCGTCGGGCCACGGTAACTTCGTCGCGGAGCCGCAGACCAACCGGTCGCGGATGTCCGCTGGTGCGTGAGTGACGGCGTACTCCGAGATGTCGATGCCGTGGGCGTCGACGCCGCGCCCGACGAGTTCTTTGACGACGTGGCCCGTCGCGCAGCCCACGTCGAGGACGCGCTTCGGTCGGAAGTACCGGACGAGTTCCGCCGCGATTTGGGCAAAGTTTCGGGCATAACGTACGTCGTGACCGTAGCCCTCGTATCCGCTCTTCCCCCCGGTCACCCCCCTCTCATAGTAGGTCTCGTCGTAGAACGAGCCCGGGACGGCGCCGTCGACCGTCCTCTCCGCCGTGACCTTCGGCGGCACGCCCGCCTCCGCGATGACCCTCGACCCCTCGCCCTCGGCGGGCCGGTCCTCCGCCCCGAGGTGTTCGACGAGAATCTGGCAGACGCAGATGGTCTTGTACCCCAACTTCTTCGCGTTGATGCAGTAGAGGTAGTCCTCGCCCCGGAACTCCACGAGGTCGGGGCTGAACTCGTAGTCCAGCCGCATGAAGACGTCCTTCGAGATGAGGGTCTGCCCGCCGCCGACCGCATCGACCTCGGCGACTTCGAGATTCTTCCAATTCTGGGTGACGAACTCCATGCACTCGTTGGCGTTCTCCCGCGTCTTCGGGTCGAAGAAGATGGCGGGAGCGAAGGCTTCCTTGCCGCCGATGAGTCGCCTGCTCCCGGCGACGAGCGTGAGGCAGCCGACGATGCCGACCTTCTTGAAACGTGGGTCGGTGAAGTACGGAAGCATCCGTCGGACGGCCTCTGGCGCCGTCTTGCTGTCGCCGTCGAGGACGTAGACGTAGTCGTACTCCTTCTTCTCGCGAGCGTGCTTGAGACCCGCGTTCCGGGCCTTCCGGGCGATGCTGATGATGCCCCCCTCGACCACGTCGACGAGATACTGTTTGCCCTCGATGACGACCTCCTCTTTCGTGTCGATGACCCCGAGGTCGACCACCTCGTAGCCGAGGGGAGCGGCGAGCGTCTTGACCTTCTCGACGAACTCGGGCGGACTGTTGTTCACGCCGAAGAGGACGTCGAAGTTGTGGTAGTCGAGGTGAGCGATGGCGTCGATGACGTCCGCCAGATAGGGCTCCTTCCCGACGTGTATGGGGACGTAGACCAGAATCTTCGCCTCGCCCTTCGCGGCGATGTTCCGGAACCGGCCAACGAGCCTCGTCGTCGAATCCGGCCGCGTGAACCCGAGTTGGCCGGAGATGTAGCCGAGCGGACGGCCGGCCTGAACCGCCATCATCAGCCATGTGTTTCGGAGGGTCGTCGGGTTGACGGGGACTTCCACGCCTGCGACTTCGCCGTACTCCGCGAGACGGTAGAGAATGGCACGGTCTTTCGCCCGGAAGAGACGCTCCAACGGGTCGAGGTGGTTTTCCTCGATGTACCGCTTGACGAGGGTCGAAGTGACGAGGTCGAGTTCGGCGTCCCGCTTCCCGTCGTCGTTCCGGACCTTCACGACTTGGCGGACCGGTTTGAAGTCTTTCGCACGGATACTTCCCACTTCTTCGAGGGGAACGCCGTTGCAGAGCAGCCGGACGAGGAGGAGGTCCAGCGGGTCTCGGATGACATCCAAGAGCCGCTTCATGTGCGCGTGGGTGAGGAACTGCGGCTCCTCTTGCTCTTGAATCCGGGCGACGGCTGTCATGCTCTCCGTCCACTCACACGTCGTCTGGGCTCTTCTTCTTTTCCACGGCGGGATTCTCGCCGTCCAACCGCTCCTCGATGACCTCTTCCGTCTTCTCCGGGACGACGATGAGACCCGGTGGAGGCGCCGGGACGACGACTGGCGCGTTGTAGAGTGCGACTGGCTTCGGCTGCGGGAACCTCACCCCCGCGTCGGGGGCGTGCTGGTTCTTCGGGGGTCGGCCGTGCTTGACTCGGCGGTAGTCCATCTTGTACCGGTGCGCTTCGTCCTTCTTCCGTCGGTGGGCCATTGTTCACTCCTCCGCGATGGTGAGAGCCGAAATCGACTCGGGGTTGATGTAGGTCAGGAAGGTCGGGTGAGGCGTCGGCGGCTCCTCGTCGGACGTCCCGTCGTGATGCGTCTCACGGATACAGAGGTAATCGTCGCCCTGCTCGACCAAAACCCCGTCGTAGATGGTCTCGGCGGCCACGATTCGCACCTTCTTCCCGACGAAATCTCGGATGAGTTCGTGGAGCGGGCGCAGGCGCGGCCGGTGGCTCCGTCCACCCCGTTTCTTCTGCGGCCGACGGCTCATTCCCGGTCCCCCGTGAAGAACGCGAGGTGCCCGCTCCGTTCGGTCACCCACTCGCGGACCATGTGCAGAATGGCCTCCCTACGGCTGTTAAACAGCCCAATCCGCACCAGTTCCCGGACGATTTCCTCCAGCGGGGGTTCCAGTCGGACCTCATATAGCGGCGGCCCGGGCTTGACAAGGTCGACCTTCTGCTCGACCGGGTGCCACGCCCTCTCCGTCAACTGCGCCTCGAAGGAGAAGTTCGACGTGCCCCCGCAGTTCCGGCACACCGCCGACCCCGCGATGTGGTAGGACTGCTTCGTCTCGACCGCCATCTCTTTCTTGACGAGGAACGTCGCCTCGTCTTGCGTGAGAATCGCGACGCCGTCGACAGGACAGTAGAGCATCGTATCACCGTTCGAGGGGCTTCACGGCACGGTCGACTGCGAGGCGCACCGCCCCGCCGTGAATGAGTTTTCGGATTCGGTCGAGCGTCTCGTAGGGGCCGCTCGTGTGCGAGTAGACCACCTTTCCGTCCGCGAGAGTCGCGGCGACTTGGTAGACGAAAGGAGACCTACGGTCCTTGTACCGGGCTCGGCGTTTCGATTTGGCCTTCCGTTGGTCCTCGGTCGGCGGCGTTCTCTGGGTATGGGGCGCGGGGTCGGGCATTTCGTTCGGTCCTCCGTCGGTGTCTGAGCGACTTGATTTTGCTCTTGAGATGGGCGACCCGCTCAGCCACCCGCCACGTCCGCCAGATGATTTGGCGACCGCTGGGAGCGTACCACGCGAGGATGCCGCAATAGGGGCACCAATAGAGACCCGCGTCGAGGTGGAGTAGGCGGTGCTTGCAGTAACCCGCCCCCTTCTTCGGGAAGGGCTGGACGTTGATTCCCCGGAGGACCGCGTTCACCGCTTCCGCACGAGGGCAGATGCAGGGCTTCCCGTGCGTGGACCCCTCGCACTTGGCGGTGTGAGGGAAGCGGAGGGCCTTGACGATGCGGAGCGAGAGGACTCTCGCGCCCACCGCTTCGAGACTCTCTGCGGCCTGCTCGACGGTCTCATCCGGCATTTTCGACATCCTCCGGCTTGATTTTTCCCTCGGTGATGGCGCGTTCGATGAGCGTCTGCTGGATGGTGGCGAGTTCCACGATGGGGACTTCCTGAATGATGGCCTTGAGGTTGCAGTTCTCATCGGTGAGCCGGAGGATTTCTTCGAGCAGGTCTTCGATGTCCTGACGAGCGTGCGAGGCGAACTCTAATTCCTCGGTCGCGGTGAAGCCGAACTCGTTCCTCGGCGGCTTCGAGACGCGCTCGGCGATTTCCCTGAGTTGGTCGGGAGTCATCATGGTCAGACCTTCCGGAGTTGGCGAGCGCATCGTGGACATTTACCCTTGATGTTCGGCGGGAGGTTGTGGTCCGGGCACTTCGGCTTGGCTGCCGCCATCGCCTTCGCGGTTCCGGCGCAGGCTACGCAGCAGGAACAGGACGAGGGGTGAGGGCAGTCGTCGAGTTCGTCGTAGGCGCACGGGCAGCAGATGTCGACGGCCATGCTACGCCTCCACGGGAACTTCGCCGTATTGGGGATGCGAGTGCGGCGTCCGCTTCTTGTGCCCCGGCTCCCAGACGCATTGAGCGACGACCTTTCCCGACCCTCCGCAAGACGAACACCGCACCGTCCAGACGAAGGGGCAGCGCCCGGGATGCGGCGTGAGGTCGGGCTCGGACCGGTCCGCGAAGTGCGCCACCATGTCGTTGAGCGCGGCTTCGAGCGGCGCACACTTCGGGCAGCCGGGCTCCGGCTTCGCCCCCTCGACCTTCTTGCAGATGACGAAGAAACAATGCCGCCGCCGGGCTCGCCATTGCTTCTGAGCGGGATTCCGGATGCTTGGGTGCCGTGCCTTGATGACGAGGTCGAACGGCGTCAGGCCGACAGCGCGGGCGTCGACGAGGAACCGGGCGTGGTTCCACAGCAGCCCGCTGGTCAACTCGTCGGCCAACTTCGCGATGAGGACGCCGTCCGTCTTGAGAAGTCGCACGGCCTCCTCCAAGAACGGACGGAAGTTCCCGTCCCACGACGCGAGGTTGTAGATGTGGTTGACCGACGCCTTCGAGTCGCCCACCGCGACCTTGCGCCGGAGGTGCGGTGGGTCGTAGACGAGCGTTCCCACGCTTGCGTCTTCGAGCGGGAGGTGCCGGTGGTCGGCCGCCGTGACGCCCTCGCCGCCGAGGAGGTCGAACGCGAGGAGTCCCTCCGGCCGGGTCTTCTTCCAGAACCGGCCTTTCCCGTAAGTCGTATCGACCACCGGCTCGCCGCCCTTGTAGAACTCGACGAGGGCGGGGACGATGGTCGCATCGACTCCCGGGATGACGCTGTCGACGAACATTTGGTCAGATTGCCCCCTGCCGCAGTTGGGCCCGGATGAGCATGAGGAGGATACCGAGGTAGTTGTCGCCCTCCCACTTCCCGTCCTCGTTCGCGGTGCGTCCCCAAGTCCGGTCCGCCCAATGGTTCCCTTCCTGAAGGTAAGCGTCTCCGGTCGCGACGAGCGCTTTGGCGAGGTCTTCGTTCTGCGAGAACTTCGCCCGGAGAACGTCGTACATGACGCCGAGTTTGACGACGTCCCAGTCGGGGCGGAGCGGGGCCGCCCTGCCGAGCCGCTTCGCGTCGGCGGGGGTCGGCGCGTCCCTGATTCGGCGCATCGCGTCCCCGTCGAGGGTCTTGGCGAACTGGTAGGCGTGTTCGCTCGTCAGGAAGGTGTGCCCGTAGATGGTCGTCTTTGCCGTGTAGAAGTTCGAGAGGAAGCGGTACTCGGTCCCATCAAAGCGTTCGATTGGCGATGTCATTGTGCTTCATCCCCCCACGTATCCCAGCCGACGGGCTTCGGCCCTCTCGCGAAGAGTTCGATGCGCGGGCCGTCGCCCATGAGTTTGACGATGCGGTCCCGGACCTCCGACGGCTTCGCGCTGTGTTCTCCGACGGGTGCGACGACGAGTTGGCGAACGCCCTTGTCGACGCGCCTCGGCTTCCCCTTCGTCCCGAGCAAGACGATTTCGGCGTTGGCCCGGGTCCAGTAACCGAGGCCGTAGTGCCAACCCCAGCCGACGGAGTTCTCCGGCTTCCGGGTCCGTTTGGCCCAGACAAACGCGACCGTCCGGTACGAGAACCTCCACGCCTCCATGACCGCGAGCGCCTGCGGGAGCATGGGGAAGGTCGCCCATAGAAAAAGAGCGCAGTCGTCCGCCGCGATGTTCGCGACGGGGAGCGCCTCGATGTCGTTGAGGCTCATGCAGGGGTAGTGCTTCTCCGCGCTGCGGCCCTTCCCCTTCGCGGAGTAGGTCTTGAAGGTCCAAGGTGGGTCCGCAAGAATGATGCCGTACTTCCGGCCGGTCGGGAAGGGTGGCGTCACGTCTTCTCCCCTTCGAGTTTCGGCCACGTCGGTTTCGTCTCTTCGAGTTTCGGCTGGCAGAGGATTCCCGCGACGTGCCACGACTGGGGCTTCCCGCAGAGAGGGCATTGGACGTCGTGGCAGGGACAGTAGCAGTTCTCGCGCTTCTTTCCCGTCCGGAGGCACGCCTCGCAGCAGACGAAGTGTCTGCCGTCCGGGAGGTACTTGGCGTCAATCAATGTCCAACACCGCCCGGAGGCTCTTCGCGAGTCGGGGGTTCATCCGGAGTTCGTCGATGAGGCGTTCCACGACCGTCTGGTCGACCCCCCGGACCGCGTCGTGGACCGCGTTCGAGACCATCTCGTCGATGCCGGGCTTTTCCTCCTCGAACGCCTCCTCAATCATCTTCTCGACGTCCTCCTTGGAGACCTTGTCCTTCGCGACGGCCTCGGCCTCCTCCTTCGCGACCCGGCGGATGACCTCGTCGACACCCATTCGTTTCCACCTCTGTTTTACAGAGCCTTGAGGTCGTCCAGCGTGCGTTCGGAGACCTTCCCGTCCGAGATGCCCACCTTGAGAACCTGCACGACGCGCTGGCAGGCTTTGGCCTTCAACGCCATCGGTCCGTGACCGACGGAGGCGAGGTGGGCGGCGACCCATCCGAAGGACCGGACGAGCGAGTCGTGGTTCGGATTGCTGTCCCCCTGCGCGATGCGCTTGAGCGCCTCGATGACGGCCAACATCTCCTTGTGGTACTCGCGGTGGCCGATGTCGCTGAGATAGATGGCGATGTATTCGGCGGCGATGCCGACCTCGTGCCACACGGCCTCGGCGGGGATGTCAGGCGTCGTGGTCACCCCCGCCCTCGCCGCGCTTCGGCTTCTTCCGGGCCTTCCGGTTCCGGCGGGCCCTGCGTGCCTTTCGGCGTAGGGTCTGCGCCCGCCTGAAGAGTCGCCAGAACCGTCGGAACCGTTGCCAGCAGACGAGGTGGACCCACCCGGGAACCCAGACCTTGCTCTCGTGGAGGCAGGAGTTCCCCGCGCTGATGTAGACGGCGCAGGTATGCTTCGGTCCCTTGTCGTAGACGATTGGCTTGCGGCAGAAACCGCAGGTGTTCGACGGCATCTATTTCGACCTCCCCGGCTCTTCCAGATAGCGCACCCGCTTCCCGTGCGCCACGGCGTAGTCGATTTCGGAGCGGGTCGACTCGCCGATATGCTCGGTAACGACGAGGATTTCGTCGCTGAGGTCGATTTTCCGCTTGTGCAACTCGTCCATCTGGCGCTTGAGTTCCTTGCCTTCGGGCCGGTGGAACCGGGCGTGGTCGAAGCACCCGACGGCGAGGACGATGCGCCCCGCGAGCGTCTCCTCCTCGGTCGCCCGCGCCCAATCCTCGGGGAAGCGGACGGACCCGCAGAGGGTCACGACGGTCGGCCGGTTCTGCCACGTCGCGGGCGGCGAGAGACGGCCGAGCCGCAGAAAGAGGAACCAGCAGAACGCGGTGATGTCGACGAGTTCGAGACGCTCGTCGTAGATGTCCGAGGCCCCCGACTTCTGGCCCTCGACCGCCGCGTCCCACTCGGCGATTTCCTCGGCGAGCCGCCGCCGGATGTAGTCCACTTCGAGGTGGTTCCACGGGTCGGGCGGCCGGCTCGGGTCTTTCCTGATAGCCGCCGCGCACTTGTCGAGCAGGGCGCGGACGAACGGTTCCAACTCGGGGGGAAGCCACACAGGTCTCACCTTCCGTCATCGACGACGTGGTCGAGGGAGATTTCGCCCGGCTCTGCCTTGAGCCGGCACAGTTCGCCATCCCCGAACGAATCCATCTGCGACCCCGCGTTCATCAGGCAGGGGAGACCGAGTTCTCGCGCTATGATGGCGGGGTGGCTGGTCTTGCCGCCTTTCCGGCAGACGACGCCGACGACCGCCTTGAGTTGCATCGCGAGGTCGACGACGTCGGGCTCGGTCGAGTCGAGGAAGATGATTTTTCGATACCCCCGCTTCGAGGAACCACTCAACGCACGGATGTCCGTCGTATCTCGAACCCAGACGACGTCGGCTACCACTTCGCCGCTGTTCGCGACGACTGGGTCGCCGTCGTCCTTGTGGTCCCGCCAATCCTTCCCGTAAATCTTCTCGAACGCCTGCTTGAGCGCGGCGTCGATGTTGATTTCCCGGCTCTCGGCGTAGATAGCGACTTGGAGGAGGGTCTCGCCCAACTTCATCTCCTCCTCCGCCCGCGAGCCGGCGGGTCGGACGGGCTCGGCGTCGACGACCGCGTCGCCGACCAGTCGCCGCTTGAAGTCGTTGTCTCGATAGAGGAAGCGGACGAGTTGGCCGAGTTGCCCCGTGCAGATGAGGGCGCGGTACTCCGGGAACTTCACCTCCTCGTTCTTGTAGATGGCCCGGGCCATTTCCCGGAGAGTCGGCGGCGTCACGGCTTCACCCCCGCCGCGACCTCGGCCTTCTCGCAGGCACAGCGGATGTGCCGGGCGGAAGGCGCGAGCGCGTTGATGTCGGTCGTGGTATTGCAGGTCTGACAGATGCGGTACTGGTAGAAGATGTTCGGGGCGACCACCTGTACCGCCCGCAGCATCATCGTCGCGACCTGACGGATTTCCCATTGGGCGTGGGTGTCGCACCGCTGGTTGAAGAAGTTCATTAGCGAGCGGGCGTTCATCGTCACGACGACCTTCGTCGTGCAGGCGTTCGGGAGGACGAACCGGGCGTCCTGCTGGACGATGCCTTGCTTCCTCAGTTCCTTGTAGAGTCCCCAAGCGGATTTCATGTGCGCCTTGAAGTCGGCCGCGAGATTCGCGTTCGCCGCGATGTCCGGCGGCATGACGTAGGTCGGCTCGTCCATCTTCACGAACCGCTGGGACTGCTGCGAGTACGACGCGATGCGGTGCCGGACGAGTTCGTGACTGAGGACGCGGCTGATGCCTTCGAGGTAGAAGGTGAAGGAGGCGTGTTCGACAACGGAAGACTCGCCCCGGTCGAGGCAGAGCCGGAGGACGCGCCGGACGTGGTCGGGGTGCTGGTTGAGCCAGCCCTTCATCCCACCGAACGTCGCCCCGACCGGGAAGTCGTCGGGCTCGTGACAGAGTTTCGCTGCCGCGACGCAGGCGACTTCGAGTTCGGGCGTGTAGGCGATGAGTTCGACCTTTGGTTCCATCAGTTTCCCCCCACGAAGACCCAGTTCCACAGGCAGGCGAAGAGGTCCATGTTGTTGTCGTGGGCCGCCCACGGCTTCCCGCAGAAGCGGCACTTGCGAGTGGTGAGGATGAGCGCCCCCCGGCAGTCCTCGCCGCACGGGAGACTCGGGAGCGGGTCGCCCGCCAGCATCGCGAACTCGGTCTCCCGGTGGCACTCGGTACAGCGGTAGGTCACCGTCGAGGCGGGGGGGTCGTCCTTGAACGCCTCGCGGCCCGCATCGAGCGCTTCCCCGAGATTGTGCGGCGTCGACGCCTTCCGCCGGACGAACTCGGCGAGCGACTCGTCGGCCGCCTGCTTCGTCTTCTCCTCCATCGCCCTCTCCCGTTCGATTTCCACGTCGAGTGCGTCGCGGACATCGGTGAGAGCCTTCTTCGCCAAGGTTTCGAGGTTGTCCCAATCCTCGGAGTCGTTGAACGGGCGCGGTTCGTGCCCCGCGTCTCGGTCGTAGGCGTGAGCGTCCTCTCGCCACCCGGCGACCTTCTCGACAAAGTCTTCGAGGGCCGCATCCCGGTCGTTGAGCCGGGTGTTCTCGTCGTGTTCCGACTTGAGCATCCCTTCGAGGCGGGCGACTTCGTCCTCCGCCATCCCCGTCACGCGAGCGCCGAAGCATCGGGGGCAGGTACAGGAGCAGGTCTTCCACGACCCGTCTTCGGCGTGTCCGTCCATCTTCTCGGCGGAGTCGATGCCGTGGGAACAGAGGAGGGCGCCCTCCGCCTTCGCAACGCGGTCCCGGAGCCGTCGGGCGTTCTTCGGGGCGTCTCTCGGGCCCGTCCCGTCCATCGGCGCCCTGTCTTCGATGAGAATGAGGTTGACCTCGCTGAAGAGGTCGGTCCAGTTCCTCGTAATCTCTTCCTGCTCCATGAGCCGCCGCTCCGCCTTCGCGAACCGCTCGACGGCCTTGGTGTTGATGCCTTCGAGGTAGACGCGGTTCTCGTCCAGACGGGCGACCTGCTTGAGCAGTTTCTCGGCGTTGCACGCGGGGCAGGGTTGGCAGTCGTGCTTCTCGTGACTGTACGTGGCCGGGTCGTCGTCCTCGTCTCCGCCACAAGGCATGAACCCGCCGGCGATGGTCGGATGGACGCGGCCCCAGTTGTGTCCGTACTCGTAACAGAGACGGCAATCGCGGCGAGGCCGGCCGCAGAACTCGATGTTCTCGCAGCGGTGTTCCTGCTTCTTCGCGCCGGACTTCACCGTGCAGTCGTTCTCGCCGTACTTGCAGGTGTGGATGCAGCAATGCGCGGTGTGAACGTCTCCGTCAGGCATCAGCGTGGCCTCCGCGTTCTCTGTCTCGCGGTCGCCGGCATCTTCGGCGTGTCCGGCCCGCTGAGGCTCGGGTCGCAGTCGATACAATGACCGTCCTTCCAGCAGTCCTCCTGACCGCAGTTCGGGGAGCCGCAGACCGGGCAGGTGTGGTGGGCACCGTGAGCGTCGCAGTAGCGGCAGGCGAGGCACGGGTGCGAGCCGTCCGCGTGGACCGTCCGCTGCGGGAGCGTCCGGAACTGGATGCGGCCCGGCTCCGGGTCGATGCCGCGCACCTTCCGCACCTTCCGCTTCGACAGGAGATTGAACTTGAACAGGACGACGTCGCTCAGCCGCCACGGGTGGTCGACCTTCCCGTCGAACATCTCGACGATGCTCGCCGCCGCCCGGATGCCGTCGCGGTACGCCGACGTGCGCTTCTTGTCCTGCTTGTCCAGATAGTCGTAAGCGTTGAACAGGCGGGTAAGCGCCTCGCGGAGTCGGGGCTTGCTATCAACCAAGTCCCACAACTCGTCGACCTGCCTCGGGGTCATCGCGTCGCGCATCACTCTACCTCCGTGTCGGGGAAGACGAATCGGGTCGCGAGAACCTCGGGCGGCAGATTCGCCATGAACTCCTCGTGGCGGTGTCCCTTGCAGGCCCGTCCGAGACGGAGAATGTCGTCCCCGCTGAGCATAGCGTTCTCGTGCAGGAACGTCTGGTAGTTCAGCGGCAGGCACTCGTTCCCGTCGACATAGCCGCAGTCCGGGCAAATCCGGTAGAAGGACGCCCCCGCCTTCTGCGCGGCGGCGAGATTCTCGCGACGTTCTCTCTCCGTCCGAAGTTGCTTGCACCCGCCGCTGTGGTAGCCGCCGAGTTGGTCGCAGGAATTGGAACAGACCGCCGACTTGAGGGCGCGAAGCGTCCGGATGTCGATGGCCCGGAGTTGCTCCTTGTCGAGAAGGTGCAATCGGTCGACCATCTGCGCCTTGGCTTCCGCGAGCGTCGGCGCTCCGACGAGGTCGGGCCCCACCCGCTTCGCGAACTGCGCGGCGAGGACGCCCTTCGGGTGCTTCTCCCACAGGTGCGTGAGGAGTTTCGTCTCCGACTTGAACCGGGGCTTCCTCGTGCCGTGCGACGGCATGGGGCACGGCCAGAGTTTGACGACTACCATCTACGCCGCCCCCTGCGCTGCCTGAGCCGCCTGCGTCGCCTTCAACTTGGCACGCCGCTGCTGCTCCTCGTCGACGGCAGCGACTTCCTTCTCGTACTCGGTCCGGACCTTCGCCATCTCTTTCTCCATCCTCTCGGCGGCTTCCTTCTTCTCGGCCTCGGGGTCCGGCGGCGGCTCTTCCCACGCCTTGTCGCGGACTATCTTCAGGATGGTGTAGGAGACGCAGAACGCCTTGTCGCAGTCGGGGCAGACGCCGTAGTCGACGGCGCATCCGCTATGGTTCGTCTCGGCGACGAGCAGGTTCGGCTTGACGAGTCGACGGTGCTTCCCGAGCCCCATCCAGACGCCCGGGCACTCGGGGCACTCGATACGCTCGCCGTGGGTGAAGATGTCGTCCCTCACGCCGCACCACTCCTCGGGGGCTCGTACTGGTGCCCGTTCACGTCGTGGAACGCGAACTGCTGTCCGCAACGGGCACAGGGGACCGTCACGTCGAGGGTGTGCATCACGCCGCACCACCCCGCTGAGCGGAGTCGTACAACTCCTGCGCGACGACGGCCGGTTGCCGGTTCGCGACCCACCGGCCACGGCCGCTCCTCCGATGCCCGGTGTAGGTCTTGTTCTTGAGAATCCGCATGATTTGGGTCGCGGTCCACCGTCGACCGGCCCGCGTCGGGATGCCGCGCAGGTTCAACTCCCACGCAATCTCGGTGAGACCCATCCCCCGCTTCCGCATCTCGTAGACGTCGCGGACGACGGCGGCTTCGGCCTCGACGACGGCGAAGTGCCCTTCCTGAGCCCCGGCAACATATCCATAGGGGACGCCCGTGAGCCAGCCCCTCCGTCCGGGCCGCTCGGTGGGGTTCCACGTCGACACGCCGACGCCGAGGTTCGCGACCTTCTCGATGGCGTCGAGGGCAACCTTCCCGAAGGCCGTGGTGCCGTCGATGCCCTCTGCAATCGAGACGAGGGTCTTACCGCGCTTCCGAAGGTCGAGGACCATCTGGAGGAAGTTGTGCTGGTTCTCGTGGAGGCGGTCGAACGCGGTGACGACGAGGGTGTCCCATTGGTCGGCCTCGGCGAAGAGAGTCTGGTAGCCGGGGCGGGCGGTGTTGAGCCCGGACGAGCCGTCGTCCTGCGCGTCGAGGACGATTCCCCAGCCTTTCCGCAGAGCCAGTTCACGGAGCGACTGGGTCTGCGCGAAAAACGCCGCCTCATCCCCCGTGGACCGTCGGGCGTACACCGCGACGCGCCGAGAGGGTGGAGAAGGGGTCTCCGTTGGCATCAGACCCCCCATGTTTTACAGAGGTATAGAGTTAACGGTAGGTTACCTGTGGGTTAACCAACTACGCACTTCTCGGGCTGCCCACGGGAGGGACGTCGTCGGACGCTCGACGGGTCCACCGACGGTGGAACGAATCGAATCACCATATCCACAGGGGAACGGCCTCACCAGACCGCTCAGGAGCGCACGTCGGGCCGTGGGTGAGGGTCCGGGCGCTCCCCGGGCCGGACGCGGTGGCGGGGATTTGTGCCGAAAGGATGACCCATGAGTTAACGACGCCCTTATATTCCGTTCTCCAGATACCCGGGGCGTGCCCGAGCAGCCCCGGTGCGTCTTGTACGTCAGGGTAAGCACCGAGGGGCAGGAAGACAACTACTCTCTCCCGGCACAGCGTCGCGTCCTGACCGAGTGGGCCGGCGAACTCGGGTACAGGATAGTCAAGACCTACGAAGACGTCGCGAGCGCGAAGGACGACCAACGTCCCGACTTCTTGGAGATGATGACGGACGCGAAGAACGGGCTCTTCGACTGCATCCTCGTCATCAGCCACGACAGATTCATGCGCGACCTCCGGCTCCTCCTCAATGCGTTCCACGACCTAACCGAATCGGGCGTCAAACTCCGGTGTCACGACTGGCCCTTCGACCCTTACACCCCCGAGGGAAGGATGATGCTCCAGAATCTCGGCGGGTTCGCAGAGTATTTCCGGGCGCAACTCCAGAGGAAAATCAGGACGGGCGTCGCCGAGAAAATGCACGGCGGAGAGTGGTTCGGTCGCCCGCCTTACGGCTATCGAGTCGTGAGCGACGTCGTGGGCAAGAGGAATACGAACACGCGCCTCGAACCCATCCCCGAGGAGCAGGAGGTCGTATCGCGCATCGCGGCGCTGCACGACGCGGGCAAGAACGATTCTGAGATAGCCCGGGCTCTGAACGAGAGTGGCGTGAGGACGAAGAAGGGGGCGATTTGGCGCTCTCACATTATCTCTTCCGTTCTCCGGACGAAGAGACTCGTGGACGAACGGGGTCCGCGTTGGTGGAAGGTCGCGAGCCCGCCGTCCCAACAGGCGGTCATTCCTCCCGCTCCGGCGAGCCCTCCTCCTTCTCCGACGGCGGGGGGCTGACCGCGATGGGATACTACGGGAACGACTACTTCAGTTCGGGACTCTACGCGAGGGACAAGAAACTTCGAGTGGCGGCGGCCGGGGCAGCAGAACAGGAACGGCGTATCGAGGAACTCGAACGCATGGTCGAGCGACTGAAGAGGGCGAACTTGGCGCTCAGGAAGAAGGTCGCGGAGTTGACCGACTCTCCGCTCCGAGAACCCTCCCCGCCCCCGTAGCCGACCGCCCGTCCCAGAATCTCCAGCCCCCGTCCGAGTTTCCAGAGCCCCCGTCCTGAACGTTGGGCACTATTCTTCGCTCGGCGAAGAATAGCGAAGGTCGAAACTTGTTTCGGACATAAGATATGTCAGAAACTCGCCCCAAACCACCCCTCTGTTTAACAGTCCTTCACCGACGGAGACCGCAGGCGAAGAATTGGGCTCAGTTGAGCCCGATGCCGAAACAAGTTTCGACCGCTGGGATAGCCCCACGTAGGATTCAAACCCTCCTCGTGAGCCCCTCTGTTAAACAGAGGGCCCGTTTCGCGGGGTGTTCTGAACCATTGCGAAACAATTCTCGAACGGTTCGCATCGTTGGCGAGAACGATTCTCAGTAACGGGAGTAAAATACTGAGTTGTGGGATAATTACTCCCTGTGGGAGTCCTCACCACCTTTGGTGGTAGCCTCACCACGCGGCATGAATCCAATTTGAGTCTCATTTGAGAGCCAACTCTCAAATGTCAACTCTCGACTTCGAGACCTCGTATTCGAGACCTCGTATCTTAGGTCTAAGACTTGAGGTCTAAGAGTCTGAAGTAGAACGACCGGCTCGTACCCGCCGTCTCTCTGCCGACGCCCGCTTCGCGAAGGTCTGGTTTCCGCAGTAGGGGCAGACGGTCGGGAACGAGGTGTCGCGGCCCCGTTGGAACTCCGCCCCGTAGAAGTAGCCGCCGCAACTCACGCAGACCGCCTCGGCGCGTCGCATCCCCTTGGGCTTGGGAACCCACACGGGGACGGGGAAG
>CAYNEM010000011.1:39364-80050 GCA_964396265.1 uncultured Methanomassiliicoccales archaeon
CGTGATTGCGGAACGGTCCGTGGCGCTTTCCACAATCGGCGCATAGTCGCCATCGCTCTCCAGAGCCGGTCTTCTCGACCCACCCGCCTGCGCTCAAGAAGTCGCGAATCTGACCCTTGGCGGCGGCGGCCCCGACGAACTTCTCCGTGGTCGCCAACGACTCGACAGTCTTCTCGGCTTCCGCGATTCTCTCCTTGACCGCCCGCTCCGCGTTCGACCGGAGCGTCGCTACGAGGCCGATGAGACCTGCGCCTGCGGTCAGAGGGCCGAGATAGGCCGCGTATGATGAGATGGTCGCCAGAGGCCCCGAGATGGCGGCACCGGCGACGGACGTCAATAAGAGCGGGAGAGACGCCTTACCGAGCATCTGGGAGAGCAGAGGACTCCCGGCGAGTTTCTTCGCCTCCTGTTCAACTCCCCCTACCATCGACTTGACAGCCTTCCGTGCGGCCCTCTCGCCGTTCTCGACGCGCTTCTCGCCCTCTTCGACGAGGCCTTTCTTCAGGTCATTCAACGAAGTCGGCATCTTCTCGGCGATTGGGACGGATGCCACGACGTTCTTGAGGCGCATCTTGGACTCCGCCACGATTTTCTCGTTCGTGGGGATTGCGAACGTCGACGTAGCCTCCTTCCGAAGCCGTCTCTCGACGTCGACGAGAGCGCCCGCCTCATCGTAGTCGATGGGATAGAGCAGAGGAGAGGCGAGGCGGAGCATCGAAATGTGGTGCTGTCTGAACGCGGCGAGTTCCGCCCGGGTCGCCTCGCAGTTGGGGCAGTCGGGGGTCATCCTCACCCTTCCTCTTCACGGGAGGTCTCCGCGTCCGAAGCCTTGAAGGTATCGAACGCGCTGGGGAGGGCTCCGTGACCCGCTCCCTGCGTTGGCGCACCAGACCCCTCTCCTAACGGGGGCCTCGTCCAACTGGCAGGATAGCAGTCTCCAATCGCGGCGAACAAGGGGACAAGTCGGGAAGCGAGATGAGTCGCCGGCCCCGGTGCATGACGCGCTCGGGCCTCCTAAACCCGAGAACCCGGCTCAGTCGCGAGAGCAAACTGCTGATGTGAGTTCGAGTCTCACGGTCCCCATCACGAGTATCTTGACTTCCCGACGACCTCCCAGAGACCGTTCTCGTCGGTGTAGCCGCAGTTCTCCGTCCTGACGACACGCTGCTGGAACCGCTGCGGCAACTCCTCGACGAACTTGTCCTTCGTCATCCCCGGGCCGGCGACGATGAACGGCAGGCCCCGGTCGGTTTCGATGAGGACGTCGACGACCGCCCGGAGCCATTGCTTGAGTTTCTCCTCGCGACCGCGCTCGAACCGCCGGTTGCTCTGGCCGCCGGCGTCGTGCTTCCGGGGGACGCCCGAGTCCCGGCACCACAGCACCGCCACGTTCTCGCCGTCGGTGGTCCCGATGGCCGCTTCGTTGGCGTCGATGACGACGATGGTGTGGGTGTCCCGCGACTTCGGCTCGGGCCGCTTGTAGTCCTTCCCGCAGTAGTAGAGGTTGCGGATGCCGTCATAGGCTTGGAGCGAGACCTCGTTGCCGTCGGAGAACGCGCAGACGCCCTGCCACGTCCTCTCGGTGGCTCGGACAATCTTCCCGAGGGCCGCGATGACCCGCGACCTCGTCGTCTTGTCCTTGATGTTCTTGGCTTGGGCGACCTCAGAGAGAAGGAACCGGCGAGGACTCTCCGCGCCGCTGGGAAGTCACAGGCTCACCTTCATCTCGGCCATGCTTCCCCCATAGCGTCCCCGGGGGATGAACCTTACGATGCGCTAACTCAATATACATGGATATACATACCGTCGTTCGTGACCGGTCCCGACATCGGCATCATCGTCACCACCCGCGTCCAAGAGGCCGTCTGGGACATCCTCGCGAGCCTCGACGACGGCGTTCCGTGGATAGTCGTCCGGGCGAAACTCGTCGACTGTTGGGGCGAGCCGCCCGAGGATTTCGAGCGGGACGAGAACGCCCCCGTCGTCACCCCGCGCTCACGACGCTCCTTGAGGAACTCGACGGCGTTATGTTGCGCGGCGCTAATTTTATATAATCCGCTTTACATGGGGTAGAGCGGTACACCATGCCAGAAACCAAAACCGAGCGCCGTGTTGTGGCCGGGGATGGAGAAGAAGTCGTCGACGAGAGGGCACGGAGGCTACGACTTCCGTACGTCGTGAAGAAACTGGAACTGACGAAGGCTTTCGTCGAGAATCTCCGGGAGATGACGAATCGCCGTGCCATCCGAGAGCGGGCCGTCAAAAAGTATTGCGCCACGCTCGAAACGGGCCACCCGTTCGCGGGGCCATTCGTCCTCCATCAAGTCGAGGATGCTCGAACGACGCTGGGTTACTACTTCGTCACCCTTGACGGGCATCACCGGAGACTGGGGCTCATCCGGTTCTTCGAGCGACACCCGAACTTCGTGGTGGAGGCGTTCGCGCACATCTACCAAGACCTCACCCGCGAGCAGGAGATTACGGTCTACAACGAATACTGCGACACCATTCACCAGACAGAGACCGACAAGGTCGGTATCAACGAGGACGAGATTCCCATCTGCGGGATGATGAAGCGGGCCTTCCCCGCGCCTATCCGCATCGGGGCGGCGGGGGCGGGTGGGAATCACGGCGCTTTCAACCTCATCGTGTTCCTGAAGGCGCTCATGGCCCGGTATAACATCTCCGGCTGGAGAGGCGAAAATCTCGTCGACGACCTGAAGCGGCTCGTGGAAGCCGATTACCGCGCCGCGAAGGAGATTGCGGAAATCATCGTGGAAGTCTTCGGGTGGCCCACATCGGAGAATCACTACACGAAAGCGACCCCGCTTACGGCCATCATCAAGGTCGTCGCTTGCAACCTGTCGAGATACACGCGGCGGGAGGTCGTCCGACGCCTCAAGGTGAAGGTGTATCAGAACCCGAGGGTCTCGAACGACATTCTGCTGAAGACCCAATCTTTCGGGAATCTGAAGGAACTCACGGAGACCATCGTCAAGGCCGCCAACAAGGGCTACTCGACGAAACTCTTCATCACTCCCGAACAACTCGCGGAGAGTCTGCGGGGCCGGGCGGGGAGGGGAGAGTAGTGGGTAGAGCGACCGACGACGACCGGAGACGGGGCGGCGCTCCGCCCTGCTCGGAGTGCAGGGGAAGGGAGCGTCCTGCGGGTCACGACGGACCCCACAGCATCGCCCCGAGACGACTACTGACCTGCGGTCACATCGTCGGCCAATTCATCGGCGACCCGGGGACGGCGGGAAAATGTCGAGAGTGTGGGGAAGTAGTTCGGTTTCGGGTTACCGGGCGAGTTGGCCGTATTTCGGTCGCAGACCGGCTCGCCGCATCGAGTATCGACCCCGACCGCCCCGAGACTTGGCCGACGGCCCCTGCGCCGTCGAGTGAGCCGGCGTCTGCGCCTCCGGAACCGAACGGCGCGATGTCTGCCTACGCGGGGGATGCAGACGAGCCGGAACTCGGCGCCGATACTTCGGCCCGCCATACGGGCGAGACGCTCAACTGGCACCGTCTCTGGATAGACCTCCGACGGCGCGTCCGGACCGGGAAGGGGGCGGGGAACCGTCGAGACTACCTCCTCGACCTCATGGATTCGATGGAAGAGAACGGGGCGCGTTAACTCTATATAAGCCGCTCTACATGGGGTAAAGCGTGACTTGTCTCATCCTCCGTGCCGCGCAGTTCGCCGAGCAGGCGCATCGCGGTCAGAAGCGCGACTTCACCGGTGGTCCGTACATCGACCACCCTGCCCGCGTCGCGATGCGGGTCGCCATGCGTCCGGACGCGACCGAGGAGATGGTCGCTGCCGCGTTCCTCCACGACGTCGTCGAGGATACGGAGACCACGCACGAGACCATCGAGCGGCTCTTCGGTCCCCGCGTTCGCACCTACGTCCAGTACCTCACCAACCCGTCGAAGGAACGGCCCGACCTGCGCCGCGCCGAGCGGAAGGAGATGGACCGGAACTGGCTGAAGACGGCCCCGCCCGAGGTTCAAGTCATTAAGATGCTCGACCGTGTTGACAATCTCAACGAGATGGTCGGCGCGAAGGAGGATTTCAAGCGGCTCTACTCCAGCGAGAGCCTCCTGCTCGCCGACGTCATCGGCAACGCGGACATCGGACTTCGGAACGAACTCGTCCGGGCAGCGAAGCGCCTGATGGGGTGAACGATGGTCGACATCCACCTCACCGTCCGCGAGCGGAAGATGCTCGACGCGCTCATCAAGTTCGAGCGCAAGACCTCGAAAGGCGAGTATGCGGTGAAGAACCTCACCTACGTCGGCAACAAGAACAGGGCCGTCCGGAAGCGTCTCATCGCGAGGGGTCTCATCTCTCAGAGGGAGACGCCGACGGGGTGGGATTCGACGTGGGCGTTCCTCACCGACCTCGCGCTCAACTGGAAATGGGGTTCGAGTCCCCGCCGTTTGGACAACTCTGAACGGGGCAGCCGGCCCGGCGGCGAAGGAGAGGTTGCGCCCCGCAACCCTCTACCGGGACTCCCACTCCAGAGTGAACCGAGGTCGTAACCATGCCCCCCAAGGAAGAAACAAAGACCGCGCCTGCGCCGAAGACCGAGACGAAGACCGAACCCGCGACACCGCCCGTCACCTGCCCGTCGTGTCACAAGACGGGGAAGACGGAAGACCTCCGCATCGAGGAGGGCCTGTGCGAGAGTTGCCGGGCAAAGGCGGGGAAGGCGTTCGTCGAGGCCGAGCGGTGGCGAATCCGGATGCAGCGGTTCTCCGCACCGGTCTTCAACAAGCAGTAGGAGCGGTCTAATGCCCGGACCCGCGCCGAAGTTGCCGCCGTGCGGCCACCCCCCGCCGAGTTACTACCTCTCCTACATCCGCCGGCTCAGGAAGGCGCTGATTACGGAGCGCATCAAGTCACACTATTTCGCCCAGCGCCACGAGACCGACGACCGGGAGTGGAAGCAACTCACGCGGGTCGAGAAGCGGGAGCAGCGGTACAGTTGGCTCGCGGACCGGCGGAAGGGGGGTCGTCAGGGTCGCCTCTCGGGTATCGGTTGGGTCTGCGAGCGCGTCGGCAGGAACGGCGAGTGCGGCGGACGCAACTCTTACACCGACGACGACTGCTGGCGTTGCCGCAAGCCCGGCGGCAAGGAGGCACGGGCGATACTGGACCGCTGGTTCCGCTACTCGAAGAAGGTGATGCCGTGACGGGGATTCTCCACCTCCACATCAACATCTGCGCGGCCCACGACTTGCTGTTTCACTCCTCGCTGTGCGAGACTTGGGAGGGCATGAAAGGTCTCCTCGGGAGCATCGCGAAGTGTCCCATCTGCGTCGGGACGGATGCGGATTTGGCGATAATCATTGAAGCCGCTCAAGCGCTCGAAACCGGCTTTGTCAAGCAGGAGCAAATCGACAAGGCCCGAGCCGCAATACGAGAAGGAGTCGAATCCCCATGACCGACAACCGTGCCGCGCTCGCGCTCATCTTCGCCGGACTCTTCATCGCCGTCTTCGTCTCGGCGGTCGTCGTCCAGTATGGTCCCCGGGAGACGTATAACGGCATCGTCTCCCCGAAGGAGCCCGCGTGCGACAAGGCGGACACCATCGTCTCCGCGAACTCAACCGACGCGGCGTGCGTCCGGTGGGCCCCGCTGACCGCCGGCGCGTTCTGGTTCACCGTCCTCTCGGGCGGCGTCATCTTCCTCTCCGGCGTGAAGAGGCTCGATTGACGATGGCGGCGGACCTCCACATCCACATCTTCGAGGGCATCGTCGAGGCCGACCTCGCGAAGTTCTGCTCGAACCACCTCGGGAGCAAGTGGTTCAACCCCCGCCCCGGAGCGACCGATTTCGGCCCGGGGAGCGTCTTCCACCGCGTCAGCGAGACCCCGAACATCTGGGTCGGCGAGGTGTCGTGGCTGAAAGCGGCACTCTTCGACGACGATTCGTACGTCCCCAACCCCGTCGGCGCCATCAACGACCTCATCGGCGAGGAACTTCCCGTCCTCGACGACGCGCTCATCGAGGCCATCGGCAAGGCGGTGGACCTCAAGAACGAGACGGGTTACCGCCTCGGGAACGCGGAGGACATCCTCGCGTTCCTCCGACTCCACAAGGGGAAGAAGGTCTTCACGGTGTCGTGGTGATGAACGGATGACTGAAGAGGGCGATGCGGAGTTGGCGGCGTACTTCTACGAGGAGTTGGTGGAAGCCCGAGAAGAACTCGGAGATACCAAAGTACGGCTGGCACTCGTTGTCAGGTGGGCCGTGAACAATCTCCCGGTGACTGTCCCGCCACCGCCCCGATGGGAAACCCTGACTCCGGGCGAACGTCTGGTTTTACTCAAGTCCCTCGGAGAAACCGGATTAAAGGACGTCACGACCAACGAGGTCACAATCGGAGAAATGAACGGCGGACGGATGCCGGTCATGTGGGGAAACAGTCAGGCTTCCGAACCGAGGGTCAGGGGATACTACGTCCCGGTCGACCGGGAGTACCAGCGCATCGTTGATTGGACGCGACACCACATTCGCAAGTTCGGAGGGGCGTGGGGTATCCAAGACGTAATCGTCAAGAAACTCGAAGAACTCGGGTGTCTATGGGTCGTCGTTCAATACACCAAGACCGACGATAAGTACGACGAAAAATCGGGCAAGTGGAAACACGGCTCGAAAATCTATCAGGCGAAGACGAGATTCCAGAACTTCCTCAAGAACGAGCCCGTGTGTCTCAACGAACTCGACGGTTTTCAGTACGTCGTTCTTGACGCGGAGTTCGAGGTCGTGGGGCCGCTCGCGCCGGGGCAGCGGCTTCTTCGTTGAGGTGAACCATGCGCGTCTTCCCCATCCGTCCTTACCTCGCGGTCGGCCCGTCGCCCGAGACCCCGGAGGACATCGACGACCTCAAGCGGCAGGGAGTCACCGCCGTCGTCGACCTCCGGTTCGGCCTCGAACCCGTTCACGAGCGACTCTGGGCGAAGAACCGTGGGCTGTTTTACAGCCGTTTCGCCTTCGAGGACGGGGAGAGCGTCGACCCGTACCTCCTCCAAGCCATCATCGGCCGGCTCCACGACCTCGCCGTCCACGACCACCACATCTACCTCCATTGCGCGGCCGGCATCTCACGGTCCCCGTTCATCGCGGTCTGCTTCGTTGCCGTCGTCCGCCAGCACGGATGGGACGAGGCGAGGAAGCAGGTCGAGAAGGCGAACCCGGCGACGAACATCTGGCCGGGCTTCGTCGACGATTACAAGAAGTGGCGCGAGCAGTTCCCCGTGGAGACCCCGCTGTGATGGACGCCGTCGAGTTCGGGAAAATGACCGACGCCCTCCGAGCGTCGGCTCGACGATACCCGACCTGCCGCATCGCGAACTGCGACTGCAACGACTACGTGGACGAGTGGAAGCCGGGCTGCGGCTGCATGGGTCACTTCAAGAACTTGGACAAGGCGTTCGGGGAGGACGGATGGGCCCTCAGCGACTTCTCCGCGAGCGTGAAGACCGGGATGCCCACGCGGGCGACGAAGGTGACACCGTGACCGCGAAGACGAGCCGGACGGTTCTGTCGACGAGACCGTGCCCGGAGGACGGGGATTCCTGCAAGGTCTACGAAATGGCCTGCGGTCACGCTTTCCATACGAAGGGAGAACCGACGGTCTGCTGGTTTTGCGAAGACTTCAATGCGGAGCGCGATGCGAACTTCGCGATTCACCACGACCTTCCGTCTGAAGTCTGCTCGCGGAACTGCGTCAAGCGAGGTCTGGACAAACACTCTCCCTCCTGCGCCATCGAGTCGCTGGCCCTGAAGATGTATTCCACGGGGGCGTTCGACCACGGTTGGGGTTCGCCCAGAGCCGCAGCCGAAGACCTCGTGAAGATACGAAGGTGAAGTCGAATGGCTCCCGACCTCGAACTCGCCTACGGGGAGGCCCGCCACCTTTTCATCGCGGCGCACCGGGAGCGGATTCGCTGCACGGGTATCGACTGCTCGCTCTGTCGGCTGATGAAGGCGGTCGACGGCACGGCGGGGTTCCCGTTCGGGAGGACCACGCCCATCTATTTCCACGAGGAACTCCCCTCCGAGGAGGAGCCCGAGAGCCGGTTCGCCCTTTGGTTCCGCAATCGGCTCGGCATCCTCCGCTACCACGCGGTCATCTGCCTGACCTGTCACATGGTAAAGACCCGGAAGTGGTATCAGTTCTGGGTCTCGACCGCGAAGACGTGTGGGCACGGAGGTTGACGATGGCCTGCGCGACCGAAGAGCGGAAGATAGAGGCGTTCCATATCCGGCCGAACGGCGAGCGAATCCGAGTCGACGATGGGGGCGGCCTGACGTGGTGCCTTACTCACGGTCGGCCTCACCGGGTCTGCTTGCTGCGAGGTGACGAAGATGAGTGAAGAGACTTGGGACAAGAGCATACCGAGGAGCAAGGGCGTCGTCGACCTCAGTCTGTATTCCGGGTTCCAGTCTCTCGGCAACATCGTCACGACCGACGTGTCGCGCCAAATCGTCTGCGCCGATTGCGGTGTCCCCGCCGAGGGCGGCGTCGTCTGCCACCTCAAGCCGGAGACATACACCGTCCGGTACAAGGGCGAGGAGTTCTACATCGAGCGGCACATCGGCGTTGCCTGCGGCTGCGCGAAGAAGCGGGGGCTGGTGCCCTGAGCAAGTTTCATCCCTGCGGCTGCGAGAATTGCTACTGCACGACGCCCGTCACGGTCAAGGTCTGCCTCCGCTGCCGGAAGGGAGACCACCCCGGGCCGCCGAGACCTCCGAAGAGGGAGATGAAGTGACCGTCCCCCCCTGCTCCACCTGCTCCGCAGGTGTCGACCAGCCGTGCCTGAACCTTCGGACCCACCGACCACTCGTGAGTCTCCATCGGCGGAGACAATGGGACGTCGGAGCGCGGGCGGTCAGGGAGGCGGAGCGGCGGCTGCGCGAGGGGCCGCCCGAAATCGCCGTTGCCATGCAGCGAATCGAGACACAGAATCACGTTCTCGACGAAGCGATTCGCCAATCGAATCTCAGGCTCGTCGACGCGGGTATCTACCCGCGCAGCGGCGTCGAGGAGATGGTGGCTAACCGGGGAGTCCCCGTCGACATCGCCCCGTTTGTTCTCCAGCACGACACCTACAGCGCCACACTCCGCGAATCCATGCCCGGTGCCGAGACCTTCGTCTTCGCGTACTGCGTCCCGACGGGAATCACGCTCCGCTTCACCCCGGAGGCCCGTCACTACATCCAAGGCTGGCTCCTCGGATGCCAAATCCTGAGTCCCGACGGGAGCCTCCGCGACGAGGGGACGGCCAAACTCCAAGTCCTCGACGCGGTGGGGCAGCGCGTCGGCGTTTTCTGGGAGGGTCTCATCTCCGACTTCAACCTCTCCCAGCAGAAGGCGGAGCGGGGGGAGCCGCTGCGATACAACCGTGAGGTCACCGCCCGTCCCGGCGATACGGTCAAACTGTCGGTCACCACCCCGTCCGAGGCCGACCCTCTTCCGGTCAGCGGCATCCGGCTCTACCTCCTCTGCGACCGGCTCGTACAGAGGTACTGACATGACTCCTCCACCGAATCTTCGGGGCATCGCCATCTCGACGGAAGAGGAGTTCCAACACTACGTCGAGGAGCATCTCAAGCCCGCCTTCGCGAAGAGTCACGGCCAGTTCGTTATGATTTTCGGCCCGAGGGACGAGGTCGAATCAATCATCGGTGGAGGTGCGGCCCTCCAAGAAATCGGTCGGTTCGTCGACTGGGTGGCGTCGACCGCCGACTTCGCCATCAAGAACTTCAAGCGGATGAACGGCGGGAAGGTGCCGGCGAACGGGGTCGGAAACCTCCTCGACGACCTTCGCTACATCGTAGAGAAGGCGAGGGGGATTCAGAAGAAGTTCAAGGGGCGGTGACATGGGAATCGTCCACAATCTCGACGACAAGGCGGTCTGCGTGAAGTGCGACGCCGAGGTCGAGGTCCATCTCCAGTTCAAAGGGACGAGCGGCGACGAGAACCTCTCGGACATCCGAATCGAGCCTCACGACTGCCCAGAGAGCGAGGGCGGGCAGCGCCGGACGCTGTTGGAGAACATCGTCTCCCGGGTCCACCACCTCGCGCATCGCCCCTTCGGGAACCGGCCGAAGAAGTCGGCGCACCTCGACGCAATTCTGAGCATCCACCAACTCCTCCACCGGGCGAACGAGGTTCTGACGCCGCCCATCGTCGCGGGAATGGAGCCGCACGTCGATACGAACACGGAGTTCATCGCGGAGTTGCACGTCGTCCTCTCGGAGTACGCCAACGAGGACGACCGGAAGATGACCCCCGGCGCTCGGGCGTTCAAGGCCCGAATCGTCAAGACGCTCAAGCGGTGGGGGTGGGTCCGTGCCGAGTGAGGTCCAGCGGTGCGGCCACCCGGTCGCCTGCATCGTCTCCACGGGCGAGGGGACGAACTACTGCGGATGGTGTGCCGAGACCTCGGTCCTCCGTAAGTCGCTCATCGCGGAGAGAGCGAAGCACCTCGTCGAGTCGGGGTTCTACGGCTCCTACGGCCGTCGGTGGACCGACCTCGACCTGAAGCGACAGGCCGCCATGCTTAAACGGGCCGAAGACGATTTGCGGGCTGAGCGTATCCTCGTTGATGGTCCTCGTTCCTCTCGGCGGTGAAATCGGTCTATGGCTTCTGCGATTCCAGCGGGGGATGTTGCCCGGCCACTTCGCAACGGGGGTCGGAATGTGAATCGACCAATCCGTGCGTGGCAACCCCCGTCGACGACTTCCGCCTGCGCCGCGCACAAGGCGGGGTTCGTACCGCCCAAGGACGTTCCCGTACTCGACGCGGCGAGTATCGCGAAGACCGTCAATTCCTACTTCCCCGATTGGAAATATACCGAGCAGGATTGTTGCGTCGTTTGCCGAGCAGAGAAGTTGAAGCAGCAGTTTTCCGAGGTAGACGCCCGCCTCGCGGCGCCTCCACAGCCGAGGAGACCGAGGTGGCGGGATGGATATTCTGATTCCTTGAAGGACGGGTGACGATGGGGCTTTTCTTCTCGGTAACTCTCGAAGATTGGTGGTTCAGGCTCCTCAAGTGGTGGAGAGACCGCAAGAGGAGGAAGTGATTGAATGGCAGACCTTGTGGATATGCAGAGAGAGATGCTTGGAAGAGGACTGAATCCGAACGCGCCGATTACGGGGGACGTCGCGAACCTCGTCATCGGGCTCGGGCGGTCGTGCGACTGCGACCATTGCGTCGGCCGGTCGGGACCGATTTCCCGTTGGACGGACGGCAAGGTGGCGCTCTTGGTGAAGGAGAAGCACCACCTCCTCGCGGCGCGGGAGACGTGGGAGTGCCGCGTCGCCATCGTCGACCAGAACTACGTCATCTGCGACCCGATGCGGAAGGTCACCGGGCAGCAGAAGAATCCGATGCGCCGGCCGCCGCCGTCGGTCATCCCCCTCGTCGTGGGAGCCATCGAGAAGAATCTTGAGGAGACGAAGCAGAAGACCGAGATGGCGCGGCAGGCGGTCGCGCAACTCGCCGGGCAACTGAAGGAGGCCGAAGAGCGGTTCGACTCCTCGCTCCAAGAGTCCCGCGACCTCGAAGAGTTCCTCGACTTCCTGCGGGGCGACGTACCCGACAGCGAACTCGTTTCAGAGTGAGAACGCCCTGTTTAACAGAGCAACGAGGCGGGGTTCGTCTGCATCGGTCAACTCCGCCTCCCTCTTCCCCAGACGCTTCGCGCCTGCTTGGACACCCATGCGGGCGAAGAGTTCCCCGACCAGCGGGGTGTAGCGCCTGACCAGCCTCTCGGCGACGGGGTTCACGGGGAGGCTTCGGCTGCGGGGGTAGATGAGTTCGCCGACGACTGGGCCAGCCACGCGAGCGCTCGGGCCTCGTCATGGCTGAACCCGTAGGACGACTGGAGGACATCACGGGCCACCTCGTCTGAGAGCCCACCGATGCTGTCGCGAACGGCGCTGGCCGTCCGGACGACCTCGTGGTGCGGCATGGTCGGCCGGAACTTCGCAATCTCGTTGACGAGGGCGTTCACAGGATTCAACTCGTAAGCGATGACCTCGGCCGTGGGGAACTTGCGCTTCTTCCCCTTGACGCGGACGTGGAGGTGTTCCCCGTGGGGCTTGGTGACGGTGCCGAGACCCTTGGGGGTGAGGACGGTGTCGCCCTTCTGCCACTCCCAGACGTTCGCCCTCTTTCGCGGGCGTCGGCTCGGCACGTCGTCACCCGAACCGCTCGACGAGCGGCCGGAGCAGGCTGCGGACGAACGCCCGGAGCCGCTCGGACCGGGCGACGAGTTCCGCGACAGGCGGGCTGAAGGTGTAGTAGAGGTCCGTGAAGAGTTGCCCCGGGAGGTTGGTGAGGAGCCGCTCATCCCGGAACCGTCGCAGGGTCTCGACCTCGGCCGTGAGAGGGGAACCGTAGGCAGCGGTCGCGATGAAGCAGCCGGCCTTGCGCTCGGCGAGTTCTTCGATGACGTACCGCTGATTTGGTGTCCACGAACCGACGAAGAACTTGGACACTCGTGGGTCGTCTTTCGGAACCCACTCGAAGATGGCGTCGTCGGGGAGTTTCTGGAGTTGACTTTCGATGTTTGTCACGACGTCTTGGGGGGTTGCGAACCGGTCTCGACTCACCGCGTTCGGGGTCTCGGAAGGGATGGTGGCGGGTAACGACCCCCTCTGGGCGAGGACCATCGGGGCGAACCACACATCCGAGAGTTTCACCCACCCCTTCGTCGTCGTCAGCCCTTCGATGCGTCCTTTGTAGACTCTCGGAACCCCCCGGACGGCGGCGGCCCCGATACCGTAGTCGGGCTCGTCGCCGCTGACGAAGTTTTCGAGGAGTGTGTTGGGGGGCATGGGTCACGGTTGGAAGTGCTGGACGAGCGGGTTCAGGAGTCGGCGGACGACGGCGCGGAGACGCCTCGACCGAGCGACCATCTCGGCGACCGGGGGGCTCACCGCGTAGTAGACGTCGGTGAGGAACCGCCCGACCGGGTTCGGGATGAGTCGCTCGTCCCGGAAGTCCCGGAGGGCCTCGACTTCGGCCATGAACGGCGAGCCGTAGGCTGCCGTGGCGATGAAGCACCCCAGTTTCCCCTTTAGGGGCTGTAAAACAGAGGTAGAATCGGCGTCCTCGGCCGGGGGCTGTTCCGCAGCGGCGGCTTCCTCGGCCTCCGCCTGAGCCAGTTCTGCCTGTGCCTGCTCCAGTTCGGCATCGACTTGGGCGGCATCCCGCTGGGCTTCGCCAGCCTTGACCTGCGCCGCCCGAGCCTCGCCCGCCGCTTCTTGGGCCACCACAGCCTTCCGCTCAGCCTGCGCCACCGCAGCACCCGCGCCGGGGTCTCCAGTAGCGACCTTCGCTTGGGCCTCCTGCTGCGCTTGCTGGGCCTTTCGAGCGGCGTCCATCGCTTTCTGGGCCGCCTCCTCCGCCGCCCGGTTCTTCGCGGCGGCCTCCCGGAGCGCCGACGCCCGAAGCATCTGCTTCCGCTTCTCCTCCTTCTGCGCCCGCTTACGCGCCTCCTCGGCCTCCTTCGCGGTTGGGATACGGACGCCCGGGAGTCCCCACATCGGGGGCCTCTTGGCCCCCGGCTTTGGGGGCGGAGGGGGCGGCGCGGCTCCGGCGACCTGCCCGGCGTGGACCTCTCGTCCGATACTCGTCAGCACCGACGGGTGAGGCATCCCCAGCAGGACGCGGGGGTCGGTCTTCGCGACGAATGTGTAGGAACCGGGGTAGGCGTTACTCCGGAGACGCGACAGGAGGACTGCCAGCGCCCCACCCGGACCGCCGACGACCTCGGTCTTCTTGACTACCCAGACGATTGCCCTGCCCGTCTGGTTCTGGATGACGGGGATGACCCACAGTCCGACAGGCGGCGACTTCGGCGCCTTCGGCGTGGCGGTCAGCAGGGTTCCCTCGTAGACGCGAGCGGTCCCCGCGACGAGCGTGCCGCTGACTCCGTAGGCGTTGCCGTTCTGGGCGTCGTAGGTCGGCTCGTCGTCCCCGATGAAGTTTTCAAGCACCATGTCAAACCCTCACGTAACCCATTCTGTACGCCGCGTCGAACCCGTGGTCGGTGGGGTCGATGTCGCCGTGGTAGGGCGCAACGACCTCTTTCGCGTCGATGAGACGCTCGAACTCCTTGACCGACCCGTGGGGGTTGACGGCGACGGCGAGTTTGACCCCGCCCGTCTTGGCGTGGTACGGGATGCCGAACCAAGGCGTGAACGAGTAGCCGGTGATGAGGTTGTCGAGGCGCCAGACGACGTAGGGCTCGCCTTGGCCGATACCCCGGGCCTTCCGCTTCTTCTTCCCCCGGATGAGCCGACCGAGGCCCCGGATGAGGCCGCCGTTGGCCGCCCCACGGACGAACTGGCCGCCGCCACCGGGCAGGCCGTACTCCTGCCTCCCCGTCATGCGGAAGCGAACCTCGGGGCTGGAAGGAGTCTCCTGCTCCTCGATTTTCTTGATGAACTGCTCCTCCTCGTACTCCTTGTAGAGCGCGATGGGGACGCGAGTCATCCGCTTGCCCCACGGGTCGACCGCCTCGTAGCCGAGACTGATGGGGTCGCCGATGGTGAGGCCGACGCCGCCGGCGCCCATGCCTCGCGAGACCAAGACGGGGACGTTCCCGACAATCTTGTAGGTCGACATCGACAGCGGACTGACGAGAAGCGACTCCCCCTCCCGTTCGGTGAGAATGGCCTTCATCTCCTCCGCTCGCTCGCGGCGACCGGCGCGGAGTTTCTCGGAGAGACCCTTCAACTTGCTGAGGATGGACGCAGTAGACACTCGGCGGCCCCCATCAGACGAACCCCGAGACTTCTGGCCGGTAGTTCCCGAGACCGGCGACGAGACGCGGGGTGGGGCGTGGAGCGTATCCCCGCTCCGCGCACTCCCTGTCCGTCAGGCCGGGTGGGCACGGAGGCTGAACGCCGTAGTCCCAGTCGTAGGGGTAGCCCCACGGGTAGGGTCCGAACCCGCCACGGAAGCGACCACGGTGTCCGCGACCGTGGTGTGGACGCCGACCGATGTTCCCGAGACCGAGCATGGCGAGGAGCCCGCCCTTCTTCTCGGTGGGTGGGGCGGAGGCGGAGGGGGCGGAGACCGCCGCGCCTGCCTGCCCGAGCCGCTGCTCGATGGTGTCGAAGCGGACTCCGGTGTCCTTGACGAACGAGTCGTAGCGGTCCTGAAGGTCTTTGAACCGCTTGACCTGACCTTCGAGGACGCCGATGGTGTCGGTGACCTTCGCGAGCAGGTCGTTGTACCGCTTGTTGAAATCCGCCGTGGCGTCCTTCACCGCCTTGTCGAAGTCCGCCCGGACCTTCTCGACGGCTTTGTCGAAGTCCTTGCGAGCGGTCTCGATGAGTTTTTGGGTGTCCTTCACGACGCCGTCAATGAGTTTCTGGACATCCTTCTGGACGCCAGCGACGACGGCTTTCGCGGCGGCGATTGCGTCGTCGACCGTCTTCTTCAACTGGGCTGCGAGGTGCGGCCCAAGTTTGTTCATGTTGCTGGTGAGCCACGTCACGAAGGCGTTGATGCCGTCGGCGACATACTTCCCGAACTCCTGTGCGTCGGCGATGATGGCCGCGATGAGGGCGTTGATGAAGCCGACGACCGCCTTCTGGATGGCGTCGACGTCGTCGCGGATGGCGCTGCCCAAGTCGCCGACGAACTTCTTGGTGTTGTTGATGAGCGCCATCGCGTAGGCTTGGGCCTCCTTCCCTGCGGTCTCGATGGACTTGTAGCCGAGATTAAGAAGCACCTTCGCGTAGTTGAGGGCCCGGGCGGGGAGGTCCGTGATGACGTCGACCGCTGCCTGCCCCGTCATCTTCAGCGAGGTGAACGAATCGTTGACAATCCCCATCGCCGCCTCCATCGTCAGATGGTTCACGGTCGTTGCGGCGTTCCCCATCCTCCACAACTTGAGGAGGTTCGTGAAGATTCCGAGCGGTTCGTCCTTCACGGTGTAGGCCGAATTGATTTTGCCGAGTGCCTTGGCGAGCGCGATGACGAAGTTCGGGTCGGTGAGGTCGGCGGCTCCACGATAGTCCTTCGCCGGGGTGAAGACCTGCTGGAGCGGCGTTCCGGGGATGCCCGTGGGCGCGTAACCCTCCTTCCACCCGAAGTTCCAGCCGGGACTCTTGCTCGTGATTTGTGAAACGGACGCCGTCAAGAGGTCGAGACCTTGCTTGAGACGGTTCTGCATCTTCGGGTCGAGACCGAACGGCTGGATGTCCTTGGGGATGGTCGGCCACACGGGGTCCGGCGGGAGCGCGAGACCCTTGGCGAGAACGCCGGCGGTCTTCGCGAAGCCCGGGAGTGCGGGTGGTGCCGCGAGGAGCGCCCGGGTCCGCGAGAACGGGTCGATGGGCGGCTGCGTGAACGTGGTGAACTGGAACCCGAGGACGTTCGGGCCCGCCTCGGACTGGCCGCCGACCGCCGCGCCGATGAGTTCGGGCGGGCCGCGCCACCCGCCGCCCTGCCCGACGCCGTGCGGCATCTCGTAGTGGCGGATGAGGAACGGGACTTCGCTGGTCGGGTCTTTGAAGAGGTCGTCTTCCATCTCCGCGCCGGAAATCATGTCGTGGAAGAGGGGGTTGCTCTCGGGGTTCGGCATCCTCGGCGAGTATTCCTCGGCGGTGTGATGGACCTTCGCGAGTCGGTCCTCGAACCCGTAGAATCCCCACGCGCCTTCGACCTGCGGCGGCGGGACGGACGGCACCCCATCCTCACCGGACTCCATCTCCGCTCGTGCCCATTCGGCCTCTTCGAGCGCCTTGGTCTCGGGGTTGATGTCCGTGAGTTCGAGAGCGTGGTCCGCGTCGCGGATGTACCGCTTCTGGACGAGAACGAGACCGCCGTCCGGTTCCGGGGTCTGGCTGAAGATGGACATGATTCACCTGCGACGACGGGGGTTCTTCTGGCGAGGGCGGGGCGCCGTCTGGTGGATTTCGACGGACTCGCCATCGGGCTGAATCTCGACGACCTTGATGGTCACGGTCCTCACGATTCCGCGACCCGTGTCGTGGGTGCCCGCGTACATCTTCGCCCACTTCTCCGCGACGTCCTTGGAGCGGTGCGCCGTGATGACGTAACTCGTCGAAGCGCGTCTGGTGAACAGGCGGAGTTGCCTCTCGCCACGCTTCTTGTAAGCGTGTTCGCCAATGGTCAGCCACACCGTCGCGTTCACCTCCGGGGGTTGGGTTCGGGTTCGGTCCTCGTTCTACTGGCCGGGCGGGAGCAAGCCGAGCGACCGGAGGTGCTTCCGCTGCGCCTCCTTCTGGGGGTCGTTGATGCTGAAGACGGGCTCCGGCGGCGGGGCGGGAGCGGTCTTCTTGCTGTCCTTCTTCTCGTCCTTCTCGTCCTTCTTGTCGTCGGATGCGGGCATGGGTGAGTCCTCCTCGTCGTCTTCGTCGTCCTCGTCCTCCTCGTCCTCGGACTCGTCGTCGGGCTCCTTCTTGGAGTCCTCCTCCTCGTCCTCGTAGGGGTAGAAGTCGGGGTTGACGTTGAGGATGGCCTTGGCTATGTCCGGCTTCGACTGGCTCGCCGTCAGCGCGACCCCGAGTTCCTTCGCGAACTCGCTGAGGTCTTCGCGGCTGAAGTCGCTAACCAGTTCCTTTACCGACGCCTTTTTCTTTCCCGCCAAATGGCTCATCTCCTTCGCTGGCCTTGCAGTCCACGGCGAATTGATTCGGAACGACGACGTGATGGGGGCAACCCATACAGTCGGCGATGTGGTAGAGGTTCTGGTCGACGCACAGAACCTTGTTGATGATGACGCTCTCGGGCTTGTCGTTGATGACCGACGAAGTGACCAGTTGGACGATGGGTCGCAGAAATCCTTTCGTGGCATAGGCGGTCATCTTGTCACCGTATATCAGGGTAATGCGGCAACTTAAAGTTGCCTACTCCTCACCGTCCGTCTTGACCGACTCCTTCTTGTCGGTCTTGAACCTCTTCCGGGGCACCTTTTTCGGCTTCTCGGGGAGGTGACGCCAGACCGCCTTCGCGAGATTCTCGACGACCGCGACGCCTCCCATGTTGGCGACCCAACCGTATGCCTGCCCGTAGTCCCAGTTCATCTGGGTGCCGACCACCCCGACCACGACGCCGAGGAGGATGGTCTGGAGGAGCCGCCGGGCGTCGAACTCCTCCTTCGTCCGGGACTTGAGCCAGCCCGCAACCGCGATTCCCGTGCCCGAGAGCGCTCCGTAAAACAGAGCCATTCCTGCCGTTTGTGGGTCCATGTCAACCAATCCCGATTGTCAGTCCGAAGACCTTGACCAGAACGGCGGCGACGACCGCCGTGAGAAACACGAGAGCGAGTTTCAACTTGATGTCCGCCTTCTTCGACTCTGCGGCGAGGTCAGACGGGCTACTCTTCGGCTCCGGGTTCGAGTTGAGCCGTTCCGGGTCTGCACCGAACCGCCGGACGACGAACTCCAGCATCCCAGTATGCTTCGCCTGCTCGATTTGGACCGAGGTCACCGACGTCTGGAGTTTCGCCAACTCCTCATCCAGTTTGTCGACCCGGTCGGCGAGGGTGTGAATCTGGTTGCGGGCGTCCGCGTCGACGAGGGTGCCCGTGGGGGTGGGGACGGGCGTCATGCGGCCTCCCGAACGGTCGGAGTTCCCACGACCCCGGGAAGCGGGGCCTCCACGGCGGGCTTGTAGAAGGTCTTCCCGACGGCCATCGGGAGGTTCAGGCAGCGGGCCTGACTCATGTAGAGGCAGCGCCCGCTCGGTCCCTTGATGAACGCCGCGCAGTCCCCGAAGCCGAGGCAGCCGTTGTTCAGGGCCTCCTCGAACCGGAGGGGAACCTCGACCTTGAGGCTAATCCACCCACGAGGGGTATGGGCGATTGCGGGGACGAGGAGGGGGACGGTCATCACACGTACTCCATCGTACAGGAGAATCCGGGCCCGAGGTTCCCGGCCCCTGCGTTCGTGTCAATCCTGACGGAGAGTCTGTCGGTGGCGGCGAAGGCGACCGTATCAACCGCATTGACCACGATGGCGGTACTCAGAGTTAGGATGGTCACGGAGAGGAGTGTGTCCACTCCGTTCTTCCGGACGGTGACTACGCTCGAATCGGACCGGCTGTTGAACGCCACAAAAACGGTGAGGTTCTTCATGGTCCCGGCGCGGGGCATGACCTGTTGCGTCCGGGATTCGATAGAATTGGTTCCGTTGTCCTCGGGTGACAAGAACTCGTTGGGAGTCGGGAGCGAAGGGATGGGCGACGAGACGTGGTAGGTGATGACCGACCCGCCGCCCCCGCTGCTGTGGATGCTCGCGTCCTTGGTGTGTGCTTGGACGTCGAGATTCCCGGCGACGTCGCCGCCGACGATGGCGACGCGGGCGGAGTCCTCGTTCGTGAGGGCGTTGACGCCTGCCTGTTCTTTGGGGCGGAAGGGGGTCATCGTTCATCCTCAATTCGGTGCTTGGACCGGGATGTAGGCGAAGTGCCCTTGGTCGAGGACGCAGACGAGGGCGCCCTGCCCGTTGTCGTTCATTTCGGCGTCGATTCCCGCGAGAGAGTGAACCCAGCATTTCGGTCGGATAACGGTCATGTCGGTCTCCTGACAATACGTCCGCTGACGGTGATGGGGCTGGCAGCGATGCTGTTGTTCCGGATTGCTATGGCGGCGTATTTCGTCGAGACCGGTGGGCCGGTCCCGATAATGGGACCGCCGAACAGGGGGCCGACCGCACGGAAGTCCGTCCCGCCCGCCGCCTGAAGCCCCACGTCGGATGGGTTCCCGCTGATGAGGGCGGTGGTGTCCGAGAAGGTGGTGGCGCTGACGAAGTGCCACGTCACACCGTCTTCGCTGAGGTAGAGAAGGAACGAAAACGAGACCGTCGTTACTCCCGCGTCCGCCGTGGCTTCCACCTCGACATAGAGTCCGGACGGGTCCATCCCCTCGATTGAGAAGCGACCGGTGGTGAGTCCCGCGAGTGGACTCGGCACGTCTCGCGGGGTGGCCGCGCCGGGCGCGGCGATGTTCCCCGCCTGTACGGTCCCTACCGCCACGACTCTGCCGGCGAAGAGGACGAGGTCGTTGAGAGCCTCATGCACGAGGGTCACATCACGCCCCGTTGGACTTACGATAGCGATGGCGTCGGGCATGGTATCACGTTGGGCGCAGGACTACTCTGCCGCTGATGGTGAGGTCGTTGCCGGCGACGTTGGTGTTGTTCCGGATGGCGACGGCGATGTATTTGGTGCCGGGCGGCGGGGTGAGCCCCGAGAACGGCCCGAAGGCGCGGAACGATGTCCCACCGGTGGCCGGGGTAGGGGCTACGCCCGTGTCCGGTGGGTTGCCACTAATCAGGGCGTTCGTATCGACGACGCCCGATGAGGTCCAGAAGTGCCACGTCACCCCGTTCTCGGAGGTGTAGTAGAGGATGGTGTAGTTGATGGTAGCGATTCCTGCTGAGGCCGTCGCCTCCATCTCCACATAGAGCCCCGTCGGGTCGATTCCCTCGAACGAGATGCGACTGGGACCAAGGCCAGCGAGCGGACCACCGGCATCGCGGTCGGTCGAGACGCCGGGGGTCGCGATATTCCCGGCCTGAACCAGCCCTCCGGCCTGTGAGAAGTTGCGAACCAACCGCGCCGCGAAGAGGATGATGGCGTTGAGCGCCTCATGCGTGAGGGTCGTGGACTCCCCGGTCGGGGAGACGATGGCCTCGGTCATGCGAAGTCGTCTCCGTAATCGGTCGCCAGACGGGTGTGGAACTGCTCCACCGTCTCCTTCCCCGCGAGGAACTCGGTCGCCTTCTCCTGTTTGATGGTAAGAAGGTCCGTGTCGATATGGACCGTACCGTCCGGAAGTACGTGCTTCCAGTCATTGTTGAGTGTCGTGGGGTTCTTCGGGTCGATGACCACAGACGCGATGACCTGCTTCGGGTCACACTCCCGGCAGTAGGCGACTTGAACGGTCATGTTCACGGCACCTCAATCTCCGCGTCGACCCTGCATCCGATAGAGAGGGAGGCAATCGTACTCTGGACGAACAGGTTGACGGAGGTCGAGGTGACGGGGATGCCCGGATTGTGCGACCTCCCCGTGTGGTTGATGGCCGCCCCGACCGTGACCGCCCCCGTGAAGTTGCTGAACGCGATGCCGTCGATTGCGCCTGTGTGTGAGACGCCCACTCCCTCGTTCAGCATGGCGTTGAAACTCGCCGAGAAGTTGACGGTCGGGTTGGTGAACCCGAACCGGGTGGCGATGACTACCGCTCGGGTGAAGGTCACGGAGAACCCGGCGCTGGCGCTCCCTGCTGCGCCGGCGCCAACGGAGATTGTTCCTACACTCGCCACGGTTCTTGTCGGCGGAGGGGGGACTCCGAAGCCCTGCGGGTCCACGAAGGAGGAGGCCATACAACCACCTCACCTCTGCCGGTTCAGGACGGCGGTGAGCGTGACGGAGTTCAGCCCCGCCCCGCTCAGGTGCCGAGCGACGAGGGCGATGAACCGTCCGTAGATGTTGACGGGCTTGGCGACCGCTCGCTCCGACGTTCCCGCAGCGGCAAGGAACCCCGTCGGGTTTCCGGCAGCGGCCGTGTCGCTGATGACGGATGACCCTCCGTAGAACCACGTCACGCCGTCGAACGAGAAGTACCAGTCGAGGAAGATGGAGTAGGTCGTCACACCCCCTCCCGCGACAATCCTGCTCTGCGCGGTAATGGTCGGCTGCTGGTCCTTCCCGACCTCGACGAACCGCGCTGCAACCGCACCGATGGCGTCGGGCGTCGTGAAGGCGTCCCCGTTGGCGTACCTCGTGTTCCCGCCGACGAACGCGGCCCCGCTGACGAAGTAAGGCGAGGCGACGAGCGGATTGAGGTTCGAGGCGGACTTGACTTCGTGGGCCTTCAGGATGGTGACTTCCGCAAGGAAGTATGCGGACCCCGGGATGCCGAAAGTGACGGTGATGGTCTCCGCCAAGATGGGCTGGAAGTTTCCGGAGTCGATGCCGCCCGGCGTGACCAAGGCGCCGGCCCGGCTGAAGACGGTGGTGACGGCACCTCCGACGGCCGTGACTGTGATGGCTACCGTTGTCGGGAGGGTTCCGGCGGCGGGCGGGCTGACCGCGACCTCCGCGATGAGCGTGGGCGCCTTCAGGCTGACGGTGAGGACCGCTCCAGCGCCGGGCGCGATGACCACGACCGCTGCCACGAGCGACTGGTCGAAGAGGTCGAAGGGCGTCAGGGGCGCGACGGGGGTGAGGTTGGCCCCGAGACCGATTGCTGCAACCTCCCGCGCCGTGACCTGACCCCTGTCCTGCACGAAGAGTGGGGCGCTCGGGATGGAGCCGGGTGAGAGTTTGACCTCGATGGCCTTGAAGATGGCGAGTTCGCAGATGGTTCCGGCGGCGGCATCGACTTGGACGGTGACGGAGGTCGCCATAATCGGGTCGAAGTTGCCGCTGTCGAATCCCGGCTGCGCCTTGCCGTTGATGACCTCCCTGTCGTTGAGGCCGTCCACGCTGTTGACCGTGACGATGATGTTAGCGCCGGAGAAGTCGCCGATGACCGCAATCCGACTGACCAACTTCGGGTGGTTCAACTCGACTTTGAACTCAGTCCCGGGGACCGTGCCGTCGAAGGGGATGCACGTACTCTTGTCCTTGTCGAAGAGGAGCCGGAGGTCGGCATCGACGAAGTCGCCGCCCGGCGTGAACCCGAGGATGTCACCCATCGTAATCTGCTGCTGGAGTTGGGCAAAGACAGGCTCGGCCGGACCGTTCGTCGGCTTGACCTCGTGAACCTTGAAGATGAGGATTTCAGAGACATCGTAGGTCGAGCCGGCCACTCCGAAGGAGACGAGGACCGACGCTGCGAGGATGGGCGCGAAGTTGCCCGTGTCGACTCCGCCGGCCGTCACCCCGGCGCCTGTCCGCTCGAAGACGGTGACGCTGCTCCCGTCGACCTTCTTGACCTCGATGGTCATGTCGGTCGCGAGGAACCCGGAGTCGCCCGTCTGCACAGCGACCCGCGAGACGAGAAGCGCGCCTGCCGTGTGGTCGACGAGGATGCTCGCGACCGTCGTGTCGTCGATGACTTCGACCTCGGTCGACGTGTCTTTGTCGAGAACCGCCGTCCCCGGCGGCGAGAAGTTGACGAGACCGACGGTCGCCTCTTCATTCGTGACCTGCTGTCGGTCCTGTGTGAAGATGGGCTCGCCGGGGAAGTTCGACATATCGAGGCTGATTTCGCCCTTGGTCTCGATGACCTTGCGAGCCTGAACCTCACCGATGGTCGTCGCGCCCGTGACCGCGACGTCGATTCGGACGACTTCGGTGGGAGTGAAGTTCCCGCTGTCGACGCCGTTGGCGTTGGTGACCGCCGCGATGGGTACGAAGGTCGTCAGGTTGGGCCTCACCAGCGTCACGGTGAGACCGGTGACGCTCCCGAGAACGACGATTCGTCCGAGCAGGAGCGACTGTTTGAAGATGATGCTGAAAGAGCCGGCGCCCGCACCGTGGACGATGGTTGTCGTCCGGTCTTTGTCGAGGACGGTCGACACGGTCGCGGGGGCGAACCCGGCGAACGTGGCGTTGCTGAGCGCCTCATTGACCTCGGCCAGAACGACCTCTTGCTGGGCCTGAACGATGGACGGAGCGGCCGGTGACCCGCCGCCTCCGCCGCCCCCGCCCCCACTTCCGCCACCGCAGCCGCAGGTGATGATGGTGTGCTGCCGGATGGGGCTCGGGAACGGGCCGACACCGCCAAGCGTCACGGAACGGACAGGGATGCCCGGAAAGAGCGGCGGAGCGATGAAGACCTCGTCGAGACCAGCGTAGACGCCGACCTTCGGCTCGATGACGCCGGTGACGTAGGTGAGGGAGTACCCCGCGCCGACGAACGCCGCGATGGTCGCAACGGGCGCCTTGACGATTTGGAAGTCGAGGAACTTCTTGACGTTGAAGAAGGTCGTCATGCCGGTCGCGAGGATGCCCGTCGTCTTCTCAAGGTCGCCGTCGTAGACCTTCTTCGGGTCCGCAACGAACCCCGCGAACGCGGACTTGACGAGGTCGATGTCGTCGAACTCAACCCGGCCCGTGCCCTGCCCCGCGACGGTCCCGATGAGGCGCTCCACCGCGCCCTGCTGCCGTGCCTGCTTGAATTGCGCCATCAGATACCACCGGCGGTTAGGTCACGGGTGTTGGCGCGGCCACCGTCCTCGAAGATGAGCCTCCATTGGAGGACGGCGGCAGGGTCCATCGTGAAGATGCTGGCCTGAATGTAGAACTTCGGGGTGGTGAGGGTGATGGAGGGTGTGGTCGGAAACCCCGGGATTCCGAGGCCAGACCCGGCCCGTGCGCCTTCCTGCGTCTCGAACGGGAGGGCGTAGGGAATCTCGACCCTCTCGTCCACGACGATTTCGATGATGGGGATGGGGCCGGGGAGCGAGTCGTTGAACTGGGTCGGGAGCCGGATGAACCGGTTGAACCAGATGACGATTTCCTGCGGGATGGGGAGACCGGCCACGATGAAATCAATGGGGTTCTGCCGGTAGACCGTGACCTCGATGAACTGCCGGATGATGGTCGCGTAGGTCGCGAAGAGACGGATGCGTTCGAGGTTTCCTGCGACGAACGGGCTGTCGAGGACCATGACGGCGTCTGGCGGGAGCGAGGGGTCAGAACTGACGACGGTCCCGATGACCTGATTTTGGCCCGCCGGACCGTCCTGTTGGATGGCGAACGATTCCTTCCGTAACCGGGCGACCTGAACGCTGCCCTCGTCCGTGACGACGATGGCCTGTGGGGCGTACCCGAAGTTCCGGACCGGGGAGATGGTCTCGTCGAGAGAGATTTCGAGCCCCTCGGGCTTGATTTTCTTGACGCCGATGAGAGGGCGCCGGGCAAACATCGCGATGGCGGCTTTGCCCTTCTTCAGAGTGCGGGGTTCCTCGCGGTTCCTGTTACCGCCTGTCTCGACGCCCGGCGCCCCACCCGCTTCTGGGACGATGACGGGTAGACCGTTGTCATCGTAGACGATACGCTCGCCTGTGCGGTGGTGGACGGGGGGTGGTGTCATGCGGTCGCTCTCCCCGTACCACCGTGATAGGGATTACGCACGGGTAGTGCGCTGCTGCTGCTTCTGTCTCGGTCCCCCTTTCGGGGGTGGAGGCAGCCGAGCCGCCGCCTCCTTCCCGGGGTATCAGCCCGGGTTGCCAATCGACGGGAGCAGACCTGCTTAGGTCTGCTTGGTGAGTTGGATGAGGTGCATCACGACGTTGGAGAACTTCCAACTGATGACGCTCGCGGAAACGAGGTCGATGACGACCAAGTCTCCGGCGTTCGCCCGTACCGGCACACGGCTGTTGAAGAACAGCCGCTTGAACCAGTCCACGGGGTCCGCAACGTTGACCTCACGAGCCGACCCGGTGAAGGGCTGACCCTTGAGTTGGTTCAACGTCGCGTCGAACACCCTCACCCGCACAGTCCCGTTGATGGAAACGCCAGCCGCGTCAGCGAGCAGCCCGTACAAGTACGGGGCGTTCCTGTCCACGTCGCTCTTCACAGCGCGGAAGTAGAGCGCGATGCCCGTCGGGACCACGAAGGTCGCGATGATGGACAGCGTGCCTGCCGCGTTGAGCGCGACGGTGAACTGGTCGGGCGCAGTCAGGACAATCGTGATTTCCCGGAAGACCTCGTTGGTCAACGGGTCCACGACGAGTCCCTCGGCCTCTCGCTCGGCTACCAGAGCCTTCTGCGCGACCGCGTGGTCACGCCGTTCGGCTTCCAGTTGCCGGATGAGGGCCTTCTTCTGCGCCACGATGCTCTCTCTCTGACCGGTTCCGTTACGCATCGGGGGTGCCATTCAGGTTCCTCCTGTTTGGGTTTCTTTCTTCGTTCGTCGATGTAGGCGCTCTCGCTGCCGTTCAGCGCACGAAGTCGGACCGGAAGACATCCAGTTCGGCAGGGGGCACGACGCTGTCGGAGATGAGGGGCTCAGACGCCGAGCCGTACTGACCCATGCCACCGGCATAGGGGTTCTGGCGGTACGTCGGATACCTTCCCATCTCACGGATGGACGGCGAGACATCCTTACCCCAACCCGCGAGTTGGTAGTCGAGATACCCCGTGCCCTCCGCGCCACTTCCCCAGCCTTCGCTGGTCATCCTCTGGGCTTCATCGTTGCTCAACCCGAGTTCCTTGGCAAGAGTGCGGATGCGCTCGTCCAGCGAGTCGGACACGCCGAGGGGCTCGAACCCCGTGTATCCCTGTTCCCAGCCGGAAGACACGACGTCCTCAAGACCGAACTCAGTCCCGAAGATGCCAATGCCCATCGCCTTCTTGACCTTCGCCCAGCCCTTCTTGATGCGGGCAGGCAAATGGAACTGACCGAGTCCGCTGACGCCTCCCTTCTTCGCGGCGCTTGCGATTCGCACGATGCCAAGCGCGGCGGAGATGACCGTCGTGGCGTAGCCACCGAGCCGAACGCCCTTGTCCATGTTGGACAGAGCGGACGTCTTGGAAGCACCCCACGCGAGGACGCGAGCCGGAACTTCCGTCCCGACGACGTTCCCGAGGACACCTGCCACTTCGCTCAGAACCGCGTTGTCGCCTGCCGCGCTTCGGAAGGCTCCACCGACCGCGCCTGCCGACACCACGCCGACCGCCGTCCCCCCGACCACTTGGACGGGGCTGGACTTGAGGTCGCCGAAGGTCGGGAACCATGCGCCGGGTTCGGGGAATCCCAACTTCGCCCGGAGGGGGAAGTCAGGCATCGCGAACTCTGGGTTCCTTCGCCGGCGTGCGTACTTGGGCTGCTTCGGGGTGCCGTGTCCCCTCCGCTTCCCGCGCCACGTCTGGGCACACCGTCGCATCCCTGTCCGGCCGCCGTGCGCTCGCAGGCAGTCAGACATGAACTTCAGGTGCGTCCGTCCGTAGGGGGTCGCGATGTGGCGGTCAATCTTGCCCGCCACCTCATGTGGGACGTTCCGGCGCGTTCGCCGCCCGGCTCTCCGATTGCGCCGTCCGCGCCGGCCCCGGCCCTTCCGGCGGGGGTTCTCCACGCCGTTGTGTGCCGGATTCCGTCGCGCACCGCGCCGTCGGACTGCCGTGCGACTTCCCCGGCGACCACCGCGCCGGCGAACGGTTACCCGTCCACCACCGCGATACATCTTCCGGAGTTTCGCCCGAGAGTAGCCCTTGCCACCGTGGCTCTTGAGGAAGCGGGTCCACGCACTCCGTCGTCCACGGCCCTTCCCTTTCGGGTTGTTCCGGCGGACTCGGGGGTATCTGGCCCCACCCGGCCTCGCGTATCCACGCTGGCGGGCTGCACGCCGCTGCCAGCCGGCCTTCGCACCACCGGGCGTTCCCCAGTTCCGGCCACGCTTGCCCCCGCGCCACTCGGCGGCGGAAGCCTTCATCGCCATCTTCGGGGATTTGCCAGCGGCGATGTGTCTCTTCATCGCGCCGCTGACGAACCGCTGGTACGCTGACCGACCGCGCTTGCGGGTTGAGCCTCTCGCTGCACGGGCGGCGGTCTTCCTCTTTCGGGGGTTAACCATTGCCACACGCATTGTGAGACCCGTGCCTTGTAAGGGGGGGTGGGTATAAAGGACGGCCTTTCCGACCCGGCGGCAACACTCTGTTAATCAGAGGTATCGCTCTGTAACACAGGGGTCTACTGGGACGGCTCTTCCACAGGCTCAGCGGGCGCCTCGGGCGAGACGCCCTCGGGACTCCGCACGCCGAGGATTTCCTCGATGAGCGAGATGGAGACATCGAACTCGAACTCCTCGCCTTCGCCGCGCTCGATGACCCGACGGAAGAGTTCCTCCTTCCGGGTGAGGATAGCCAGCACCCGCTCGTCGAGGCTGTTGCGGACGAAAATCCGGACGACGGTGACGTTCCCACGCTGCCCGATGCGATGGAGACGGTCCTCGACCTGCTCCATCACCGCCGGATTGAACCATTGGTCGACGGTGATGATATACTGCGCCGACTGGAGGTTCAGGCCGTAGACCATCACCTTGTTGCCGATGAAGATTGCCGACCCGGGTGTCGCGTTGAACTCGGCGGCCATCCGGACGCGCTCCTCCGGCGAGACGCTCCCGTTGATGTAGAAGATAGGGACGTCGGGATACGCCTGCGCCAAGTCCCTCTTGATGAGGTCGGTCATCCGCCGCCATTGGCTGAAGATGACGACCTTCTCGCGGTTCTGGAGGAGGGTGTCCACTTGGTTGCGGAGTTCGTTCAACTTGCACGACGAGTGGCCGACGGGGAGCGAGTAGCCGCTGAAGAACGCGGGCGGTCCCGGCGAGACGATTTCCGGGTGGTCGAGGGTCATCCTCGCGAAGAGGAAGAGTGGCATGATGCGGGCGCGGACCCTCGGGTCCGGTGACTGGACCGCCATCGTGAGGTCTCCAATGATGAGGTCGTACTGCGCCTGCTGGTCGGGGGTCATCTCGCACCAGACATCGGTCCTCAACTTCGGCGGCAACTCGCGGAGGACCATCTCCTTCGTTCGCCGAAGCATGACGCCGCGCATCATCTCGCGAAGTTGCCGGAGGTTCTGGATGCCGACGACGCGGGTGACCATCCGACCTTCGACCTCGACGCGGGCTCGCTGGAACATCCGCTCGGCGAAGGTGTCGTAGTCCCCGAGGATGGTGTGGTCGACGAACTCCATGACGGAGAACAGGTCGCCGGGGTGGTTCTCCATCGGCGTACCGGTGAGCGCCCATCGGAACGGCGCGTTCGCCAGATTCGCCATGACCTTGACGCCCTGCGCCTGCGAAGTCTCGCGGTTCTTGATTGCGCTCGCCTCGTCGAGAGCGATGACATCGGGGTGGAGCGCGACGAGCGAGGCACGGACGTCCTCCCGGCGCATGAGGTCGTAATTGATGATGCTCCAGAAGGAGTCCCGCGCCCGTCGGAGGTCGGAGTCCCGGGTCGCCGCGTTGACGACGACGGCCGTGTCGGTCGTCCACTTCTCAATCTCGTTCTTCCAGTTGTATTTCAGACTGTTCGGGCAGATGACCAAGACCCTCCGGGCGTGGCCTTGGTTCTGGAGTTTCTTCACGGCGGCGATGAACTGGACGGTCTTGCCGAGTCCCATATGGTCGGCGAGGACGCCCTTCTTCCTCTCGACCATGAAGTTCTGCCCGATGATTTGGTAGGGGAAGAGCGGGAGGCCCGGACGGAGGAACGTCTCACGCTCGTTGATGATGCGGTTGAAGGAGTCGATGATTGACTGCGCCCCCTCCGAAATAATCGACTCGGCCTGCGCCGTGCGGAGCCCCGTCAGGAACTCGTTGTACCGGTCGATGACGATGAGCCCGGTGTCCGGTGCGCGGTAGTTGGTCAGCACCGCCCGGATGCGCGGGGTGAGCGTGTCGAACGACGCGACGACCGCCTTGAGCCTGTGTGGATAGTCGGTCGCGGCGACGAGGCGGACCGTCCGGTCACCAATGTCCATCTGTCGCTCGGCGGCGGCCATGACCCCGGGGCCGAAGGCGAGACGCGGGAACTGCTCGTGAAGTGCGGCGACGGCTTCGAGCGGGACGGCCCACCCCCGGTGGAGTGCGTCGTATCGGGCCGCCGGGGAGACCTGCTGGAACCGCTGCACTATGGATATGTTGCTTGGACTTAGGCCCGTGACGAGGATGGACCGCCCGTCGGGATGGAACGTCGCCGGGTTCTGCTGCATGAGGCCGGGCGGCAACGGGTTCTCCGTCGGAATCGCGTGCGTGTCCATCCTCGGGATGGTCTTGTTGACCCATTCCGCGACTATGCTGGCGAGTTGCCGCTTGCGCTGGTCGGTCAGCCCCTCGTTGAACTCCAGCAGCGTCGAGGCGAGAGCGTGGTCGCGCATCTCCGCGACGATGTCCGCCTTCCCGGGGCCGGCGAGTTTGACACGGACGCCGCGCTCGCTGAGATATTCGGTGAGGCTCCGCTCATAGGGCGTCGGCTCCCCGTTGAAGGCGAGGATGCTCATTTCGCTCCCGGCGTACTTTCCCGGGCTGTCGATGGGGAACGAGTGGACGTCGAGCAGGAGTTTCGTGCCGTTGCTGAAGAGTGCCCTCCGGACCCGTTCGCGGAACGCGGTCCCCCGTCCCGCCTTGCGGTTGAGGTCGACCACGTCCCGGTTGATGTCGCCGATGAAGACCGTCGACTTCCGGATGGACCGGCCGAGCCTTCGGGCCATCTCCTCGGCGATGACGTCGACGTTGTGGTTGAGTTCTCCTGCCACACCTTCGGTGGAGGCGTGTGGTGCGGTCAGGATTACACGAGTAGCCCCGATTTCACTCCCTCCTTGACGATGCTCGAAATCGTGTCGGACTCGTACCCTTCCATCTTGTCGAAGTGGATGAGCAACTTGCTCGCAATCCAGAGGCCGAAGACGCCGGTGAACCCCCAGATGAGCGGGCCGAGTGGGTGGGTGTAGCGGAACGGCGAGTGCGGATAGACCCACGGGGCCTTCTTCGTGGCGGCGTGGATGGTGAGTCCCGAGACGTGTTCGAGCGCCGTGGCCGACAGTCCCCAAAGCGCCGCGATGCCGAAGAACTCGTGGGGCTTGATGTCGGAGAACTTGTCGTACTTCCGGCTCTTCATCCACTCAAGGAACGCCTTGGTCCCGCCGAGGGAGATGACGGTATAGCCGATGGGACTGGCGAGATGGCCGAGACCCAACTTCGGCGAGTCGGGCCCGTACTTGAACCACGTCTTCCCGCCGCCGAGGACGGGGACGGTATAGCCGAGGAGCCATTCGGAGGCGGTCGCGGCTGCACCCATCGCGATAGCGGTCCGGCCGAGCGCCGCTGCACTTGGATTGAGCGGAATGACGGCGCCGGGCATCGTCACACCTTTGGTGGGTCATAGAGTTCCTTCTTGTATTTGTAAATGAGAGAGCCGTCGATGTTGCTCGGGAACTCCTCGATGCGGACGAAGCCGAGACCCTCGACCATCCGGTTCGACGCAGAGTTCGCGGCCTTCACGTAGCAGTAGGCGCGTCGGGCGCCCCAGTTCCGTCCGACCTCGAAGATGTGGGTGTTCAGGCGGCGGGCGAGCCCCATCCGGCGGTAGTCGGGGTGAATCGTGATGAAGATGTGTTCGATGTTGTCGTGCAGATTCTTGGTGATGCCGATGACGCCGGCAATCTTCTCGGTAATCTTGCCGGTCCGGGCGGTGTCGTAGGCGATGAAGACCCGCTTGTTGGTGGGGAGGTTGTCCAACTTGTAGTGGCGCTCGAAGCCCGTGACCCACTTGTCGCCGTGGTCTGCGATGAAGTCCTCGATGGGCTTGACCCCGAAGACCTCGGGGCGGTAGCGCATGATTTCGATGGTCGGCTCGGGCTTGGGTTCCGCCTGCCCGGTGACTGCGGCGGCGTTCTCCCTGCCCCGGGCGGAGAGGGACGGGACGTCCCAAGTCACGGGGTTCCGTTTCGGAGCCCCGGTCTGGAACTCGACGGCCACGACCGCGTTGTTCTGCCGCCGGCGAGCGGCGGCCCGGACCTTGCCAAAGAGCCGGTTCGCCCGCAGGGCGGGCGTGCCCCGAACAAGGCTGTTAAACAGGTCTGCGGTCGCGTGGAAGACGAAGACGCGGGCGGGAGCGGGTGCGCGGATGATGAGATTGAGGGTCTCCAGAGGGGTCGCCAGAGCGTTGTATTCCGATTGGCTGCCGGTGACGACGTTGACCCGAGGGAGGCGGTGGGTCGCGGCCGGGAGGCGGAGGCGGAGGGCGGCGTATTCGTCCACGAACGCGCTGAGTTCCTCGCCCTCGGGCCGCGTCTCGACATCCCGGACCCCGGCGGTGTAGAGCGCGGCCCGGAGACGGGTCCGCATCTCGGCGGGCTGGTCTTCCCATCGGCGGCGGGTGACGATGGGCCACTCAGTCGGCGGGAGGTGCATCCCCTCGACGGCCTCGTGCCGCTGGGCCGACCGCATCCCGTTCCAACTGTGGTGGGCGGTGTCCTCGGAGACGGTCTCGGCGGGCGGGGCGGGGGGGACGCCGGCGGCCGGGATGGTCGGGGGGACGACGCCCGCCCTGTCCCAGACGTTGTCCTCCCACGCGGAGGTGAGGTCGGTTTGGAGGCTGGCGGGGAGGCCGCGCCAGTCGGTTTCGGCAAAGAGTATCTGGGCCTGTATCACGGCGAGAACGGCCCGGCGTGCCGGCGCGGAGAGCGCGTTCCACGCCTGCTCTTCATCAGCCTCGGGGACGGCCTCAATCCACTCGTCGACGGACCTGCTCAATTCCCGGCGGACGACATCGGGAAGGCGGGGCCACGACAGGCGTGCCCATATTCCCGCTTCGTCGCCGAGGGCCCCCGCGTGTCCGGTGACCACAATCTCCCGTTCGACCGTGTCGAGGGTTATCCACGCATCGCGAGCGCGTTGCTCCTGCGTCGTCATGGCGGGCAGGCGTCCCTCGACCCATCCGCCCGCGTCCCACCGGCGTTGGGTTTGGGCTCCTCGGAGTTCGTCGCGGTTGCTCTCGCTCAGTCCGACCCAGTTGAGTTCGCTTTCGTCCGCGAGACCGAGCCGCTCGATGATGACGGCGCGTTGCTCGATGGTCAGTCCGTTCCAGAAGTCGCCGACCCCGCCTTCCTCCTCCTCGGCCACGGCGAGCGTCTCCTGTTCGGCCCGCTCTTCTCGTTGGAGTCGTCGCGCCTCCTCCTCTTCCGTCTCCTCGGGCTCCTCCGGCGGCCTCTCGACGAGTCCGCCCGCACGCCACAGACGGTCTCGCCAGCCTTGGGCGAGGCGGTCTCTGACCTCTCTCGGGAGTTGGGTCCAACTCTCTGCGGGGTAGTCGGCCTCTTCCGGCACCGCCACATTGACCGCTTCGAGAACGTCCGCGCTCTGGGCGGCGTTCAGGGCGTTCCACGCTGCTTGGATGCCGCGAGGGAGACGGAGGGGCGGGGGACGGGCGGGCGGGGCGGCGGGCGCCGGTGCGCCAATCACCCCAGTCTCGTCCCACACCGAGCCGAAGGAGTCGCGCAGTTGGGTCTGGAGGCGTTCGCTGAGACTGCCGAAGTCCCATGAGGTGATTTCGCGGATGTCCCGGTCCGTGTAGCCGAGTACCGAGAGAATCTCTTCGTTCGTCGCTCCGGGAAGTTCGTCCCACGCCTGTTCGAGTTCGGACTCACGGGGCGGCGGCGCGGCGACCTCCGGGGCGACCTCCACCGGCCGCCAGTCTCCCCGCAGCCGCAGCGCGACGATGCGGGCCTTGTTGCGTTCTGGAAGCAACTGCCAAGCGAGGTGAGGCTCGACGGTGGGGTAGCCCATGAGCCCCCAGACCGCGCCCTGCTGCTCCGTCGTGAGACGGTCCCACTCCTGCCCGATGCGGGCGAAGGTGTCCCGGTCGGGACTCAGGAGACCCCTCGCATCCCACGCCGTCGGATACGCTTGGGTGAGACGGAGGGCGGTCTCGGAGGACAGGCCGGACCAATCGCCTGCGGCCATCTCACCGACGAGCGAGGCGGGGACGTTCAGGGTGAGCGCTCCGAGAATCCTCTCCTTGTCCAACGGAGCCAGCCTCACCCACGCAATCGCGGTCTCTTCCCGAGTGGGTTCCCGGACGAGCGGCGGTTCGGCGGGTCGGAGTTCCTCCCATCTCCTCGCGATGCGGATTCTGGCCGCGTTGGGGACGTCCCCCCATCGGCGGACGTCGCCCTGACCGCCGACCGCCCGCCAGATTCTCGTCATCTCCGTCGTCGGGAGTCCTCCGAACTCCGCACCGATGCGCTCCATCCTCTCCGGCGTGGGGTCGAGGAATTGGGACACGCCTCCACGGATGCCCCAGATTTCCTGACAGTATCTCGCGAAGAGCGAATCCCGAATCGCGGCGGGGAGGTCCGTGTAACGCTGGTTTGCGTGAGGGTGGAGTTCGCTGAGCGGGAGGTCGGTCGCCCGGGCGAGGATGTCTACCCTGTGGCCGTAGTCGGCTTGGTCCCACGCTCTCTCGGCACCGGGCGGGCCGGGCTCGGCTCGGGGTTCGGTGGCGGCGAGGACGACTTCCGCCCAAGTCTCGCGGTCGTAGAGGTAGAAAGCCGCCAATCGAATCTGCGAGAGGGCGGTGAGACCAATCCACCCGGAGACGTACTCCACCCCGGCGAATCGTTGGGAGAGCGCCCGACGCGGCTCTTCGCTCAGCCGGTCCCACTCGAACCTGATGGCTTGGAGAACGGCGGGAGTGATGTCGGTGTTGCCGCTGAGATGCCACCGGCCCTCGCTGTAACTTATGCCGAGTTCTGCTCTGACTTGGGGCGGGAGTTCGTTGTAGTGCAGGGCGACGTGGTACTGTATGTCGTCGAGCGCGACGTTGAGATTTCGGGCCGCGAGGATTTCTGCTCGTGCCCCCTGCCTCGCCGCGTTCCACTCCCGCTCGGCGGTCGACGGGGGCGCCGTGACGACTCCCCGCTCGTTCCAGATGTTCCCCCGGGCGTAGGCTTCGGCGAGATGCTCGCGGTAGCCCACCGAGAGTTCGGCCCAGTCCTGACCTGCCCGCGTGCGGTCCAATCCATTCGCCGCGAGGACGTCGTATTTGCGGGACTCGTGGAGACCGTCCCACGCCATCCCAGCGGCTTCCATGACGGCGGGGGTGACCTCGACCTCGGCTGGAGGAGCGGCTCGCGGCCACGGAGCGCGAGGCGGTTCGAGGGGTCGGGCGACCGGGGACGTGCGCTGCAAATTGGCGGTGTCGAGGAGGGACTGACTCCGGCGGATTCCCGCGAGGCGGAAATGGACGGACCTGCCCAACGCCGAGAACTCGATGGGGAAGGAGACGCGGGGGTCGGTGGCAACATACCGGAGCCAGACAAGACGCTGCTCTTCTCCGCTCATCGCGTTCCATTCTTGTTCTGTCCGGCCGAGGAGGGCGCCGTCGACGTCGAGGACGCCCCGTCCGCTCCAGTAGGTTCCGTAGGTCTGCTGGAGAGTGCGTGCGGCGCTCGCCGGGAGTTGGGGCCACAGCATCGACCGGAGGTTGGCGTAGATGATGCGGGCGGGCTCTTGGTCGGTGAGTCGGCCGAGAACCTCCTCGCGGGTCTCGGGGGCCATCCTCGTCCACGCCTCGACCACGCCGACGGCGGGCACGGCGGCTGGCGGAGCGGCAGGCGGGACGAGCAGCCCCGTCTCGTTCCAAATCCGTCCGTAACTGTCGGTGAGGACCATCCTCGTCGTGGCCCGGAGGTCGGGCCACATCGGGCGTTGCTGGAACTCTCGCATCCCCGTCTCGTCGACTTGCAGCGCCCGGAGAATCGCGGGGCGGTGGACTGTGTCGGCGAGCGTGTTCCACGCGGTTTGGGCAGCCGTCAGTCCCACCGACGGCGCCTCCTCTGGCACCGGCGCCGCCGGTGCCGGCGGCATATACTCCGTTTCGAGTTGCGCCCACGGGACCGCTGGGTCGACGAGGACTCCGATGACGCCGGGCTGGAGGCTGCCGAACGGCAGGCCGGCCGACTCGGTCAACGCCGAGTCGCTTATGTCGCCTCGGTAGTGCAGTCGCATGAGCGTCCCGCGCAGGATGCCGACGCGGTTGGGGACCGGGAGTGCGTCCCACGCCGCGACGAGCCCCGCCAATCGCGGTGGGACTTCCTCGGCCGCCGCCGGGACCGGCGCGGCGGTCGTCCCGACCTCGCGGATGGCCTGCTCCGCGACCCGGTTCATCATTGCGGGGATTTCGTCGAGCGCGGGGAGGTTCTGGACGAGGAGCGCGACCTCGGTTGGGGCGAGGTCGGACCAGCGGTGAGCGTGCTTTCCGCGCAGCGCCTCGGGGTCTCCGATGGCGAGGGCATACGCCCGTCGGTCGAGCGGTCGCCAGTCTTCCCAGATACGGGACATGAGCGCCGTCGCGCCGGCGAGCATGAGGTCGGGCCACGATTCGCGGTTCGAGATGATGGCGGCCTTCTCCTCGCCCGACAGTTGCTCCACGCCCTCCCCGTTCTGCCAGAGATAGGCGGCACGGTACGAGATTTCGGTGGGAGTCATCGAGTCGTCGCTGCGGCTCTCGTAGTGATACCACGCGAGGATGGCCTCACGTTGGGCGTCGGACCAGCCGCGCCACGTCTCCGCGCCGGCGCGGGTGGCGTCGGCTACGGCGCGAGCGCGTTCGATGGTCTGGGTCAATCGTCCGACGCGATGTTCCTCGGTGACGAAGCGGAGGGTCTCCCACGGGAGCGAGTAGAACGCTCTGACGGCGATACCGGCCCGTTCCGGGGGAGTAAGACCGGGTGCCGACAAGCCGACGAGAAGCGCTCGTTGCTCCAGCGAGAGGTCAGTCCACCGTCGATTCAGGTCTGCGAGCGTCCCGCCGAGCAGCCCCAACCGCCGTACCTCCTCTTCGGTGGCGCCGGGCCACTCGAACGGCACGGTCCACCGGTCACGTTGGAGAGCCGTCGCGGGGTATCCGGGAAGAGCCGTGAGTATCCGGGTCGAGTCGGAGGTCGGGAGGCTCTGCGCCTCCAGCATCGTGTAGAGCAGACCCCGGCGGGCCGGCTCCGGAAGTGCGTCCCATGCCGAACCCGGCCTCGCAATGTTGTTCGCGGCGTGGTAGAACACCAAGAAGGCGTTCCGAGGGTCTTCCCCGATACGGGAAAACTCGGATTCTGCCTGAAACGTCGACCCCCCGGTGGCGGTGAGGAACGCCCGTCGATACTCGGTGGACATCGCGGTCCACGAAATCTCGGGAGAGACGAGGAACCATGCGCGGAGGTCCGCCTCTGGGACGTGTCTCGGGGTGGTGAACGCAACCGGTCTCTGGAGTCGGGCGATGGCCGCTGCGACCTCCGGTGTGGGTGCGACGGTGTACGCCCACCCGGTCGCGGAACCGGCGACGGCCGTGACCCGCATCTTGAACGGGAAGTACGTCGCCATGACGTCGGCTCCGGGGCCGAAGTTCGCCCGTGTGGTCGGCTGCACGTCGGGGTCGAGCGGCGGCGCCGCACGTACCAATTCGTTCCAGTCGGAGAAGTTCCGGGCCGTACTCTGGAGGAGGTCTTCTGGGAGGCCGAATGGGGTGTCGTCCCGTGCATGGAGTTGGATGACAGCGAGGTTCGGCGTGATTCCTTCCCTGCGCTGCGCTCCGATGAGGAACTTGGCGCGGGTCTGGGGCACCGCCGGGCCCCACGCTCGGAGGACATCGCCGTAGACGAGTGGACCGACGAAGTTTCCGTCGATGAGGCCATCGCGGATGACCCGGTTAGTACGGAACGCCTCGCGTTGGTATGGGGCGACGACGGACTCGATGGGTGCCCGGATGGTCGCCTGCGCCTGTTCGCCGGCGTTGTGGTAGCGTTCGAGGGCGTTGTAGATGGTCTTTCCGTAGCGGACGGCCCACTCCTCATCGGTCCCGCCGACGCGAGGAACGACTTGGAAGAGGCGGACGTCTCGCGGGGCGATGTGGACGGTGGAGTAGAGATAGTTCGACCGGGCGCCACGGTACATGAGGTTCTGCCAGTTCGCGAGACCGGCCTGCACCAGCGCCCGCTTCGCTCGGGGCACGAGGTCTCGCCAAACACGGGCCCGGTGTTGCGGCAGTCGTCCTCGCACCGCTTGGATACTGAGAGCGCCGACGAGCAACTGCCGTTTCCACGGAGTCAGGTTGTTCCACGCGGCCTCTTCTCCGACGGGACGGGCCCGTCGGGTCGTCCCCTCCGTCGCCGCACGGCGGACGCGCCGTCGGGTTTCGGGCTCGTCTCTCGACGCGGACCGCGCCTCCTCGATGGCTTGAACGCGATTCGCGTAGTTCGTGTAGACGGTCGGGTAGACCTCGGCAGGAAGTCTCTCGAAGTACGATTGGGAGGTGGTGATTGCCTGCTCCCTCAGCATCCCCGCCCCCATGAGGAACCACGCGAGGTCTTCGAGGTCCGCCGGGTGGTCCCACCACCAACCGACGACGCCTGTCAGGATGGGGCGGCGCATCGCTGGAGCGAGTTGCTGGAACCGGAGACCGGTGGTCGCCTGAATGTCCTCCAGCGAGAGCGTCCACTTCCCGACGGTGTCGTTGAAGTGGAGGAGGACGGTCCGTCGTCGGTCAGGAGTCATCCCATCCCATTCGGCGGCGATGACGGCTTCCGTCTCGTCGGTGAACCCCCGCTCGGGGTTAGGATAGAACGCCGGAAGTGCTGCGGTCATCCCTCACGCAACCTCCCCCGTGATGCGCCCCGTCTCGACCAACTCCCGGACCCGTTGAATCCAGTTGCTCGGGATGGTGTGCATCGTTCGGCCGACGTAGCCGAGGACCGCGCCGATGTTCTCGCGGTTGGTCACGATGTCCATTTTCCGCTCGACCAACCGGATGTCTGCAAGTTGCTGGTCAACCCCACGGACGGGGTCGACACGGAAGACGTAGGTCGCCGCGTTCGCGATGGGAACTTCCCAGACGACCTTGTCCCCGATAACGAAGACGAACTCGGGGCGACCGGACCTCGGGCTCACCCCGTAACGGTAGTCGCCGCCGCGCTGGATGCTGTATGCCTTGAGCGCCTCCATGAAGTCCCAGTTGTAGTCGGCGTGCCGGCTTTCGAGGATGGTCTCGGTCTCGTCCGGCGTGACGGCGCGGCCCATGATGCGGCTCAATTCGCCTTGGTAGTACGAAACGCTGCGGTAGCCGGGGTGCGCCCGTGCCCTCTCGACGAGTTCTCGGATGAGTCGGCTCGCCCGGTCCTGCGTGACGATGCGTTGGAGGTGGTCGATGGTCGTCGGGGTCCAGTCCCCGGTGTCGCCGGCGTATTCCCAGTAGAGGACTTCGCCGCCACGAGCGCGGTCCCAGAAGCCGCTCTTCTTGAACCGCCCTTGGACCCGGACCGTGCCCTCGAAATGGTGCTTGAGGCCGTTGAGCGACGGGTGACTGTCGAACGGGAGGCCCCGCGAGATGGTCCCTTGGTAGGCGCCGTTCTGATACTCGAACCGGACCGCGTTCGTCTCGAAGATGAGTTCCGAGAGCGGGATGTCGACGGTACGCTCCTCGGTCTCGGGGGTGAACGCGAGGATGTTCGCGACGTGGAAGGTGTCGCCGGAGAGACGACCCTCGACCTGCAACGCGCCGTAAGACGGGGTGTAGGGCCTGTTTCCCGCGTCGATGTGCGGGAGGAGGAAGGTGTCGATGACGGCCTGCGGGATGCGAAGAACCCTGATGCCGGGGACCGTGTTTCGGGGGGAGTACGCCAAGCGGTACGCTTCGCCGCCCGCCTCCTCGCCGTAGAGTTTCGTGACGTAGCCGATTTGGAAGGTGTGCATCTGCGATGTGGGGAGGGCCGCGCCTGCACGTTCGACGCGGTCCTGCCGACCAATCACTTTCCAACCGCCCGTCGCGATTCGGTAGTCGAAGGAGATTTCCTCACCACGCTGGAAGGCGTTGAAGTGCGCCCCGTCGAAGAAGTACGGGAGGTCGCTCTCCGTCTGCCCGTCGAGTTTCACCGTGAAACTGCGGAGACCCCGACCGCGCACCCGGACCGGGCCCTTCTGCGAGACGTGCCCCCGCTCCGCCGGGTTGGCGGTCGCCCGCCCGTCCTCGACGCCGTTGGGGTTCTCCTCGGCGAACCGGTGGTGCCAGTAGTCATCGTCGGAGTCGGGGTTCTCGGTGACGCGGATGTAGGCGAACTCGCTGCCCTGCCGGAGTTCCTGCGCCGCCCGGATTGCGGCCGTCCCGGGCAGGTCGGAGGTGCCGACCTTCCCGCGCTCGGCATAGATGTCGTATGGATTTCCGCCCGCAGCCGTCGCCGGATATTTCACCCGCCACTCGGCGGCCTTCGCCTCGATGAACCGACGGACGCTCTCGGGCTGTCGGTCACGGTGGCGAGCGTAGTCGACCCAGTCGTACTGGCCGCTCTGGAAGCCGACGGGAGCGTAGCGACCGGGGTCGGTCGGATGCTCCCACCGCCACCCTCCGCGTGGACCTTGGCGAAGGATGTACCCGTGGATGTCGACCGCGCCCGGAATCTCCTCGGGCATCAGCGGGAGATTGCTGCCGAACCCGAACTCGCCGAGACCCGAGACCCAGACCTGCTTGGGGAAGGGATTCTCCTGTCCCGAGGTGTAGATGTTGAAGAAGCCGACCCGCCAGAGCGACCGGCGGGCGGGAATCCAGACCGAGACCGCCCGGGGCATGACCTTCTCGACGATGCCGAGGACTTGCTGGCCCCGGTGACGGACGACGACCTTCTGGCCCTTCGTGAGCGTCGCGGGGTCGACGGGGTTCTCAATCCCAACGGCGTCGCGGATGCCCCGCTGTGCCTGTAAAACAGACCTACGGGCCTCCACAATCACGCCTTCTTCGCGGTCGGTCTTCGCGTAGGGCTCCGCCTCGTCCAGCGCCACCTCGAAGTCCTCTGCCGCCTCCAGCGCCTTCAGCCACTCGGCCTGCCCGATGCCGTCCTCCGGGTTCGCCTTCTCGGGGAGGCTCGCGAAGTCGACCGGTGCGTCCTTCTGGAACTTGTCGAACAGGTCGGGCCGCCGGGCCTTCAGGAACCGCCATTGGGCCTTGCTCCGGATGGGGTTGCCGCGACCGAGTTCCGCCCGCTGCTGGATGGAGGCGCGAGCGGAGGGGCCATACCGGTGATACCAGATTCCGCCGACGAGGGAGCGGAGGTCGGCTTCGGCTCGACCGGGGTACTGCTCCCGCATCCGGCCCATCATCTTGTCCCACCACGCCTTCGGCGGGCGCTGGTCCTCCGGGTTCGGGAGGTAGAACGGGGAGCCGAGGTCGTCCTCGGGGTTC
>CAYNEM010000012.1:0-79843 GCA_964396265.1 uncultured Methanomassiliicoccales archaeon
GTCACGAAGTCGAGCCCGTACTTGGCGAGGGCCTGCTGTTCCGCCTTCTTCCCCAGCTTCAGCATGAGCTCGATCTCGGTCTTCCAGAACTCGTCCTTGAACCGCGGGTCCGACAGCTCCGCGTTCAGGGCCCCGATGTCCCGCGGCGTCAGGCTGTCCGTCGGCAACTCGTAGTTCACGATGTCGCTGGCGGTGATCCCGACGAACTCCGCGGTCGGCGTGGCGAGGTACTCCGAGATGTGCGCGGTCTTGATCGCGCCGAACGCCACGGACGCGTGGATTCGGAACGACCACGGATCGCCGTCGGTAAAGCTCACAACGTTGAGCTTGAGTTCCTCGTTCAGACGCTTCAGCAATCGCCGCGTGCTGCGCGAGGGCTGTCCTTTCAGGTGAACTAGGACGCACTTCCCGTTTTCGTCGAAGCCATTCTCCACGAGCCGGTCGAACATGCCGCCCGTCTCGATCGCGAGGACGAACTTCGCGTCCGCGCTCACGAGCTTGACCTTCTCCTTCTCCACGTTGTACGGGATCGTGTACCCGGCGTCGCCCACGTCGTCCTTGCAATTGATCCGCCGCCGCTCCCCGTTCCGCGTGACCTCTTCGATCGTGACGTTCCCGATCACGGACGCGCCGGACTCTTCGGGCCGGAGCTTGAAGTCCTCCCGCAGGCATTCCGTGATGATCTCGAGGTCCTCCGCGAGCAGGTTCGACTCGTCCTGCGAGTGGAACTTCGCGAGGTCCCACCCCTCGGAGATGTAGTACATCTCACGCAGTGTCGAGGACTTGGCCTGGCCGATCATGTCCTTGATGAAGTCGAGCACGTACATCGTCCGCAGGAGCATCAGGGCGCCCTTCAGCTTCTTCGCGGACCGCACGCCCTTCAGCGGGCCGTACTTCCACACGGAGGCGCGCGTGTCGAAGCGGATGTTCGCCTTGGTCCGAAGCGGCAGGGTCATCTTCGGGATTTGGCCGTCCGTGAGTTGCCCGTAAATCTCCGTCGCGATGTCGTGGAGCTCCTCGACCGCCTTCTCCGCGCCCTGAGCGCCGCCACTCGGTTTGGTGGCTTGCTTCCTACTCATCGCCCAGCTCCTTCTCCGCCTCGTCGTAGTCGACCTCTTCCTCTTCCTTCTCGGTGGGCGGCGCCTCCTCCTGCTCGAACTCCTTGTAGTTCAGCTCCCAGTCGCCGGGGAGGGGCTCCGCGCCGATCACGAGTTCCGGCGGGATGCCGGAGACGTACAGGTCGGACTCGTCGTATTCGTCCTTCTCGAGGCCGAGCAGTTCGAACGTGATGGTCGCCTTCTCCACGCTGCCGATCCGCGGGAGCTCCCATGTGATCTTGCCGTCCTCGCGGACCTCCGTGGGCTTCGGGCTGACCTTCCCGAGCTTCCACCCGTTCCTCGGGAGGAGTGCATGGAGGTTCATCTTCTTCCCGGCCGCGGTGAAGTTGTGCACGTCGATGGTGACGACATGCTTCTTGTCGTACGCGACGGACTCCTCGATCCACACGACCCCCATGATCTTCGTGATCGTCCCGTCGAGGCTCGGGACCTTCTTGCCCACGATCGTGGCGCTCTTCTGCGCGATGAGGGGGAGGATCTTTTGGACGATGTCGAACTTCTCGCGGGTCTTCAGCTTCCGCTCTTTCTTCGTGAGGTGCGTCTTCAAACGGCGGCCGACTTCCTTGAGCGCGAGGTCGAGCTCCGTCAGGATCTCCGGGACCGCCGAGACGGCCTCCTTCGCCTCGTTCGTGTACGGCACCTTCGTCGAGCACACGTGCATGAGGAGGATCGCGGGCCCGTAGGGGAGGCCCTGCCCGCCGCGCTGCTCAAGGCCGTATCGCCGCCAGTCGACGTTGGCGGCGGCCTGCGCCAGGGCGCACGCGCCTGCCTGGTAGAGCAGGGGGGCGCGATTCGCGAAACGGAGAACCTCCACGGGTTGATCGGCGGGCAGATCGCCGCCAAACACGATGCCCACTTCGACCTGGAACGGGTTGCCCTGCCACACCGCAGGGTCCCGGGTCAGGGGCGGCGAGTAGAACTCCGGACGCAGGTTCCCGAGGACGTTCTTCAGGCCCTTCTTGATCAACCGCTCCCCGATCGGCGCGAGGCAATCCGTCTGCGGGGCCATGACCTTGACCTTCGGAATCGCGTCCACGATCGCCTTCGCCTGCTCCAAGGAGAGCGACCTCGGGCGCATCTCCGGATCGATCCCCGCAACATCGCAGATCTCCTTCGCGACGCGGGGCGAGATGCGCGAGAACTCCTCTTCGAGGAACGCGCTCAACTTGTACGATTTCGTCTCCTTCCCCATCGCGAGGAGCGTCCCGATCTCCAGTCCGTACGGATGGGGCTTGATCTCTATGGTCTTTGGCGGCATCTCCTGGGTCGCGCGCTCCCAGACGACGACTTCGCCTTCCGGCGGTTTGAACGAGATCCGCGCGTGCGGGTTCACGATCGCCGCGCCCTTCAGGTACTCCGTCACGGACTGCTTCCCGCCGATATAGCGACCCTTCAGGGGAATCTCGATGCGCGTCCCGTGCGCCTTGTCCCATACCTTGAACTCCTCGCGCTGGACGGACGGCTTGTTCTTCCGCGTGTCGACGATGAGGTCAAGTTCGTACGCCACATCCATCTCCGTCGTCTTCGTGCGGATGGTTGCGGGCTTCCCCGTCGTGATCTGACCGTACATGATAGCGCCGGATATCCCGAGCCCCTGCGCCCCGCGGGCCTGCCGACGGCTGTGAAAACGGGAGCCGTAAAGCAGGCGACCGAACACGTTCGCGACCTCCTTCTTGAGGATCCCGGGCCCGTTGTCCTCGATGGCGACGACGAACTCGTCCTTCCCGGACTTCGAGACCTCGACGGCAACGTCGGGCAGGATCTCCGACTCCTCGGCCGCGTCGAGGCTGTTGTCCACCCCCTCCTTGACCGCGGTCAGGAGGGCTTTCGTCGGAGAGTCGTAGCCGAGAATCTGCTTGTTCCGCTCGAAAAACTCGGAGATGGAGATTTCGCGCTGTTTCTTGGCCAGCTCTTCCGCTATCGTCATGGAAGGCACGGTGCGTCCCATCCCTTGAGGCGGGCGCTCATGCTGGGAGCATCATATAAAAGTTCCCGCCAGATTCCCGCGAGATGGACGACTACGCGCGCTCGGAGGCGAGCCGCCACTGCATCCCCGCCAGATTGGCCGCAAGCGCCGCCAAAAGACCGACGACGTCCATCGCGAAGTCCGCGGCGTCCCCGAACCGGCCCGGGATGAGCGTCTGGAACGATTCGTCGAACGCCGCGAACGCGATCCCGGCCGCCAGCGCAGGGAACCGACCCCGCCAGCCGTATCCCCGGACGGAAATGAGGAGGAGGACGCCGAACGCGAAGTACTCGAGGACATGGAGCGCCTTGTCGCCCTGGGCGACCCCCGTGGAGGGCAGGTCCGTCCCCGGTCGGCTCGAGAGGACCAAGATCAGCGCCGCGTAGCTGACCGCCGGCAGCGCGAGCAGGAGCCTACGCCTTCGGCTTCGCTTCGGCGGGTTCAAGGCGCTCCGTCCCGGGTCCGAAATCGGCGCCGCAGTTCGGGCACTTCGTGTCCGCGTCCGAGACGTCGCCGCCGCAGTTCGTGCACGTGTACTCCCCGCCCCCCTCGTCCCGCTTCCGCCCCTTGTCGGGCCGCGCTCCGCGCATCTCCCGCGCCTTGCGCGTCCACCAGTAGATCATGAGGAGCAGGTAGAAGCCGATGACGATGAGAATCATCTGGAAGAATCCGTTGATCAGCCACAGCGCGAAGTACGTGCCGTAGGGAGCGTTGTACGGCCCTGGGACACCGACCGTCCGGACGGCGAAAGTGTTCGATGACTCGTTGGTCACCTGGAAGCTGTAAGAGTGCGCGTAGGGCTCGAGCCGCACCACCGCGTAGAACCGCTCGCCGTTCCAGAACGCGCCGTCCGAGAGTTCGTCCAGCCCCCGCAGGTCGGGCGCCATGTCCACGGTCTGGTTCCCGACGTCCAGGCCGACGAGCGACAGCACTTGGACCCGGAGCGTGAAGTTCGCCGGGTCCGTGGCGTTCGCGACGCGCATCGTGACCGTGAAGTTGAAGTCCGCCGCACCCGGGTTCGCGCGGAAGGGCCGGACAATCCCATTGGAGAGCGTGACGTCCTCCCCGGTCGCGTCGAGGACGTATTCCCCCTGGGAGGCGTAGCTCGGCGTGAACAGGGCGGCGAAGAACAGCGTGGTGAGCACGAGGACGAGGACGCCGTTCAGCGCGTGGTGCTTCGCGCGCCGCTCGCCGAACCAGTGCGGGATGAGCAGGGTGAGCACGGGGATGAGCAGGACCGAGAAGCAGACGACCGCCGTCCGGAACGTCGCGGCGAGGACGAGCGCACATAGGGCCGAGGTCAAGGCAAGGTAAGTGATGCGGAAGTAGTGGGTCCCGCGGAACTTCGACCACAGGGCCTTCCAGTCCATCCCCCGCGCGAAGCTGGGGGCCGCATAAAAACGTTGGCCCCGAGAGTAATGAGGAGCCAATCCTTAAGTAACGTTTACTGCATGCGACGGGCCCCCTCGGGAGGCATGCGCAATGCGTTCTCTCATCGTCGCGTTGGGCGGCAACGCCCTCCAGCCGCCCGGTGAGTCCCCAGACTTCGAGGCGATGCGCCGCCGCGTAGACGCCTGCGCCCGCTCGCTCACGCATCTGGCGGCAGAGGACGTCCGGCTCGTCATCACGCACGGGAACGGCCCGCAGGTCGGGGACCTGCTCGCCCAGTCCGAGGAGGCGCGAGGCAAGGCCCTGCGCCCCCCGCTCGACGTCCTCGTCGCGGAGACCCAAGCGCAGATCGGCTACCTGCTGCAGCAGGCGCTTGCAAACGAGTTCGCGAGGCTCCTGAGGCCGCGGAACGTGGCCACCGTGGTCACACAGGTCGTCGTCGACCCCGCGGACCCCGCGTTCCACCGTCCGACGAAGCCCGTCGGTCCCCTCATCAAATCGGACACGGAGGCGATGCTGCGGCGCGCGCGCGGCTGGCAGCTCGTCCAGGACCCCCGCGGCGGCTGGCGGCGCGTCGTGCCCTCCCCGCGTCCGCTCGAGGTCATCGAGGTGCCCGCGATCCGCGCGTTGCTCTCCGCGGGACTGGTCGTGATCGCGGCCGGCGGCGGCGGCGTCCCCGTCGTGCGGGAGAACGGACGGCTCGTCGGCGTGGAGGCGGTGATCGACAAGGACCTCGCTTCAGCGATCCTCGCGCGCGATGTGGCGGCGGAGCAGCTCGTGTTCGCCACGGACGTCGACGCGGTCGCCCTCGACTACGGCAAGCCGGGGCAGCGGTCCGTCCCAAGGATGACCGTCGCGGAGGCCCGCGGGTACCTCGACGAGGGCCAGTTCCCCGAGGGCTCCATGGGGCCGAAGGTCGAGGCCGCGATCCTGTTCGTGAGCGCCGGCGGACGCGAGGCCCTGATCACGAGCGTCGGAGCGCTCGGGAACGCGATCGGGGGAGAGGCGGGCACGCGCATCGTCCCGTGAACCCCCCTCCGCAACGTATTTCTCTCGGGCGTCGGTAGGTCGGTCGCATGGTGACGCTGGAAGACCAGATCCGCACGGTCGAGGAGGAGATCGCGCGGACCCAGTACAACAAGCACACCCAGCATCACATCGGCAAGCTCAAGGCGAAGCTCGCACGGATGAAGGACGAGAAGGAGAAACGAATCGCGAAGTCCGGCGGCGGGGGACCGGGATACGCGGTCCGCAAGTCGGGGCACGCCTCCGTGGGCCTCGTCGGCTTCCCCTCGGTCGGGAAGTCCACGCTCCTCAACGCGATTACGAGCGCGCAGAGCGCGGTGGCCGCGTACGACTTCACGACGCTCGACGTGATCCCCGGCCTGCTCGAATACAAGGGCGCGAAGATCCAGATCCTCGACATGCCCGGCATCATCCGAGGAGCGTCGAAGGGGCGAGGCCGGGGGCGCGAGGTGATCTCCGTCGCCCGCATCTGCGACCTGGTCCTCCTGATGATCGACGTGTTCGAGACGAACGTGAACGTCCTCGTCGAGGAGCTGACCTCGGCGGCGATCCGCCTGAACGCGACGCCGCCGGACGTCATCGTCAAGAAACGGAGTCGCGGCGGACTGAACGTGAACGCGACGGTGCCGCTCACGAAGGTCACTAAGGAGATGATCGAGGACATGGTCCGGGAGTTCGGCCACCTGAGCGGCGACGTCGTCGTCCGCCAGGATGTCAACGAGGACGAGGTCGTCGACGCGCTCGCGGGGAACCGTGTGTACGTCCCCGCGATCGTCGTGATGAACAAGATCGACCTCGTCGGCCGCGACTACCTCCGGGAGGTGGAGAAGCGGCTCGGGGCCTGGAAGGTGGTGCCCATCTCCGCGGAGAAGGGGGAAGGCCTCGACCGCCTGAAGGACGAGATGTACCGGAGCCTGAGGTTCATCCGCATCTACCTGAAGCCGCAGGGCAAGGAGGCGGACATGAAGGAGCCGCTGATCGTGAAGCAGGCAAGCACGGTCGGCATGGTGTGCGACGCCCTCCATCGGGACTTCCGCGGGAAGTTCCGGTTCGCGAACGTCTGGGGGAAGAGCGCGACTCACCCCGGGCAGCGCGTCGGCCTGGAGCACGTCCTCGTTGACGAGGACATCCTCACGGTTGTCGTGCGCCGTTCGTAAGGGGCGTATCGTCTTCGGCGACGAGATTCTCGGGTCTGGACAGGAAATTATGTCAACAAGGATCTTCTTCAGTCTTCTATGGCGCGAATCATCAGGGGAGCTCCGCGAGGGCGGACGACGATTCCCCCTGCGATCCGCAAGCGAGACCGGAGGGGCACCCGTGTCCGGGTCGACGGCCTTGGGCAAGAGAAGGTAATGCGCCCGGTGCCGGACCTGGCGGATCTCGCGGGCTCGCTTTCCAAGTACGCGACCCGCAAGGAAGCGAATGCTCTACTGGACGAGATGGACCAAGACGAGGATTGACCGTGGCTTCGACTCCCGGTTCTTCTCGGACCGACTCTTCAGAGGACCGCGAGGGAGAATCTCACGCACCCGGCGTGATCTTGATCGCGAGCACGGGGCACGCGGTCTCGCACGCCATGCAATCGATGCAGTCATTCTCGCGGAGCGGGTCGCACTTGTCCGTGCGGAAGGTCTGCCACTCCGGCCCGCCCGCCTCGAGGATCTTGTCCTTCTCGGCGCCTTTTGCGCCGGGCGCGAGGTACCATTCGAACACGTCGACCGGACAGACGTCCATGCACGCGCCGTCCGCGATGCACGACTCCCAATCCACCGCCACGTGCGTCCCATGGATGCCGAGTACGGTCGGATATGGCTTGCCCTCCGCGTCCGGACGGACCTTCCCCTCGGCGAGGACCTTGTGGTCGTTGCACTCTGAGGTGACGGGGTACTCCTCCGGCTTCGTCAGGAAATCAGGGTCGATCGCCCCGGGCTTGTAGTCGACCTCGCGCACCATCGGACCGCCGAGACCGCGGGAATACTTAGGGTTTCCGCACTACTTCGCCCACTTCACCGAGCAGCCGCGTGGCGGCGTCTCGGCGAGTGCTGGTTCCTTGCCCGACAGGATCGCATCGAGCGCTTCCCGGAGGTACTTCTTCGTGACCCGGACAGGGGACTCGTGGTTGTCGTCCGGCGCACCATGGTACCGGAGGACGCGGTCCCGGTCGAACACGAAGAACTCCGGCGTCCGGGCCGCGCCGAACTTGTGCGCGATCTCCTGCGACGCGTCGTGCAGGTACGGGAACGGGTACCCTTTCATCCGTGCCCGCTCGACCATGTGGGGGAAGTCGTCGGTCGGGTAGTTCACGGTCTCGTTCGAGTTAATCGCGATGACCTGCACACCCTTGGCAGCATACTCCTTCTGGACGTCGATCACGCGCGCCTCCCACGCCTGCACGTACGGGCAGTGGTTGCACCAGAACGTGACGGCCAGGACCGGCTTGTCCTGATAGTCCGAGAGGCGGTGGGTCTTCCCGTCGACACCAGGGAGGTGGAAGTCGATGGCTTTGGAACCGAGGGACAGCGACATGGCATCACCATGCCATCCGTCGTATTTGCGGTCTACGGTTCGAGATGATGCATCTGGCCGAGGTCTTCGGAGAACATGTGGAGCTCTCCCGGGACCGCGAGTCCTGGAACCGGATCCTTCAAGCTCAGCCCCTTGTCCTTCTTTTCTTTCCACACCTTGGAGTTGAATTCCACGATCTTGGCGGTGAGGTCCCGCAGAGACCCGTCCAACCCGCGGACCCGGGGGAACTCCTCCGCGTGGACGGAGCCCCCGTAGATCTCCCGCCAGAGACGGTCCGTCGCGAACGGGATGATGGGCGCCAGGAGCCGAAGCACGTCGCGAAGGACCTCGTGAAGCGTCCACTCTGCGTCCCTCGACCCGCGGTAGGCCCGCGCCTTCGCCATCTCCACGTAGTGTGGCGCGAACACGTTCCACACGAACTCCCGCACGCGATTGGCGGCGACGAAGAAGTTCATGTCCTCGTACGATTGGCGGCACACGGCGATGACGTCGTCCAGTTCTTCGAGGATCCAATCGTCCGTCGGGCTCAGTGCTCCACGCAGTGTTCCCTCCCCATAGTACCCGAATGAGGAGACATAGCGTGAGACGTTCCACAGCTTGCTCAGGAATTTCTGCGCACCGCCGATCTTCTGCTCGGAGATACGGAAGTCATCTCCCGGGCCGGCCTCGCTCGCGCCGAAGAACCGGATCGCGTCCGCGCCATACTTTTCAATCAGTGGCTCGGCGGGGAGGTAGTTCCCAAGGGAGCGGTGCATCGCCCGGCCGCGGGCGTCGAGCCCCAGGCCGCCGACGAACACATGCTGGAAGGGCTTCGATCGCAGGAGGAGCGCATTCTTCAGCGTCGTGTAGTACAGCCACGTCCGGACGATGTCGCGGCCCTGCGGACGGAGGTGCGTCGGATAGTTCGCGCGGAAGAACGCGTCGTCCTTCCGGTATCCCGTGACCCACAGGTTCGAGACGCTCGAGTCCATCCACGTGTCGAACACGCGGTCCTCGCCTCGGAACGTCGTGCCGCCGCACTTCGGGCAGGCGTCGAACGGAGCAGGGTCCGTCCACGGGCGGTAGTAGGGACCAGGCTCTGGCACTAGGACCTCGCCGCACGAGGCGCAGTACCACAGCGGGATCTCCGTGTGATAGTACCGCCGCCGGGAGACCGGCCAGTCGATCGTGAGGGAGTTGACCCAGTCGAGGAGGAATTGGCGGTTCTTCGCGGGGTGGAACTCCATCTCCGCCGCCAGGCGCAGGATGTCGTCGCGGACGTCGAGCTGCTTCAGGTACCACGCCTCCATCGAGAGGAACTCCACGGGCGTCCGGCTCCGCTCGCACAGCGGCGTCATGTGCTGGATCGCCTCGACCTTCTCGAGGAACCCCTCGGCCTGCAGCGCCTCGACGACCTTCTCGCGGGCTTCTTCGACCCGGAGGCCGGTGAATGGCGGCGCGGCGTCCGTCATCCGTCCCCGCGCGTCGATCGCCTTCACGGGCTCGAGCTGCAGTTCGCGGAAGATGCGGACGTCGACCATGTCCCCGTAGGAGCAGATCATCGCAGCGCCGGTCCCGAAGTCCATCTTCGCGTCCTTGTGCGCGCGAACCTGCACGGGTTGGCCGAAGAGGGGGACAAGGGCGACCTTCCCCACCGCGTCTCTCCACCGCTCGTCGTCCGGATGAACGATCACGGCCCGGCACGCCGCCAAGAGCTCGGGCCGCGTCGTCGCGATCGTGACGTGCCCGCCGGCGTCGAGCGGGAAACGGATCCACGTGAGCTTCGAAGGCCTCTCCTCGTACACGAGGTCCGCCTCGGCAAGCGTGGTCTCGCACGCGACGCAGTAGAACGTCGGTCGGTCACCTCGATAGAAAAGGTCTTTCCGGAACAGGTCCAGGAAGATGCCCTGGCTGAACGCGCGGTATTCGTCCGAGTCCGTGTAGTACGTGTGCGCGAAGTCCGCGGACATCCCGATCCGCCGCGCGACGTGCAGGATGCCCTCCCCGATCTCGCGGATCTCCTCGCGGCACTTCGCGATGAACTCCGCGCGGTCCCATTGATGGAGCGGCTTGCGGTGCTTCTTCTCGACCGTTCGCTCCACATTGATCCCGTTCCGGTCGAGGCCAAAGGGGAAGAGGACGGCCTTCCCGAACATTCGCTGGGAGCGTGCGATCATGTCGATCGTCGCGTAGTGGATGACGGCGCCCGGATGCCACTCGCCGCTCGGGTACGGTGGCGGCGTGTCGATCACGTAGACGGGCTTCCTCCCGTCCGGACGGAACGCGTAGAGGTCCTCCGCCTCCCAGAGCGCGCGGACCTCCGCCTCGAACGCGATGTCCCAGTTCTTCGCCGCCAGACGGGGCTCGGGCATGGTAGGGCGGTGGTCAGAGGGTCATTCGATAAAAGGTTGGCGGCTTACTCGATGTACCGGAGCGCCTCCGCGGGCGGCAGGCGGGATGCACGGAGCGCGGGGCTGGCGGTGGCGAGCAGCGTTGCGCCGAATGCGATGAAGGCGACCGCCGCCAAATGCGGCACGGGGACGACGAATACGGCGATGTCCGCGAAGTAGACGTCCCACACGCGGTGTGCGAGGATGACGCCGAGCGACATCCCAATCACGATGCCCAGGAGGGCGATGAGGGCGATCTCCAGGAGGAAGACGTTCCTCACCATCCTCCGTGTGAACCCGAGGGCGCGCATGGCCCCGATCTCCTGGCGGCGCTCGACGACCGCACGGATCGTGATGACGCCGAGGCCGGTGATGCCGACGAGGAGCCCGAGCGCGAGGTAAGCCTGCATGAGGAGCAGGACGCGGTCGGACGCCTCGAACTGCGCCGCGATCTCCTCGCGGATGTCGAGGGTGATCAGCCCGTACGTGAAGAACTCCTTCTCGAGCTTCGCGCGGACCGCCGCCCCGTCGACGCCGTCCGCGAGCTGAAAGAAGTACGCCGTCCGGATTGTCACGGGGTCGAAGTGAGGCGGGGGTCCGATGACGGACCGCTGGTCCACGAAGATCCCTTGCGTGAACTGCAGGGACTGCTCCAGGATGCCGAGGATGACGAATTCGCTCACATTCCCACGTCCCTCCGTGGCGAAGATGTGCGTTCCCAGGGGTAGGCGCAGCTGCCCAAAGTCCGGCGTGAACTGGTCCGCGCCCGCAGCGCTGCGGTCTACGACCGCGTACGACCGGTTGAGCCGGAGGGCGGCCCACACGTCCTCGCGAGTGCGCAGGTCGAGGGACTCGTACGGCCCTGTCGTCCCGTTTCGATAGGTGGCCGTGGGGAGGTGAGCGAGGAACCCGTACGTATTTCGCTGGATGAGGAAATTGTCAACGCCCCACAAGGTGTATCCCCGCGTTGCCGACTCGCCGGATACGTTCACGTCCACGGAGAGCACGGATGCGCTCGCGACGCCGTCGCGTCCGTCGACGAAGTACGGATAGAATCCCCCTGCCTCGAGCTGCTGAACGAAGTTGTCGATCGGCACGTAGCCTTGCGCGTACCCGACGACCTGGTACCCGCCCGTCTGGCCGGATACGAACGTGTCGAGGCTCGCGGCCTGGAGGCCCTGGACCATCGCGATGACCGTGATCGAGAAGATCGTGAGGGCGAACATCGCGAGCGTCATGCCGGTGCGGAACTTCCTCGCCATCGGGTACGACACCGCGGCCCGCACGACCGGGTGGCCGCCGCGGCTCGCACGGCGCAGGAACGAGCGGAGGAGGGGCGAGACGTTGAAGACGGCGAGGAGGACCGCGCCGAGCACGAGGAGCCCGCCCGTCTGCACGAACAGCACGGCCACGTTGTCGCGGGCTTCGTCGACGAGGTCCACGGGGGGATACAGGAGCCACCACAGCATCCCGAGACCGGCGAGCGTGAACGGGATGCGCGCCCCCCACCGGATTGCCGCCAGTGTCGCGAGCCCGAGGAAGAGGAACGGCACGCTCGCAATCCGGTATGCACCGATGGATTCGTTCGCCCCCGGTTCCAACACGAGCATGTCGTACGCCAAGAGGAGCACGACCGCCAGGAGGGACACTTCGACCAGGAGCCACGCGAGCCGAGCCGCGAAGGGGCGGTCCGTGAGCTTGTACACGAGGAATGCGTTCACGGCGGCGAGGACCGCCGCGCCTCCCGCCCACGGAAGGTCCGACAGGTCCACCGCGGGGGCATCCAGGCGGAAGAGACTGAACCCGCGGACGAAGAGGACGGCGCCGCCGAAGAGGGTCAGGAAGACGAGCCATCGCTGGACCTCCGTGAGCTTCTCCGCCGGCGGCTCCGGGATCTTGCGGATCGCGCGGACGATGTTCAGGCGGCTGACGACCATCGCGGAGATCACGACGGCGCCGAGCGTGATGAGCACGCCGGCGGCGAATGCGAGGAGGACGCTCCCGGGGTCCGCGTGGAACACGAGCGTCGCCGATTCGTCGAAGCCCGCGAAGACGATGTTGAAGATCTGGATCATGATCCAGCCGAGGCCGAGGCCGGCGAGCGCCCCCGTGGCGGCGGAGAGAGCGACGTAGATCGCGCCCTCGAACAGGAATGCAAGCGTGAGGTGCAGGCGCTTCATGCCCACGGCGCGGGAGACGCCCATCTCCGCCTTCCGCTCCTCCGCGAGCATCACGAACAGGTTCACGAGGAGGAGGACGCCGGCGGTGATGGCAAAGCTCCCCATGACGAGGAACAGCTCCGACGCCTGTGCGGCGATGTTCTGTGCGGTCTCGAGCGCCTCCCGCTTCACCTCCGAGACGTCGAGGGGCCACGCGTTCTCGTTCACGATCACGGTGAGGCCGGCCGCGAGCGGCGCGCTCCGGAGTTCGCCGCCGATGGCAGGGCCGGGCGTGCTGACCTTCACGAGGTTGATCCGCCCCGTCGCGTTGAAGCTCGCCTGCGCCTCACCGAGCGGCAGGAATATGATCGAAAGACGCTGGTACAGGGCCTTCCCCTCGTCCCGGACGACGTCCGCGACCTGCGCGTACACGAGCGTCTGGTTCGTCGTCCCGTAGAACAGCGTGAGGCGGTTCCCGACGGACGCATTTAGGTCCCTGGCGGCGGCCTCGTTCAGGAACACCCAGCCCGCCGGCAGGTCCGCGGTCGAGACCGTCCCACCCGCGAGCGACCGGAGCCCACCGAATCCGGACTCGAGCGCGTCGTCGATCCCGAGCACGGTGATCGCCTGATTCCCCTTGATCGTGTCCTCGTTCCGCACCGGCATCGACTTCTGGAGCACGGGCGCCATCCCGTCGAACGCGAGCCCGCGGGCGATCGCCTCGTCCCGGAGCGTGCGGAACCACGACTCCTCGAACTCCTGCAGGTCGCCGTTGACGTCCCTCGTGATCGTGACGTCGATCGCGTCCAGGCGATCGTGCGCGTCCCCCGTGAAGATGTACTCGAGCGTGTCGCCCACGGTCAGGGAGGACGAGATGATCATCGTGCCGACGAGGAGGCCGAACGTCACGATCAGGACGCGCGACCTGCGACGGAACGCGTTGCGCGCCGCCATCCGGGCGAGCATGGGGTTCGCCGCCGCGAGCACGAGGACGATGCCCGCAGCCGCAGCCGCCGCCACGACCGGAAGGAAGACGTCCCGCACGCTACGCGCCCCGCATCTCTTCGACGATCTGCCCGTTCCTCATCTTCAGCACCCGGTGCGCCCGCGACGCGACGGCCGAGTCGTGGGTCACCACGACGAATGTCTGCCCGTTCTCCCGGTTGAGCTTCGTGAGCAGTTCCATGACGTCCGTGCTCGTCTCGCTGTCCAGGTTCCCCGTCGGCTCGTCCGCCCACACGATCCCGGGACGGTTGACGAGCGCGCGGGCGATCGCGACGCGCTGCTGCTGCCCCGCGCTCAGCTCCGCGGGCTTGTGCGCCCCGAACGCGTCGAGCCCGACGAGCGCCAGCATGCGACCCGCGGCCTCGGCGGCCCTCCGCTGCGGCGCGCCCGCGATGACGAGGGGGAGCTCGACGTTCTCCCGCGCGGAGAGGACCGGGAGCAGGTTGTACGACTGGAAGACGAAGCCCATGCGACGCGCGCGGTACTCCGAACGGCGGTCGTCGTCCATCTCGGTGAGCCGCACGCCCTCGACGAACACGTCTCCCTCCGTGACGTCGTCGAGCCCTGAGAGGCAGTTCAGGAGGGTCGTCTTCCCACACCCCGAGGGACCCATGATCGCGACGAATTCGCCCGGAGGGATCGTGAGGTCGACGCCCCGCAGCGCGTGCACCGTCACCGCGCCGGAGTTGTACACCTTCTGAAGCCCGACAGCGCGGACGATGGGGTCCATCGACGTCGAAACTCAGACGAGTGCCGTAGATGAACATTCCGCCGATGCCGGGCCGCGCAAACGGCGGGGCGCAAACGTCCATATATCGAACCCGGGATTCGCGCGGGATGGCGGCCCCGGAGCCCCGGGCGTGCCCCCGATGCGGGAGCATGGACACGGAGGCGTTCGCGGACAGCTCCGGCGCGTGCCGTGCCTGCGGGAACGCCTTCCGGGGACCGAGGGCTGTCTTGGCGGCCCTCATCAGCGACGCGGTCGATGAGGGGCGGCGGGCGGCGAAGGTGCAGGAAAAGGACAGGCTGGGCCTCCTCGGGATCGTCGGCGGCGTCCTGGGATACCTCGGAATCCCGGGATTCTTCCTAATCGGTGCGGCCGTGAACGGACGGAGCGCCTCGGAGTATGTCGGGGACGTGACGAACACGCCCCGCGGCGCGATCGTCTGCGGGGGTCTCTCGGTCCTCGTCGTGGCGGCGACCTATGCGCTGTGGGCGGGGTCGCTCGTGTGGCGGGGATCCTCGGAGAAGTCGTTCCATCTGCTCGTCGCGGGGGTCCTTTGTACGGTGGTGGCCGTGATCGCGGGTCCTGGACTCCAGGGTATTGTCGGCATCCTCGGAGGCGTGCTAGCGCTCCTCGGCGGTCTCCTGGTTTGGCGCAGGACGAGACCGGCGGCGGCCTCCGCAGAGGAGGGCGCTCCGCCCTCCGAGGTCGCGTGATTCACTTCTTCGCGTCGTAGTAGACGACGGACCAGCGGAGCGCGTAACCGTCCTCCCTGCGGAACTCCTCGAAGCGCGCGGCGAGATCGGCTCGGAAGGCGGGCAGGGCGTCGCCCATCTCCGCGAGCTCCCGCTCCCAGTCGCCCCACGCACCTCGGAAACGGACGATCTCGTCGACCGTTGCAAAGGTCACGTCGCGGGCATGCGGTTCCGCACGGACGTCGGAGAACCCCGCGGCGCGGAGCTTGGCGGTGACGATCTCCGGGGTCTGGATCGAGGCGCCGTCGCCGGACTTCGCGATGACGTCGCCGGCCTCCCGGAGTTGCGCGAGCGCCTTCGAGGGCGATCGAGACTGATGGCGAGCGACCGCCTCCTCGAACGCGTCCCACCCCGACGGCGGGTCCCTCACTGCCCACCCGAGCAGATGGAACGATGCACCGTCCTTCAGGACGCGGTACACCTCGCGCAGGACCTGTTCGTGGCCGATGCTGGGGAGGCCGAACGAGGTCAGGGCGGCGTCGAACGTGCCTCCGCGATAGACGATGTTCCGAGAATCGAGCATCTCGAACCGGAGATTGCGCAGGCCCGCGCGCGCCGCCTTCGTCTGCGCGAGGTGGAGTGCCCCGTCGGCGAGGTCGATGCCGACCACGAGTCCGGTCCCGCCCATGGCGTTCGCCGCCAGGATCGCGGTGAGGCCCGTGCCCGTGCTGACATCGAGGACCGTCGCGTGCGCCGAAAGGCCCGCGTGCGCCACGAGCAGCTCCGCAAACGGCGTGAAGCGCGGGACGATGTTCGTCTCGTACGCCTCCGCCATGCGCGAGTACTCGTCGACGCGCAGCAGGGTGGCCTCGTCGACGTTCACGCAGCCAGGAAGTGCGAGGTACGCATGAAGGCTCCGCCGCCAAACCCTTATGTCCCCGCGGGAATCGGCCTCCGTGGTCCTCCGCCCGAAGTTCCAGGAGTCCTGCGTCGACGTCATCCTCAGCTTTCTCCGCCACCACGTCCGGGAGAGCGGGAGAAAGGGTGTCGTCCTGGGCATGTCCGGGGGCCTCGACTCGAGCCTCGTCGCGAAGCTGTGCGCCGAGGCGACAGGACCCAAGACCGTCCTGGGCCTCTTCCTCCCGGAGAAACCCCCTTCGTCGCAAGACGAGAGGGACGCGAGGGGATGGGCGAAGCAGCTGGGAATCGAATTCCGCTCGATCGCGATCGGTCCGATGGTCGACGCCGCCGCCAAGCAATTGTCCCTCACCAAGGCTGACCGCGTCGGGCTGGGGAACGTGAAGGCGCGCATGCGCATGATCGTGCTCTACCAGGTGGCGCGCGAGGACGGGCGGCTGGTGATCGGCACGAGCAACAAGAGCGAACTGGCCGTGGGGTACACGACCAAGTTCGGAGACGCCGCCAGCGATTTCGCACCGATCGGCGACCTGTACAAGACGCAGGTCCTCGAGATGGCACGCCATCTCGGCCTTCCCCGTGCGATCCTCGAGAAGGTCCCGACTGCGGGGCTCTGGCCCGGCCAGACGGACGAGGGCGAGCTCGGGATCACGTACGACGAGCTGGATCGGATCCTCCTCGGCATCGAGCTTCAGCTCCGGCCCGAAGAGATCGCGGAGCGCGCCGCGGTCGACGCCAAGCAGGTGGAACGGATCGAGGGCCTCGTCGAGGCGAGCGTCCACAAGAGGAAGATGCCCCTCATCCCAAAGATCGGGATCCGGACGTTCGGCCTCGACTGGCGCGAGTGATCAGCGCCGGACGGGGGGCAGTGCGGGGACCTTCCGCGCGGGCAGCGGAGGCCCCGCCGCCTTGCGTTCCACGACTGCCGCCAGGAACGCCTCGCGGTCGTCCACGTCGAACACGATCTCGCGGGCGGTCATGAACAGGACTTGCGCGAACCTGCGGGGCTGCTTGAGGCGCACGGCCACGAGGTTGTCCCGGCCCCCGACCACATAGAGCAGGCCCCGGGTCGGCGAGAGGCGGAGGCCGAACCGCGGGTCCCCGTCGTAGGGTCTGATCGTCTCCGCGTCGGAGAACGGGATCACGCAGCGAAAGTACCATCCCTGGCGGAGGATGATGCGGCTCCGGGTGAGCGTGTGGCTCGTCAGCATCGGACTCAGTCCCACGATCACGATGTACGCGGCCACGGCGGCGCCGGCGATCGCGAGCACGCCCCATGCGGGGGCGGCCAGGCCGAGGACGAGGAGCGCGACGGAGAACAGCGCCGAGAGGACCACCATCCTCTGGTAGAAGTATCCGCGCGCGTACGGGAGCGTGCGGGGGGCCGCTTCCACGCGGGCCGATTGGCAAATCGCCGCGATAAGCCTTCCGCCTCCGTTCTCAGGGAGTGGCCGTCTGCATGAACTTGATCTGCGTGACGCTCTTGATTCGGCGCACGCGCTCGATCAGTTCCTTGAGACGCGCGTTCGGCCCCTCGGCGACGAGCAGCTCCAGGCAGTTCGCCTCGTCGAGGTGCGTGTGGAGCATCGTCCGGATCTCGTCGAACCGGTGCTGGAGCGCGAGGAGGTCGCCGCGCGGAGCATCCTTCTCGTAGAGGATGGAGAGCACGAGCGTGTTCTCGCCCTCGTCCAGCCCCCACTCCGCGGCGTCGATGAACTCGTGCATCGCCTCGCGCATGGCCTCGGACCGGGATGGGTAGCCCCGGCGGCGCACCACGGCGTCGAACTTTCGCAGGACCGGCGTGTCGACGGACATGCTCACAATCGTCATCGTTATTAACGCAGGCCCTCCCGGTACTTATGGATTATTAAGAAACGGGATGCACTTAAATAGCACCGTCCCGTGCTCCGGGATCGTGGCCGTCCCGTGGGAGCCCCTCGTGCTGTGGGCCGCGGTCACGTTCGCCACCCCCTTAGCCGTCGCCGCTCTCCCGCTCTCGCGGCGCATCGTCGGAGACCGGACGATCCATGTCATGCTCGGCCTCTCTGCGGGTCTCCTCCTCGGAATCTGTCTGGTGAACATCCTCCCGGAAAGCTTCGTGTCGCTCGAAGGCCGCTCACCGATGCTCGTCGCGGGAGGGGTGTTTGCAGGTTTCTTCGTGCTCCTGCTCGTCGAGTTCTTCGTGCTCCACGGCGCCGGGGAGGACCATCACTTCGGGAAAGGGCCGGCCGCGAAACCGTTTGGAGGCCTCGCGTTGGGGGCGCTCGTGTTCCACGGCGCGCTCGACGGGCTCGTCATCTCTCTTGCGTTATCGATCAACGTGGGCGCGGGAACCGCGGTAACGCTCGCGATCGCCCTCCATCAGATTCCCGACAGCTTCGCGGCCGTGAGCATCGCCCTCGCCGCCGGTTACGACCGCCGCCAGTCTACCCGTTTCGTGCTCGTCAGCGCGGTGGACACGCCCGTGGGGATCCTGCTCGGCCTCGCCTTCCTCTCCGTCGGAACGGGATTGCTCCCCTTCGCCCTCGCGTTCGCCGCAGGCACGTTCCTCTTCGTGGCAGCGGTCGACCTCATCCCGGAGCTCCAACACCGCTCTCGGAGCCCGCTCGTGGCGGTGATGATCCTCGTCGGGTTCCTCGCCGTCGCGGTCCTCACCGCGCTCCTGCCCGGGGCTTAAGTCTTTCCCGGCGGGTGCCGACTATCATCTTCGAACGAAAATATAAATCACACAAAACCGCGTCTCAGCCATGTTGCGCGGTCGTGCCAGAAAGCTTTACCTTCGTCCCGCGCCATCCGCGCCCGTTCTCGCCCGCGTATCTCGCGAGTGACGACGCGAAATCCGCGCGGTCGTGGACACCTCGGGGGAGCCAGCAATGGAAGACAACGTCTTCGTCCAGTACCTTCGCAAGAGTCCGCTATTCCGGGTCGATCGTGACATCCTGCGACCGGCCTACCTTCCGGAGCGGCTCCCGCACCGCGAGGCGCAGGTCGACCAGCTCGTGCAGATCCTCGTGCCCGCGCTGCGCGGGGACCGGCCGTCGAACATCCTCATCCACGGGCAGACGGGGACGGGGAAGACGGCGGTCGTCAAGTTCGTCGAGAAGGAAATCCGGCGAGCGGATCCGGACTCGCTCGTCCGCTACCTGTACCTGAACTGCCAGGTCGTCGACACCCCGTACGGCGTGCTCGCGAACATCGCGAACGCGTTCATCGACAACCCCGAGGAGAAGGTGCCGTTCACGGGCCTCTCCGTCGACCGCGTGTACCAGGTGCTCGTGGAGCGGCTCGACGAACGAAGGCGAGTTGTGATCCTCGCGCTCGACGAGATCGACCGCATCGTCGCGAAGAACGGGGACGATTTCCTGTACCATCTCACGAAGGTGAACGAGGACCTCGAGCGGTCGAGCCTCTGCCTCCTCGGGATCAGCAACGAGCTGAAGTTCACGGAGTACCTCGACCCCCGCGTCCGGTCGCGGCTCGGGGACGAGAAGCTCGTGTTCCCCCCGTACAACGCGAACGAGCTGCTCGACATCCTCACGGACCGGGCGCGTGTCGCGTTCGGCGACGGTGCGACGAGCCAGGAAGTGCTGTCCCTCATCGCGGCCCTGGCGGCGCAGGAGCACGGGGACGCGCGCCGGGCGCTCGACCTCCTCCGTGTGAGCGCCGAGATCGCAGAACGCGGCGAGCAGGACCACCTCTCCGTGGACGACGTGCTCAAGGCGAAGAACAAGCTCGAGCTCGACACGGTCGTCGAGGCCGTCAAAGCCCTCCCCACGCAGGCGAAGCTCATCCTGCTGGGCGTCCTCCTGAACGAGGAGATCGGGAACACGAAACTCACGACCGGCGAGGTGTACGCGACCTACCGGGACCTCTGCCGGAAGACCGGGATCGCGATCCTGACCCCGAGGCGGGTCACGGACCTCGTCTCCGAGCTCGATATGCTCGGCCTGATCAGCGCGACCGTGAAGTCGTTCGGCCGGGGCGGACGCACGAAGCAGATCCGGACGAACGTGCCGGTCTTGGAGACGAAGCGGATCCTTGAGAAGGACGAGTTCCTGACCGACCTCAGGGGGCATCGCCTTCAGGTCCAACGGACTCTGTTCGAGCCTCGTCCCTGATCTCCGGCTTCTGGTCCGCAGGCGCATTCTCACCAATTGGCGGCGCCTCTCCGACCGGTCCCGGTGGTGAACCCTCCGGGGGCGGCTCCACAGGTTCTGGCGGCGGTTCCGCGACCTCAAGCGCTCTCCGCGCCGCTTGCCGCTTCGCCTTCCGTCGCCCCATGTACCAAGCCCATCCGTAGTCCGCGACGAAAGGCCCTGCGATGACAAGGATGAGGGACACGAGGAGCGCGTCCCAGCTGTTTCTCGGAGCAACAGGGTCGCCCCAGCCCGAGCAGCAACCCGAGCCATCCCGCGCGAACGTCAGCTTGATTAGTCCGAACCACGGCAGTTCTCCGCGTGCCTTCCCGATGACCCGGTCCAGCGGGACGGGCTGCACGCGACCCTGCCATAAGTCGACATTCCCGTTGTGGTCGCCTTTCGTCAGGAAGCCCGAGACGTTCACGGACGTCATATCGTACGTGAAGGGGAGGCGGGCTCCCGTGCCCCCGCCCCAGCTCCAGACGTTCTGGACCGTGAGGGAACGGAGCCCGTACGGTGCACTGGCCGGCGTGCCGTTCAGCAAGATCCCGGTCCACTCGAGCGGGCCGCGGCCCGCGAGGCCGGGGACATCGACGCCGCCAGCGGGGTTCGGGACGACGTAGACGATCGCCCGGTGGATGATCGGCGTGTCGGGCAATGTGTCGGTCAGGATCTGGTCCGGGGAATAGAAGATGATGACATCGCCGTAGTTGGAGTAGGTCTCGTAACCTCTTGCTCGACCTTCCACATACGTCGTGATATCACCCGGCGTCCCCACTTGTTGGACAAGCACGAGATCCCCGGTATCGATCACCCCCACGAAGCTCTCCGTGCCCGAGTGCTGCATGCTCCCGCTCTCGACGACGACCATGGGGGGCCACACGCGCGTGTAGGCAAGGAGCAAGAGCATGACAACGCCCACGACGACGAACGCGAGCACGACGTCGCGGAGCAGGAGGAGAGCGGATTCCTTCAGGGGCCGCGGTTGTTCCTCCTCGTCATCCTCGCGATCCTCGGCATCCTCCTCCCGCCCCGGACCCGACGGCGGCTCACCCCTCGTCCGCCACGACTTTGGCCATGGGAGAGGCCACCGCATCCCGCGCTCTATGGACGGGACGTAGATAAGAATTCGCTGCTACAGGTTTAGAATCGTCACTGCCTTTGTCACCGGGAACGCGACGTTGTACACAAGGACGGAGCGGCGTTCGCCGCCAAATGCCTCCAGCGTGGCCTGCCCCTCGCGGATCTCCGCGAATGGGATGCCCTTGTGGACGTGGCCATGCACGACGAGGTTCGGCTTGCGGCCGAGGACGACCTTCTCCAGGCGGCGAGAACCCAGCTGGGGCCGCCAATCTTCCTTCTCCCCTCCCATCGTCGCGAACGTCGGCGGGTAGTGCGTCAGGAGGAGTCGGACGTCCCCCCCGGCCAAGAGCTGGTCGAGACGGCGCACGCGTTGCTCGTACTCCTGCGCGATCCCGGGAAGATTGTTCCGTTGCCACCACGTCGGCTCGTCGAGAGACCCCGTGCTTCCGATGATCCGGACGGACTTGCCGCCAACCTCGAATGTCCGCGACTCGTCGTCGAGGTAGATCATGTCGTAAGCTTGGCGGTACTTCCCGTGGTCCGCGGCGTACTCGTTATTGCCGAAGACGCACACGATCGGGCAGGACACGCGGGCCTTCACCGCTGCAACGACCTCGCCGAACTCCTCCATGCGGTTGTGGTCCGTTAGGTCTCCCACCAAGAGGAAGAGGTCCGGATCCTCGACCGCCGCCAGCGAGTCACGGAACGGCGCGAGGAACTCCCGGCCGTGGATGTCGCCGACCGCAGCCAACTTCACTGGAGTGCCGAGAACCTGAGAGGCCTATCAACGTTCCCTGCCGTCGCAGCCTCTCGGTTGTCTTCTCCGGTAGGGCAGCTTCCAAGCGGACACAAATGCGGTAGTGCATAGGAACAGAAGGAGTGCAACTCCCCGGGTCAGCTGTGGCGTGGGCTGAGGCTGGGCGACGAACCCAACGACCATGGCGACCGTGGCTGAGAAGGTCAGGACCACGACGAGGGAGCAGACCGAACAGCAACAACTCCTGGGAACGCCGCCAATCAGAATTCCTTGATCGTGCCACGACCAGTCCCCAGGTTCAGGATCGGCACGCGCGCAGTCACCGGATCGATGTTGTGCATCTTCTGGTACGCGGTCTGCGACTGCCACGCGGACGCGTTGATCACCTTCACGCCCTTGTACTCGTCCATCCCGACCGCGTGCACGTGGCCGGCAACGAAGACGTCCGGCACCTCGTCGATCACGAGGTGGTCCTCGGCCTCCGGTGCGATCGGCGTCTTGCCCCCATACACCGGCGCGAGGTGGCGGCGACGGAGCATCTCCTTCATCGTCTCGATCGGGCGCGCATAGCTCATACCCGGGAGCGAGTACACAAAGTCGTCCATGCTGCGGCCGTGGTAGGCGAGGATCCGGACTCCGTGCAGTGTGAACGTGCACGGGTTCCCGACGAACGACGTGTTCGAGTCGAACAGCTTCTGCACGTTCTGTGGCAACGCGGGCTGCGGCTCCGCGGGGCGCACCGCGTCATGGTTCCCCGGGAGGACGATCACTTTCACGTGGTCCGGCATCGCGGCCAGGAGGCGCGCGAGCTCCTCGTACTGCGCGTACACGTCGTCGATCGTGAGTTCCTCCTCCTGCCGCGGGTACACGCCGATGCCGTCGACGACGTCGCCCACGCACACGAGGTACTTGATCGAGCTCGCGGCTTCGTCCCCCGAACTCATCCAGCGCGTGAACGCATCCCACTTCTCCCCGAGGAACGTCCTGCTCCCTACGTGGATGTCCGAGACGAACGCGACGGAGATCCCCTCCCTCGCCGCGGGGAACGCACGCGTGTTCGGAACGTCCGGGCGAATGATCTGTTCGGCGATGATGAGGCCTTTCTCGGTCGGCCTACCGATCACACCGATCACCTCGTCGGGGAGGACCGCGTCGCGGAACAAATCGTGCGACTGTGCGATGAACACGGGCGCCGTCTCCGTCATGTCCTCGACCTCGAGGATGCGATCTCCCTTCCTCGTCGTGCGCACGTCCGCGACCATACCTATGAAACGGACCTCTCGCGTGAGGCGCTTCGCCCGCGCGATGTCCACCGCGCCGACGAGCTCCCTGCGGACGCGGAGGAGCTTCCCGATCGCGTCCAACCGGTTCGCGAAGTAGCGGGAGAAGTCGCCGAGGGTGCCCTCGCAGGTGGATTTCCCGGTGATGTCCCGGAGGACAGAGAACTCCTCGGACACGTCCCCGGCGTGCCCGGACGCGCGCAACCTCGGCGGCGGGACGACGGCCGCCGGAACCGCCAACGGGATGGCCGATTTCGTGGATGCGGCGGCCGAACGGAAGGCGCCCTGCACGCGGAGGATGTCGTCCATCGTGAGGACGAGGGGCATGATCTCAAGGTTCGCCATCACGCGATCCAGCGCCTCCACAGGGTTCGGGGACCTCGCAAGGTACTCAGCGGCGGCGGGGTCGGCGAGAGCGCCACGCTTCGCAAGGGCATCGAGAAGGCGTTCGTGCATCCGCGCCAACGCGGAGAGGGGTGACCGCGTAAATAGGTATCGTCAGTGCCCTTCATTATGAGGCGGACAATGTGAAATCATGGTCCGAGTCCGCGTGGAAGCCCCGGTGCACGCGACGGAGAGCGCCGCCAAAGTGAGGACCGCGTGCCTCAACATGTTCCCGGACCTCTCGATCGTCGAGGAGGGCGGTCAAGTGATCGGCCACGGTGCGACGCTGGAGGCGTTCCGGAAGCTCGTGAGGAACCAGCAAATCCGGGACGCGGCCCGGAAGGTCCTGATCCGGGGAAGGCATGGGAACACCACAACCTTCCGTCTGAGCAAGCAGGCCGCGTTCGCCGGCCGCTTGAACTTTGCGGAGCCGTCGCCGCTCGGAGACCTCACCGTCACGGTCGAGGACGAAGACCTTGATGCCCTCATCGACCGGGTCGCGGAGTCCACCGTACGCCGGCCGCTCACGCCACCTGACCGCAACGGAGGCAGGTGAACCGACCGTCGGTGTACCGCGCCTCCCGCCAGCTGCAACGAGCGCATACGAAGGCGACTGGGCTTGTCCCGTACGAGGGCATCGTCGACTGGGGCGCGAACGTGGGCGGTGCCGGCGGCGGGGGCAGATGCGCGGGACCGAGCTGCGACTCGGACGCACCTTGCGCCATCGCAGGCTGCGGCTTCGGACGCCACGTGCTCGCGAAGTGTTCGAGGAGGATCACGCCGTACTCGATGTACCATGCGAAGAACAGGAAGCCCAAGCCCATCATCACGAGGATGAGGAAACCGATCAACACCTGCGCCCCGAGGTTCGCCTCGGTGAGCAGGGCGATCGCCGCCAGGTAGTCCACCGCAAAGTGAAGGAGGATCGCGGCAAGCAGTCCCCTCCGCAGGAACAGGTAGCCGAGGGCCAGGCCTGCGACGAACGTGGGGGGGAACTTCCACCAGCCCCAGGAGGGGACGTGGGCGAGGCCGAAGACCGCGGACGACGCGACGAGGAGACTCGCAGAGACCACGATCATTAACGGGGAGGAGTCCCTCGTGATCGTGCCGCCGAACAGGTGGCGCCACGCGGGCATCGGGGTCTTTCCCTCTACTGACGAGCCCTCGGCCTCCGACCTGGAGGTGACGGAGACGATGGCGGCCACGAAGAACAGCGGGACTCCGATGTACAGCCAGCGCGTCACGACCTCCTCGTACACGGAGGCGTTCGCCAAAGCGAAGTACTCGTACCATTCCGGCGCGAATCCCGGGAAGGTGGGCACCTGCGTGTCGACGCCGGATAGCCAGAGCACGAGGAGATAGAGGCCCTGGAAGAAGAACACCGCGAGGAACACTTGACCGGTCGCGAGGAACGCGCTGCGGGACGCGAAGCGGGCGCCGAAGTCCGCGATGGGTCGTGCGAACGTCTGCACGGTCAGCGGCCCGTCCTTGAGCGCATAGTATCCGTACGCTAGAAGGACCCCGACCAGGAGCAGGAAGTAATATGCGAGGAAGAATTCGAGCGACGCGTCGAACTGCTCCCCTACCGGGTAGGGAAGGAGCAGGTACAGACCGATGAACCGCGGTCCGCCCGCAACGGACCCGTTGACGACGAGGGTCGCGGTGTACGCCAGGGCGGCGAGCTCGACCACGAGCAAGATGAGGAAGAGGACGATGGCGATGGACCAGAAGACGCTCCCCGCCGCGCGCAGGCCGTCGCCCTGGCCTGAGGGGGCTGCGTGGGGGACGGCGCCGACAGGCAGGCCGCACCACGGGCATGCGTATCCCGCGAATCCGCCGCCGCATCGCGGACACACGTACTGGGGCGTGAGCGCGTCGTAGCCGCATACGTGGCAGAATCTGCCGGCGAGGAAGGTGCCGCAGCGTGGGCACATCATGAGAACAACGGTCCAAGAGGCGCTCGCTATTTAATCGACGCGGTCCAAGTCCCTGGACCTACGCCTTTCGCTTGAGCGCGTGGCGCGCGAGCAGGAAGATCACGCTGACTGCGAGGCCCGCAACGACGAGGAGGATGAGGTCGAGGGGCGGACTGCGCCTGGGTCGGGGAGCTTCGAAATAGACCAGGGCGGTCTCCTCGGAGACCCCTTCGCCGTCGAGGACTACATGGAAGACGTAGTACGAGTTCGGAAACGCCTCGTCGCACTCCAGATACGCCCACCGCCAGAAAACGGTCAGGGAGTCCCCGGCCAAGCGTGCGTCGAGTGTGAGGTTCCCGCCGCCGCGGCCTGCTAGGCTCACTGGAGTGAGCGCCCAGTCCGAGACGGTGACGTTCCCCTCCGTGACGCGGACCTGCAGAAGGACGGTCGTGCGGTTCGTCGCAACGCCGCCAGTATATTCCACCACCCGGGTCTCGCTGAGGGTTACAGTGTAGTTCCGCGAGGGACCCACGACGAGGACGGAGACGCGATCTCGACCTTCGGACGCCCCAGCGAACCCGTCGGCGGAGAGAAACTCATTCCAGAGGTCGCGGTCTACGATCGAATCTTCGTCGTGGCGATCCGCGTCGGGATAGCCTGCCAGTCCGCAGGTGGCGCCGACCGCGGAGGGGGCGATGACGTGAATTCCAATGCTCAAGGCCACGAAGACCGCTAGCCCGACGGCGACGCCTGCACGCATCCGTCGCGGGAACCGCGGCCGCCGGATAAGGGTTGGGCGCCATCCGCGTCATCCGAAGAGAAAACCGACGCCGTCCAGGACGTCGTCCTCCTGGGACTTGAGCGCCCGATAGACCGCCTCGGCCTTTTCCCCGACGACGCGCGTCGCAAAGGCGAACCGTGCCACGGCCCGCCCGACACCGGCCTCCGTACCCTCGACGATCACGAGGCGTGCGAGGTCGGGGAAGCCGAGGGCGGCACCCTCGCGGATCGCGATGCTCTGGCGGCTGACGAGGTCGTCCTCCTTGTCGCTGAGGACCTCGGCGATCTTTCCCTGGTCCGCCGGCTTGACGTCGAAGATCGCGTACACGCCCCGCGGAAGGGTGCCGGGGTAATCAATCTTCGTCGAGGAAAGGTCTCGTGACCGCGAGCACGATCAGGAAGGTGCCGACGATGAACAGGCCGAGCCCCACGAACCGGTCCTGCAGAACGAGCGCCGCCGCAACGCCCCCCATCACGAATACGAACCCCAAGACCGAGATGGCGCGCGCGACCGGCAACACGGGCATGGGGGACGTCGGGGCGTTCACTAATACGCTTCGGCACAACCGGACATTGATAACCAGCCGATAACCCTTTTATCGTCCCCGCACCGAAACGGGGCTCGATGCTGGATTCGAAGGAGGTCGGGGAGGAGACCCTCTTGGCGGCCCTGATCGGCATCTCGGAGATGATGGGGGACCTCCCGGACCTCGACGAGCTCCTCGAGACGATCGTCCGGATCGCGCCGCCCCTCGTGTCCTCGAACCGCTGCGCGATCGTCCTCCGGAACCCCCGGACGAGGGAGTTCCGCGTCGCCCACGCCTTCTCACCCGATCCGGCGGCGACCGCGCGACTCCTCCAGCTCTCCATCCCGGAAGCGGACGTCCCCCTCCTCACGAAGAAAATCGTCGAAGGGAAGATCCCCGTCCTGTATCGAGAGGGGAAGGAACCGGTGCTGCCGGAGTCCGTCGTCCGGGCGAACGACATACGCTCGATGCTCATGGTCCCGCTTTCCTACCAAGGCGAGGTGCTCGGGTTCATCGCCCTCGACGAGGCTGGGAAGAACCACGTGTTCACGAGCCAGCAGGTCAACGTGGCCAACACGATCGCGTCGCACACGGCGGTCGCGGTCGTGCACACACGGCTCGTCGAGGCGTACGGGCTCGAGCGCCGGCGGGCCGAGGCGCTCGCGGACGCCCTCTGCGATGGGGTGATCACACTGGATGCGCACCTGCGCGTGCTCTCCTTGAACCGGGGGGCCGTGGCGCTTCTCGGGTGGACCTCCGACGAGGTCGTGGGGCGACCCTACACGGAGTGGTTCGACGCGCCAGAGGGTTCGTCCGGCGAAGGCGCGGCCCTCGCGCGGAAGCTTCTCGCCGGAGCGCGCCGGGTGACGGGGCGCCTCAGCCTGCAGGCGCGAGACGGGAGCCGGATCCCGTGCCTGGTGACGGCGATCGCGGTGTCGGGAATGACGCGCGACGCGGAGGAGATCCTGTTCGCGCTCACCCGCATCCTCCCCGGTGTCATGAGACCACATCTCTAGAGAAGAAGAGAAGGTTGATCTCCGCGGTCGTGAACCGCGACTTCTCGCGGAGCCTCTTTGCGTCCCCCTCTCGGATGAGCGTCAGGTACAGCGGGCAGCCCTTCGTGAGGAGGTAGATTCGGCGCAGCGCCTCCTCCGCGATGGCGGGGTTGCCGAGGATCTCCCGACTGTCGTCGATCGTCAGGCCCCGAAGGTGGATCTCCTGCACCCGCCCGGCCTCCAACGCGCGCCGATCGTAGAACCTGCAATATGACGGTGTGCTCTCCTCTGCAAGGACGAGGACCTTCGCACCCGCCTCGCCGGCGATCGTTGCGAGATGTCGGAACGCTTCCACCAGGTCCTCTCGGACCTCGCCATAGTTGTCGAAGGCGAGGAGCGCCTCGAGGCCCTGAAGCTCCGCCGCCAACGCCGTCCACGGTTCCCCGGCGGATTCCTCTTTGCGGGAGGCCGAACCTCGGCGCCCCCGCACGTGGGCCATGAGGTCCGCGCGCAAGGCCTCCGGGCCATCGCCGGGCCGCAGGTCACGCCACCAGAACGTACGAGGGGAACGCTTCAGGAACCGCCGCGCGAGCGCCGTCTTCCCCATCCCGGTGCCGCCAAACACGACCATGACGGGGGCCTCCCCGCGGATCCACGAGGACAGGGAAGTGAGTTCCTCCCGCCGTCCGAGGAACGTCGGGAGTCCTACCTCTCGAGCCGCCCCATGATAACGTCCTTCCTCGTCAAGTTCGAGCGCGATCTCGAGGAGGGTCCTCTCGGACGCCTTCGCGAACGACCCGAGGCTGGTGGGGCCGCCGTCCGCGACGATCGGCTGGGCTTCGAGAGCGCGCGCGAGCTCCCGGGCGCGGCGAAGCCCGGCTTCCGTCAGGAAGTACAGCTTCACCTTCCGCCCGCGCCCGCGCACGTGCCCGTCCCGCTCCTCCACGTACGCGTCCTTGGAGAGCGCCTTGACGGCCCGAGGCACGTGACTCCTGCGGATGCGCGTCGCCTCGCCGATCCCTTGCTGCGTGATGCCCTCCGGAGGATCTTTCACGTTCCAGAACCCGAGAAGGTGGAGCAACACGCGCTCGCTGGCGGTGAGGAGCACAGGCGCACGAACCGGGGGGCGTTACTTAACCGTACCGCGGTCGTTTTCACTTGCGCCCGGGAACCCAATGGTAATTACCCGAATACGCTTAAATATCGACGGACCTAGTGAGAGCCGTTTCCCCCTCGAAGGGAGGCTCCCCCATGCGAAGGACCATGCCCCGGATGCGCTCGGAACGCGGTGTCTCAGAAGTCATCGGCACGATCTTGATCCTTGCGATGACGGTCGTGCTGTTCGCCTCGATCATCATGTGGGTCTCGAGCATCCCCACCCCACAGGCCTCGATTCGCCTCGACATGGACGGGCAACTCTCGCCGATTTACGACATCAACGGGAATTGGACGGGGGCGAACTTCACGGTCCAGCACCGCGGCGGGGAGACCCTCGATGGCTTCGGGACCTCCATCTTCTTCATCGTCCAACACGATGACGGGTCGTTCGATACGGAGTCGCTCAAGACCCGGGGCTCGGTCGCGGGAATCCCATACGGCATCGACGGGCCCGACCTGGACTGGGATGCCGGCGAGGTCTGGAAGTACACGAACTACTCGGTCGAACCGACCGACAAGGTCACGCTGTCCGTCGTCGACAATCCGTCCTCGATTGTCGTCTGGACGGAGCAGGTCCGCGGGCCCGAGGGCACGCACCCGCCCATCTTCGTGGAGAAGTGGCTGGACGGCGACACCTCCACCGCAATCACGCGGGACACCCCGCTGACGGGCCTGCCGTTCGGACTGTACGCGAAGATCGAGGACCCTGACGGCGACCTGAAGACGAACAACGTGAGCGCCAAGTACACGTTCGGACCGCACGCCACATTCCTGATGTACGACGACGCGACCCACGGGGATCGGGTCGCGGACGACGGCATCTTCAGCCTCGTGGACCCGGACATTCTCCCCGTGACGGGCTGGGACGGCCGGATCATCATCCTCAAGGCGGAGGACCTGCTCGGTCATGTGACGGAATCGCGCCTCATCTTCCAGGTCCTCCAGAACCCCAACGAGCCGCCACCGGCGACGACGAAGACCGGTCCTGAGGACCTGTTGTATCACAACGAGTTCCAGGCGTTCGGGATCTTCAACGACTCGGCCTGGGATCTCAAGAAGTGGGCCGCGAACGAGACCCGGACGTTCAAGAAGAACGAATGGGTCGTCGTGATCGTCGCGAGCCAGTACCTGAGGAACGTCAACCTGCAGAACGACTTCATGATGTACGACCCCAACCCCGTGCCTCAGGTTCCGCTCGTGTACAGCAATGCCCCATACAACCGGCCCGTCACGAGCACTTCGGCGCCCTCGACGACGCAGGCGTTCACGTTCCTCGAGGAGACGGACGGCTACTCCGTGTTCGAATACCGGTTCCGGACGGAGTCGGGCATCTACGGGCATGACGGCGTCCAGCTCGACGTCGGACAATACCACATCGAGATCACCCTGCGCGCGAGCAGCGTCTCGCCTCCACGGAACCAGTTCACCACCGTGGACGCCCTGACGGTGACGAACGCGAACGGGACCGCGCCGGATTACCCCATCGTCGAGTTCTTCCGGGACTCCGGGCACACGCAGAAGACAATCCAGTTCAACTTCACGGACAACGCCTACGTGCGCGTGAAGGTCCTCACGACGGACGGGAGCGTGACGGCGGGCGACGTGACCGTCTCGGACTACATCGGCGGTGTGCAGATTTGGGCAAGGCCCGGAACGGTGCCCATCGGCGCGATTTCGACGAACGGCTCGAGGTACTACAAGTTCACCATAGACTTGTCGAAGCCGAACCGCGACAGCTGGGTCAACGACAACAACGCGTACGGGTTCCGGATCAAGTTCCTGAGAGATGTAAATGAGGACTTCACCTTGTCCGCGCAGTTCCTCGTGAACGGACCCCGATGGACCCTCGACATCGCGAGCGCGATCCAGGAGTACGTCTACCCGGCCCTCTCCGAGAAGTGGTATTCGGTCTTCAATTACAACGACCATCCGTTGTCCGCGAATCCGTGGTCCACGACCCTGATCGAGAAGCACACCCCGAGCACCACCGTCCCACCGTGGGGCGGCGGGAGGTTCTACGCGAATGTCCTCTCCGACCTGGACGAGGATGGGGACCTTGACGTCGCGGTAGGCCTCGAGTCGGGCGGTTACGTGTGGTGGTACCGGAACCTGGACGGGCGCGGCCGGACCTGGGAGAAGACCCAGATCGATAACCCCGGGAACCAGGTGCGGTCGATCGCCGCGGGGAAACTCGACCAGGACCTTGACAACGACATCGTCGCCGGCTACAACACGGGCCAGATCTACATGTACGCGAACGACGGAGCGTGGTCCCGGTCGACGATCGCGACGCTCGGTGCCGTCGTGGTCCACTCGCTCAAGATCGCCGACGCCGACATGGACGGGGACAAGGACGTCATCGCTGCATGTTCAGATTCCCGCTTCCGCATCTACTGGAACACCGGCAGCGGCACCTACACGGGTCCCTTCGTAAGCGCGGCCCAGACCGCGGCGGTCTTCGACATCGCGGTCACGGACGTGGACAACGATACAGACAACGACCTATTCCTCGTCACCGGGACGAACTTCCGCGTCTACCGCGGCCCGGCGTTCACGGCGTTCTGGAGCGCGAGCACCGTGGACACCGCGCTTTCGATCGACGTTGGGTTGATCGACGTCGGAGAGGAGATGGATGTCGTCGTGGGAACGAACGCGGGGAACCTCTACTGGTTCCGGAACCAGGGCGGCGGGGCCTTCACGCGGACCACGATCGTCACCCTGGCCGCCTTGGACGACATCTTGAGCCTCCGGGTGGGGGATGTCGACGGGGACCGGCGCGACGACGTGGTCATCGGCTCCCAGGCCGGGTGGATCCGCTGGTACCGCAACCTCGCGACGCCCGCGGCAGTTACGTGGGACGTCAATCGGCCGGCCGTCCTCACGGTCACCACGAACGTGCACAAAGTGGATATCGGCGACGTCGACCGCGGCGTCGTCATCGATCGATCCAAGTAGGAGGGCGCCTCACGGGGTGCCTGCGGCGAGCAGGGCCCGCACGCCCGCGATCCGCTCGTACTCCACGAGGGCGAGCAGGGATCGATGCTTTCGTGTGAGCTTCGCAATTCGCGAGGCAAAATGGCGTTCCCGCGCCCGCTCCAGGGCCACGTAGCCCTCCGGGTCGTTCACCAAGGTGTCGAACTCGACGACGAACTGCTCTGGCGTCGTGGAGGAGAACCCATGGGTCCGGGCTTTCTTCTCGAGTCGCGTGTGACCGAGGAGGTCCCATGCGGTCACGAGGTTCACGTACTTCTCCGTGTAGTCCTCGTCGTTGAAGTCGAGCGCGCGGAGCGCCAGGCCGCGCGCCTTCGCCACGCGGACCGCCTCCACGAAACACGGCGGCGGCTTCCGGACCTCGCCCCACTCGGAGAGGCCCGCGACGTACAGTTCCTCCTCCCAATTCTCCGACGGGGCGTCCGAGCCGTCGTAGGCCTCGAGCCCGGCAAGATCCTCGCGGCCGATGGTGATCGCGACCGCGTCTGGGAGGAACTCCTCGATCACGGCCCGCACCTGATCCGCCTCCGAGACGAGCCCGCGGACCACCGCCAGGATGGCGAGGCGGCCCTCCGTCCGAGGGATGACGCGCAGCTCCGCCAACCTACTTCCTCCGCTCGTCGATCAGGTCCTCGATCTCCTCGGGAGCCTGGATCTTCCGCAGCTCGGCCTTCCGGATGAGCGGCGTGCCCTCGATGTTCTCGCGGCGCGTGTGGATCTCCACGAACAGGACCGCGTCCCTCTCGACGACCTGGGAGATGTTCGCAACGACGCGGGCCTTCTGCTCGACGCCCTCCCCCTTCCCTGGGACAGCCGCGAGGTACAGGGACTCCCGGGAGGCCATGGCCTCGAACGGGGAGCGGATCGTGGGGAACACGTCGAACCCGAGAGACTTCAGCTTCTCGAACACGTCCCGCTCGAACTTCGCGAACGCCTCGAAGCTGCTAAGGAGCTGCCCGGTCTCCTTGGAATACGCGAAGGGGTCGACGGGGAGGACGAGCGGCTCCCCGAGGAACTCCTCGAGCCTCTGTGCGATGTCGACGGTCGCGGACATCCCCTCGAGGTACATCTGGATCGTCCTCCGCGAGACGCCGGCGACATCCGCCAGCGTGCCTAAGGAGATGCCCCGTTCATCGCGCGCACGCTGGAGTGCCTGCGCGTCGAGCCGGACGTACAGCCCGCCGGGGGCTGAGAACAGGAATGGCGGGATGCCGTCCTCGAGAAGGTCGACGAACGTCTGCCTCGAAAGGACCGGGATGCCGAAGCGGGAATAGATCACGCCATCCTCCATGCGCCCGTCGCCTGTGTGCTCCCCGACGACGAGCGGGGAGCCGCTGAGGGTCGTCGCGAGGAGGCGAAGCTCTTCCGCGTTGGACTTACCGAGCGCGTCGACGTTCTGGAGGACCTTGATGAGGAGGAGCTGGTCGTCCCGGCGGGCGACGAGGTCGAAGCTCAGCCCGCGCGCCGTGTGCGCGTCGCTGAGGAAGAAGCCCGTCTTCGCGAGGAGTTCGCGCACTTGTTCGATCAGGTCCTTCCTTCGCACGGGGAATTGACGATTCTCCAGCTATTAAACCCCTCCGCGCAAACCTGGGCGTGCGGGTGCTTTATGGCCCCCACCCCGTTCCGCCCCGGGATGGCGGGCGTGTTGCGCGACGCGACGGTCTACGTCGACGTCCCGGGGGAGGCGAGCACGCTCCTAAACAAGGGATTCTTCGGGGAGCCACGATCGGGGGGCGGACTCTCGCTCACCCTCCTCGAGGCGACGTACCTCGCGGAGTCCGGGCGCCTGGCGGTGACGACGGAGGACGGGGCCGTCCCCATCCGGGAGATGCTCCGTCGCGGCCAGATGGCCGGCGCGGGATTCGAGATCCGTTACCTCGTGTACCGGGACCTCCGGCAGCGGGGCTACATCGTGAAAGAGGCCCCGGCTCCCCTGAACTTCCGTGTCTATCCGAGGGGGGGCGCGCCGAAGCGGACGCCGAGCAAGTACGGCGTGGTCGTGTTCAGCGAGCGCTCGGTCTTCGACCTCGGCGGCGTCGAGGCGGACGTGCGGAGGGCGGCAAGCGCCCGGAAGAGCCTGCTTTTGGCGGTGGTCGACGAGGAGAGCGACATCACGTACTACGCCGTCCGGGAGGTTTCTCCGAAGGGGCGCGCGCTCCCGGCCGCGGGCGAGGCGCATGCTGCGGCGCATCTTCTGGAGGATCGGGCGACCGTGCTCGACGAGACGCAGGCGGCGCGACTGTACGCCCACGGGTTCTACGGCAAGATGGTCGGCGCGCGCCTCCAGATCTCCCTCCTCGAAACGGCGTTCCTCCTCAAGTCGGGGGCCATCGAGCTGCGGCGCGCGGACTCGAACCGGCCCGTGAGCCTGGCGGCGTTGCGCGCCCAGGCGCGACGTCTCCAGCCGGACTTCGACCTCCGCCTGCGGGTGTACGAGGACCTGAAGGCGCGGGCGATCGTCGCGAAGACCGGATTCAAGTACGGATCGCACTTCCGCGCGTACGAGGGAGACCCCGACCGCGTGCACGCGAAGTACCTCATCCACGCTCTGCCCCGGGGGCACCGGGGGATGTGGCCGGAGGTGAGCCGCGCGGTCCGCCTCGCGCACGGCGTGAAGAAGGACCTCCTGTTCGCGTCCGTGGGGGACGACGTGACTTACCTGCGCCTGGAGCGCGTCAGGCCCTAGCGAGCCAGGCGGACAGGGCCTCCAGGAACGAGACGACGGGATACTGCTGCGTGTTGCGGGGCGGACCGCCTCGGACCATCTGCACGCAGCGGGCGCCGAGCCCCTCCGCGGGCTCCAGGTAACGGGGGACGTCGTCGACGCACACCGCGTCCGCGGGTCGGACCCCCGCGATCTCGAACGCACGGAGCCAATAGTAGGTGCGATCCTTCTTCGCCTTCGCATTGTCGAGGCAGACGACGCCATCGAAGGCGTCGAGGACCCCGCCGCCAAAAAGCGCCGACTCCCCGTTCGACCGCGTCGCGTTCGTCGACAAGAAGATACGATGTCCGCCCGCCTTCAGGCGAGGAAGCATCGGCCGGACGTCCTCGAACAGGGCGTCGATCTCCCGCACCGTTTCCTCCTCGAGTTGCTCGGAGTACCGAGCGGGATCAGCCGGCAGCGGGATCCCACGGCGATTGAACATCCACGCGACCTGGTCCGCGTTCATCCGCCAGACCGCCTCAACCCATGCGTCGCCCTCCCGATCCGGCCCGGGTCTGGCGTCCAGTTTCAGCCCCTCGGCCTGGTACCGTTCGTACGACTCTTGCTGAAGGTCCCGCCACACGTCGATCGACCCGCCGAGCCTCTGATGGAGGACCGCCGCCATCCGCACGTTGTACGCCCTCTCCATGACCGCGGAATTCGCGAGGACGCCGTAGAGGTCGAGGAACAGGGTCGCCATGGAGAGCCGCCCGAAGCGCGGGGCCGCCAAAAAGCCTTCGCACGAGACCGGAGAAGTAAACCGCCCGGGAGACCCGAGGGCCTCGCGCGCGGGGTTGCTTGGGCATTCAGGCCACGGAACGTATGACCCAGATCCTTCCGAAGCCCACGATGGCCGCGGCGGTCGGATGCGCCCTTTCCCGCAAGGCCGGGATCTCCGCGAGCGCCAGCGGCTCACGCCACGACGATCGTGCCGGTCATCCACGGGTGCGGTGTGCAGCGATAGGCGAATGTGCCCGCCGTGTTGAACGTATGGCGGAAAACGGCCCCCGGCAGGAAGTTCCCGGAATCAAACGATCCAGTGGTGTTGCTCGTGATCGTGTGGATCGTGTTGTCCCCGTTGAACCACACGACCGTGCCCCCCACGGAGACGTTCAGCGAGGCGGGGTCGAACGGGACCTCGGCGACAATCGCGTCCAAGACGATTCGGATGTCCGAGGGTTCCTGGGCCCCTTGCAGGACCCGTGTGATCGTGGTGGCGGCGATGTTCCCCACGACGAGGCCCCCGACGACGAACCCGACGACCGCGATCGTGAGCAGCCCGCCCGTCGACCGAAGCGACGCGAGATAGGTCTTCGTGCCAATCCCGGCCTTCGCGCTCCGCAGGGCGAGGATCGAGAAGACGAGGACGAGGAGGAGCGCCGGCACCCCCGAAATCGCGAGCCAGAACGTGGGCTCCGCGGGGTTCAGGAGGCTCGCGGCGATGAACGGGCCGAACAGGAGCAGGAAGAGGATGCTAACGACCGCGGAGAGAGCGAACGACCACCGCTTCCCCTTGAGGCCCAGGAACGCCGCCACGAGGAGGATCGCTGCAAAGGCGAGCGAGGTCAAGGTGATTGCGTCGGCCGCCCCGGTCGCGAGGACGAAGGGGACGACGAGGACCAAAAGGCCGATCCCGAAGTAGAGGAGCCCGAGGACGACCACCCACACCGCGAAGGGCTTTTCCTTGATCCACGCGCGCCACGAGAGCGAAGGCGTCTCCATTGACTGACCCCGCCCCGCGAAACACCTGGCCTACTTCTAGGTTCGGGTTTTTGCGGACGTTCCCCGAGCCCGACGCCGTCGATGGACGACCTCGCCCCCGACGACCGTCGCGTGCACCGCCAGCCCCGGTGGCCGCACGCGCGCCGGATCGCCCGACAGGACGACGAAATCCGCCACCTTCCCCACCGCCAAGCCCCCTGCGTCATGTTCCGTGAAGGAGGCGAACGCCCCGCCGGCGGTGTAGGCTCGGATCGCATCTACAAAGGGAATCCGCTGGGAGGCGAACGGCGCGTCGACAGCCCCGGACATCCCGTACAGGGGACCGTAGGGCATGCCGTCGGATCCGAACGCCAGCGGGAGCTTTCGCTTCCGGATGAAACGGAAGGGGTTGTTCCGCGCGAGGCGCTCTCTCCCGAGGCGGCGCTCGTACAACCCGCCGGGGTGGGACCAACGCGCCACGAAGTTCGGCTGCATCGACAGGATGAGTCCGAGTTCCCCCATGCGACCGAGTGCTTCATCGCTCGGGAGTTCGAAGTGTTCGATGCGGTGGCGGTGATCCTCGCGAGGCTCCCGGTCCAGGACCCGCCCGAAGGCCTCGACGACGACATCGATCGCGCGGTCTCCGATCGCGTGGACCGCCAATTGGAACCCTGCACGATGCCCTTTCGCCAGGAGCGCGGTCAGCTCCTTCGGGGAGTGGCCAAGCTGCCCGGTCGCTCGAGGTTCGTCGTCGTAGGGGTCGAACAGGGCGGCCGTGCGCGCGCCGAGCGAGCCGTCGGCGAACACCTTGATCGGGCCGAGGCGCAGCCACGCATCCCCGAACCCCGTCTGCATCCCGGCGGCGGTCAGCATGTCGAGCAGGTCCTCGTACGGACAGAGGTACGCGCGGATGGCGAGGCGGTTCTGGCGGCGGAGCGTCTGGTACGCCCGCAGGTGGCGTTGGTCCACGACGTCGTGTACGCCCGTGATCCCGAGGGAATGCGCGTGCGCGATCACCTCCTCGAGGAGGTCCGCCCACTCCGCCTCTGGCGGCGACGGGATTGCCTCGCGCGCGCGTTCCGCTGCCGCCTCCCTCAACACGCCCGTCGGGCTGCCGTCCGGACCCCGTTCGATCCCTTCGGCGCTCTCGGTCGGTTCGAACCCCCGGAGCACCGCGGAGTTCACGGAACACATGTGTCCGTCGACGCGGTTCACGAGGATCGGGTGGCTCACGCTCACGCGGTCGAGGTCGTGGCGTGTCAGGTAGCGCTTCACGGGCCACGCGCTCTCGTCCCAGCCGCGACCGACGATCCACTCGCCGTAGCGCGCCTTCGTGACCCGCGCGCGGAGCCGGTCGAGGGCCTCCTCGAGGGTCGCACAGCCGTCGAGATCGACCCATGTGCGCCGCCACGCGTCCGTCGCGAGATGCGCGTGGCTGTCGACGAACCCCGGGACGACGGTCTGCTTCGGCGGAAGACGCCATACCTTCGTTCGCTTCCCCCGCCAGCGGTCAGCCTGCGCCTCCGTCCCGACCGCCAGCACCCGGCCGCCGCCGGCCGCCATCGCCCTGGCAGTGGGCCGGGCCTGCTCCATCGTGAGGATCCGCCCGACCACAATCAGGTCGGCGTCCACGGGAGGGCATCGGCGGGCGGGCTTAGAATCTCTCCTCACGGCACAGTCGCGAGGTCGCGGAGGAACTGCTCGCGGTCGTCGTCCTCGCGTGTCAGGAGGTGTCTACGAAAGGCCTTGAAGGTTCGGCGCGTCCGGGGAGACCATGCGCGAATACGACTTCTGGCGCGTGGACGTCTTCACGGATCGGCCGCTGACGGGGAATCCGCTCGCCGTGTTCCCGGATGGGAAGGGGCTGTCGGACGAGGAGATGCTCGCGATTACGCGCGAGATGAACATCTCGGAGACGACGTTCGTCCTCCCGACGAAGGCCCCCAAGGCGAACTACCGCAACCGGATCTTCACGCCGGGCGGCGAACTCCCCTTCGCGGGCCACCCGTCGGTCGGCACCGCGTTCGTGGCGGCGGAAGAAGGCATCGTCCCTAAACGGGAAGGCGTGTCGACAATCCATCAGGAAATCGGCATCGGCGTCCTCCCGCTCGACCTTCACGTTTCAGGCGGCGTGGTCCGGAAGGTCGTGATGATGCAGGGTCGGCCGTCCGTCGGCCGGAAAATCATGAACGTGGATGCGATCGCCCGCGCCCTGCGCGTCCGCCCGCGGGACATCACCGCCACGGGGTTGAGGCCGCAGGTCGCGTCGACCGGCATCCCTTCCCTGCAAATCCCTCTTCGCTCCGTGGAGGCGGTCCGAGACCTCGCGCCAGACCCGGCGAAGCTCTCCAGTGTTCTGAAACGAATCCATCGCGATGCGGGCGCGTACGTCTTCGCGTTCGTCGCGCGCGGTAACGCGGACCTGCACGCCCGCGCGTTCTTCCCGAACCAAGGCATCGTCGAGGACCCCGCCACCGGCAGCGCGGCGGGCGCCTGCGGCGCATACCTCGCCGCCAACCGGCGTCTCCCCAAGACTGAGCCGTTCGTAATCGAGCAGGGGATCGAGGTTCAACACCCGAGTCGAATCGAGGTGGGGGTAGCCGCCAAGGGAAACCGACCGACCTCCGTTCGGGTCGGCGGTCAGGTCGTCCCGGTGATGCGCGGTACGCTCGCCTTGCCCTGACCGACCGCATCAGCGGGGACGGCTAGGGTTAAGCACCCATCAGAGCATCTTGCGACATCAGATGGGTGACATTCAAGAGAACGTGGTCTTGAAGGTTCTTGAAGCGCCTCAGTCCGACGTCGGCCTCGGCCGTGCGCGCGTGGACACAGAGACGCGCCTCGCGCTTGGCGTCGACGTCGGCGAGGTCGTCGAGATCGTGGGGAAGAAGGGGACTGCCGCCAAGCTGTATCGCATGATGAAGGAGGACGAGGGCAAGGGCATCATCCGCGTCGACGGCCTCGTTCGCCGAAACCTCGGCGTGGACATTGGCGAGGAAGTCCAGATCCGGAAGGCCGTGCTGCAGCCCGGGCAACGTGTCACGATTGCGCCGATCCTCAGCGAGGGCCACAAGATCTCCTTTGGCCAAGGCATCGAGAACTTCGTGAAGCGCGGCCTCTTGAAGCGGCCGGTCACGAAGGGCGACGTCGTCATCGTGCCGGGGATCGCTCTCATGGGCGGCGCGCTCCCGTTCATGGTCATCAAGGTCGTGCCGAAGGGCGTCGTCCAGATCGTGGACGACTCGATCATCGAGGTGAAGGAGGAGCCGGTCCGCGAGGGCGACGCTCCACTCGAAACCCTTTCTCCGGAGGATACCTACGCGGAATTCGTTCGGGTGCTGAAGCGAGGAGCAGACCCGGCCCTCGACTATTTCGCTGAAACCCTGGCCAAACTGCCCGGCGAGAAAGGTGACAAGGCTCGCAAACTTGCCGCGGCGATTCGGAAGCTACTGGACGACGCGGACGCCAAAGGATGAGTTCTGACCTAGCCGGTCTCTCGTCGTAAGATGCGGGGACGTGCTGCTGCACACCTGAAGCGCCGCAATCGCGCGGAGTCGCTAGATGGGCTTGAACATCATAAGCCAGAAGATGATGGCGAGGACGATGATGCCAACCGCCGCCAACATCTGGGGCCTCGTCGACGAGAGCAAGGCGTCCACCCGCTCGGGGTCCAGGATGGCCGCCGGCGGCCGCTTCTTCGCGCCATAGAAGGGTTGGACCCCCACGGCCCTCCGGACCTCATCGTAATACGAGGTGCCGAAGGCGTACATGAAAACCCACATGCCGAAGAGGAGGAAGAGCGCTGTCCAAATCCAGAGCATCCCCCACCACGAGCCCATGAACCCAAGGACGATTCCGGTGACGATGAGCACGAGCATGAAGAGGTGAGTGCCGCCAACGCTCGCGAACGACAGCTCGAGGAGCGCTCGCGCGCGCTGCGGGTCGCGCTCCTTCCGGAGGCGGATGGAGACCCCAAGGGAAATCCCATGAACGAGGAGAAATCCCATGACCCCTAAGACATGGATGAAGACGACCGCCTCGTACGCGCCCAGGTATCGACCCCGGCGGCGCATTGCGGACCCCTAGAAAAAGCTGACTCCTTGCGAGGCATCTGAGACTTGGGTCAGCCTCTACAGCTCGATACGGATGCCGAGCCGGTCCGTGAGCTCCTTGTACCGGTTCCGGATTGTGACCTCGGTCACGCCCGCGACCTCGGCGACCTCGCGTTGGGTGCGTCGCTCGTTGCTTAGGATCGAGGAGATGTAGATCGCCGCCGCCGCCACTCCGGTCGGACCCCGCCCACTCGTGAGTTCCTTGTCCTGCGCCTCCTTCAGGATCTCGACCGCGCGGCTTTGGACCTCGCCGCTCAGCTTGAGCTCCGAGCAGAAGCGGGACACGTAGTCCTTCGGGCTCGTTGGCATGAGCTTCAGCTTCAGCTCGCGCGTCATGAAACGGTACGTGCGCCCGATCTCCTTGCGGCCGACGCGGCTCGGGTCCGCGACCTCGTCGAGGGTGCGTGGGACGTTGCATTGGCGGCACGCCGCGTACAGGCTGGCGGCGACCACGCCCTCGATCGAGCGACCGCGGATGAGGTTCTTGTTTACGGCCTTCCTGTAAATTACCGCCGCGGTTTCGCGCACGTTCCGCGGGAGGCCCATACCGCTCGCCATCCGGTCCAGCTCGGACAACGCGAACGCGAGGTTCCTCTCTGTCGCGTTGCTCACGCGGATCCGCCGCTGCCACTTCCGCAGGCGGTACAGCTGCGCGCGGTTCCGCGTTGGGATCGACTTCCCGTACGAGTCCTTGTTCTTCCACCCGATCGTCGTCGACAGACCCTTGTCGTGGATCGTGTACGTCATCGGCGCGCCCGTCCGCGCGCGCTTCTCACCCTGCTCGACGTCGAACGCGCGCCATTCCGGCCCCTGGTCGATCATCTGGTCGTCGAGCACGAGCCCGCAGTCCTCGCAGATCATCTCGCCGCGCTCGTAGTTCACCGAGAGGTGCGCGCTGTTGCACTCGGGGCACCTAGTGACTTCTTCGGCTTCCTCGACCTTCTTTCCGGGCATCGTTTACCTCGCCGACGTAGACGTCCGAGCCGAGGAGGGAGAGGGCGACCTTCGCCTCCGGGCGGATCGTCGCGAACGGCTCCTTCACGGGGCCGAACACCTTCACGACCTTCCCCAGGGGGCGATGCCGCTTGTCCACGACGCGAGCGCCCAGGCTCGGCGGAAACTCCGAGCGAACGAGGACCGAGCCGTCGTACGCGACGTTCTCGACCACCCCAAGGCGCTTAATCGGGACAACCTCCGGGCTCAAGCAGCGTAAGGGAGACCTCTATAAGAAGGTTCCGAAATCTGTAAAGAGGAGGAGCACGCAACGCCCGAAATCGCCTTGAGCCTTTTCCCTCCGCTCTCGGGCGCTCCGGAACCTCTAAGCCCGCGCGGTCCGTACGCAGGTCCGTGGAACGCGTCCTGGGCCATAAGCATTGCCCGGAGTGCGGGGCCGCGATCGGCATGAAGGAGGAGTACAGCTCGAAGGATTGCGAGAAGGCGCACAAGGAGCGTCTCTCGGTCAAGAAACGCCAGCTGCAGTACGTCTATTTCGGCGGGGTGGCCCTGTTCGCCCTCGCGATGCTCCTGATGTTCGGGGGGGGGTAACGATGCGCGTCTGCCTCGGTGGCACGTTCGACCTTCTTCACGCAGGCCACGAGGCCCTCCTCGCGAAGGCGTTCGGGCTCGGGGACGAGGAGGTCATCATCGGGATCACGTCGGATCGCATGGCGAAACGGACGCGGAAGAAGGTGAACGGGCTCGCGCTCCGAAAGAGGAACCTCGAGGCGTACCTCCGGAGGAAGAAGTGGTTCCGGCGCGCGCGGATCGCCGTGCTCGAGGATGTCGCCGGGCCGGCGGCACTCGACGAGGACCTCGACGCGATCGTCGTGAGTGCGGAGCGCGCCGAGGCCGCCCACGAGATCAACCGCGAGCGCGAGAAACGCGGGCACAAGAGCATGCAGGTCGTCTTTGTCCCGATGCGCCTCGCGGAGGACTGCACGCCGATCGCCGCCCGACGCATCCGCGCGGGGGAAATCGACCGCGAGGGCCGGATGAAACGCCCCCTGAAGGTCCGCGTCGGCTCCACGAACCGCGTGAAGGTCACCGCCGCCAAGCGCGCGTTCACCACGGCGTTTCGGACGGCACAGGTCCAGGGCGTGGAGGTGCCCGCCAAGGTCTCCGCGCAGCCCTTCGAGGAGGAGACGATCGACGGTGCGGTCGCGCGCGCGCGGAGTGCGATCGGCGACGCGGACTATGGGGTGGGCATCGAGGCCGGCCTGTTCTGGGACGAGGGGGCCAAGGACTACCTGGACGTGCAGTACTGCGCGATCGCGGACCGGCGTGGAGCCGTGACCATCGGACACGGGCCTGGCTTCCCGTACCCGAAGGCGGTGATCGAGGCCGTGAAGCGCGGGAAGACCGTCGGCGAGGCGATGGAGGCGTTCACGAAGGTCAAGAACATCGGGCGACGGATCGGGGCGATCGGCTGGCTCACCCAGGGCGCGATGGACCGCACGAAGCTCACGGAGGCTGCCGTCCTCATGGCCTTGGTCCCGAGGGTCCGGCGGGACCTGTACTTCGGGTGACCACGAATAGGGTTTATATCCAGCCCCGTATGCCGCGGCGATGCCCGGATACAAGCGCCCGTGCCGGTTCTGTGGGCAGCTCGTCGACGCGAACTCTGCGTACTGCCCGTTCTGCCGCCGCGCGCATCCTCACCAGATGGTCTGCCCGTGGTGCGCCGCCCCGATCCAGGCGGACTGGCAGGCGTGCAACAAGTGCGGGAAGGCCCTCGTCATCTCTTGTACGCGGTGCGGAAATCCGATCGGCCCCGATGCCGAGGCCTGCGAGAAGTGCGGCACGGTGAACCGGTATCGTTGTCCGACGTGCGCCGCGGTCGTCACCGCCAAAGCGCGCCAGTGCGATCGCTGCGGGTTCGCGCTCAAGGACCTCTGGAAGTCTCTGAAGATGTAGGGCGGCCGCCGTCAGGTTGATTACCGGGACGACTCTATCTGTCCATCCGGGGGAACAGAATGGCCTTACTCGACCATCCTAAGAACGTCCAGGACAAGAGCGCGGAGAAGGGTTTCCAGTGGAAGTTTGACTGCGATATCTGCGGCAGCGGCTTCACGACGTCCTTCATCCCGTCCAAGAGCGAGACGAAGGCGAAACGGCTCGGCTTCCTGGGGCGCGGCCTCGAGGTCGCGGGCGGATTCACGGGGAAGAGCGGCCTGTACTCGGCAGGGCAGGCTGCGGCCGCGGCGGGTCAGTACCAGTCCATGTCCGCGGCGTGGCATACGGAGCACGATGGCGCGTTCGGCCAGGCCGTCAACGAGACGACGACCCATTTCAAGAAGTGCCCGAAGTGCAAGCTGTACGTCTGCACGGAGGACTGGAACGGCGAGGCGGGGCTGTGCACGAACGATGCGCCGTCCCTCGTCACAGAGATGCAGGCGACGAAGGCCCAGGTCCGCGTCGAGCAGATGCGGGAGCACGTGAAGACCCAGACGCTGTACGACGGGGACACCGCGGACCGCGCGACGGTCTGTGCGACGTGCGGGAAGCCCGCAGGGTCGGGGAAGTTCTGCCAGAACTGCGGCGCCTCCCTCGCGTTCCAGGAATGTGCGAAGTGCCACCACAAGAACGCGATGGGCGTGGCCTTCTGCGGCGAGTGCGGCACGAAGCTGTGAGCCCATGCCCCCCGTGGTCATGCGGGACTACCGCGCGACGCATGCCCTGACGCTCGGAGGCCGGACGCTCTCCGAGGGCCCATGCGACCTGCACATGGACGACGCGTACCTTCCGGTCAAGGGAGACCGCACGACACGCGTCGAGTGCGATCAGCAAGCTGTTGTCGGGAATCGCGGACTCACGCTTTCGTGGCGCGCACGGCCCACGCCTTCGAGATGAGGCGGATCCGTCCCTCTGCGTCCGCGGGGAGCCGCGATCGCAGCTGCTCGCGCAACCGGACCCTCTGCGGTTCGGCCAGACCCGCGACGAATTCGCCCGACGGGCCGATCGCAGTGAGGAACGGATCCCAATAGTCGGCGAAGTCCCGGAACTCCATCGGGACTTCAAGGTGCGTGGTCTCCGGGCTGGACCCGATCCCGCCGAACAACTCGAGGAGCCGATAGGGGTCGCACTCGGGGAACCGCACGCCCTCATCCATCTCGTGGGCCATGGGCAGGCGGAGGTCTTTGGCGGCGTCCCAGAACCGGCGCAGCATCTGCATGCCGCCCGAGTAGTCCCAGACGGACGCGGCCACGACGCCGCCGTCGCGGACGACCCGCCGCATCTCCGAGACCGCCATCCCCGGCGTGGGGAAGAAGTTCAGGGCGAGCGAGGAGACCACCGCGTCGAATTCGCCATCCGCGAAACGGAGCTTCGCCGCGTCCCCCACCTCGAAACTCGCTCCATCATTCCCGGCCGCGCGGGCCAAGGACGACGCGTGCGCCACGAGGGTCGGGGAGGCGTCGACCCCCACGACACGGGACGCCCCGTTAGCGACGAGCGCCCGGGACAGGGACCCTGTCCCACAGCCGACGTCGAGGACTTCAGCGTCCGGGGGGAAGCTCGCCCATCTTAGGAACGGCGCGGCGAGCGCCTGACTCCATCGGCCCATGAAGGCGTCGTACGCCCCGCCGTCCACCCACCGGTCGCTCATCCTGCGCCCCTCGCAGGTGGTTTGCCGACGGCAATTGCAACCGCCATCCCTCCGATCACGATCGCCACCCCCGTCACGAGCATTGGCGGTTCAGGCCGAACCGCATTGGACTCCGCCACGGGGACCACATCGTCGACGAGCATAAGGGATTGGCGGTGCGAGTCGGAGGCCCGTGCCCTGAAGTCGGAGTCCTCAGCGGACCTTAGCTAGAGGATGGTGAATACCTTCATGAACTCCTCGAGGGCGACGCGGGTCTCCCGGAGGATTGCGCGGAGGGTCCCGGTGCTGAGCTTCCCGTGAAAGGGGACGGTGGTTCGCCTCGAACGATCCTCCCGGTGAACCATTGCGTAGTGGCCCCCGGACACGTGGTCGACGACGAATCCGAGCCGCTCGAGGGCCCGGAGAACCTTCCGCGGGTCCGCATCCCGGGGGAGCTTCGCCATCGCTCACACCGGGACGAGTACCTTCACCTCGAGCGTGTAGGAGGGCGGCTGCCCCCGGAACAGGGCGGAAATGGCGTCCTTCACGTTCTCGACCGTCTCGTCGATGCCCCGCCCCTGCGTCACGAGCCCGCGCAGGTTCGGGGACGTGGCGACGTAGAACTCCGTCGGTGCATCCTCGGCGGGCTCGAGGACGATCTTGAAGTGCCTCTTGCGGGCCGCCATGGACTTCCATCATGCGGCCGCGCTCGCTTAAAGCTGACGCCGTGAACGTCCATTGTCCGCCCTCCGTTCACCGGGGCGGGTCCCGGGCGGGTTCCCAAGCCACTTCCAAGCGAGCTTCTGGCGGGGGGGAACCCCAAGCCTACGGTTCTGGGGCGACGGGTACAAGCCCGTCAAGATAGTCCCCCGGATAGCGGTCAGGATCTAGAACGCGAGCGATCCTCAGTTGTAGGCCGGGGGAGACTAGAGTGGTTTCGAGTGATCTCCCCTCTCGCATGCGAATGGAGAGGAGCCTCGTCCTTGTTGACATCTTGAGTTCTTCCTTGACGTCGGACACTGGTGGGTCTATAACTACCCGACTTACGGCATCTCGCGTGATGACACGAGCGGTGAATAGGCGCCGAAGTATGACGCGATCGGGGGCGAGGCCCGCCTTGAGAACAACTATTCTATCGAGAAGTGCTCCCATGAGCGGAAGGAGAATCACCAGGGCGACTACTATGTGCCAAAGGGGCCAGCCGAAAAAGAAACCCCCGAGGGTGATTCCGAGTGGAGCGCCCACCCCAAGCCCGGCCATCAGCAGCTGGTACCCTGGCGTGTTCGTCAACCAGAACCACTCTTGACGGTCGTTCACGATGTCTATCCGATACAGTTCAAGCTACCAAGCCCCTCTCGGGTTGCGCCCGCATGACAAGGCAGCCAATTAAGGCCTTCGGCGGGAGGTTGGCGAAAGTGCGTCCGTTTCGCGAACACGGATCGGGCGAAACGCACCCCTTCGCTTCTCCTTCGCTTCTCCTTCGCTTCACGTTCGAATTGAATGAACGCGTTCTCGCGGTCTTTGGCGGCGCCTCTGTCGGACACGACCGAACCTATTTAGCGTTCGGAACGGTTTCGAGGCCGGGGACGAGATGGCCGCCAAGGTCGCGATCAACGGGTACGGGACGATCGGGAAGCGCGTCGCGGACGCCGTGAGCCGCCAGGACGACATGATGATCGTGGGCGTCTCGAAGATGAAACCGAACTACGAGGCGCGGATGGCGGTGGAGCGCGGCTACGCGCTTTTTGCGACGACGAAGGACGTGCTGCCGAAGTTCGAGAAGGCGGGGATGAAGGTCCACGGGACGCTCGAGGACCTCCTCAAGGAAACGGACCTCGTCGTGGACTGCACGCCCGAGGAGTCTGGGTTCAAGCCCGCGTACGAAAAGGCGGGCGTGAAGGCAATCTGGCAGGGCGGCGAGGAGCACGCGCTCGCGAACCTCTCGTTCAACGCGGCGGTGAACTACGGCGAGGCGCTCGGACAACGTTGGGTCCGCGTCCCGAGCTGCAACACGACCGGCCTGATCCGCACGCTGTACCCGCTCGACGTCCACTTCGGTGTCGAGAAGGTGCTGGCGGTGATGGTGCGCCGCGCGACGGACCCGCCGGACTCGAAGAGGGGGCCGATCAACGCGATCGAGCCGGAGCTCGAGATGCCGAGCCACCACGGGGCGGACGTGCAGTCCGTGCTGCCGAACGTGAACATCCATACGATCGCGCTGAAGGTGCCGACGACGATCATGCACGTCCACGCGGTCTCCGTCGAAGTAAAGCGAACGACCACCGCCAAAGATGTGCTCGACGTTTGGCGGCGGACACCGCGGGTGAAGTTCTTCCGGGGCGCGGAGGGCGTCGCGAGCACCGCGCAGATCATGGAGGTCGCGCGCGACCTGTCACGGAACCGCTCGGACCTCTACGAGATCGCGCTGTGGGAGGACGGCGTGCACGTCCTCGGGAAAACCCTGTACTACTTCCAGGCCGTGCACCAGGAGAGCGACGTCGTCCCGGAGAACGTCGACGCGATCCGCGCGATGCTGGAGCTCGAGAATGACGGCAAGGCGAGCATGATGAAGACGGACAAGAGCCTCGGGATCGGGGAGTGAGCGCTGGCGAAACTAGCAAGGACGCACGCATAGCTCCAAGAGCGGAGGCGCGCGTGTGGCCGTCCGCGCTATGGCCGCACCGCATTCTAACGATCGCACCCGTCCGTATCGCATCGGGGCTCTTGCCGCCTCTTTCGTACTCCTTTTCGGGCTTCCTCTTTCCGTCACGGTCCTGGGTCCGGGAGTTCCGTCGATAGTCGTTGCATCAGTCACCGCGGTGGCGGGATTTGCCACGACCTCTCTCCTCCTTATTGCCTCGCAAGCGAGGTTGCAGGTCGTTCGGGAGTCTCCCCGGTGGCCTCAGCATCGGGAGGAAACGATTGAATCGACCATCGCGACGCTCGTGCCCACGCTCAATCTCGGAATCCTTCTCGGGATTGCCGCCATCCTCGTTACATCTGTCGGCTTTGGCCTTGCACTCCTCCGACAGCCGCCTATCGTCGTTGTCGATTTCGCTTCCATTGCCGTCGCTTCTCTTGCGCTCATCTTGGCCGTGCATACCGCCTTTCGGCTACGAACAGCGGTCAGTTAGACTGCCCTGGTCGTATGGTATGAGGCGATCAACAAAGGCGACGTGTTCGCTGTCACATCGGCCATCATGACCTGCCTGACAGTCGTGATCGGTTTGGCGAACCTGGTCGCGCCATACAGAATCTTCATAAACGAATGGGTCGCCGTCATGGCCGCCCTCCTTACCGTCCATGCGGTCGCTGACGTGAGAACAGCAGTTCGCGGAATCGAGAGCCCCCGGCCAGAACCACACCCACCGAATATCTAGATGCCACCTCTGGCTTGTTGGCAAGGCTAGCTCCGATGGGTGCGCATCACTGCTGCCCGCGAAGACTATCGCCCATTCCAACTCCGGGCCACCCTTCTGGGTCCCAGGGTGACACCTTCCTGAAGAAAGGGCCGCGCGGCGTGGTCGCCTTTCGGTTGAGCAACTTCATCTATCCGGTCAAATTAGGCCCTGCCGGGAAGAATGATGGAAGGACTGAGCCGCGAAAAGCGCGAAGGCCTCATCCTGGCCTCGTTGCTGGAGCGTCGCGTGAGGGTCGAGGAGGAAGGGCGCCAGCTCCGCACACAGATCGCAGAGGCGTCCCGCCGGGAACTGGAGATGAAAGAGGAGATCATCACGCTCGACGCGATCCTCGGGGCCGTCCCCGAGCCGCCCCCGATTCCGGTCCCGACGGCAGACTCTTCGTTGGCTCCGTCCACCCCTGGATCCGATGTGGTCCCCGCCGCCAGGAAGCGGAGGCGCCAGGGGAGCCGCCGGGAGTCAATGCTTCCGAGGATGCGGGAGAAGCTCGGGACCGGGGTGTTCGCCGTCGACGACGTGCTGGACCTTCTCCTGCAGGAAGAGCCGGGCGAACGGAGGAAGGTGTACTTCGCCGCGTGGGCGCTGGTCCGCGACCTCCTCCAAGATGAGATCCTCGGCGTCGTCACGGAGGAAGGGACGGGGCCGCGGAAGAAGCGGACGTTCCGGTTCCGGTCCGGAGAGGGCGAGGGAAAAGCGCCACAGGGTCCGCCGCCAATCCCAACGAACTAGCCGCGGCGCGTCTACGCCATCGGCGAGCGGTCACCGCGACCACGAGGAGGACCGCGACCACGATGGGCACTCCGACCTCGCCGAATTCGGGAATCGGGAGGGTCGCTCGGGAATCGCCCGTCGTGTCCGCGTCGTCGTATTCGATGGTCACGGTCCCGCTCCCGGACGCGTAGGCGACGAGGACGCGGACGACCTGCGAGCCGCCGAGGTTTTTCTGCGGGACGGAGTCGACGAAGCAACGGACATCATCCCCGAATGTGGTCTGATCGAGGCACTGCACCACCGTCTCGGCGACAGTGTTCGGGCCGAGGTTCCAGATCTGGATGGACACACTGTAAGCCGGGCTCGCGCTCGAGGAAAGGTCGAGGAGCGTCTCCCAAGTTCCCGTGGGAATCGTTTTCCCCTGCGTCTCGTCGAGGTACCAGCAAGCGGACTCGCCCGTGTTCAGGGTGATGGATTTCACCGGCCCCGTTCCTTTCGTCGAGGTCGCCCTCTTGTTGTGCGTGCACGCGACCTCGGTCCCGTGGTTCGTGTCCCGCAGGAAGAACACGCCGTTGCCGGAGACGTCGAGCGTGATCGGGGGACTCGGCGAGCTTCGCGTCCCTCCCCCGGTGGCCCCTCGGGTCACTACCCCATCGGCGCGGTCCGCAATCCCGGACCAGTCAGCAATGAGCACGGCGAACTGTGTCCCGTTGAACGACGTTGCCGCCAACGTGGCACCCACCTCGATCTGATCTTCCCCAACCCCCGTGTCCAGGGTGGTCTCCCGGACCCAGTTCGACCCGACCATGCGATACACACTCGCATCCCAGACGCGGCCGTTGCGGCCCCGCACCTCGAAGAGGCGATCCGCGGAGATCCCTCCGACATCGTAGCCACCGGGGGTCGCGGCATCCGTATCCACATAGAACCGGACATAGTCCTGGCCCACGAGCGGGGGCGGGGGCCCGCCCGGAGCCGATTGGGTGCCGTTCCCTGGTCCGTCGGGATCGGGTCTAGCGGGCTTCGCGGGAGTCAGTCCGCCCTCGAGCGCTTCCCCTCCGAACCGTGCGTAGAGGAACACCTGGTTTCCGGAGACGTTGCCGTCCCGACTCAGGATGTTCATCGCTCGGCGGCGCGGTGGGATCACGTCCGTGTCCGCCATCGGCGAGGGCCAATCCGCGAACAGGCCGTCGATCGCCTTGCCGGGTGGCGGCTGGCCGATATGCGCCCGAGCAATGGGTCCGACGATCGAATGGGGACGCACCGGCTGGAACTGAATCCCGGTCACGGTGGCGGTCACCAACGTGCCTTGCGGCAAACCCGTGGCGTCCACGTTGATCGTGCGGGTCTCGGAAGATCCTGCACCCACAAGAACGCCGGAGGGAAGGCCCATGAAGATCGCGTTGCCCTGCGTCGCGAGGGTGACCTGTTGTACCGTGAACGGGACGTTGCCAAGGGAACGGAAGGTCAGGGTTAGGAACGGCTGGACGCCGCCCGCCAGGGTCGTGGTCAGCGGGACCTGCTCCACGATGAGAGCGCCGGCCGACGCCCCGAAGGGCACGGACGTGTGGCTCGTCTCCCCCTGAAGATCGTCGAACGCGAAAAGCACGCGCAAGTCATTATTCGAGAAACTTTCCAAGGCTGCCCGGGGCACCGAGACTTCGACTTCTGAGCCCGACGCTGCCGCCGTGACTTCGGACGCGGCCACGAACCCCTCCCAGTCGTCCCGCGTGCGCCCCGCCCCGTCAAACCTCAGGAGTCGGGCGTCCTCGACCCGGGCCGCGGAGCCGGAGACACGCACCACGTATTCCGCGCCGACGAGGCCCAGGTCGTACCCCGTCACGTTGTTGCCGTCCAAGTCGAGGAATCCGTACATCGTGTCCCATCCTGCAGGGTCCGCGAAGACGGGAGTCCCTGCGACACGCACACGGAGAAAAATCGTCGTGTCCGAAACCGAGATCGAGGTCCCCGCGATCTGCACGTTCGCGTTCGCCGACGTCGTGCCGCCCGCGTACTCCGGGACCCGTTCCCGTGACCAGTCCTCGAAGTTCCCGTCAATCTCGATTCCGGGGGAAGTCGCGAAGCCCATCAGGGCAAGCGCAATCGGAAAGAGCATGAGGAGGGCCGCACCGATTGCGATGTACCGCGCCTTGGAGCTGCCCCGCGGAAGATGATGCTCTGAGACCGCGCCCCCGTTGATGAGCCCCGTCCCGTTCACGAGACCGTTGACGCGACCCCGTCCGTTCACGAGACCGTTGACGCGACCTCGTCCGTTCACGAGACCGCTTCCGTTCACCAGACCCCGTCGCGCCTCGAGCCCAACCGGGCGGCGGGAGGGAACCCCGGCCCGATGTGGTCGCGACAGGGGGGTGGCCTGCGGGGAAGGAATTCTCGGCTCGGGTGCAGGCAAAAGATCGGGCAGAAACGGTGCCGTCGGGAATCTCTGGGTCCGCGTTGGGGAGGTCCCAGGGCGCGGGGCCGTCGGAATCGCCGACTGCGACCGGTGGAGATCCTCCACCGCCACCTTGATTAAGCGTGCCTCCGCGGGGGCGACGCCGGGGATCTTCGCGATGTCGATCACATCCACGAGTGCGATCTGCTTGGTATCGAGGAAGAACACCGCGACCGCGTCCGCCGCCCGCTTGGAGACGCCGGGAATCTTGGAGAGGAAGGCGTGCGTCGTCCGCTTCTTGGCGATCACCGCCTGCGAGAAGTAGGGCTTCAGGGGCGGGGGGGTTGCCTTCTTCTCTGGCGCGATGGCACGCTCCAGCTCCGCGAGCAGAAGGTCCTCCTCGGGCGTTGGACCTCCTTCCTCTGGCTGGGTACGAAGCGTCCCAATCTTCAGCACAGCCATGTGCCCGCAGTGGGGACACACCTCCGATCCCACTGGCTGCCGCCCTCCGCACTCGGGGCATTCGACGGTTTCCGTGCCTTCGCTCGGGCTCTCCATGGCCTCCCGCGCATCGACCTCCAACGACTCCAGCAACTCCAGACCATCGGGTTCGAAGGAGGTCACCGCCGCCCGCAGGATTTCTGCCGCCATGCCGAAACCTCTCGCGACCCCGAGGGAGCGCGCTTTCGCCTGGACGGCCTTCGCGTCTCCCGGCCGGAGTTCAAGGACCCTGTCGAACGAGGTCAGCGCCTCGGCCGCTCGCCCGGTCGCGAAGAGCAGCATGGCACGCCCATAGTGGACGGTCGGATCGCTCAGGTTCCCCAGAAGCTGGACGTCATAGAACGCGAGCAGGCTCTTCTCCTCATCCCCCGCTTCCTCGGTTCGCGCGTCGTCGCTTGGTTCCACCTCACCAAACGCCACGCCGCAATCGTGGCACCTCGTCGCGAACACCGACGTGACCGTGCCGCACAGGGGACACTCGTACTCCTCGGAAACCACGGCCTCGTTCGCAGGTCCCTCCCCGATGCCGGGTGTGGTCTCGAGGGCATTCTTGATTCGAACCGCGGTCCGGAGGCCGACACCCGGGACCTTTGCGAGCCTCCCAACCTCGGCCCTGTGCAGCTTCCACGTGCGGTCGTACCCTGCCTTGCACAGGGCCTCCGCAAGTTGCCTCCCAACGTCCGGGATCCCTGCGATCTCGAGGAGTTCCCCGTCCTCGAAGTCGCCACGAACGCTCCGTTTCGGCCGTGCGGGTACGACGCTCTCGACGGCCAATGGCACCCCGCAGCTCGAGCAAGACTCTGAGCCCCCCCGGACGGGCGACCCGCACTCGGCGCAAGAGGGACCGACGGGCCTCTCGATGTCCTGATAGGGGAACCTCGCGTTGCATGCGCTGCACGCGAAGTGCGTGGGGTTCGTCGCGCCGCAGTCCTCGCACGCGAGATCGGATCCGACCTCCTCGAGTCCGTCGCAGACCGCGACCGTGTTGCACGACTCGCAGACGGAAATCGGGAGAAGCTCTCCGAAACACGTCGGGCATTCGGGGAGATCGGAAGTGCGGAGCAACTCACGCCGCCCCCTGGCCCTGCTCGGGGAGAACGCGGGCCGCCCCTGTTCGGAACGAGAATGCATTCTCCCTGTTGCGGGAACCCGCGGCCATCCGGGCAGCAGACGGTCGGTCTATGCTCTTAATTGGATTGTCTCGAAAACGAGAACGCGAAATGACCCAAGGTGGAGGGAACGTTCGCCCCGTGCGGAGGTCCTATTTCCGGACTTCGACGCGAAGACGGCCAACCGTCTCGTCGGGTTCCCAAATGCGGACCGAGCGCGTCCTCGCGGCGCAGGCCGGGCGTCCCCGCGGGCCCGAGCCGCGGCCTTCAAGCCTTCTTGCATAACACGAAGGCGAGCTCGAGCTTCTTTCGGAGGACGGGCAGCTCGCGGTGGAGATAGTGCCACACGTGCCACCTCGGGAAGCCGTTGTGAGAGTACAGATACGAGACGCTGACGGCCTCGTACCAGGCCGCATCCCGCTCGAGGGAGGACGTCTGCGTGGCCCGGTCTCGGAAGCCCACGGGCCCGCCGGCTCCGATCATGTGCGGGATGCTGCGCTCGTCGAAGTAGCGGACATGGAACGGATCCGTATTGAGGCCGTAGGGGACGCGCCCGTGTAGTGTACCTCCGACCGCGAGGACACGATGAATCTCCTGCCAGGTCGCGGCAAAGTCGACCACGTGCTCGAGGACATGGGAGGCGTAGACGTGCTCCGCGCTGCCGTCGGGGAACGGGAGGTCGTCAAGGTCCGCGACGACATCCACGCCCGGACCGGGGAAGCGGTCCACATTCGTCCACCCCTCGCGGATGTCGCGGCCGCAGCCCAGGTTGAGCTTCATCTTGACTTCACCCACAAGTGGGCCAGATCATCAGTGCCCCAGATGCAGGCATGGCAACTGGCGAACGGAGCGGCATGGGGACGCGCGGCCTTAAGCGCTTCGCCGCGCGAGGGTTGGTTCCGCGATCTTGTGGAGGACGAGGTCCTCGACGTCGTCGCTGAGGACGAGGACGTTCCTGTTGAGATCGGGGAACGGCCCGGCAATCCCGCCATAAAGTCCGCCGCCAATCCCAACGCACAGGCATCCCTCCACAAGGGGCCGTTCTTGATTTTCCCTCGAATGGCCCATCTTTTTCTCGTCGTGACACGAAACGTCAAATCCGTTCCCTGCTTGGCACCCCTGAGCCCGAAGTGAATGCCAAGACGGGGTGGGGCAGCGAGGGCCGAGCAGCGAGCGTGCGACTTCGTGGGCGCAGCCACCAACGCGCCGAGAAGTGCTAGACTTGGAACACATCCCGTTCTTCGGCCGGGCGGCGCTGCGGCGCGCCGTTCACGCTTGACAGGGCTGCCAAGAGCTCATCCAGGCGCCCGTCCGTGAAGGCCTTGCGAGCGGCCTCGACCGTGCCAGGGTCCCCGAAGTAGAACCCTTTCCGCTTCGTGGGGTTGCCCGCGTCGTCCGTGGGGTTGAACATGAGCATCACGCGAAGCTCCTTATCGGGCATGTGCACCATGAAGATCCCAGGGATCGAGGTCGGGATCTTCTCCCAGTCCTCCGCGCGCTCCATCCTCGTCCGTATGTCCTCGGCGAGCTTCGTCACCTTGTCGACCATGTTCTGACCAACCGAGAGGATAACATGGCTCGCGGACATGAACTTTACTGGGAGGGAAGCGAAGTGCCCCGACTCGTCCTCAATCGGCCCGATTCACGCGGGAGGACGTACCTCTCGCCCCCCTGAGGGCGAGTTCGCATCACGGTGCGTGCGCGCTCAGATACGGCCGTCGACAATCCGGGCGAGGGACACGAGCCCGGGTTTCGAGAACGTGCCGCCCGACCAGTTCTCGAACTGCATCGAAACGACCACCGTGCCCTTGCGGAACGCGAGGGTGTTGGGAAAGTCCGTGAAGAAGCTCTCGGATCCGAAGGCGGGGTTCGCGGGCTGTTCGTAGGCACCCTCCCCGCGGTATTCGTCTTCAAGGGACATGTAGAACCTGTGGGCGTTCGCCTCCGAGTCGTAAACGCGGACCTCCGAGTAAACTTGTGTTCCGGAGACTCCTGGGGGGCCGTTCCGGAAGTAACGAAAAGTCGAATCCATCAGCCCCCCGAAACCTGCGGGCGCGACGGAATCCGGTGCAGGGGCCGACCACCCGGGCATGTCGCCGGTCTGGAGATTGATGGCCGATGCGGACCGAGGGGAAAACGCCAAGATTGCTCCCACAAGGACGAGGCTCCCTGTCGCCGCGAGAACAATGACGGCAAGAAGTTTCGGCCCGACCACAGCCTTCACCAGGCCTCGAACATCGGTCCTTGCCAAAAGGGTTTCCACACCGCGTATCCTACAGGTGATCGGTTCCAGCCCGGCCGACGCGGGGCGCCTACCCGACCACGATCTCCACGGGCGTCCCGAGGCCCTGGCCCGGGAAGCCTTTCTTCCAGCGCACCCTCACCGCGCCCCCCCGGCCATGGCTGGCCACGACCTGCCCCAACATGCGAGGGAAGCCCTCCAGGGTCCACAGGACCTTCGCCCCCACGAGCGTCGCCGGGTCCGTGCCCTCTCCGATCGCCACGATCGTATAATGCGTGTGCCGCACCCGTTTCGCGCCGCGGTAGGAAGTGGTGATGCCCCGAATCGCGCTTTTCGCCATAGCCCTCCGGTCCAGCACGATGTCCGTTATAGCGCTTGCGGGCCCGGGCGCGGCCCACGACGCTCAAAGGGACTCAAGATCCTCGCCTGCGGGGGGTTCCAAGGTTCGCATCCTGCCCCAGGCATCCATTTGCCAGTAAGTCGAGACGGCAGGCTTTACGCGCAAACGCACGCGTGAATCCTGGCCCACGCATGCCCCTACGAGTGAACGCCCCGACCGCAGGGTGGGTCGCGCGGCCATCCTTCATCGCGGCAAGCTGCTTTGGCGAGCGCCTAAGAAAAGGCTGAAGAGGGAACCCAGGATTACCAAACCAGTCACGAGGTCTCTTCGATGGCTTCAATCGACATTCCGCTCGCCTGTGCCTTGACCGGACCGGAGAAGACGGGCCGACTGCACGAGCTGGCCCGGATGCTGTCGCAACGCGTCGGGGACGTGCGGGAGCTGGAGAATGGGTACGAGGTCACGGTCCCGGGCACGGACACGTGGCTCGCGGCCATCACGGAATTCATCGCACGGGAGCGCGAGTGCTGCCCGTTCCTTGCCTTTGCGCTGGTCTTCGAACACCAGCGCGGGCCCCTTACCCTGCGAATAGAGGGACCCTTGGGGGTCAAGGAGTTCCTTCGTGGCGAAGCCGCCGCGTTTGGACTTGGCGGTCTCTCTGATGTCCAAGAGTGGAGGAAGTAGCGATCCCGACCGTCCGTGTCCGCGTGCATTACGCGAGCGACCGGGATCTGGAGGCGTGGTCCCGGAGGATGTTCTACGACGTGGACCCGAACGCCCGCCGCCGGGTGGTGGCCGAGTTCGCATTGGAAGTGAAGCCAAAGGTCCGGGGCGTGCCGGAGTCGCTCACCCCGCACGAGGTCGCGAAGTACGTCTTCGTGGGCTTCAGCGGCGTGGGCCCTCCCCTGGCGGCCTTCCGCAAGGCCGGCGCTCGGCTCATGAGCGTCGGCGACGTCGTCGAGGTGGACGGTGTCAAGTTCTTGCGGACGCTCACGGGGTTCGAGAGAGTCCCTTGATCCTGCGGAGATCCTGATCACGAGAGGCGCGGCCTCGGCTTTTTCCTCCCGCTTCTACGTTACCTTTCCCGTCCAAGCGGATGTCACTTGGCCTTGGCCGGGACACTTTGGAAGGGAGTCCAGAAGTGAGAGTGGAAACAAGGGGAACAGTACGCCTTCTCCGCCAGGCTGAACCACATTCCCAGCTTCTTCCCGCAGATTTCGCAGTTGGTGGGATCTTTCGCTGGCGCTGCGGACGTCCCGAGGCCTTCTTTGGTCTTGTCGGCCTCTGACCTTGTACCGGACCGTTTTGCTGGCATAACGGTCTCCTCGTACCTAACGGAGCTTAATAACCTTGCTCCAAGCCGTAGCAGGTCCCTCTCGACGCACCTCTCGACGAGAACCTCATCGGGCGGAGGCAACAGAGTCAGCCGCCGCTTGCTCGCCTGCCTCTCATTCTCTCCTTGAACTCGTCCTTTGATACCCCTTGGAAGGACCCGAGCCTGCTGTAAGGCTCGCGGACATGCGCTCCGCTGATGTCCTCTACCGAGACGCGATCCATGAGCAGGTTGAGCACCGCATCGTACGTCTTGTCTCCCCACTTGTAGTCTCGAGGCGTCGCTTCGTCGATGACCGAACCGGTGTCGTCGTAATGGAGATACTGAGACAATTGCCGTCCTGGGGAAAGGCCTTTCGGTTTGGCGGTCACCGCGGGACGCGTTGGACGAGGCTCGCGCCGACGTCCGCGCACGACGTACATCCCGCGAGCGCCATCGCAAGCTCGAGCTCCGTGCGGATGTGGTCGAGGACCGCGCGGACGCCATCCGAACCGCCAAGGGCCAGGCCCCACAGGACCGGTCGGCCCAGAAGCACCGCCCGCGCGCCGAGGGCCAAGGCCTTGAGTACGTCCGTGCCGCGGCGGATGCCGCCGTCCACGTACACCTCCACACGCCCCCAGACCGCCGCCACGACCTCGGGCAGCACCTCGAGCGTGCCGAGCGTCGAGTCGAGTTGGCGGCCCCCGTGGTTCGAGACGACGATCCCGTCGACGCCGTGGTCGACCGCGATGGCGGCGTCCTCCGACGTCATGATCCCCTTGACGACGACCGGGAGCGGGCTGATGGACTTCAGCCACTGAACGTCCTTCCATGTGAGGGCAGCGTCGAGCATCTCGCCCGTATAGCGCGCGAATGCGGAGCCACGTTCCGCCGGCGGCACCGCATCCATGCCCGCGGGCTTCAGGTTCGCGATCGAAAGATTCGGCGGCAGCGTGAAGCGGTTCCGCTCGTCCTTCTCCCGACGCCCGAGGCGCGGCGCGTCGACGGTGAGGCAGATCGCTCGGTACCCCGCGGCCGCGGCGCGACGGACGAGGTCCTCCGTGACCTTGCGGTCCTTGAACACGTAGAGCTGGAACCACCGGGGGGCAGGGACATGGGACGCGATCTCCTCGAGCGTTCGCGTCGCGAGCGTGCTTACGACCATGAGGGTGCCCGCCTCGGCGGTTCCCAGCGCGGTCGCGAGCTCTCCTTCATGGCTCACGAGGCCGTGGAAGGACGTCGGTGCCACGAGGACCGGCATGGACACCTTCTCCCCGAGCACCGTCGTCGAGGTATCCACGTGGGCCACGTCCGTGAGGACGCGCGGGCGCAAGGCCCAGTGGCTGAACGCCTCGCGGTTCCTTCTCAGGGACACCTCGTCCTCGGCCCCGCCCCCGATGTACTCGAAGGATGCGCGCGGCAGCCTCGCGTGCGCCATCTCCTCGAGTTCGAGGAGGTTCGTGAATGCGAATTCCATCGGGAGGCGGGAAGGGTCGCTGCCTTATTTCTTTGCGGACATATGCGTCCGGTTGTTCCTCGCCCTGGCGGCGCGCGGGGCCTCTGTCATCGACACCTTTCCGAGAGGGAACTCATCCGCAAGGGCTTTCGCGATCTTCGACGGCGTCGTCCCGGACACAGGGGGCGCGAATTTCACGGCGACGGAAACCGCGTGACCGAGGAGGGAAGGAAGGAACCGGACCGCGATCGCCCGGTCGCCCTTCCGGAACACGAGCGGGGGCCTGGCCTCAATCCCTTTCAGGCCGTACCCAAGGGCCCTCAGGGCGACGACGACTCGGGCGCGCACAGAGGGGACAGAATCCGACCAGACCTTCACCGAGAGCCCTCGGATCCTCTTTGCGTGCTTCGACCCCGATGGCCCGCGCCATTTCGACGGGAAGGAACCCCGGATCCATTCGTCGACCTCCTTGGGTCCCCACACGATGGGGGGCTGGGGCAGCGTAGGGACAGGATCCGGCACGGACCGAGTAACGCTCGCAGGGGGAAAAGGTTGCTGAAGTTCCTCATCGCGCGCGCGCGACGCTGCCGATGTTCCCTTCGTACGAACCTCCTGGACTCCGCTTCTTGTCGAACGTCCACGACCACCGGACGGATGGGACCTCGCCTCATCGCTTTACGAGCCCGCGGCGCCTCGCCAGCCGCGGTTTGGCGGTGGTCTTCGCGCGCTCCCGGCGAATCGTCTTCGCCGCCCGCGCGATCACGCCCATGAGCGCGTGGAATTCCCACTTTGAGGGCGACGCGCGCCCCATGAGCCGCCGGAACATGACCTTCGTCCGCCCGACCTTGTGCTTCGGATAGTTCGTCTCCGCGAGGAGATCGTCGAACGCTGCGTAGAGCGTGTCCCGCTCCCCATCGGACGCGGACGGTCGGCGTTCCGGGATCTCGGCTTTGGCGGCGTGGATCTCGTACAGGAGGATCGCGGCCGCCTGGGCGACGTTGAGGATCGGGTATTCCGGATTGGCGGGGATCGTGACGAGCACGTCGCACGCCAGGAGCTCCTCGTTGAGGAGGCCGAAGTCTTCGCGGCCGAGGACGAGGGCGACATCCCCATCGAGCGAGGCCAACTTCGCCGCCAACTCCCGGGGGGTCGTCGCCTGCCGGTGGAACTTCTTCTCGCTCTCCGTCTTCACGCCGGACGTGCCGACGATCAAGCCCGCCCCCTGGATCGATGCGGCGTACGTTCGGTACTTCTTGGCGGCGAGGAGGACGTCGAGGCCATGCATCGCCCGGCGGCGCGCCTCCTCCCCGATGGCGGGGGGCTTCACGAGACGCAGGTCCGCCACGCTGAAGTTCTTCATCGCGCGCGCGACGCCGCCGATGTTCCCTTCGTACTTCGGCTCGACGAGGACGACGCGGACGCGGGCCACGGTCGTGCATGCGCGATAATACTATATCTAATAGCAATCGACAATCCCGCCCCGTGCGCATCGCCCTCAAGATCGCTTACGACGGACGCGTCTTCCACGGATTCGCGCGCCAGCCCGGCCTCCGAACTGTCGAAGGAGAGGTCCGGCTCGCCCTCGTGAAGTCCCATCTGATCGAGGACGTCGAGGCCGCCAACGTGCGGGGGTCGAGCCGGACGGACGCGGGCGTCAGCGCGGTCGGGAACGTCATCGCGTTCGACACGAGCGCGGGGGGAGACGAAGCGGTCGGCAGGTTCAACGACGCCGCCAAAGACGTATGGTCGTGGGCGAGTGCAACCCTGCCCGAGGGTTTCGACCCCCGTAAGGCGAACTGGCGGTGGTACCGCTACCACCTGACCGGCGCCCACGACGCCACTAGACTCCACGAGGCCTCCCGCCCGTTCTTGGGCACCCACGACTTTGCCGCCTTCTCGAGCCCGGACGCGGAACGGACGCGACGGCACGTCGACTCGATCGAGATCGTGCCGACAAGCGATGGTATCCTGGTCGACGTCCGCGCCCCTTCCTTCGTGCGCGGCATGGTCCGCAGATTGGTCGCGGGAATGCTGGCGGTGGAGAGGGCGGATGCGACCACCGAAGACCTCAGCCGCGCGTTGACGGCGGCCACGTGGATCGACTTCGGTCAGGTTCCACCGGAACCGCTGGTTCTCGTGGACGTAGATGTCGGCATCCCCTTCCGGCCGTGGATGGATCGAGCTGCCCGTCTCCGCGTGCAACGCCTCGCCGCGGAGGCGAATGTCGCGTCTCGATTCTGGCGGGAGGTGGCCAGTCGCGCCTTCCCGCGAGCCTCAGACCAATCCTAAAGATATGAGCACCCCCCGTGGTCTCGCTCGGGGCAACGTATTAATAACGATGCCGCTATCGGCGCCCGCCTTACTAGCTCCGGGAGGAGAGAAGGATGCCGAATGCCCAACGCAGCAGAGCACTTGCACTGGTGCTCGTCTGGTCGTCCGTGATGGCCGCCCTTTTGGTCGCCGTCACGGGCCCCGCGGCCGCCGCCTCGGACCCAACGGTCCCTGGCGTCGCCGCAAGCTCGACGAGCAGCACAATCGTGTCCATGAATGACGAGTCCGTACTTTCGTCGGATGATCCGCCGTTGAACGTGCTCGGAAAGATCGCCCCTGCGCTCCACGGTTCCGCGCAGGACCCACAGAAGGGACTCGTGGATATCGTCGTCCACGCGATCGACTTGCCGCAGGTCTCGAGGGTCCTCGAGGCAGCCGGCGCGCGACTCTCCGTCGAGATCGACGGCGAGCTCCGGTCGATGCCCTTCGTCTCGCGCCCGTGGGGCGCCGTCGGCGTGCCGACGAGCCTCCGCGTGCAGGTCCCCGAGAGCAGCCTCGTAGAAGTGGCGGCGTCGCCGCACGTCCTCTTCGTGGACACGGTCAACGTCCACGCGACGACGTTCTTCACGGACGAGGTCGTCGAGGAGGAGCGCACCATGTTCAATTCCATCATGGCCGAAGCGAAGGCCGCGGTCACCTCGAAAGACCCCGTGGAGCAGCCCACGGGCACGGCGCCCTCCGCGTCCCCGACGTCGTGGGCGGTCGCCCGCGAGCACAAGGCGTGGGACGCCTGGCAGCTTGGATACCAGGGCCAGGGCGTCAACGTCGCGGTCGTCGACACGGGCGAGGACTTCGGTCACCCGTCCATGCAGGGCCAGTGGGCCGTCGCGCCGCCCGGCAACCCCTGGGCCGGATGGCCGATCATGTTCCACCCCGCGTCCATGGAAGGTCTGATGGGGAACGGATGGTGGACCGCCGGAAGTGATCTCGACCGCCTTCCGCTGCCGTTCTGGCTCTCCGTGAACGACGGCGACGTATGGTACTCGAACACGGACTACAAGGTGAACGACTCGAACCTCGACGGGTACCTCCCCTACAGCCGTGCGACGCCAGACCCCCAGACGGGCAACCAGCAGTGGACGCCGCAGGCCAACCCGCAGCAGTACGGAAACTGGGGACCGACCTGGAACCAGGGCATCAACAGGAATTACTACGTCGGGTGCGCGGGCCTGCCTGGGCCGTGCATCGCGAGCGCCTCGGGGATTTACCGCTTGGGCGTCAACCGGGACGATTCGCTGACGGGACTGTGGGGCCAGAAGGTTGGCATGCTCCTCGTGGACTCGACAATCCCGGAAGTCTACGACACCGTGTACGTGGACCTGAACTTCGACTTCAACTTCACGAACGACAAGCCTGTGACGCAGGCGGACCCGATCGCGACCGCGGACATCTACGACGAGATCGCGGGCGGTCCGGGTCAGGACGGCGTCGCGGACATCTCCGGCGGCCTCCTCTACTTCATCGGTTCCAGCCAGCAGATCACCGGCGAGGTCGTCATCAGCAACGCGCTCGGCACCGAGATGGGCGCGAACCTCGCGAACGGTTGGGTCGCCGTCGACATCGACGGTCGGTTCAGCTTCGTCCCCGCGACGCAGCTGTGGCTCGTCGACCCTCTCGGCTTCCCGAACTACTTCCCCAGCAGGACGGAGGATATCTACGAGGAGTTCTCGGCGGGAACGCCGATTGACGAATCGGGCACAACGCTCGACTTCGGCACGGGCTCCTTCGGCCCCGTCAACGTGATCTCCTTCCAATCCCTCCCGGGCATCGATGTCATCCTTCGGGGGCCTGGCCCGGACTACGGGGTCGACTTCCTGTACGATGCGGAAGAGTGCGATGCGACGTTCACGACGTGCACGACGCTCGTGGAGGGCACGGACTACTCGTGGTCGGACCAGGACGGAGGCAGCATCCGCGTCGAGCGCGACATTCCGGACACCTACGTCTGGTTCTTCATCTACCAGCTGGACACCTATACGCTGGAAACGGTCTCGGGCGCCCTTACGTTCGCCCGCGCGATCCCCGCAGGGTGGGACCTGGTCGCGGACTACCAGACGGGCCTCCCGATCCCCTATAGCCAGGAGTACGGACCAAGCCACGGCTACGACACGTTCATCCCGGCGAACGGCGACATGGTCGCCTTCCACGGGGAGTTCGACAACGGCCAGAGCCACGGCAGCTTCGTGAGTTCCACGGTGGCGGCGACGCCCTTCGGCAACCTCATCTCGACGAACTTCGAGGTCTTCGGGACGGCGCCGAAGGCGAAGATCATCGGCATCGCGGCCTGCTGCAACTCGCCGGGCCCCGTGAACCTCTTCGGGTCGATCGAGGACCAGCGCACGTTCGCGGCCCTCGGATACGACGGGCTCGCGGGCACGGGCGACGAAGCCGTCATCCTGACGAACTCGTTCGGGGATCCCGGAAGCCTCGAGACCGGCCTTTCCTGGGAGGACCGCTGGCTCCTCGACTTCTGGACGCGGTACCCGGAGCTGACGACCCTCGTCGCGATGGGGAACAACGGACCGGGGTACGCGACCAGCGCCCCCGGCGGCAGTTCCCCCGGCGTCATCGGCGTGGCCGCAGGCAACTCCATGGACTACCGCATCATGGGATTCGGGGACACGGGCACTGGCGCAGGGGAAGTCCCGGTCTGTCCGGGCCCGCCGCCAATCGACCCCGCCACGTGCGTGGGGGTAGGCTCGACCTTCGGCCCCGGTCCCTATGGGGACCCGGCCTACTTCTCGAGCCGCGGACCCACCCTCCTCGGAAGCGCGAAGCCTGACATCATGAGCGTAGGCCAGTTCGGCTGGGAGGCCGCACCACTCAACGTCTATTGCTTCGGCGACCCGACCTTCTGTGACGGCAACGCAGCCTTCGACCTGTTCAGCGGGACGTCCATGGCGACGCCCGTGACGGCCGGTGTGACGGCGCTCGTGGTCCAGGCGTACCGTTCGGCGCACGGCGGCGCGAACCCGACGAACGACCTTGTCAAGGAGCTCCTGAAGTCCGGGGCGGACGACATCCACCGCGACGTGCTCACGCAGGGCGCAGGGTGGACGAACGCGCTCCGTTCCGTGGAGATGGCCGAAGAGTCCAACGGGGTCTCGTCGAACGTCGACAGCTGGCTCCCCGGGGACTACGGCGGGATCCGGCGCCTCGGCTTCGTGAACCTGCTCGCCTCCGGCACCGGTGACTCCACCACGATCACCCTGGAGAACCACAACCCCGGGTCGGCGGAAACCGTCCAGATCCAGGACGCGGTGTACGCGCGCGCGGCACGGTACACGTACTCGTTCCCGATCACGTCCGCGGCGGGCCACGTCAACATCCTGCGGCCCACCACGGCGGCCTGCGGCGGGGCGGGTGTGTACGCGAGCAACGGCTGCACCCTCCTTCAGGCCATGCCGTTCGACACCTACTGGAACAACTCGGATTTCGTGAAAGTGACGTTCACTTACGATGTGGCATCCTACGCAAGCGCCGTCATCTGGCGGCTGGACACGTTCATCTGGTACGACGCAAACGCGAACAACCTGTACGGCGGGGCCGCGGAACGGAACCGGATCACCGTTGCCCTGTACGGTGCCGGAGCCCATTCCGTTTGGGACTCCATCCACGATCCCGACGTCCGGGCCATCGACGGTTGGGTCCTCAATCCCCGGCCGCAGCTCGCCCCCACGGGCACCGGCGTCCCGGCGACGCTCATCGTCGAGTTCTACGAGAAGGCGGACTGGGCATGGGTCTCCACGTCCGTCGCCTCGCTGAACATCCCGGCCACCGCGACAAGGAGCTTCCAGGTCACCGCAAATACGCCCCTAGGCACGCCCGCCGGCATGTACGAGGGCGCGGTCTACGTGACGGACTTCAGCGGCGACATCACGACGATCCCGATCGTGATCAACGTCCCCGTCTCGACCTTCCCCGTGACGATCGGAGGCAACGTGCCGACGACGTCCCTCTACGACAACAACGGCATGATCGGAGCATCCCGGAGCACGTCGCCCTGGCGGCAGACGGGTGACAGCCGGTACGTCTATGCGGACGTCAACGTAGCCGTCCCACCGGCCGGCTCAGGGATTGGTCGCAACGTCATCTACCAAGCGTTCCTCACGAGCACGATCTCCGATCCGGAGATGTTCGTGTACGACCTGCGACCCGACACAACGTGGACGGACGACGCGGTGTTCGGCCCCGGGACGTTCGGGCTTCTGCGAGCGACCGGAGAGCTTGTCGGGGCCACAACGACATCCTCCATGAACAAGGAGCTGATGTTCCACACGCCTCCCTTGAGCGGCTTCATCGCGTTCCAGGTGAAGGCATGGGGCTCCATCGGCGAAACGGACCCGATGCAGGCGAACATCGGCATCATGGAGGTCACGCCGACCGCGATCACCTTGGTGGGCGCCCAGCTTCGGGCGAGCACGCCCGTCTCCGTCTGGGCGAATATCCCGTTAGTCAACGGCATCGGCGCGGCGGTCACGCAAGGCTTTGTGTTCAACGGGGTTGGGATCAACATCGCGGCGAACCCCGACTACTACCCCGGAGGATCGTTCGACGGGTGGGTGTGCAGCCAGGTAGCGCCGAACTCGATCGTCGTGCCCCCGCGGGGCCCCGTGATTTCGCGGAGCTTGTTTGCTTCGATCACGTCCCCGGGCGGCACGGATGACCACGACCTGCAGGTGTACCTCGACGAGAACAACAACGGTGCCTGCGACCTCGGTGTCGACACGCTGCTCTGCCAGTCTGCGGGTGCGACCGCGACCGAGGCTTGCACGGCCACGACGACGGACGGGACGAAGAACATTCTCATCCAGGTAGGGATCTTCGGACCAGGCTCGGACACGTTCTCATACACGTGGGTGGACACGATCCAGATCATCGGCGTGTCCGCGTTTTACCTCAACGGCCCGAGCACGACCGTAGCCCCGTACACGACGATTGCGGCAAGCATCGGGTGGGACTTCCCCCAGGGAACGCCCGAGGGCCCGCAATCGGGCATCACCTTCGTGAGCCCGGGCTTCGCGCAGTTCGCGCTCGTGCAGCAGGTCGCCATCACAGTGATCCTCGACTACACCGCGCCGACGATCAACGTCGCGCTCGACCTGTCTCCCATCCCGAACTCGGTCATCCCCGACGCGGCGGCGGGCATCGTCGCGAACATCGCGGACAGCCGTCAGGTCGACCGCTTCAGCCCGCAGCTCTGGGTGGACGGCGTGGACGTGACCGGCAACATCCGCGTCCTCGCGCCGTACATCGCGGGATCGGGCTATACCCTCGTCACGGTCGCATGGGAACACGTGGACGCGCCGTGGGACGACGGACGACATAGCGCCCTCCTCACGGTGCGCGACATCGCCGGGAACCTGAAGACCCAAATCTGGTCTTGGGTTGTGGACACGACCGGTCCGGCGATCAGCGTGACGAACCCGCCCATGGACGCCCTCACCACCGCGAGCTCGTGGCCGTTCGAGGCCGAGACGGAGCCTGGCGCGACCGTCACGGTCACCGTGAACGGCGTGCCGGCGACGATCGTCGTGTCCCCGGAGGGTCGCATCAGCGGGACGTTGAGCCTGGCGCAAGGCACGAACATGATCGTCGTCACGGCCGAGGATTCACTCCTCAACGTGGGAACGGCGACGCGCACAGTGACGCGCGATTCGATCGCACCGGGCATCGTGGCGTTCGCGAGTGTCTCGTCCCCGACGAATGAGATGTCGACGACGGTCACGGGCATGGTAGACGAGGATGTCACCTCGGTCTGGGTCGACGGTGTGGCGGCAGGCGTCGCGGTGGACGGCTCGTTCATGGCGACGGTCCCGCTCGTCGAGGGCTCAAACACCATCCAGGTCGTGACCTGGGACGCGGCCGGGAACCAGGGAGTCCTGGACCTCCCAGCAATCGTCCGAGACACGATCGCGCCGACCATCAACGCGGGTCTGCTCGTCGGCGGGATCGCCGCACCGACCGTCATCACGGACCGGAGCGTCAGCCAGATCACAGTGGCCGGATCGGCGCCCGACGCGGACGTGTTCTACGTGTTGATCAACGGCGAGCCCGTCGGCGGCGGAGGGGCGTTCTCACGGGTCTTCGACCTCGTGGTCGGCGACAATGTCTTCGTCGTGCACGCTGTGGACGACGCGGGCAACGTGGGGACGTTCACGGTGTCGGTGTCGTACGCGCCCCAGGTCATCCAGGAGCGCACGAACTACAACGCCATCATCGCAAGCGGCTTGGCCGTGGTCCTGTTGATCGTCGGATTTGTCGTCGGCTTCCTGCTCTCCGGGCGCGGTGGAGGCGGCGGCGGAGGCGCGCCCAGCGAGGCGCCCGAAGCGCCGAAGGGCGAAAGGCGCGCGGAGGAAGAGCTCCCGACTGAAGGGGCCCCGAGCCCTGAGGAGGAAGAACTATGAAGCCAAAGGCGATCGTCTTCGGCCTCGTCCTCTTCCTGCTCGCGGCCTCCTTCGGGTTCTTCCCGAGGGCGGCGGCCCAGGACGAGACTGGGGCGCACGGCGGCGACCTCGTCGTCGCCCTCCAAGACTTCGGCGACGTGAATCCGACGGCGGCGGCAGCGGCGGACCGCAAGGTGCTCGAGCTCATCTACGACTCCCTAGGCCGCATCGATCCGGTCACGCTGCAGTTCGTACCGTGGGCCGCGTCCGGATGGGCTTACGACGGCGCAAAGAACATCACGGTGACGCTCCGTGGCGACCTGCGCTTCCACGACGGCGCCGCATACGACGCGGACGCGGTCGTGCGGTCCCTCAACACGTACATGAAGAGCGGGGTCCAGCGATGGAACGTCATCAAAGTCGACGAGCTCACCGTGCGGTTCGACTTCACGGCCATCAACAGCGCGACATGGAACTACAAGGTCAACAACGAGGCCGGCCCCGGGTTGTTCTACTCGGAAGGCCTCTCCGCGTTCCTCGCGTGGGACGCCGCAGGGACCCGGAAGTACAGCGGTCCGTTCTCGGTCGCGTCGGAGACAGCGACGCAGCTCCGGATCGTGCCGAATGAGAACCACTTCGCGGTGCACCCGAACCTGGATTCCATCACGTACCGGTGGCCCTACACGGTCCAGCCGGACGCGAACGGAAGGAGCCTGTTGAACGACGCGGGCTGCGCCCTCCTGTTCCAGGAGGTCCACCTCATCGGTTGGAACCTGCAGACGAACGACCTGACGAACACGCGGGACTGCGTCTTGGGCTTCGGCGGCTTCCCGGACGACCCCATCACGACGATCGTGAACGAGAGCCTCCGGTCGATCCTGAACCCCGACCAGAACCTGACGATGCCTCACGTGCTGACGGCGAAGAACGGGGGGACGGACTTCCTGTACTTCGGCCTCTCGTACAACCCGGGGTCCGTCTTCATCGGCGGGCCAGGATCCGCAGGTCAGATGCTCCGCAGCGCGATCTACCAGTTCGTGAACAAGGGACTGTACCGAAACATCGAGCCGAACTCGATCATCATGCACGGGCTTCAGAACCCCTTCAACACGCCCTGGGCCCCTACAAGCTGCGCGCCATGGACGCCGTGCAACACGATCGTCGAGGCGGCGACCGTCGTTGCGCCCGCGCCCGTGAACCAGCGGACGAACTCGGACCCGGGAGTGCTGGCGCTGACGATGGCCGGGTTCCTCGACCGTGACGGCGACGGCATACGGGAGACGGCAGCAGGCCAGCCGGTGTCGATCACGATCCTGGCGCCTTCGTTCACGTTGGACCCGCGGAAGACCACGATGGCGAACGACATGCAGGCCCTCCTGTCCATCGGGCAACTGGACGCCACAGTCGTTGTGTACGACACCTGGGCGGCATTGGACGCAGCGGTGACTGCGTGCACGACGAGCTGCCTCTACGTCACGCGGTACACGGCCGCGACGCAGATGCCGGACTGGGTCTACGACGTTGCGGAGATCCGCGCAGCGGGCGACACCGCGACGGACCTGCACCTGAACCTGGGTTCGCGCAGCTCGTGGACGCTGGCAGACAGGACCCTCCACGTGGGTCACGTGTCCCACCTCGCGGGCGCGGCGGCAGACTTCCTGCCCGTCCTCCACTTCGACACGCTCGAGGGATACGACTTCCAGTCGTTCAGCGGCTGGGTGAACACGTTCGGCGGGATCAACAACTTCTGGTCCCTCACGCAGCTACGCCTGCCCGCGATGGGCGGCCTCCACGTGCGCGCAAGCATCTTCCCGCTCGGCCTCGGGCCGGGCGAGACCGGCGCCGTGCAGGTCGAGGTCCGCGACGACGCCGGCGTGCTCATCCCCGGCGTGGACGTTGCGCTGGCCTCGGGCTTCGCGGGTGCGCTGACGAGCATGAGCGGCGTGACGAGCGCCACCGGGACGTTCCGGACGGACTACACGGCCCCGACGTTGACGGCGACACAGGACGACACGGTGTGGGTCACGGTGACGAAGGTCCAGTACACGGGCGACCAGGCTTCGACGTCCGTGACCGTGCATCCGCCGCTCGACGGCCTGCTCTCCGTCGTGGTGACGACATCCGACGCTTCCATCGCCTTCGACGGGAGCGCGACGATCACCGTGACCGTGCGGGACGCCTTGGGGGTTGCGGTCTTGGGCGCGCAAGTCGTCCTGTCGACGGACCTGCCTGGCGGGACGTTCCTGGACGCCTCGGGCGCGACAACCGCGACCGGCGTGTACTCGACGACGTTCACCCCAGACGTCCGCCAGGGCATGGCGTATCAGATCCTCGCGGAAGTGTCGTACGGAGGGTACGACAGCGCGTCGGACAACGTGCGCGTGGACGTCGGGAGCAATCCGGGATCCGTGACACCGGTCCAGACCGTGCCGGGCTTCGAGGCCGTGGCGGCGATTGGCGCGATCGCGCTGACGTTCGCCCTGGTGGCCCTCGCGCGGCGGCGAAGGGAAGACTGACCGTCTTCCCCCCTTTCCCTTTTGCCACGTCGCCTCGCGTGACCAACGTTTAAGGCGGTCTTGCCCATCTTCGGCGCATGCTCGTCGCGCTGACCGGGACCCCGGGGACGGGCAAGTCGTCCGCGGGCGAAGTGCTCGCGCAACGCGGGTACCACGTCGTGGACCTCGACGCTGCCGCCAGCGAGCTGGGCCTCACGGAGCGGGAGGAGGACGGGACGACGGTCGTGGACGTCGAGGGCCTCGCGAGCAAGCTGCATGTCCCGACGAAAGTGGCAGTCCTCCGTGGACACTACGCGCATCAGATGCCCGTGAACGTGATCGTCGTCCTGCGATGCCATCCGCGGGAGCTCTGGAAGCGGCTCGAGGCCCGCGGGTGGTCGCCCGAGAAGATCCGGGAGAACGTGGAAGCGGAGGCGATCGACGTCGTCCTGCAGGAGGCGGTCGAGCGCGGGCCGCCCGTGTACGAGGTCGACACCACCGCCAAGACCCCGGACGCCGCCGCGGACGAGGTCCTGGACATCCTTCAGGGGCGGATCGCCGGCCACGAGCCGGGCCGGCTCGACTGGAGCGAGGAGGTGACGTGGATTGGTGCTCGAGGCGTATAGAGACATCGCGGACCGCATCCTCCTGCCCCTCGCTCGGCGGCTGCGGGGCGTGAGCCCCAACGCACTGAGCGCCCTCGCGTTCCTGGTGGCGGTGGGCGCCGGCCTTGCGTTCTACCTCGCGATTTCTGCCCTGCTCCTCCTCGCGATCCTACTCATCTTCCTGAACGCGATCCTCGACGCCCTCGACGGACGCGTCGCGAAGCTCACGGGGCGCGCGAGCGCGCGCGGCGACTTCCTGGACCACGTCCTCGACCGCTACGCGGATGTCTTCATCATCGGCGGCATCGCCCTCGGCGGCTACGGGAACCTGCTCGTCGGGTTCTTCGCGGTCCTCGGGGTGATCCTCGCCTCGTATATGGGGACGCAGGCGCAGGCCGTCGGCCTGGGCCGCGACTACCGCGGGCTCATGGGCCGCGCGGACCGCCTCGTGATCCTGTTCTTCGCGGCATGGATCCAGCTGTTTGCCGACCCCTTCGGCGCGGGCGGCGGGCTCCTCGTGTACACGCCCCTCACGCTTGCCCTCGTCGTGTTCGCGGTCCTCGGGCAGGTCACCGCGGTCCAGCGGGCGGTCAAGGCTTGGCGGCAGTTGGGGGCCGGCTGAGGATGCGGGCGGACGCAGTCGAGGCCCGCCTCCGGCGCGGCACGACGCCCCTTGGCGGCGTTCGACCTCGGTACCAGGACCTCGGCCTCCCGAACCTGATGGCGAGCGCGCTCGAGGCCGCGCGCGTTCCCGCTCCGTCGCCGCCAATCCCGCGGGAGTTCCTCGACCCGGATCTACTCCGATCCCGCCAGACGGTCGTCCTCGCGGTCGACGGCCTTGGCTACATGCAGCTCCTCGCCGCGAAGAAGGAGCTGGGAGGCCTCGCCCTCCTGGACGCCGCCAAAACGGACGGCGCGCTCTTCCCTCTGACCTCGACGTGTCCGTCGACGACCGTCGCCGCGATTGGGAGCCTGTGCACCGCTCGACCGCCGCAGGACCACGGCCTCGTCGGGTACCGTCTCTATCTCCGCGAGTTTGGCGGCATCGCGAACATGATCCGGTTCGCCCCGATCGACCGTTCCAGGCCGCCGTACGACCCAGAGGGATTCGTCCCCGTGCCCACCGCGTTCGAACTGGCGGCGCGGAAACGCGTGCGGTCTCGCGTGGTCACGCGCGGCCGGTTCATCGGCAGCCCGCTGTCCAAGATGATCCATCGAGGGGCGGAGGTCCAGGGTTATGTGGGCGCATCGGACTTCGGGGTCCGCCTCCGGGACGCCCTCACGCGACGCCGCCGGAGGCTTGTGTTCGCGTACTGGGACCTCGTCGACAGCATCTGCCACGTCTACGGGACGCGCACGGAGGAGTTCTACGCGGAGGTGGCGGCGTTCGACGCGATCATGGAACGCGAGGTGCTGCGGAAGACCAAGGACGTCACGATCCTCCTCACCGCGGACCACGGTCACGTGAACGCTCTCAAGAAGGGCCATCTCGACCTTCGGCAGCGGTCGACCGTCCTCGACGCGATCGCGATGCAACCGACCGGGGAGCCGCGGCTCCTCTACCTGCACGCGAAGGAAGGGGATACGGAGCGCCTCGCAGGTCTGGCGGCGGACGCGTTCCGCGGGAAGGCGCGGGTGTGCACCGCCAAGGAGGCGTTCGATGCCGGGCTCTTCGGCGTGGGGCCTCCGCCGCCAAACGCGATGGACCGTGTCGGGGACGTGCTCATCATGCCGACTGGGACCGGCGCGATCTTCGGCGGCTTCGTCGGCGAGCACCCGGACCTCGTCGGCCGCCACGGGGGCCTCAGCGCGGACGAGATGCTCGTGCCGTGCCTCGTCGCACGCCTCTAGGTCTTCTTGGCGGCGGTCGTCCCCTTGCCCCGGCCCGAATCCTGTGGCGCCTTTCGGCGGTAGTACGTGAGCGGGTGCGTCAACGTGAGGCACAGCGCGTCCGGCCCCGGGCACAACCCGTACGACTTCATCGTGGAGCACTCCGGGGGCGTGTACTCCGTCGCACCCTTCTCCCCTGTGATGTGGCCGATCTGGTACTTCGTGACGTCCGCGGCGAAGTCCGGCACGTCCCCGAACACGCGGTAGATCTCCTCGTTCGAGAGGCCGACGTGGTGGAGGAACGCGACGATCGCGAAGCGGCCCATGTGGCTCACGTTCTCGTGGCCCTGGATCGCCGCCAGGATGTTGTACATGCACGGCGGGAAGCGCGTGATGCGGATCGCGCCGACGTCCTCGGCCTTCCAGTGCTTCCGGTGCTCGCCGAGCACGCGGCGGATCTCGCGGACCTCGTCGTCGAACGCGTCGAGGATGAGGTCGTTCACGGGGAGCGGCAGCTCCGCATCGATCTTGCGCTGGACCGCGTTCTGCAGTACGCGGACGGACTTCTCCTTCGGGAGGAGCACGTACCCGCTCGCGACGCGCTGGTTGATCAGCTTCCAGTCCTTGTCCCGCATCTGGTCCGTGAACCTCAGGAAGTCCGTGAAGTGCATGCGGAAGCCACCATCGTCTTGCGAGAGGTCGAGGTTCAGCTCCGCGGCGGCCGTCCGCAGGAAGGGGGCGTCCTCATCGAGGAACCGGCGGTGCGCGAGCTTCGCCTCCGCGACGGCATACCGCCGCGTCAGGAAGGGGTCCGACGTCGCCGAGACGATCATCCGCGCGATCGGGTAGGAGAGCAGTTCGTTGAGTGCGTCCGCCTCCGAGTTCGTCGGCCGGTCCGCGATCTCGAACTTCTCGAGGGCGGTGAGGACTCGGTCATAGCCCAGCACGCGAGCGCGGTCATATGCGCGGCCCGTGAGTAGCTCCTCGAGGACGACGTTCTCCGCCTTCACGCGCTCGGAGGACTCCCGAAGGAACGGGTAGCGCGCGAGGATCCGCAGGTCCATCGGCGCGTAGACCGTCCCGACCACGGATAAGGATTGCCCGTACGTGTGCGAAGGTAGTCCTCGAGGATTGAACCAATCAAGACATGTGGACAGAACGGCATCCGAGGTGAGAGCGGATCGTGTCCGTCGCAGCTTTGGCAATAGTGCTGGCGGTCTCCTTCGCTTCATGGGCGATCTCGCCCGCGAGCATCGAGGAGGGACTCTCGACCCGGCCGATACTGCCCACCCAGTCTATTCTGTGGGTAAGCCCCGCCCATGGAGAGGAGAACGTTTCGCTCGATCGGCCCATTGTCATCGCCTCTTCAGAGCCGATGAACTCCAGTTCGATCTCTTGGACCATCATTCCGCCCGTTACCGAGTCCGGCTACTCATGGTCCAACGGCAGCTCGGTCCTTACAATCTCACACGATCCATTCGCGCCATGGAGCCAGTACACGGTCCTTTTCATGGGAGCCCCCGATCCTGGCGGGGTCCCGAACCCCTGGTCGTTCCGAACCGTCGCAGTCCTGCTACCCGCTGAGAACCTCGAGATCAAACGGATATGACCGCCGCCCCCTAGCGCCGATACGTCGGGTGTTCCGTCGTCCTCCGCTCTTTCCGCTGGACCCACACCGCGGCCTGAAACAGGAACGAGGAGAGCCGGTTCAGGTAGCGCAGGAGTTCGGGATTGAGCTTCTCTCTACGTGCGAGGGCGACGCACCGCCGCTCGGCCCGTCGCACGACGGTCCGCGCGTAATGGAGGCTCGCGACCGCCGGGGAACCGCGAGGCATTACAAACTCCCGGATCTCGCCGACGTCGATCCCTTCCATCGCGACCTCGAGCGCGAGGACCTCGTCCTTCGAGACGCGCGGGACCTTCGCCCGCGAGCCCGCCTTCGTCGCGACCTCCGCGCCCACGGTGAACAGGACGTTCTGCACCTGACGGAGCGTGTCCGTCACGAGTCCCTCTATCTGCGCGGAGAGGGCAACGCCGATGGCCGCGTTCGCCTCGTCGACGTCCCCCACTGCCTCGATCCGCGCGTGGTCCTTCGAGACCCGCGGGCCGCCAAGGAGGCCCGTCGTCCCGGCATCGCCCGAACGCGTGTAGAGGCGGCCCACGGCCCGGGAAGGGGCCCACCGTATTTATGGGCTGTTCCGCGGGTCCTGCACGGAGGCCACGAATCCCGCCTGCGGCGCGCCGCGGGACGACCGTGCGGGCGCACCGGAGCCCGTAGAGGACGAGCGCCCTGCTCGCATCTCTCCCGCCAAGGCCTCGAGGCGTCGGACGCGCTCCTTCATTGGTGGGTGCGTTGAGAAGAGGGTCGCGAGCGCGCTCCCTCGGAACGGGTTCACGATGAACAGGGAGGCGGACGCAGGATTCCCGCGCTGGAACGGGTGGCGGCGGTTCGCATCTTCCAGCTTCACGAGCGCGTCCGCGAGTGCCTGTGGGGCGCCGAGGTTGCGCGCGCCAACGAGGTCCGCCTTGTACTCCCGGCTCCGGGAGATCGCGAACTGGACGAGCATCGCCGCCAACGGCGCGGTGATCCCGACCACGACCGCGAGGAGAAGGTCCGCACCGCCGCTTTGGCGGTTCCGCCCCCTAGAGCCCCACATCATGTTGTACCAGAGCATGCGGGCCATGAACGCGATCGCGCCCGCGAGGGTCGCGGCGATCGACATGATGAGGATGTCGCGGTCCTTGATGTGCGCCATCTCGTGCGCCATCACCCCCGTGAGCTCGCGCTCGTCGAGCAGGTTCAGGATGCCCTCCGTGGCGGCGACGACCGCGTTGTTCGGGTTCCGGCCGGTCGCGAAGGCGTTCGGCGTCTTCGAAGGGACGAGGGCGACCTTCGGCATCGGGAGGCCGGACAGCTCCGCGGCGCGGCGGACGATGCGGTGGAGCTTCGGCGCCTCCTGCTCCGTGACGATCCGCGCGCGGTACGACCACAACACGATCTTGTGGGCCCAGAAGTACGCGATGAAGTTCATGGCGCTCGCGAGGAGGAGGAACAGGAGGGCCCCCAGGACCCAGTTCCTGAGGAAGAAGCCTCCGATGAGCCAGCCGATGAGCATGAACATGCCTGACAGGAGGAACATGAGCGCGATCGTGCGCAGGTTCGGGTGCACTGACAGGACGAGCCGAGGGTCTGATAAGAACTTTGCCTCGGCATGCCCTGGCTCCGAAGTGTGAGAGCTCGCGTCACAACTCTGCGCCAAGCCTCTTGCAGAAATCCCGAGCCGCATCCAGATACGCGACGCTCTTTCGCTCATCGAGGACGAACGAGCCCTTCAGGGCATCACGAAAATGAAGCGTTTCGAGCGACTCCGAGAGGGAGCGAATCCGTTGCTGGACAAGCGCCTTCGGCACGCGTTGCAGGAGACCCGCGACGACGCCGTAGTCGGCGATTCCGCGAGAGAGGATGGCCACATCGCGGAGGTCCACCTTCCGGCCCGCGGCGAGCTTCAGCGCGATCAGGACTTCGCGGTCCGCCACGAGGGGCATCGCCGTCTTCGCAGGGTCCACGCCGCGCACGAGACGTCTTGAAGCCATGGGGCGCAGCTCAGCGAACGAGAACGACGCGCCGCTGCGACGATCCGCAACGCCATCGATCAGGAGGTCGACACCGATCGTCCTTCCCCTCGGCCCTCGAGACCATCGGTCGGCGTGCCCTGGAAGAGTCCGGTCGCCGGTCCACGTCGCGACGACCTGAAATCCCTTCTCCGCTAGGGCTGTGCGGAGACGGTCGGCCGTGGCTTCCGTCGTGACGAGATCGAGGTCGACGGAGAACCGAGACAGCCCAAAGGCGCTGACGGCATAGCCTCCGATCAGGATCGCTTCTTCCCCTTGAAACGAAACGAGGACGTCAAAGCATCCCTCTTCGCGCTCGAGGGCGAGAATCGTCATGACGCCTCGCTGGCGGTCAACCTGCGCAAGCGCCGGAGCACGGGCTCATAGACATGCGGGCGGGCCTCTGCGAAGGCGAGAACTTCTCGGGCGGGGATGACGAGGAGTCCTTCGTGTTCGACCGGACGAACGGCGGCCACGGGGTGCAACACGTACACGACCCCGAAAAGGGTCTCGGGCGTCCCAAGCGCCACGGCGCGTCTCCCCTCCGAGCGGAAGAAGTGGATCCATCGGCGTACATCGGACCTTCGGACCCGCATGTGGATCGGCCGGAACCCCCGCGTGAATCCAGTCCAATATCCCCCGTCGGTCCAGATCGCAATGGCCGTCTCGTCGGTGAGCGCGTACGGGTAGCCTGCCTCGTGGGGGAAGGTGAGGGAGAATGCGGACCGCTCAATCGTCTCTTGGATCCGTCGTTCCGGCGTCACCGCCCGATACCGTCCTCGCCCGGTGGACTCCACGTACCCGAGTCGGCGGAGATCGGACAAGACCTTCCTCGGAGCAGGGGAGGGGAACGCCTCCGTGAACTCGTCCGTGGTGAAGACCTCGGTCCCGAACGTGGACACGATCCACGCGTAGAGGTCCTCGTACGCAGTCGGCACGATGTAACCAATACAGTTACATATATTTAACCGCCACGCCCGCCCTTCACACTGCGGGCGTGATGACGCGGACCGGCCCCGGAGGAAGGACGCGAGAAATCTCTTCGATTGGCACCGCGAACTCCGCCGCCAAACGGCGGGCGAACGCGTCCTTCCCCTCCTTCCCGGGCTCGACGACCCAGTATCGGGAAGAACGCGTGGTCACCGCGCTGAGGGGGCCGGCCATCACCTTCCTGTGCCCTTCGTGCTCGATCTCCCCGATCGCGGCGCGCACGGGGATGTCGTGCACGTAGTTGCGCTTCCCCCGGATGACCCAGGCGCCCCTCCCGAGGTACTCCCCGCTCTCCGCCTGCTTGCTCACCTGCTCGGGGAGGACCCAGTACGCGCTGCCGGACGCGAGCCCTGCGGACCACGCCTTCGACCACGCGAGCGCGAACGCGCACGCCTCCTGCAACGTCGCCTCCCCCGCCTTCGAGCCCTGCTTCACGACGCAGCTCGGCGCGCCGTGGATGTCCGCGTGGACGTACCGGTCCCCGTCCTTCAGGTGCTTCTTCACGATCGCGTCGTTCGTCTTCGCATCGCGCCCGCCGATCACGAGGAAGCCTTCGGAGGAGAAGAACCACCGGTACGCCTCGAACCAGAACGCCTTCGTCGCCTTGACCTTCGGGCGGGCTGCGGCCTTCTGCACATCCTTGTCCACGCGCGCGATCTGGCGGCGCGTCTCCTCGAGGGCCGCCTCGACCTTCTCCGCCTTCGCGAGCGCCTCCTTCTTCCGATCGTGCAGCAGCTGCGCGTTCGTGCGGAGGTCCATCGTCCAGTCGAGCACAAGCTCCGTGATGTCGCCGACGGCCACCCGCACGGAGTGCGTCCCCACGTCCACCGCCAAGACGGGACCGCCCGCCTCGAGCTTCCCCTCGCTCGCCCTCTGGAGCAGGTCCTCGAACTGGGCGTAGTGCGCCCACACCAACGCCGCCAGGGACTCCGACTGCACTGCCTCCTCGCGCAGCGTGCGGAGGGAACCCTCCTGCTGCTCGAGCCGCCTCCGCAGCTTGGCGGCGGGGTCCGCGCCCGTGCCCTTCGGGGGTACCGCGTGATCGAGAAGGTGTGCGAGCGCCTCGGAGAAGGTCGCGAAGGGACGGATCTCCCGCGACTCGTGCTGCCTCAGCGCGATGGGCGTCGCGTCGGTCGGGACTCCGGCTTCCAGGACGACGCGCGGGTCGCGCGCCTCGCGGACTTGGCGGTGGATCTCCAGGAGCGCCTCGTGCACCCGTGCGAGACGGTCGTCGAGCGGTCCCGTCGCCTTCATGTTCTTGTCCACGCCCGCGCGGAGGCACACCTCCTCCGCGTACGGACCGCCGAGGTTCATCCCGCTCGCGAGGGCCTTCACGAGGCTCCCCTTGCCGGCGAGGACGGTGGCCGTGAACTCGGTCGGCGACATCGCGAACGGGTTGGCGGCAGGAGGGGGGAACTCGTACGGTGCGCCGGGGGTGATCGTCCGATCCCGGAACTTCGCGCGGGCGAACGCCGCCAGGATGGCGTCTTCTCGCACGAGCACGACGTTCCCCTTCCCGAACAGCTCGAAGACGAGGCGGCTGCCACGGTCGAAGACAAACGTGACGATGCGATCGAATGCGCGCTGCTCGATCGACATGATGTTCGCGTTATCGAGGTGCTTTCGCAGGGTCATCGCGAAGGGCGGTGGTGACTCCGGCTTCTCCGCGGTTTCGCGAAGGCAGAGCCACTTCCCGACCTTCGCATAGACCTCTCGCTTCCCGGCGCCGGGGAGGTTGACCTTGAGGACGATCTCGTCCTCCCTCTGGTACACCTTGTCGACGAACCCGCCGACGAGGGCCTGCAGCTCGGCAGTGACCGCGAGCACGTCGAAGGAGGAGAGGCCGTCCTTCATGATCGCAGTCAAATGCGTGGCGGTAATTAACGATAGTGAGACCCGAACGATCTTGGGCCTCCGTTCGAGTGTAGTCGTGTGTCGAAGTGCCTCAACCCCGGATAGCCCCGGGAAGTCCCAGCCCAAGCTCATGGATGCGTCGATCTTCCCACGCCGAGGTGGTCCCATGGAGTTACGGTCGCCGTCGCGCTAGTGGCGCTGGGCCTGGGGCTCCTGATCGTCGGAGCCCGTTGGCTCGTCGGAGGGGCCTCGGGGCTCGCGCGACGGATCGGGATCACCCCCTTCGTTATAGGAGCGACGGTCGTCGGTTTCGGAACGTCCGCGCCGGAGTTGGCGGTGAGCGTGGCGGCCGCCGCCGGGGGGGAGCCGGAGCTGTCCATCGGCAACGTCCTCGGGAGCAACGTGTTCAATATCGGGGTCATCCTCGGCCTCGCCGCCCTCCTGCGGCCGCTCCGCATCAAGGTCGATATGCTCGGCCGGGAGGGCGTGTTCCTCGTCCTGTCGGTGGCGATCTTCGCGGCACTGGCGGCGGATGGCCTCGTGTCGCGTCCAGATGGCGCCCTCCTACTCTTCTTCATGGCGGCGTTCACGTGGTTCAGCGTTCAGGCGGGGAGGGAGAGCAGTGGGGGCGAACGTCCGCCACCCGACGATGGGGCGGCAAGCGGAGCGCTGCAGTCTCGGCGCATCGCCTTCGGCATCCTGGCCGGGCTCGCTCTCCTCATCTTGGGATCCCAGGCGCTCGTGGCGGGGGCGGTAGACCTCGCGACCGGCCTAGGAGTCTCCGCCCGCATCATCGGGCTCACGATCGTCGCCGCCGGGACGTCCCTCCCGGAGCTCGCGACATCCGTAGCGGCGGCGGTTCGCCGCCAAGACGACATCGCGGTGGGCAATATCGTCGGCAGCAACGTGTTCAACCTCCTCGCGATCCTCGGGGCGAGCGCGCTCGTCTCCCCCCTCCCGATATCGACGATGGGATACCAGGACCTGGGCGTGATGGGCTTCGTGACGCTCGCCTTCTTCGCGCTAGCCTGGAACCGGCTCATGCTCTCCCGGGGCGAAGGCGCGGTTCTCCTCGCATGTTATGTGACGTATCTTGCCTGGCTCCTCGCGTAGCCCGTAGCCCATGCCGGATCTTGGCGGGAAGATTCATTACGTCCCCTCATCTTGGCCCGCCACCGCCGCAGTGGCTTAGTGGTAGAGCGGCGCCTTGGTAAGGCGCAGGTCGGGGGTTCAATTCCCCCCTGCGGCTCT
>CAYNEM010000013.1:0-74991 GCA_964396265.1 uncultured Methanomassiliicoccales archaeon
GTCGGCCGCCTGCGCGGCGAGATCATCTTGGGTCAGTGCCTCGCACGCTCGCTTCGGGACGAGGGGCGCCACGCCACGCAGATCCTCACGCAATACACGCAGGACCAGTGGAAGGGCAAGGATTGGCAATTGTCGCGGTTCCCCGGGGACGAGGGGAGACGGTACGTGGGTTGGCGGCTCATCGACGTGCCCGACCCCCACGGATGCCACGCGAACTGGGTCGACCACTACTGGGCGGAGTTCGCCTCGTACCTCGACGGGTACGCCCCGGACGTCCACGTCGTGAGCACGACGGACCTGTACCGCCGGGAGGACATGCGCGCAATCGTCGCGGAGCTCGCGCCGAGAGCGGAGGAGGTCCGCCAGGTCGTGAACAAGTACCGGGCGAGGAAGCCGTACCCGCCGGGCTGGATCCCCTTCGAACCGTACTGCAACGCGTGCAAACGCGTGGGGAACGCGAGGGCCTTGAAGATCCACGGGATCGTGTCGGTGGACTACGAATGTGATTGCGGAGACCGAGGGAATTCCCCACTCGAGCTCGGGAAGCTGAACTGGCGGCTCGAATGGCCCGCGATATGGAAGGTGCTGCACGTCGACGTGGAGCCCTTCGGGAAAGACCATGCGGCGCCGGGCGGTTCGCGGGACTCGTGCAAGGACCTCGCGCAGACCGTGATGGGCTTCACGCCCCCCTTCGGCATCCCGTACGAGTGGGTCGGCCTCGGCGAGCGCGGGGTGGACAAGGGGGATATGGGGTCGAGCGACGCGATCGGGTTCGGCCCGATGACGTGGGGCGCGGTCGGCGATCCCGAGGTCCTGCGATACACGTACCTGTCCGTCCCTCCTTCGCGACGCATCGTCCTCGAACTGTCGAAGATGGACGCATACCACGACGCATTCGATGCGGGCGAGCGCTCGCAGCATGGAAAGCCCGCGACGGAGGAGGAGCAGCTCCACGCGCGGACGTTCACCTTGGCGGCGCTCCACCCGTTGCCCGCGGCGCTGCCGTTCACTCTCCCCTACCGCCACGCGGCCTACTTCTCCCAGATCGCGCCGAAGGATGACCCCGTTCCCTGGGTGCTGGGTCGTCTCGAGGACACCGGGGTGCTCGACCGCCCCCTCGCCGAGGGGGAGCGGAACCGCGTCGCACGCCGCATGGGGCAGGCGCACGCGTGGGTCGAAGGGTATGCGCAGGAGAACAAGGTCGAACTGCTCGAGCATCTCACGGACGAGGTCCGGTCCTCCCTGTCCGAGGCGGATCGCCGGGCGCTGGGCATGTGGGCGGCGCAGGCGGCGGAGATCGAGTGGCGGGAGGAAGCGATCAAGAAGAGCATGGTCGCGCTCACGTCCGGCGGCTCGCTCCCGGTCAAGACGCCGGAGTTCTTCCGAGCCCTCTACCTGGTGCTCCTCGGGAAAGAGCGAGGCCCGCGGGCCGCGCCGTTCTTGGCGGTGCTGGACAAGCCGTTCGTTCTGCAACGCGTCCTCGAGGCGGCCACGTAGCGATATTTTCGAGTCGCACCAAGCGGCGCTCTTTGTCCTTTTCTCCCCGAGAAGCTCCGTCAGGGACGCAATCTTGGCGCTTGCGACGCGGTGATCGCGGTCCATCCCGCCCGTGAGGGCCCTCGAGTGGGACGATTCCAACGGCGTTCCGCCGCGGGGGAGGCACCGCCGGCCGCAGGGCCAATTCCCTTAATCTATCGAAAGCACATGGGGATTTCAGAATGATGAGCAAAACGAAAGTCTCTAAGGGTCATTCGACGGTCGTGCCGAAGCACATCCGGAAGTCCCTCGGGGTGCAGGAGGGGGACATCCTGGAATGGACCACGGACGGCGAGAGAGCCGTCGTCCGGCCTCGGAAGCGGCGGACGTTCGAGGACATCACTGCCCTGATCGCGGTCGGCGGCGACGCGGTCCGAGACAAGAAACGGCTCGCGCGGGGCGAACCGTGATCCTCGTCGACTCCTCGTTCTTCGTGGGGCTGGCCGATGCGAAGGACCGATGGCATGCCGATGCGCTGCGGCTCCGCCAGCGACTCCGACGGGAGCCCGTGGTCTCCGACCTGTGCCTGGCCGAGGCGGCGACCATCCTCGGGAAGCGGAAAAACGCTTATTCGCCTCTTGTCACTCCACGTGCCTGTCTGAAACGAAGCAAGTTGTAGGTTACTCCGATGAGGCTTTACTCAGGAAGCTCGCAACAGTTCATCGACGACACCCATCAGAATCAAATCACAGAGAAATTAATCGCCTCGTTCTTCCGACAAATGGGACACATCCCGCCTCCAGGCGAGGTAAGTGCGTGGAGGAATTCCCTCCGAGCCACTTCCATGGTCTTCCTGAATGCGAACCTCACAAACCACGGCGTGATTCTCGAGTACCAGCTCCCTTTGACGTCCAAGAGACTGGACTGCATGATCTGCGGGAAGGATGCCGCAGAGAGAGACAATGCTGTGATCATCGAACTGAAGCAGTGGGAGAGGAGCAAGCCCGCGGACGGTGACCGGGAAGTCATCACTTGGGTGGGGGGTGCAGAAAGAGAGCATCTTCACCCATCGGTCCAGGCTGAACAGTATCGTACGTACCTCGAGGACGGCCATACGGCATTCTACGAAGAACCCGACCCCATCGTGCTGAACGCTTGTGCCTACCTGCACAACTATAGCCCTATCTCGGATGACCCGCTCCTCGCCTCCAAGTTTGCTAGCGTCATCGAGTCCACTCCATTGTTCACCGCGGATGACGTGCCCAAGTTCGAACTTTATCTTATCTCAAGACTCGAGAACGGACAGGGTCTTGAGGTCCTGAAGCGGGTTGAGGAGAGCAAGTCGAGGCCGAGCAAGAAACTGATGGACCACGTCTCGAACGTGATCAAGGGAAAGCGTGAGTACGTCCTGCTCGACGACCAGCTCATCGTCTACGACAGGGTTCTCGCGTGCGCCAGGGAGGGGTTCCACAACCGGAAGAAGACCGTGCTCATCGTTAAGGGCGGGCCCGGGACCGGCAAGTCAGTGATAGCGATCAACCTGATGGCCGACCTGCTGCAAAATGGTTACAACGCGCAATACGCCACAGGGTCGCGCGCGTTTACCGAGACGTTGAGGAAAGCCATTGGCCCTCGAGGCGGGGTTCAGTTCAAGTATTTCAACAGCTACGGGGCAGCTGATTACAACTCGCTGGACGTCCTGGTTGCAGACGAGGCGCATCGAATCCGGAAGACCAGCAGCAATTGGCGCACGCCGAAAGAGAAGAGATCGGGGGTAACTCAAATTGAAGAACTGGTCAACGCCTCGAAGGTGGCGGTCTTCTTCATCGACGATGACCAAGTCGTGAGACCTGATGAGATTGGGTCGGTACGATACATTCGAGAATACGCGGAACGGGAAGGAGCTAGGGTCTTTGAATACGAGCTGGAAACACAGTTCCGGTGCGCAGGATCAGGCGCTTTCGTGAACTGGGTCAACAACACACTCGCCATCAGGCCAACCGCCAACGCCGTGTGGGGGCGCGAGGAAGAGTTCGATTTCAAGATCTTTGAATCTCCTCTGGCGCTCGAGCAAGCGATTATCGGCAAAGTGGCGGAGGGTTCATCGGGGAGGATGACCGCCGGCTTTTGTTGGCCATGGTCGGAACCACGACGCGACGGGACGTTGGAGGACGACGTCGTCATCGGAGAATATACCCGGCCGTGGAACGCAAAGCCCGATGCCGGAAAGCTGGCCAAGGGAATCCCGAAGGCCCAGACTTGGGCTTACGAGAAGGAAGGAATCGGCCAGGTTGGCTGCGTTTACACGGCCCAGGGCTTCGAATTCGACTACGTTGGCGTGATCTTCGGCAAGGACCTCCGATACAATCACGGGACCCATTCGTGGGAAGGCCATCGCGACGATTCGCAAGATTCGGCCGTCAAGAGGTCGCGTGATAGATTCACGGACTTGGTGAAGAACACGTACCGAGTGCTCTTGACTCGAGGGATGAAAGGCTGCTATGTGTACTTCCAGGACAAGGACACCGAGAGCTATTTCAGATCACGAATCAACGTCTAGGCCAGGCATGGTCGTCTGCAGCCGCGAATGAACTGGGGGACGAGGGAAACCTAATCCGGACCGATGGAAATGAGCTCATGCAAATGGAGCCGATCCTCGCGGGCCGCGACCTCCGCAAGTCCTTCGGGCCCACGCTCGTCCTCGAGCACGCGGACTTCCGGATCCACGCGGGCGACAAGGTCGCCCTCGTCGGCCCGAACGGCGCGGGGAAGTCCACGCTCTTCAAGCTCATCGCGGGCGAGACGCAGCTCGACCTCGGCGACCTCGTCCTCAAACCAGGCCTCCGCTACGGCTACCTCCCGCAGGTCCCGAACGTCCCGACGGACACGCCCGTGCGCGACGTCCTCTCCTCCCCGAGCCCGGAGGCGCAGCGCATCGCCGCCGAACTCGCGGACCTCGAGGCGTGGATGGCCCGGCCGGACGCCTGGGACGCCAAGGACGCGACCGCGCGCATGGCCCGATACGAGGCGCTCCACACGGCCCTCGGCGGCGCGAAGAGCCGCAGCGTGATCGTGAACGACCCGATCCTCAACGACCTGGGCGTCGGCGAGGAACTCCTCGACCAGACGTTCGATTCCCTTTCCGGCGGGGAGAAGTCGAAGGTCCTCACCGCCCGAGCCCTCGCGAACGCGAAGGAGAAGGACATCCTCCTGCTCGACGAACCGACGAACCACATGGACATCGACACGATCGAGTGGATCGAGGAGTACCTCCTGGAGATCGACGCGGCCGTGCTCCTCGCGAGCCACGACAAGTTCCTGCTCGACGCGATCGCCGACAAGGTCCTCGAGGTCGACCTCTTCCGGATCCACACCTACGACGGGAACTACTCGGACTACCGCGTGCAGCGCGACGCGCTCCAGCGCGCCCGGGAGGCGCAACACCGCCGCCACTTCGAGGAGGTCAAGCGCCAGCTCGCGATCATCGAGGAGTTCAAGTCGCGGAAGGTGTACGAACAGATCCTCTCCCGGAAGTTGGCTTTGGAGAAGCTCCGGCGGGAGGTCCCGGAGGCGGGGCCGAGCGCGGGCCGCGCGTTCCGCCTCGTCTTCCGCGCGGGCGCGGGGGGCCAGGGGGTCGTGCGCGTCGATGGCGTCGCGAAGTCCCACGGCGGCCGCTTGCTGTTCTCCAGCGCGGACCTCGAGCTCGGGAAGGGGGATCGCGTCGGCCTCGTCGGCCCGAACGGGTGCGGGAAGACGACGCTCCTCGAGGTCTTGATCGGGCGGCAGGAGCCGGACGCCGGATCTGTCTACCGCGGTCGGACCGTCAGCATCGGCTACTTCGCCCAGGAGGCGGAGGAACTGGATTTCTCGCGCACGCTCCTCGGGGAGGTCATGAGCATCCGCGACCCGCCCCCGGCCGAGGCATGGGCCCGCGGCCTCCTCGGACGCTTCTGGTTTCGGGGGGACTCCGTCCAGGGCCGCGTCGGGAACCTCAGCGGCGGAGAGCGCGCGCGCCTCGCCCTCGCGAAGTTCATCGCCCAGGAGTATGATCTTCTCGTCCTCGACGAGCCGACGAACCACCTCGACATCGAATCGCAGGAGATCGTGGCGGCGGCTCTCAGGGAGTACCCGGGCATGGTGCTCGTCGTGAGCCACAACCGCAGCTTCCTGAACGAGGTCTGCACGAAGACCGCGGTCATCGCGCACCAGCGGCTGGCGGTGTTCCAGGGGACATTCAAGGACTCCTGGGCGGCGGCGAAGATGGCGGATTTCATGGCGGTGACGAAGGAGAAGCCTCGGTACCGCGTGCTTCGCGTCGTCAAGGACTGGGAGACGGGGACCGCGTACCATGGCGGCGACGTGATCGCGCTCACGGGCGCGGAGACGCAGGCGTTCCTCCGGCTGCTGCGGTGGGCGGAGGCGAACGGGCGCGTCGAACGGCTTGAGACCACCCAACGAGCATCATAGTTGACGTTCAGTGCAGCTAGCTTTAAGGTCACCTATGCCATCCGTTTCTCGATGACGCTGACCACGCTGCCGAGGCCCCCCAAGCTCGAGGGTCGCGGTCCCACGCTCTCGACCCTCCATGAAATCGAGGGCATCCTCCGGGACGCGGACGGACCGTTGAGCCTGAACGAAATCAAGAGGCGGTTGTCCGCCAAGGCTGCCCGCCACTCGATGGTCCGGCAGGCCGTCGAAGAGTTCAAGCGGCTTGGATTCGTCGTCGAGGGCGCGAAGGGCGTCGTCTGGGTCCTGAATCTCTCCCCCAAGATTTGGGCCGGCCGCTGGCGGGAACTCTGAGGCGGATCGCGATGCCCCGACACCGCGTGCTCGTCTCCGAAGAGGCGGCGCGGGAACGCGGGCGGCTCAGTCCCGTCCAAGGGAGGAAACTCCTCTGGTGGGCAGACAGGTTGGCCATGGACCCCACGACAGGAGACAACGTCCGCAAGGCCCTCATCCCGCGGGAACTGAAGCGACGGTTCGGCGTCGAGAACCTTTGGCGCGTGGAACTTCCCGGCGGTTGGCGTTTGCTGTACACGATCGTGGCGAAGGTCGATGTGCGCCCGGAGGTTCGCGTCCTGCGCATCCTCACACACAAGGAGTATGACCGCATCTTTGGCTACTCGACGTCCTAGTCGCACAGTATGCACTCCATCCGCGTGGACCCGGACATCCCGAAAACGCACAAATAGGACCGCGTCCTTGGGCGGGTTGCAGCCCCGTGGTCTAGCGGTCAAGGATACGAGGCTCTGGATCCGCCGTTCCGACGGCGCGAGGAGAGACCTTGTGGCGGCAGTTCGAATCTGCCCGGGGCTATTCCGACCGCGAAGAGACGCCGACGATTCCCCGGGGAGGCGTGGAACGGTGCGGAATCGTTCCACTCCATGCCCAATATCCCGCATGCGTCCTCCCTTCGAGGTAGCCGCCAGAAGCTTGACAGCGTGCAATTGTTGCTAAATCCGAAACATTAATAGACCGATCGAAGTTGTTGTGGTCAATGCGTGAGACGCGCGATGCAGACGCTGAGCTCTTCGCCGCGGTCCAGACGTTCCATCGAGCGATGGCCGAGGTCGTCCATCCGATGTTCGAGGAGGTCGGCGTCACGAACGGGCAGTTCTTCCTCCTCTTCTTCATCGAGAAGATGCCCCGGCCGACCGTCGGGTCGATCGCGGACCAGCTCGGCGTCCAGATGTCCACGGTGACCCATCTCCTGAACGCCGTCGAGGAGCGTGGACTCGTGCGGCGCGAGCGATCGTCCGAGGACCGCCGCGTCGTCCGACTCGTGGTGACCTCGCGCGGTTCGAAGCTCCTCGCAAGGATCGAGGGCCACCTCCTCGACCAGGTCCGATCCGCGTCCTCGGGGATCGACGAGGGGAAGAAGACCGCCGCCAGCCGGCTGCTGAACGAGATTGCGTCGCGCATCCGAGGCGCCGAAGGCGATACCGGCGCCCGCGCCTCCCTTCCGTCTCACGCTCCCAAGAAGAAGCCCACGAGAGGTGGTCGAAGATGATCGCATCGAAGGAAAGTGGAACGGTACCGACGAACGACGTCGTCATCGAATGCCAGGAAGTGCGGAAGACCTACGAGACCGGCAAGATCGCCGTCGAGGCGCTTCGCGGGGTCGACCTGCGCGTGAGCCGCGGCGAGGTCGTGGCGGTGATGGGGCCGTCGGGCTGCGGGAAGACCACGCTGCTCAACTGCCTCTCCGGCCTGGACGACGTATCCACGGGTAGTGTCCGGATCGAAGGGAAGGAGATCGCCCGGATGGACGACAACCAGCGCTCCGACTTCCGCGCCATGCGGATGGGGTTCGTCTTCCAGAACTACAACCTGATGCCGGTGCTCACGGCGCGGGAGAACGTCGAGCTGCCCCTCCTCCTCACCGGGAGTAGCCGTGCGGACGCCCGGAAGAGGGCGCACGAGTCGCTCAAGGTCATGGGGTTGGAGGGCCGCGAGAGCCACCGCCCGGCCGAGCTGAGCGGCGGGGAGCAGCAGCGCGTCGCGATCGCGCGGTCGATCGTGAATTCGCCCGCAATCCTCTGGGCGGACGAGCCGACGGGGAACCTCGACACGCAGACCGCGCTGAAGGTGATGGAGCTTCTCCTCCAGGTGAACGCGCGAACCGGGCAGACCGTCGTCATGGTCACCCACGAGCCGAACGTGGGGAAGCGCTCGCACCGGATCCTCCGCATGGACTCCGGAGTCATGGTGACCGAGGAGACCGGGGAACTCGCCGTTGCGGGTCGCGCCGCGTGAGGGAGGTGTTGTCTTGGCAGAGATCGCCCTGACCCCCGCGCTCCTCATCCTCCTGATCGTCCTCCTCGTGCTCGGAGCGTTCGCCGCCCGCCGGAGGGTCCTCTTCCGCATCGGCGCCCGCAACTTCATCCGACACAAGTCGACGTCCGCCCTCGTCGTGGCGGGCCTCCTCATCGGCTCCGCGATCCTCTCCGCCGCGGCGGTCCTCGGCGACTCGGTCGCCTTCACGATCGTCCGCGGCACGTACGAGGGTTACGACCTCGTCGACGTGGAGGTCCGGGATGCCGACGGCCGGGTGTTCAATGCGAGCGTCTCCGACGCCCTCCTCGCGTCCACGGCGCTGAGGGATCGCTCCGATGCGGCCGCGCCCCTCCTGATGACGTACGGAGCCGTCGACGACCAGGACAGCGGCCAGGCAGAGCCCTTCGTCGTGGTGCAAGGGTTCGACCCGACGCTCGACCGGGCGTTCGGACCGTTCGACCCTCAGGCGCGCGTCGGGGATCTCTGGGGCGACGAGCTCAACGCGACCTCGGTGTACCTGAACTTCCGCGCCGCGGACGCTCTCGACGCGAGCGAGGGCGACCGCCTGAACCTCCTCCTCCTCAACCCCGCGTCCCCACAGCCTGCCTTCGCATCGGCCCGCGTCGCCGCGATCGTCGAGGATTCCGGCAAGGGAGGTTATGGCTCCACCGCGACCGTCTTCTTCCGCCTCGACGCGCTCCAAGCCCATCTTTCCCTCCCGGCCGCCGTCTCTATGGTCCGTTTCTCCGCCCCCGGCGACCGCGAAGAGGGCGCGCTTTCGAGCGGGCCGCTGGCGGAGTCCGCGCGCTCCGTCATCGCGGGCTTCGGGGCCCCCGCCGCGCGCCTCGAGGTGCGCGAGGTCAAGGCGGACGCGCTCGAACAGGCTCAGCAGGCGTCCGAAGGGATTCGCATCTTCCTCACGATCATGGGCAGCTTCTCCATCATCGCCGGGGTCGTCCTGATCATCAACATCTTCACGATGCTCGCGGAGGAGCGCAAGGTCGAACTCGGCATGGGGCGGGCGATGGGCATGCGGCGGTCCTCGCTCGTACAGCTGTTCGTCTTCGAGGGCCTTACCTATGCAGTCGCGGCGGCCGCGGCAGGGACCCTCGTGGGGATCGCCATCGGCGCCATCCTCATCGGCACGCTCAATTCCGTCTTCGGCACGCTCGGGGCGAGCCTTCCCATCGTGATCGTCCCGGGGAGCATGATCGATGCCTTCGCGATCGGCGTGCTGCTGACGCTGGCGACGATCTGTTTCGCGGCTTACCGCCTCTCGCGCTTCAACATCATCGTTGCCGTCCGCGACCTCCCGGAGCCCGTGACGGAGCGCGCGTCGCGTCGGTTCGCGATCACCGGTGCGGCGATCGGCGTCGTGACCCTGCTCCTCGCAATCGTGTCCCGCGGGAATTCGTCGATCATGTCCCTCCTGTTGGCGGTCGCGGTCATCGCGTTCTCCGTCCCCCTGAGCCGGCGCGTCCCCTCCCGTTGGGCCTACAGCGGCGGGGCCCTGGCCGCGCTGGCGGTCGTCCTCTGGAACCTGGGGAGTCAGACACCGGGCGAGGGGGGCGTCGAGTCCTTCGCGGCCGGTTTCATCGGCGCCGGGGTGGTCATCGTCTTCGCCGCCGTCCTCATCGTCATCGCCAACTCCGACTACGTCTCTGCCGGCCTCGCGCGCCTCATGTTCGCCTCCCGTTCCCTCCGGCCCGCCGCCAAGGTCTCCGCGGCCTATCCCCTCTACCGCCGCTTTCGGACTGGATCGACCGTGGCGATGTTCGGCCTCGTGCTGTTCACGATCGTCGTGCTGAGCATCTTCACCGGGATCTTCTCGAGCGACATCGACCAGCAGCTCCGCGACCAGAGCGGCGGGTACGACATTATGGGGACGAGCATCGCACCCGTCACCCTGACGAACGCCTCTGCGCCCTCGTTGGTCGCCCGCGTCGAGAGGTTCGTCCAGTTCGGCTCGATGAACGCCCCGGTGCTTGCGCGCGGCCGATTGCTCAGTCAAGGGGGCGTGTTCGGACCCGGCGGCGGCGCAGGCGGCGGGCCCGTGACGGTCCTCGGCGCCGACGCCTCGTTCACCTCGGGGGACACGCCGACCTTGTCGGAGATCGCGCCGGGATACGACCGGGCCTCCGCCTGGGCAGCGGTCGAGGACGGGACCGGGACAGTGCTGACCTCCTCGGTCCTCGGAGGCGGCGGCTTCGGCCCGCCCGGCGGCAACAACAGCGCGGTCGGACTCGGCGAACCGGTCCAGATCAATGGCACCTCGGGGCCGATGAACGTGACCGCGGTCGGCACCACCCAGTCGTTCTTCATCCAGGGGATTATCGTCTCCCGCAGCGCCCTCCTGTCCGCGTTCCCGGGTGACACTCGCGCGGTGAGTTCGACGTTCTTCCTCTTCAAGTCGCGGGACCCCGCGGACCTCCCTGAGCTAACGCACGATCTCGAGCGGGAGCTGCGTCCGATCGGGATGAACACGGTGAACCTCCGCGAGAGCGTCGAATTGTTTCAGGCAGCCTTCAACACGATCTTCCTCCTCTTCCAGTCGTTCCTCGCCCTCGGCCTCGTCGTGGGCATCGCCGGCCTCGCGATCATCACCGCCCGGAACGTGGTCGAGCGGAAACGGGAGATCGGCGTGCTCCGGGCCCTCGGGTTCCGCCGCTCGTTGGTCCTGAAGTCGCAGCTCATCGAGGTGCTCCTGGTCGTCTCGCTCGGGGTGGTGATCGGTCTCGTCGTCGGCATCGCCTTCGCGGCCCAGCTCTTCGCATCTTCCGCGGTCGCGGGGGTCACGCTCACGATTCCGTGGGACCGGCTCGGGATCATCTTCCTCATCACCTACGCGGCGGTCCTCCTGGCCTCGATCGTCCCCGTGCTCCGCGCCGCCAGAATCCGGCCCTCCGAGGCATTGCGCATGATGGAGTGAGGTCGATCATCGGGTCCGCGCCGGGCTAATTCGCGAGAAGTTCACGCAAGTTCGCGGGTCAGACGTCGCGTCCCTCCATCCACCGCCGGCTCGCCTCGACAAGACCGCGATATCGATCCAGCTCCGCCGCTCGTCGCGCGCTGTCCCAGCCGAGTTCCGCCGCCAAGACGTTCGCGACCTTCGGGGCCTCGTCCATGCCCTGATCGAGCGTCTCGTGGAATACGTGCGTGCGGCGAATGAACACATCGTCCAGATGCATCGCCATCTCTTTCCTGACGGCACGGGACGCTTCTGCGGTCACACTCTCGGGTTCTGGTGCTCCGGAGTCTTCGATCCGCAGCGCGGCCGCCGACGTTCGCCCCTCGATCGTTCCCCGAACGCGAGGCGCGATCCGGTCAAGCACCTCCGCCGCCATCGCGTGCGCGGTCGTCAGCTTCCCGCCAACGACGGTGACCAGGCCATCCGGGTCCTCGACGACTGCGTACTTCCTCGAGACGCGGGACTCCTCCGACTCGCCCGTGTCCAAGAGGGGACGGAGACCCGCATACGAGCTCACCACATCACGACGGCTCAGGTGGGCCTCGGGGAACGTGGCGTTGACCGCCTCGAGAAGATAGTCGACGTCTCCGCGCTCGGCGACCACATCATCCCGGTCCCCGCGATAGTCCGTGTCCGTGGTCCCGAGGAGCGAGAAGCGTCCCCAGGGGATGGCGAACACGAGGCGGCCGTCCGGACCGAACAGGACGATCGCGTGGCGGTGGCCCAGTCTCTCGCGCGGGACGAGGACGTGGACGCCCTTCGTGGGCCGAAGCCGCAGCCGATGCGCCTCTCCCTGGAGGTCCGGAGCCCACGCCCCCGCCGCGTTGACGACGACCGTCGCACGGACCGTGAACGATTCTCCGGCCTCTCCATCTTCGACGCGCACCCCGCGGACCGCCCCCCCTTCCCGAAGGACCTCGGAGACGCGCGCGTAGTTCGCGACGAGCGCGCCGGACGCGTGCGCCGTGCGGACCACCGCCAGGACGAGGCGCGCGTCGTCGGCCATCGCGTCCGAGTACACCCCCGCCGCCAGGAGTCCTTCGCGTCCGAGGCCGGGCTCGAGATCGAGCGCACCGTCGGCAGACGTCCATCGTCTTCGCGGAAGGGACCGGTCGTTCGACAGCGCGTCGTACGCCCAAAGGCCCAGACGGAGCTGCCACGACCTCGGACCGCGCTGGCGGTAGACCGGGATGACGAACGTGAGGGGCTTCACGAGCCCCGGCGCGATCCGCAGGAGGAGATCACGCTCCCGCGCGGCCTGCCGCACGAGGCCAAAACGAAATTGTCGGAGGTACCGGAGCCCACCGTGGATGAGGCGCGACGTCTTCCCGCTCGTCCCGCTCGCGAAGTCGCCCTTCTCCACGAGTGCCGTGCGGAGCCCGCGACGCGCGGCGGTGAGGGCGACCCACGCGCCGACGATGCCGCCGCCAACGACCAGGACGTCGACGGGGCCCGCCGCCATCGCCCGCAGGTCTGCGGCCCGCGTGCGGAACGAGAACTCTCTCACGGCCCCGCCCGTACCACCGCCATCCATGAGATCGCTGCCGGTGTCCGCGCATCCGCCTTGACGGGATGAACGTGCCGCCTGCGCTCTCTTCCTTGTTGCAAGTACGCCCAACCCCGAATAACCTGTGCGCCGCCTTGCCCTTGACGAGATGGTCGTGGATTCCGATGCCCCTGATCGACGAAGAATGGCGAGCCTTCATCAACGAGTACAACGGTGTGATGGAAGATGTCGAAGCTAACCTCCATGCCGCGCTTGAAGGAAGTCGACATGCTCTCGAGAATCTCGCAGAGCGAGGAGAAGTTCCGGCTATTGAAGCTCAACCCCCCCTCGACACCCTCCGAGAGTCCCTCCGCCGAGTCCAAGACCGACTAAACGCGTTCGGGCGCCGAATCGTGCGGATGCGCGAGGCCGTAAGCCTTCATGCGACCCATCCCATCGTCGGCAAACCGGGGGGGGTGGCCCGCGCGATCGTCCGGGAGCGAAGGCCCTGGTTCCCGCATTTCTCCCAGGAGATGAGGAGAGACGTCTGTAGATGGTCGACCGCTCCCGCACGCGCACCTCACGAGGGCTGACTCACGTCTCACTCAGTCCCGCCCGCGGGAAGGCCTCACGGCGGCCGTCTCTCCGGGCGCTCTTGCAGGAACGGCCCAGCGCGTCGGACCGCAAAGTCCCGTGAAGCCGGATGCGCAATCCGGCGGAACCGCTCGTCTCCCGCCATCCGTTCGAGGATGCGATCTTCCGTGAGAAACAAGTCCGACTCCGCCGCTGCGGTCGCGAGGAGGATGCAGTCGAGGAAGTCCGAATGCAACGACCGCAGATCGGCCGCAGCGATGAGGATGTCCTCCCGATGCATCGGCACCACCTCGAGTTCCAAGTCTGCGAGGATCGCCCGCAATCCCCGCACGAGACGACCACGCGCAAGCCTTCGCGCGGCCACGAGCTTTCCGCCCTTCGCGGCGACCTCAAGGATAGAGACCGAGGACGCGAGCGTCTGATGCCCCCGGTCCCGGACCCGGAGGAGGACGTCGGGCGGCGCGGCGGTGACCGCGACCCCGACCGCCGGGAGCAGGTACGTCGTGTCCAGAAGAACCCTCATCGCTCCGCTTCCCGGGACAATTTGGACCGGAGGGCCCGGATCTCGGCGGGGGCGATGACGACCTCCGGGGGTTCCCGAAGCACGTCCTTAAGGGCGGGCAGAAGCTCGACCACAAGGCGACCCTCCTCCGTCCGATAGCGGACCTCAGCGCGAGGTCGGAGGCCGATCTCGTCCCGGAGCTTCTTGGGAGGGAACAGTTCTCCCTTAGCCCCCACTCTTCCGCGGACCGCGTGCGCCACGGGATGATCATAATGTCCGGCGTACTTATGCCTTTCCGTCAGAATAACGTTCGCCGGATGACTTACGTTTTATCCGGTCGACACCACTTCGCCGGAGCCTTCGCAGAAAGCCCCAATCCTTCGGAACATCCTGGGACACCGGGTGGTCCTCGAGCCCGACCGTGACGTACATGCTCGGGGACGACGGGACGGGAACCGCCCAAGTCCGATGACCTACGGGGAACTCACGGACGCGCCCCGTCCAACATCCTTCCTTGAGACTTCCGGCGACACAGTTTCGCCTCGCCACTCGTCACCGCCAAGAGTCGCTCGCAGGCCCGCTTCGGAAGGCCTCCACCGCGCAGGGAGCGGAGTCGGCGAACCTTTATAGAGACGGAATCATGGGGACGAAAGCCTCCGGGGGAGTCCGATGATCGACCATGCTCGGGTGCTCGAGGTCCTCGAGGACTACGACCTCGACGACATTCGAATCGCGACGATCGGCTCCCACTCCGCGCTCGACATCTGCGACGGAGCCGTCGAGGAGGGCTTCCGCACGCTCGTCATGTGCGAGCACGGCCGCGAGGCGCCGTACACGCGGTACCTCAAGGCCACGCGCGCGAAGGACGGACGGCTCCTGAAGGGCGTCGTCGACGACGCGGTCGTGCTCGATAAGTTCGAGCACGCGACGCACAAGAAAACGATGCGCGCGCTGCGGGAGCGCAACGCGATCTTCGTCCCGAACCGCTCCCTCACGAGCTACTGCGGCGTCGACGCGATCGAGTCCGATTTCCTCGTCCCGCTATTCGGCTCGCGCAACCTCCTGCGCACGGAGGAGCGCACGGAGAAACGTTCGTACTACTGGCTCCTCGAGAAGGCGAAGCTCCCGTTCCCCGAGAAGATCGACGGCCCCGAGGACATCGACGGCCTCGTCATCGTGAAGCTCCCCCATAAGGCGAAGAGGCTCGAGCGCGGGTTCTTCACCGCCGCCAGCGCGAAGGAGTACAGGGAGAAATCCGAGAGGCTCGTCAAGTCCGGCATGATCGACCGGAAGGATTTGGCGGCGGCGCGGATCGAGCGGTACATCATCGGCCCCGTGTTCAACTTCGACTTCTTCTACTCGCCGCTCCAGGAGGTCGGGGAGCGCCTCGAGCTCCTCGGGGTCGACTGGCGGTTCGAGACGTCCCTCGACGGACACGTCCGGCTCCCCGCGGACCAGCAGCTCAGCCTCCCCGCCCATCAGGGGACGCCGGAGTACACGGTCGTGGGCCACAACAGCGCGACGCTGCGCGAGTCGTCGCTGAACACGGTCTACGAGATGGCGGAGCGCTTCGTCCGCGTGACCCGGGAGCACCACGCCCCGGGGATCATCGGGCCCTTCACGCTCCAGACGTGCGTCGACAAGGACCTCGGCTTCTGGATCTACGACGTCGCGCCTCGGATCGGCGGCGGCACGAACGTCCACATGTCCGTGGGCCACCCGTACGGCAACGCGCTCTGGCGGCGGACGATGAGCACGGGCCGGAGGATCGCGCTCGAGATCCGCAACGCGATCGAGGCGGGAAGGCTCGACGCGGTCGTGACGTGAGGGTCAGTAGACCGTGCCGCAGCGCGTGCACACGTGGCGGCCGTCGCCGCGGGGCACGAGCGAGCCGCCACAGTTGCTGCAGAAGCGGGCCGCAACGAGCTGTCCCGATTCATTCCACTGGTGCTGGGGCCACCCGCCCGGCGGGGGTTGGCCGGTGGGTGGTTGCTGCGGCTGCCAGCCTCCCGGGGGAACCGTCTGCTGCGGGGGTGCTTGGTAAGGCGCGGCCTGCTGTGGCGGCTGCTGGTACGCGGGCGGCGCGGTGGACGGGGGCTGCTGGGGAGACGTCGGCGGCGCCCACACGGGCGGTCCGTAGCCCTGCGGGGGCGCGGGATGTGGCGGAGGCGTGGCCATCTGGCGGAACTGCTCTTCCATGTACGCCTGCGCGTCCGTGCGCACGACGGTCGTCCCCGCGAGCCGGTCCGTAATCTTCTGGCGCGGGTCGCCCTCCGTCCCGATGCCGACGATCCAATCGATGAGGAGGATGAGCCAGTAGAACTTCGAGACGTTCCGGATCGTGGCCTTCACGACGTCGACGGGCCCCGTCGTGCCGACGACCTGGAGCTTCATGACCTTCTTGCCCACCGTTGCGCCCCAGAACCCTTCCTGGAGGATCCAGTAGAGGAGGCCGATGAGTCCGATCAGGAGGGTGCCGATGCCGAAGAACAGGCCTCCGAAGCCCGCGGTCGTCCAGGCCGAGAAGAAGAGCACGAAGACGAGGATGACCGAGACGACCCAGACGATGAGGGCATCGATGATGAACGCGACGATCCGCTTGATCCAGTGATCCTGCAGGGCCTTGTTCGAGCCGATGATGTTCAGACCGGTGGGCACGTCTTCACCATCCCTTGCGCGCCCCATCGGAGTCCGGAGCATAAAGCTGTTGGCGCACGTATGAAAGGCGATTTTCACCGGAGGGAACGACTCACGGTTCGCTGGGCGGAAGCTCCTCTTCGACGCGTTCCGCCTTCCGCAGGAACGCCCCCGGGACCTCCTTCGTCAGATACACGGTCTTGCCCGCCTTCATGATGACGTGGCCCGCCCCTCGCGCGGCATTCACGTCGACTTCGAGGATCACCGGCTCGTTCATGTGGACGCGGCCTGCCTCGAGTGCCGCCTCGTACGTCTTGCTCAGGTGCACCATCTTCCGGTCCGTCGGCTTGAGGCCGGCCTCCAGGAAGACGGGTAATTGTTCCGGGGACGCCGGATAGAAGAGGACCTCGGGGATGTTCTCCGTCGGTAGGTCGAGGTCGACGTCGATCGAGTGCCCGTACGTCGCCCGGATGAGGCCGTCCCGGAACTGATAGCGTCCCTTCGGGTCCGTCTCGATCAACCCGACGATGTGGTGCGGTTTCAGGAACCGCAGGCGGCGGTTCCGGATCGCGGCCGCCGTGAGGAAGTCCCGCAGGTCCACCCATCCGTTCTTGTCCGCCTCGAGCCCGTACCGCTCAGGGAAGTGCCGGAGGACGCCGGCCATCGTGCGCCCGACGACCTCGACCTCCTCGTCGTTGAGGAGGAACTTCGCCTGGCTTCCGCACATCGGGCAGATCTCTTCGCGGAAGAAGCCGTGGGAGTGGCATTCGTTCAGCATGGAGCGATGCGCGGAGAACCGCCCGCGCATTAAAGGTTTTCTGGGCGGCCCGCGCGCGGCTCGAGGTCCGCCTCGCGCACGGACTCCAGGCCCCGGTCCTTGAAAAAGGCCTCCACGGTCCGGAGGAGCGGCTTCGGCAGGGCCTTCCGGTGGAGGTAGACGAACCTCGCCCCGGGGGTCCTTGCGATCGCGCGCTCGATGGCGTCCCAGTTCGGGGGGTCGAGCGCGTGCGAGGGGACGAGATGGCCGAAGGACACGCGTCGCCCGAGGGCCACCTCCGTCACCCGAGGGACGTAGTGACCGCCGCCAACGCCGATCGCGACGGGGTCGCGGGACTCCTGGGCGTCGATCACCGCGCGGGCGAGGATCGCGGCCGCCCGGGGGTCCGACCATCGCTCCGCGCCGCTCCCCACTTCGACGTAGAACGTAGGGGTCTCCAGGTACGGGCCGTGATGGGTCGCCTCGTATGAGGACGCGAGTCCATATCCTTGGGCCCCGTCGGCCACACGCAAAAGAACATCCGTCATGAGGCCGGAAGGAACGGGCACGACCTCGCCTGGACGACCTCCGAAGTCGGCGGCGTGCCAGTTCCCGATCGGATGGACCGTGAACGCGTCCCGCCCGCTCGCGGCCCGATGTTTGGACACGTACACGACCGCGTCGGCGGCCACGTTCAGAGCGTCCCGGATTCGCGCGTCGATGTCGTCTGCATAGAGGTGGTGCTCGCGGATCGTGACCAGGAGCCGGTCGTTCCGCCGCCAGACCGGACTCCCGTCGAACGTCCCCCCCTCGGTCCAACCACCGACCTCAAGGAGCCGATCGCGTATGTTCACGCTCGCCTCGTCCGCGAGAGAGGCGACGACCAGCAGCACGCCCGGGCGCGTGGCCCCGTCGATACTTAACGCTTCTGACAGCCGACAGCAACTGCAACGAAACCCGCGTGGAGTTCCGTTATCCTGAGCGATAACCGCACCATGCACCTAATATATCGTTCGGGAAGAGCGGGCACGAAGGGCTCCGACCCCCGGTGCCTTCACTTGGAGATCTGCCGAATGGCAACCCCTCGGCTGGGCTATCAGTGGCGAAGCTTCGCGACCGTCCTCGTCCTCGTGGCGGCATCCTTCACGGTATTCCTGTTCGCGGCCCCCCGCGCCGCGGCGGTCACGTACGTAAGCGGTGTCGTCGCGACCGATACGACATGGGGTAGTTCAGACAACGTGTACGTCATCACCCGGCATGTGACCGTCCTGCCCGGGGTCACGCTCACGATCCTGCCCGGCACGACCGTGCGTTTCAACAATGGCCAGGCGCTCTTCGTCGAGGGACGCTTGGACGCGAACGGCTTCCCGGGCGGAGAGATCCTGTTCATCACGAACAACTCGATGGCCGTGTTCCCGCCGCTCGGCATCCAGTTCAACGCGAGCTCGACCGGCTCCGTCACGTCCTCGATCATCGTGGGGATGGAGCGCGGAGTGACGGCGATCGACAGCTCCCCGGACGTGACGAGCAATTTCATCGACCACGCCACTACGGGCGTCGCCCTCGGGGGCTCGTTCGCACGCGTCGAATGGAACTACATCAACGACACGCAGTGGGGGGTCTACGCCCTCAACGGAGGCACCCCCTACATCGCGAACAATTACATCACGAACATCTCGGGCGCCCTGCCCTTCGGGATCTACGTGACCGGAGGAGCCGGCGCTGACCTCCGCGGCAACACGGTCCGTGGGGTCCTCGGACGGAGCCCCGGAAGCTCGGGCATCCCCGGAGCGCCGGGAGGACCCGGGACGCCCGCCGTCGGCATCCTCGTGGACAGCGGCGCGGGGGCGAACATCCGCCAGAACACGATCGACTCCCTCCTGGGCGGGCGCGGGGGGGACGGGATGGACAATCCCGGCGGAGTTGGCGGTCGCGGCGGCGAGGGCGGGGTGGCCGCTGGCATCATCGTCGGCAACACGAACTACGCGGACGTGACGAACAACGTGATCGCGAGCGTCATGTCCGGTCGCGGCGGGAACGGCGGCGGCAGCCCGGTCACGACCACGGGCGGCAACGGGGGCAACTCCGGGACGGCCGTGGCAATCGAGTTCGCTGGAATCCCGACCGGAGCCTTCGCCCTGTCGAACTGGATCGACGGCATCGGTGGGGGCGGCGGAGGCAACGGGGGAGACGGTGTCGCCTTCGATGGCGCAGGCGGCTTCGGAGGAGAAGCGTACGGCATCCTTTCGCTCCTCTCCATGGACGCCGACGTCGAAGGGAACACGATCCAGAACCTTCAAGGGGGCTTTGGCGGCAACAGCACCGCGCTCGGTGGCGGGAACAACGGGGGCGGCCCCGGCGGGGCTGCGACGGGCATCGGAGTCATCGGCGTTGCGGGCAATGCGACGCTTCATTCCAACTCGATCTCTGCGGTCGCGGGCGGCTCGGGCGGACGCGGCGGGGTCGGCGGCTACGGCGGAAACGCCACGGGCGCGTTCACCTTCGGAGACCTCAACTTCAACGCGACCGTCGTGAGCGGGAGCTGGGTCACGGGCATCAGCGGTGGCTCGGGCGGCCTTGGCGGCCGCACCGGCGGGAACGGAGGGACGGCCGCGGGGCTCGTATCGGTGTACGTGACACCGCTCCTGGGATTCAACGGCGTCTTCCTCGTCCAGGGCGGGGACGGAGGGGACGCGATCGACGGTTCGAACGGCGGGCGAGGCGGGGACGCCCTCGGCCATGCCTACTTCGTGGTGCAGAACGCCTGGTCGACAGGAGATTGGGTCAACACCGTCACGAGGGGCGCCGCTGGAATCGGTCCGCCGATCCAGGCCTCCTATGCGACCGGCTTCTACGTCGAGGGCAGCGCGACCTGGGGGAGCGTGCTCACGATGGAGAACGACACGATTTGGAACGTCGGAGACCGCGACATCTGGGTCAACAACTTCGCGGACGCGACCACGATCAATGTTCCGTTCCAGGCCTCGCAGCTGATGGTGGCTCCCTCGGGCAACCTGTACGTGATGAACTACCTCGCGACCGAGGTGTACTGGGCGGACGGCTTCACGCCGGTCCCGGGAGCGAACGTCGTCGTGACCGAGGATGGCGCCACCGTCTGGAACGTCGTCTCGACCACGGGCTTCGATTCCTGGCTCCTCACCTTGGACCGCTCCTATCTCGGGTCCACGACGGCCACCGACGTCGAGAACGTCGTCTCCGTCTCCTACCTGTCCTACACGTTCACGAACAACCCGCGCATCGTCGACATGGCCTCGGGCAACACGCAGCCCTTCGCGATGAGCGACGTGGACGCCCCCACCTCGGCGGCCAACGCGCTCCCCCTGTACACGGCCACCCTGACCTTCGACGTCGACTACACCGCCTCGGACGGTAGCGGCGTGGGGCTCGACACGATCGACCTCTGGTACAGTCGCGACGCGGGCCCGTGGACGTGGTATGGGACGCAGTTCGCGGGCAACTTCGGCTGGTTTTCCTTCACGGCACCGGGCGATGGCACGTACGAGTTCGAGACAGTCGCCACGGACCTCGCCAGGAACACGGAGGCCCGTACCGGCACGAACGAATCGTGGACGATCGTGGACACCACGCGGCCCGGCTCGGCGGTCGACGCCCTGGCGACCTACCAGAACACGCTTTCGTTCCCCGTCTCCTGGGCGCCGGACCCCGGCGTCACGGACATCGCCACCTACATGGTCCAGTACAACCGCGGCTTTGGCTGGACGAACTGGCTCGTAGGCACGACCACGACGAGCGGCATGTTCACCGCGGTCTCCCAGGGCGTCCACCAGTTCCGGTCGATCGCGACGGACGGGGCCGGGAATCCCGAGAACACGCCCGCTGCCAACGACACCTGGACGATCATCGACACGTTCGGCCCGAACTCCTTCGCCAGCCCGCTTCCGTTGTACGAGACGACCCTCACGTTCCCCGTGTCCTGGGCACCGGAGTCGACCGACGTCGCCACCTACCGCATCGATGTGCGGGACAACGGAGGCGCTTGGACGACGTGGATCGCGTCCACGACCCTTCTGACCGCGGACTACACCGGCCTGGACGCCCACACGTACGAGTTCCGCTCGGTCGCGACGGACTTCGCGGGGAACGTCGAGAGCCAGCCCGCTGGCAACGAATCGTGGACGATCGTGGACGTGACGCTGCCGATGTCCTTCGTCGCACCCCTGCCCGCATACGAGACGAACGGCCAGTTCACCGTGAACTGGGCGCCAGAGGCGGGCGTGACGGACATCGCCTCGTACCGCATCGACGTGAACGACGACGGCTCGGGATGGGTCACGTGGATCGCGGTGACGACGTCCGCCTCCTCGCAGTTCAACGGTCAGGACGGCCACGTGTACGACTTCCGATCCATCGCGCGCGATCGCGCGACCAACGCGGAGGCTGTCCCGCCGACCGCCGACGCGACCACGACCGTGGACACGACCGCCCCGATGACCACGGGGACCCCCTCGGGCACGATGGGGAACAACAACTGGTACACGACCGCGGTCACCGTCACGTTGGCGCCCACGGACGCGACGAGCGGGGTGAGTTCGGTCTCCTACCGCGTGGACTCCGGAGCGTGGCTGACGTATGGAGCGCCCATCATCGTGACCCTCGAACGGGGCCACAAGGTCGAGTTCCAAGCGACGGACAACGCCGGGAACGTGGAGAACGTGAAGTCCATCTCCTTCGACATCGATCTCCTGCCGCCAATCTCGAGCGCGACTCTCTTAGGATCCCAGGGCGACAACGGCTGGACGACGAGCCCCGTCGTGGTGACCCTGAGCGCGACGGACAGCGCGTCGGGTGTCGCGTCGGGCGAGTACCGTCTGGACGGAGGCGCATGGACGCCCTATGCGGGGCCATTCAGCGTGTCCACGGACGGGTCCCACGCGGTCGACTTCCGGTCGACAGACAATGCCGGCTACGCGGAGGCGACGCAGAACGTCAACTTCCGCATCGACCAGGTGGCCCCGCTCGTGGTGAACACGTCCCCCCGCGGGGCGAACACGAACACCACGCCGCGCATCGTCATCGAGTTCAGCGAGACGATGAACCGGACCGGCGTCGAACTCGCGTTCTCGATCACGCCGGACAACAGCGGTGCGTTCGTCTGGAGCACGGACTCCAGGACCCTCACGTTCGTCCCCGACAACGCGCTCCTCGCGGGAACGGGCTACTTTGTCTCTGTGGCGCAGTCCGCGAAGGACATGGCGGGCAACACCCTGCCCCAGACCTCCACCTTCCAGTTCACAACCGCGGGGACGGCACCGCCAAGTAATCTCGAGGTCGGCAGCCTGTGGTGGCTCCTCATCGTCGCGGCGGCCGTCCTCGCTTCGCTCTTCCTGCTGCGAGGACGCCTCCCAATGGGCGCCAAGGCCGCCTCCGCGATGCCGCCTCCGCCGCCGAAGGAGGAGCAGGCGACGATCGACGACGTCTTCCTGCTCTACCACGACGGCATCCTGATCAAGCACGAGACGCGGCGGCTGAAGCCCGACATCGACACGGACATCCTGAGCGGGATGCTCACGGCGGTCCAGTCGTTCGTCAAGGACTCGTTCCGGTCCGAGGAAGGGCACCTCGACGAGATGACGTTCGGCGAGATGCACATCCTCATCGGGCGCGGACAGTGGCTCATCCTGGCGGCGATGATCCAGGGCGAGGGCACCGACTCCATGGCCCGGCAGATGCAGAAGGGCATCGAGGACATGGAGGCCACCCACGGGCCGCTCATCGAGGGTTGGGACGGGAACATGACCCTCGCGAAGACCCTCACGCCGTTCATCAAGAAGCTGATCCGCGGCGACTACCTCTAGGAGACCGCCAAACGTTTAAGCGGGCTCCCAGCATGCGCGCGCCGGGATGACCGAGGTCGTATTCGTCGCCTCGATCCAGGGGCATCAGGTCGAGCGCACCCGCGAATTCGCAGAGCGGTTGCGCAAGGCACGGCCCGACCTCCGCGTCGTGCTCACCGAGGGCGACTCTGCGGCATCCGTCCTGCAGAAGCACAAACTGAAGTTCGGCCCAGCCGTCGTGATCGACGGACGGCTGGAGTACGTCGGCATCCCGCGGTGGCGGTTCTTGCAGGAGCGCCTCGCCCAGGTCGCCGGCGGCCTCCCCAACCCGCGGACCGCAGTCACGCCTGAGAAGGCCGTCCCCGTGAGGCCGGTCCCAAGGCCGAGCGCACCCGCAGCGAAGAACGCGGCCTCCCCCGCGACCGACCCCACCTTGTGAAAGCCCTTTTATAGGCTTGAGGTCCATTCCTTCCGGGGGTCTCGGACTAGGCGGGTTGGCGGACATGGGGGTAGAGGAGGAGTTCCGGGAGATGCGGAAGATGATCAGCCGCATGCTTCAGGACGCATTCGACGGGAAGCGATCGGAGCCTCTCGTCCGCGGGTTCGCGGGCAAGCCAGCAGAGAACGCCGGACCCGCGAAGCCTCGCTCCCCGATCCCCACTCTTGAGGCGCCTTCTATGCCCGGGCCCGAGATTGCCATGGGTGAAGGAGAGGTGTCGATAACGTTCGACCTTGGGGATACCACGATCGCCGGCGTCCGAACGAACCTTCTCGGACGCCTCCTGTACGTGGATGTCGAGGGTCCGCGCCCGATGCGACGGGTCGTCCACCTGCCCTCGGACGTGGATCCCGGGGTCCGCTGGACCGTCCATAACGGGGTGCTGGACCTGATCCTGCCGCGCGCGGGCAGGGTGATCGCTCCCCCATAACGGAGGGGGCAACCGTGAGCCAGCGAGAGAAAACCGACGCCAGGATCAAGCGAATGGTGGCGATCGAGACGGCCCACCGCCACGCGCTCCGCCGGGCGGAGGATGACCTCCGCAGGGACGTCGTGCACCGGTCCCGATACGAACGGAAGATCGAGAAGGAGAAGCGCAAGCTCGAGAAGCTGCTCCCCAGGCTCCGTCGTCTGCGGGAGCATCGGACATCGGCGAAGTGATCGTCCGGCCCGACCCGCGCCCACGCTTCCGACACCCCACTGGACGATTAGAGTACAGACGACACCTTTTCAAGGGTTCCGCCCCTTCCGACCTCGTGGCCGAGTTCCGAGTGGAGAAGGACACGATGGGAGAGGTCCGCATCCCCGCGGACGCTCTGTGGGGACCGCAGACGCAGAGGGCGGTCGACAACTTTCCGATCAGCGGCTTCCGGTTCCCGCGCGTGTTCATCGAGTCGATCGCCCTGGTGAAGCGAAGCGTGGTGGAAGCGAACGCGGAACTCGGCCTCCTCGATGTCAAGCTCGCCGCCGCGATCGTGGCCGCCGCGAACGAGGTCGCGGAGGGGGCTCACGATGGGCACTTCCCGCTCGACATCTTCCAGACGGGCTCCGGCACCTCGACGAACATGAACGCGAACGAGGTGATCGCGAACCTCGCGAACCTTCGTCTCGGGGGCCGGCCCGGGACGCGCGGTCCCGTCCACGCGAACGACCACGTGAACATGGGCCAGTCGAGCAACGACGTGATTCCCACGGCTATCCACATCGCGATCCTGCTCTGCATGGACCGCGAGCTCCTGCCCGCGCTCGGGCGCCTGCACGGGGCCCTCGCGGAGAAGGCGCGCGCATGGGACGGGATCGTGAAGTCCGGACGGACGCACCTCATGGACGCGACGCCGATCCGCCTCGGCCAGGAGTTCTCGGGGTATGCGAGCCAGGTCGAGCACGCGGTCGCCCGCGTCCGTGCGACATACCGCCACCTCGGAGAGCTCGCCCTCGGTGGCACGGCCCTCGGCACGGGGATCAACGCGCACCCGGACATGCCAGGGAACGCGATCCGACGGCTCGTCGCGGCGACGAAGCTCCCGCTCGTGGCAGCTCCGAACCTGTTCGAGGCGACCGCCGCCCAGGACGCCCTCGTGGAGGCCAGCGGCGCACTCCGCGCGGTCGGGACGAGTCTCTTCAAGATCGCCGACGATGTGCGGCTCATGGGGTCCGGCCCCCGGACGGGACTGGGGGAGCTCGCGCTGCCGGAGCTGCAGCCCGGGTCGTCGATCATGCCCGGGAAGGTGAACCCCGTGATCCCGGAGGCGGTCCTCCAGGTCGTCGCGCAGGTCTACGGGAACGACGCCGCTGTCGCCGCGGCAGGACTCGCGAGTCACCTCGACCTCGCGACGATGATGCCCGTGATGGCCCACAACCTCCTTCAGTCCGTCCATCTGCTCGCCCGCGCGGCGGACGTGTTCTGCGAGAAGTGCATCGTCGGTCTGCTGCCGAACGTCGAGAAGCTCGCGCGGAACGCGGAGCTGAGCACGGCGATCGTCACGCGGCTCAACCCCATCATCGGCTACGAGAAGGCCGCGGAACTTGCGAAGGAGTCGTTCCGGACGGGGAAGACGGTAAAGGAGCTCGTCGTCGATCGTGGCATCCTCACGCAGGAGGAGGCCGACCGCCTCCTCGACCCGAAGGCGCTCACGGAGCCGAACAAGGACGTCCTGGGTTCCGGCGGCGCTTGACCGTCGCGAACCTTTTTCGGCGCGTTGCGGTTCGTGGACCATGGCCCGCGACGCAATCCCGCACGATCTCGCGCGCCTCGCAGCCACAATCGTCCGGTGCACGAAGTGCCCGCTCCACATGTCGCGCACACGCGCAGTTCCGGGTGCGGGTCCCTCGACAGCGCAGATCGTCCTCGTCGGGGAGGCGCCCGGCCGAGAGGAAGATCGCGAGGGACGACCCTTTGTGGGGGCGGCGGGGCGGGTCCTGGACCGAGCGCTCCTGTCTGCGGGAATCCGTCGCGAGGATGTCTACATCACGAGCGCCGTGAAATGCCGCCCGCCGCGAAACCGGCGCCCCTCTCGGGATGAGGCGGAAACGTGCCGCGCGTACCTGACCGCGCAGATCGAGGCGATCCGGCCGCGCGTCGTTGTGGCGATGGGGCAGACCGCGGTTCGCGCGATGCTCGGCCCGGGGATCGCGCTTTCGACGGTACGGGGGCGGTGGCGGCGGATGCAGGATCTGCCAGTCCTCTCCACGTACCACCCCGCCGCGATCCTATACAACCGGCAGCTGTTCGCGAAGCTCGCGCGCGATCTCGCGAGCGCCCGTCGGCGCGCGGAGGGATGATGGCGCGAGCCGCACGCCCTCCCCCGCGGAAGGATCGTGACACGATCCCGGTCCTGTCGGCGGGCGGCGTGATCTTCGACGACCGCGGGCGCGTGTTCCTGCTCCGGCGGGCCGGGGAGGGGACGTGGTGCTTCCCGAAGGGACACGTGGAGGCGGGCGAGTCCCCCCAGGCGGCCGCGGCGCGGGAGGTCAAGGAGGAGTGCGGCCTCGACGTCGAGATCGGCCGTCGGATTGCGGAGATCGGATACACCTTCTATTCTCGTTTGGAGGACCTCAATCAGGACAAGCGCGTTGTGTACTTCCTCGCGACTCCGATCGGCGGCGTCGTGACGCTGGAGGACCGATTCGACGGTTGGCGGTGGGCCTGGCCTGTGCAGGCGCTCCGCACTCTCCCCTACGAGAACGACAAGACCGTCCTCCGGACAGCGATGAAGGCCCGCAAAGCTACCGGAAAAAGCTGAGAATCTCCTCGCTCGATCTCGTGTTCACGACGTCGGCTGTCTCAAGCCAGCCGCGCCGGGCCGTGCCGACCCCGAGCCTCATGTAGTCGAGCTGGTCCGTCGAGTGGCTGTCCGTGTCGATGATGAGCGCGACGCCGTGCTCCCTCGCGAGCCTCGCGTGTGCGCTGTTCAGGTCCGTGCGGTCCGGGTACGCGTTCACCTCGAGCACGGTTCCCGTGTCCGCGGCGACCTCCAGGATCCGCTCGATGTCGAGGGAGATGGGCTCGCGCTGGGCGATCTTGCGGGCGGTCGGGTGGGCGAGGATGTCCATGTGCGGGTTCTCCATCGCGCGGACGACGCGCTTCGTCATCGCCTCCTCGGACATGCGGAAGTTCGAGTGGATGGACGCGATGACGTAGTCCAGGCCCTGGAGCACGTCGTCCGGATAGTCGAGCGTGCCGTCCGCGAGGATATCGCACTCCGTCCCCGCCAGAAGCTTGAGGTCGGGGCTCCGCGAACTGTACGCGCGGATGTGCGCGACGTGGATCCGCAGGTTCTCCTCGGAGAGGCCGCCCGCGACGCGCAGGGACGGGCTGTGGTCGGAGATGCCGAGGTAGGCGTAGCCCTTCGAACGCGCGGCCGCCGCCATCTCCTCGAGCGTGTTCACCCCGTCCGTGAGGTTCGTGTGCGCGTGCAGGTCGCCGCGGATGTCCGCAAGGGTGACGAGCTTCGGCAGCTCACCCTTCGTCGCCGCCTCGATCTCGCCGGCGTCCTCGCGCAGCTCCGGCTCGATGAACGGGAGTTCGAGGGCCCCGTAGATCTCCTCCTCCGTCCTCGCCGCCACGAGCTCCTCGGGCTCGCCCTCGCGGAACAACCCGTACTCGTTCAGCTTCAGCCCGCGCTTCTGTGCCATGGCGCGCAGCCTGATGTTGTGGTCCTTGCTCCCGGTGAAGTACTGGAGACCGGCACCCCACCGGTCGGGCTCGAGCACGCGAAGGTCCACCTGCAGGCCCTCTGCGATCACGACCGTCGACTTCGTGTCGCCCGTCGCGACGACCTCGCGGACAAACGGCATCGACGTGAACGCCTTCGTCACCGCTAACGGGTCCCGCGTCGTGACCAGGAGGTCGATGTCTCCGATCGTCTCTCTCATGCGGCGGAGGCTCCCGGCGTAGCTCGCTCGCTCCACGGGGGCATTCGCCCTCAGATGCGCGAGCACAAGCTCCGCGATCGGCAATGCGATGCCAAGGAGTTGGCGGCCCTGGGCCTGCTTCGCGACCTGGATGCCCCGGAGGATGTTCTGCTCCGTCTTCTCGCCGAACCCCTTCAGCCCCCGAAGCTTCCCGGACTCTGCGGCCGTCCGCAGTTCTTCCAGGTTCGTGATCTTCAACTCGAAGTAAAGGCGGCGCGCCGTCTTCGGGCCGACGTCCCGTATGCGCATGATGTCCGTGACCCCCGGCGGGAACTCCGCTCGTAGCTTCTCGAGCACAGCGACCTTCCCCTCGGCGACGTACTGACGGACCTTCCCTGCGATCGCCTTCCCGATGCCCGGAACGCCTTCCAGTCCGCCCCGCCGCGCAATGTCCTCGATCTCCTCGCCCAGGCCCTCGATCGCGCGGGCCGCTCGACGGTAGGCAATCGGCCGGAAGCGGTCCTCGGGCTCGGACATCTCCAAGAGGTCGGCGATCTCATAGAGGACGGAGGCGACCTCCTCGTTCCGCACGCCCGCGGAAGCCTCCCTCGCCTTATTAGGGCTGGCGTGGCCCCGTCAAGGGAGCCGCGCACCTCGACTCCGCGGTGACAACCGTCGAGGTCCAACCGCCACCGCCTCGCGGACGCCCGTTATCATCCACCGCCGCTGCGGCCGAAAAGCTATTCAACGGGAGACCTCGTGTCGCGCCCCGATGGAAGTGAGGCGCGAGACCGGAATCCCCGAGGAATTGCTTCAGTTCTTTGCGTCCCCCGGCGGCCATTCGCTCATCGTGAAAGGTGCGGCCGGAACGGGCAAGACGACGTTTGCCCTGCAGCTTGCGGAGGAGCTTGGCGAGGACGCGCGCGCGTTCTACATGAGCATCCGCGTAAGCGACGCGAGCCTGTATCGCCAGTTCCCTTGGCTCGAGAACCAGAGGGAACGACTCAAGATCGCCGGGGAACGGGCGTCCCGGGCAGAGGGCACCCCCGCAGGCAAGGTCGACCGGACGGAGCTGCACAAGCTCGAGGGCCGCGTGGAGATGGGCCAGGAGGGGGACGAATCGTACGGGAAGCACGGGGAGGGCGAGGCGGCGAGCGACTCCCTGATCTTCGACCTGGGCTCGGACCTCCCGGAGATCGACCTTGCGTACGACGAGGTCGAGCGCAACCTCCCGAAGCCGACCCTTGTGCTCGTGGACTCGATCGACGGGCTCAGCGAGCGGTACGGCATCGTGGCCAGCAAGTTGATCAACACCCTTCAGAGGGACCTCGTCGAGAAGGGGAACGCGCGCGTCGTGTACGTGCTCGAGAGCAGCGGGGAGACGCGACTCGACTACCTCGGAGACGGCGTCATCTCGTTCCGGAGCGAAGAGCACTCCGGACGGCGCCTGCGGAACATGACGATCGAGAAGCTCCGGGGCACGGAGATCCGCCAGCACCGCTACATCTACACCCTCAAGGACGGGCGGATCCTCGCATTCACGAACCGGCTCCCGATGCCGGCCGCGAGGTCGAGCCCGTGGGTGGCCGTCCCGGACTTGGCCGACGGGTCCGCCTCCTGGGGGTACGAGGCGCTCGACCGCATCGCGGGCGGGCTTCGCGCCGGCGCCATGGTCGCGCTCGAGATCGATGCGGACGTCCCGCGCGTGCACGTGGACGCGATCAAGGCCGGCATCCTCTGCAACTTCGCCGCTCTCGGCCGAGGCGTCGCGTATGTGCCCGCGCAGAAGTCCTCCGCGGAACTCGTGCGGGACTGGCTCGGTCCGTACGTGTCAGAGGCGGATTTCGACGACCGCGTCCGCGTCTTCGAGTCCTCGCCCCTCGGAACGCTCGAGGGGGGCAAGAACGCCCTGCACATGGAGGGCTCGAACGTCGACGCGGACATGAAGTGGAGCAATGTCGAGTACCGCCTCCCGGGGAGCAAGCATCCGTTCCTCTCCTTCGTCGCCTTCGACACGCTCGAGTCCGTGTACGGCGAGGACGTGTTCGACCAGATGACGGGACACCTGTCTTCGGTCCGCCGCAGCAGGGACCTCTTCATCGGCCACGTGAGCCCGATGACGAAGAGCACGCAGAAACTCGCGAACCTTGCGCACGTCCACCTTCGCGTCCAGAACGTGAACGGCTCGATCCTCCTCTTCGGCCAGAAACCCTTCACGGAGCTGTTCAGCCTGGGCCTCGCATACCCGCGGGGCGTGCCGAACATCGTCCTCACCCCCATCGTATAGGATTCAGTTTCACCGCCGATACTGGGGTCGATAACGCTTTAAGAACTGCTCATCATCGAACGCCAGATGCGGGAGAAAGATATTTCCAAGCTTCTCACGGATGAGTATTCGGAGCGCATCCTCGTGGCCACGCAGATGAACCCGAAGTCCGTGCAGGAGATCAGCGACAAGTTCGACATCCCCATCGCCGCCTGCTACCGCAAGATCCACGAGCTCGAGGCCGCCGGGTTCCTGCGCTGCGCGCAGATCGTCACGACCGCGAAGGGCAAGACGATGAAGCTCTACGGATCCCTCTTGAAATCGGCGCATCTCGTCTACGAGGCGGGCGTGTTCCGCGTGAAGTTCGAGTTCGACTACGACAAGGACATCAACGGGAAATGGATCGAACTCAACGCCGCACCTGCGGCGTGAGAATCATCCCGGGTAGCGATTCACACGGCTGAGAATCACGGCGGATATTTTATATAGAGCAGACACCCCTGAAGATGGCTACATGGGGTTCGAAGGCGTGGAGAACAACGGGTTCGAGGGCGTGGGCACCGAGAACGACATGAGTCCGCTTCAGGCCTCGCAGCTCCTGACGGACGAGTACTCCGCGAAGATCCTGCTCGCGACGTACAAGCGCCGCATCAGCGCCCAGGAGATCAGCCAGAGGTACGGGATCCCGATCGCGGCCTGCTACCGCAAGATCCGGACGCTGGAAGAGGCGGGCCTCATCCAGTGCGTCGACCGCATCCTGACGCAGAAGGGGAAGCGGAAGAACCTGTACACGTCGAACCTGAGGAACGCCTACATCTTCTTCGAGGGCGGCCGCCTCCGCGCGCGGTTCCAGCTCGCCACGGGCGTCGTGAAGGACTTTGGCGGCGATTGGAACGGCATGGACCTGCTGAGGCAATAGGTCCGAGCGCCGCCGCAGGGGTCCGCCCGGGACCATTCTCAGGGCGGATACTCGTCTCCGCGGGTTTATGTCATTGGGAGACCCGGATACAGCGTCATGAGAATCCGGCTTCACAAGATCCTGAACGAGGGTCGGAGCGTGCGATTTGAGAAATCCGACGACGACGAAGTTCTCGACCTGAACGTCATCGTGTTTCGAGAGAAGACGGGCTCCCGCCAGAAGTCGGAATAGGGTTTTCCGCCCCGAGCATGTTGCACGATCCGCGCGTCCCGCTGTCGTCATCACGAGGGGACGCGCGTCCAGCGAAGGTGCAGCCCGGCGAGCAAGAGGCCTGTGCCGAGGAACGCGGCAGCGTACGCCGCCCACGTCGCCTCCTTCAGTAACAGGGGAAATAGGAGCGCCATCACGTAGGTGCCGGAGCCGAGAGCGAGGAGGGGCGCGTGCTTCGTTGGGGCGAGGTGGGGGCCACGGCTCCTTACGAGTCGTGTCCGCGAGAGCCCGTTGATGCGTCCCGGCCCGGCTGCCGACGTGGGACTCGCCATAGCCCCGACGCAGAGCGATGGCCATAAGTCCCTTGCGGGCCCGTTATCACCGCCGGACGGTCAGGCCCTCTCCACGAGGTGACCGTCGACCACGTCGACCTTGAGAAGCGTGCGGATGGACACGCCCAGCTCCCGCTCCAAGGCCTCTCTCTCCCGGGTCTTCTCGAACACGACGATCACCTCGACGAGGTCCGCGCCGATGTGCCGGAGCGCCTGGACGACCGCGCGCAGGGTGCCGCCGGTGGAGATTACGTCGTCCACGAAGATGATCCGGTCTCCGGCGTGCACGTTGTTGATGAAGAGATTCGCCCGGCCGTACCCCGTCACCTGGGCCACGCTGACCTCCCCGGGCAGGCCGTACTGACGCTTGCGAAAGAAGACGTATGGCTTCCGGACCCGGAGGGACACCGCGGCCGCGAGGGGGAAGCCCATCGATTCCGCGGTGGCGATCTTGTCGCACTGGGACCAACGACCCATGCGGACGATGGCGTCGACGACCTCCTCGAGGACCTCGGGCCGGCCGAGCGGGATCCCGTCCGTGATCGAGTGGACGAAGTACGGATAGCCTCCGAAGTCGACGATGGGGGAATCCGCGAGGCTCGCCCTCAACCGGTCCAGGGCCAAGCTCACATCCCCCGCACGAGGTCCGCCGCCACCTTCGAAGCGCGGTCCAGGATCGCCGATTCACCAGGGACCTTGCGATGCTCCATGAGGACCCGGCCGTCGCAGATCACGGTGTCGACGCAGTCCCCCGTGGCGGCGTAGACCGCGTTCGACACGAGGCTGTGCGTCGGGGTCATCTCGGGCCGCCGGATGTCGAGGAGGATCAGGTCCGCAAGCTTCCCCTCGGCGATCTCCCCCGCGTCGAGGCCGAGCGCGCGGGCACCGCCGAGCGTCGCAAGGTCGAACACCTCTCGTGCCGCGGCCACCGTCGGTTCGCCGGTTGCGAACTTGTGGAGCAGGGCCGCCGTCTTCATCGTCTGGAACATGTCGAGGCTGTTGTTCGAGGCGGCGCCGTCCGTGCCCAGGGAGACCGTGACGCCCGCGGCGCGCATGGGTTCGAGGGGCATCGCGCGGGCGACGCCCAGCTTCATGTTCGACACCGGGCAATGCGCGACCTTGACGCCGCGCTGGGAGAGCGTCCGAATCTCCGCGTCGTCGAGCCACACGGAGTGCGCCGCGACCACGTTCGGGCCGAGGACGCCGATGGATTCGAGATACTGCACGGGCGTCTTCCCATGGTCCTCCTTGGCCTCATCGACCTCCTGCTTCGTCTCGCTCACGTGGATGTGGTACAGGCAGCCACGCGCGTCGGCGAGGTCCTTCAGGGCCCGCAGGGATTCCTGCGAGACCGTGTAGATCGCGTGCGGCCCGACCGCAGGGACGACGCGCTTCGATCCGATGGCGGCGATCTTGGCCATGACCGCTTCGTTCTCCTTGAGGAGAGTCTCCCCGCGCGTCGCGTCGAGGAGGTCGATGAACCCCTCGCTGAGAAAGGCGCGCATGCCCATCTCGTCCACCGCCTGCGCGGCACGGTCCATGTGGAAGTACATGTCGTTGAAGCACGTCGTGCCCGTCTTGATCATCTCCAGGCACGCGAGTTTCGTACCCCAGTAGATCGCGTCCGGCGTGATCCGGCCCTCGACCGGCCAGACCTTCTCCGTGAGCCAGTCGTGGAGCTCCATGTCGTCCGCGTACCCCCGGAGGAGCGTCATCGCCCCGTGAGTGTGTGTGTTCACGAGCCCGGGGAGGAGGACCATCCCGCGGCCGTCGATCGTGACGTCCGCCTCCCGTGCCCGCCCGATCTCCGTGATCCGATCGTCCTCGACGTACACGGACGCCATTCGACCGTCTAGAAGGAGGGCGTCGTGGATCGCGAGGCTCACGGGCCGCCGATGCCCGGCATCCCCTAAACCTTTTTGGCGGCGAGGTCGCGCAGTACGTCCGGGAGGAGCGCCGCTACCTTGTCCGCGTTCCTCTTGGCTCCCTTGCGGATCTCCTCGTAGGACAGGGATTTCGCCGCGATCCCATGCGCGTAGTTGTCGACCGTGCACAGGCACGCGTACCCGAGGCCCGCCTCCGCCGCCAGCGTCGCCTCCGAGGCCATCGTCATCCCCACCAGGTCCGCGTAGTCCGCCAGCATCCGGATCTCCGCCTTCGTCTCGAGGCGCGGGCCGCGGGTCTGCGCGTACACGGCACGCGCGCGAGGCGAGAAGCCGGACCGCTTCGCCGCCGCCAGCAGGACCTTCCGTGCGGGTTCGTCGAGCGCCGGCGTCGCGTGAACGACCTTGTCGTCGAAGAACGTGGGAAGGTCCGAGAGGCACAGATAGTCGTGCGGCACCGCCAACGAGCCGGGGCGCAGGTCTCTTCGCAGGCTGCCCACGGAGGAGAGAGCGACGATGCGTCGCACCCCGAGCTCGCGGAGCGCCCACACGTTCGCGCGGTGATTGATACGGTGCGGTGGGATCGCGTGCCCGGGGCCGTGCCGCATCAGGAACGCGACCTCGGCGGGACCGACGCGACCGACCCGGATCGCGCCCGATGTAGCGCCGTAGGGCGTGTCGATCGCCGCCTCCGAGGCATCCTTCAGGTCGTCCAGCCCCTCGACCCCGGAACCGCCGATCAACGCAAGGCGCGGGCGCACGGCGGGATACAAGGGGCGGTTTCGATAAACGTATCGCGCGGTCATTCAGCCTCCCACCCGGTGCTACTCGCTATCGATTCCGATATTGAGCGCAACACGTATATGAGCGGTCGAGCGGCCTCTCGTAAGCGCACGCCTGCCACAGGCTTCCCATGGAGAAACACGCCGCTGCCGACGAGGACGAGCTGTTCCGTCAGCTGGCGTTCGGCGAGCCGCCGCGGCTCGAGGGCGGCCGCTCGTATCTCGTAAAGGAGCGGAAGCCCGGGAGGGCGTGGGAACTGTTCGACCGGATGCTCAACGAGGGGTACGAGGGCCTGTACGTGACGCGTCAGCATCCGAACCATGTGGAGAACGCGCACGGGCCGAGGACGTTGAAGGTCGTGTGGCTGTCGACGACGCTCGGGCGGGACTACGTGGACCCTCACAACCTGAGCGCGCTCACGAACCTGATCAACGGGTTCATCGAGTCCTCGAGACGCGCGATCATCCTGATCGACGGGCTCGAATACATGAGGCTCAACAACGATGCCGACCGGGTCCTCAAGTTCCTCGAGTACCTCGACGAGATCGTGATGCACCGACAGGGCATCCTGATCCTGTCCCTCGACGCGCGCGCGTTCGATGCGAGGGAGCTGGCCTTCATTGAGCGGAACAGCGTCGTGCTCGAGTGATCGATAGCCTGAAGGGGCGCAAGAAGAGCATGTCGTTCGAGCGCCTCGCGCAGGCGGGATCCAAGCCGGTGAATTTCCGGGCCCTCGAAGGCACCAATAAGGCCAGGTGCACCCAAGCGTAGTGAGCCTGCAGGGACCGGTGTTTGAGCAACCGTCCCCGGATTCCGACCCGGCCTCGGAAAGGTTTCCGATCGTCCCTTGTCGGGCAAGTCCGATTGAATCAATCTCGATGACGACGGCGCCAAGCTTACCGACGCGGATCGGTCCGGGCTTGACCATCCCGGAGGATTTCACCGCTTTCTTGGAGGGCCTCTCCCGCCATTGGCGGCGTTGTCGCGGATCCCGTTCTCGAGTTCCGCCTGGGGCTCCGAAGTACCTCACGAGATGAGGTCCGTCACGCGGAATCCGTGGTCGAACACGAGGGCGTGGTACCCGGTGTCGTGACGCGCGCCCCTCATCTTCACCACGCGGATCCTGCGCTGCACCTCGAAGTCCCCGCGCTGTTCGAGGCTGAGGTGGAGGATGCCGTCCGCGAGGTAGTCCTCCCGGTGCTTCCCGAACGCCTGCGGGGCGTGGCCCTTCGCGTTCGAAGGGAGTTCGCCGATGACGAACGAGGTGCAGGCGAGCCCTCGCAGCCACTTGAACAACTCCAGCACGTCCTTCCGGTAGTTCTGGAACCTTGCGAGGACCTCGAGCGCGTCGAGCGAGTCCAGCACGAGCGTCTCGTAAGGGAAGCCCACGCGCACGCTCTGCGTGTACATCTTGAACAGGTCCACCCACGAACCCTCGTCCGCCAATTTCTTGCGGAGGGCGGCGAGGTCCAGGATGCTCAGCGCATTCCCCAGCATCGCGGGGTCGAACCCCAGGCTCTCCGCATGGTCCGCAAGGCTCGCGCGGCTCTGCTCCAGGCTCACGTATAGGCCCTTCGTCCCGCGGATGGCGTTCTCGTACAGGACGGAATACGCGAGGGACGTCTTCATCGTCCCCGGCGCGCCCGCGAGCAGGACGACGTGGCCCGCGGGGATGCCTCCGCCCAGGATGCGATCGAGTTCCTCCGTGTGCGTCTTCAGTTTCTTCATCTCCCTTCCTCCGCCAATCCGGCCAGCTGGGCCCGCAATCTCTTCGCCCGATCGACGAAGTCTTGACCGGCGGCGACGACGTCCAACGCGCCGCCAAAGTCCGCCATCACTTCGTCCGCGAGACGAGCCACCTTCGCCAGGTCCTCCGCGCCGATTGCGGAGGTCTCCTTCCGAAGCTTTCGAAGGACCCGCCGGAACGCGGGATCCCCCGCCGGCCCCAGGCTTGCGACGAAAGCCTCGCGGATCGTCTCCCCCAGGGGAGGACGTTGTTCCGCCTCCGGTACCCAGGCCTCGAGTCCCAAGATCGACGAAGCCTTCACGACGCCGAGGCCCCCGAGCGTCGCCGCATCCGAGGAAAGGGTGCGGGCCATCACCTGGGTGGGCGGGGTTCGCCAGAGTCGTTCGAGATCCGCCCCCAGGTCCTCGTTCACCCGCGTCCAACCGGGTTCTGCAGCGCCGTCGGACGGCGCCTGAAGCTCCTGGAGCATGTCGCGAAGGTACTCCAGCACGTGGGGCACATCCGAGACAGCGAGATCCTGCGGGCGTTTTCCCCAGGTAAGCGCAGCCCGCCACAGGAGGTCCGACGATCCCAATCGGGAACGCAGGGCCCCGGCCAACGCCACGTGGAGCTCGGGCGGGGAGAGCCACGCCCCGCGCAAGGCCCGGAACGACTCCCGTTCCTCCGAGGACAGCTTGGCGAGCGAGACGACCAGGCTCGCGCCCTCGCGCATGCCGAGGATGACGGAATGGATCGCGGCGACCGTGGCCGGGCCGCTGTGGGTGAACGCGTACGAGGCATCGTCGATCAGGATGGCGCCCTCGGGATGACGGGAGAGGAACTCCGACGCCGTCGCCGCCAACACGCACGCGCACTGCTCCCCTGGCGGGAGAATCACGGACTCCACGCCCATGAGCTCCGGGCGCGGACTGCCCGGACCTGCAATCGCCAATGCGGGTCGGGTTCCTGCGGCTGCGAGGAACGTCGCCTCCGCGTACGTCGGTCTCATCTCGTCGAGGATGTAGACGCCGGGCGACACCTCCCATGGGATCGGCGAGGACGCTGACGGACGGCCACGAAACGCGAGGGGATTGGCCCCCCGGAGCGCCTGCGCGTAGAGCACCGCCGCCACCGGCACCGCGAGGTTCGTCCCCACGAACTCTGCGTGACCGAGGATCGTGAGCTCGAAACCGTACACGGGCCCGCCCACCACGAGCGCCACGGTCCCCATGACGACGAGCCACGCCTCCCTGCGCCGGTGCGGCGATTGGCTCCGCGCCGCCAAGGACTCTCCGAGGGCGATGGCGAGGCACGCGACGGGATAGGCGTTCAGACTGTAGAGACCCGCCTCCGTGCCGAGCTGGAACGCGTGGGAACTCCGCCAGCCGGCCGCGATGCCTGCGACGGCCAATCCACCGCCAAAGAGGGCGATCCCCGCACTCGCCACCACACGAAGACGAGACCTCCCGCCAGGAAAGTACGTCATCGCGAATGCGGCGATGGCGGCGTGGGCGAGGAGGAAGGAGGAGAGCCACAGGGCTTCCCATGGTGCGTCCGGAGAGAGAGCCAGGCGCCCGAAGACGGCGGCGTTGGCGGTGCTGAACAACGCGAGGGACGCGAGCAGAAGAGCGAGCGGCGCTCGCCGACGGACGGAGATTGCGAGGAGCGCGGAGATCCACAGGGTGGCGGCGATCGCAGCAAGCACGATGAAGGGGGCGATCGTCACCGGTGCGCCTCCAGGTGGAAGGTGACGAGGAGGAGAATCTGCTGCGGATCGCGGGCCTTCCCGCGCGACCAGACGGTGCGGAAGTCCTCGAGGCCCTTGAAGCCGGCCGCGACGACATCGGTCTCCTCGAGGTCCTCGGCGAGGCAGCGTCGGACGTCCTCGATCTTCATGCGGGCGACCTGGCGGTCCTCCTCAAGGACGACCTTCGCCACGGAACCCGGCGGTGGAATCGACGCGCCCAGGGAAACGATCGCGACGGTTTGGGTTCCATCCAGACCGCGACCCACCGCCTCTCTCGGGAGCGAGAAGACCCAACGCGGGCGGAGGCCGAACGGCCTCCCCGTGGCGAGCCGCTGGAGGGCGAGAAGGACGAGGAATGTCGCGAGCCCCCCCACGAAGAGGAGCGGGAGAAGCCCGAACTGATAGAAGGTGCCGTGAAACCAGAAGCCCGCGACGAGGGTGACCGAGATGAGGAACAACAACGCGTAGCGCGTCGTCCTCTCGCGACCTCGGAGCGACATCATCGTTCCCCCTACGAGATCGCCTTCGCGACCTCGAAATAGCCGTTCTCGAAGACGAGCGTGAAGAAGTCGCTGCTGTGGTTCGCGGACCGCATCTTCGAACACTGGATCCGCCGCTGGAAGGACACGTCCGTCACGGCCTCCAGTCGAAGGCGGAAGATCGCGTCGGAGAGGAACTCCTCCTCGAGCCCTTCCTCTCCCTCTGCCTCCTCCGCAAGGACCAACGTCGTGCAACCGAGGGAGCGGAGCCACTCGAACAGGTCGAACGTCTCGCGTCGCGGGTCTTCGAACTCGAGGAGCACGGTCAAGGCGGTCCATGAATCGATGACGAGGAGTTCGAACCCGAACTCCCGGCGAAGCTGCGAGATCTTCGCCTTCAGGAGCGCAGTCATCGGCCGCTCCGCGGGTCCCAAAGTCCAATCCTTCAGCCTCTTGGCGAGCTTCTCGCGCACGTCACGGCTGCGACCGAGGTCCAGGACCGGGAGGGCGTCCGACACGCTGGCGGGCTTGAGCCCCAGGGTCGCCATCTGGGAGAGAAAAGCGGCGGCATCCTGCTCGACGGTCACGTAGAGCCCCCGGGTGCCCTTCTCGGCATTGCGATACAGGATCGAGTAGGCGACGGAGGACTTCATCGTGCCCGAGGCCCCTCGGATCAGGACGACCTGACCCTTCGGGATGCCCTGGCCGAGTCCGCCGTCGAACCGTCGGATGTACGTGGGGACGAACGCGCGCAGAGTCCCACCTCACGCGCCGATGGCGGGGGCAACCTCGAATTCCTTCCCCGGAGCCACGTGCAACGTCATGTAGCCCGTGTCGTGGGCCGTCCCGCGCATCTTCACGATCCGAATCCTGCGCTGGATCTGTACGTCGGTGACAGAATGGAGGCGAAGCTGGATCATCCCGTCCGCGAGGAAGTCCTCGTCGTGGCGGCCCTGGAACACGTTCCCGCGGATGACGAAGTCCGGCCGCTCCGCGATGACGAACGACGTGAGCCCCAGGTCGCGAAGCCACTCGAACAGGCGGAAGAGCTCCACGCGCCGGTTCTCGAACTTCGCGAGGACCTCCAGCGCTTCCAGGGAGTCGATGACGAGCAGCTGAAGGTGGGCCCCCGCCAGCGCTTTCAACCGCCCCTTCAAATCGTTGAGCCAGTCCCGCTTTCTCCTCTTGACCGAGCGCCACAGGAGCGTCGCGTCAAGTATCTCCAGGCGACCTTCCACCCGAGAGAAGTCGAGGCCCAAGGTCTCAATCTGGCGAAACAGGCTGCCGGCGCGTTCCCCGAACGTGATATACAACCCGCCACGAAGGTCCGAGATGGCGTTGTTCGCCAGGATGAACAGTGCGAGGGACGTCTTCATCGTCCCCGGCGCGCCCGCGATCAGGACCACGGAACCCTGCGGGACGCCGCCGTGAAGCGCCCCGTCAAGCCCCGGGATGTGCGTCGCGATGCGGGAAAGAGGCGCTCCGGAGTTTCCGCGAGCTCGCAAGACTCCGGGGGCACCAGGCGCCCTCGCCCCTCCCTTCGATTGCGCTCCCGCAGCTCCGGATTCCGGCCCTCGTCCGGCCAACGCCTGCTCGCGTCGGTCCAACGCGATCTCCCTCACCATCAAGCGCCTCTCCCGTTCGTAGGCGCGGCGCTTTGAAGCTTCTTCCACCTCCTGGAGGCGGCGCAGCTGCAGGTCGAGAACGAGCCGGGTCGTCTTTCCTTTCCTGAAGCCCTCTGGTGCACGCCGGGACCTGTCCTTCGGGCCGACCAGCTCGATCCCCGGACTCCGCAGGATGCAGCCGCACGCACGACATCGAAGCCTCTTGTGGGCGTTCGAGGTCGAACAGTTGGGACATCGCAGGGCCGTCGTCATGTCTACACGCTCAAGGCCGGGGCGACGCTGAACTTCCCATGTTCCAACACGAGGGCCACGTAGTGCGTCTCGTGCGCACTCTCGCGCATCTTCACGACGCGGAGGCGCCGCTGGATCGTGACATCGCTCACCTGATGCATCTTCAGATGGATGATCCCGTCGGCGAGGTAGGCCGCGTCGTTCCTGTGATCCGCCTCGCCCGGCATGAGGAGGCTCTCGGGGGGTGCCTCCGTGAGCACGAAGCTCGTCGCCCCCAGGCCCCGCAGCCATTCGAAGAGCTCGAACAGCTCTGCGCGCGGTTCCTTGAAGCCGCCGAGAACCTCCAGGGCCTCGAGGGAATCGAGCGCCAACAGCGAGAACGGCTGGATCTCCCTTCGAGTCTCGACCGCGCGCGGGAGGAACTCCCGCCACACCGGGGGGCGACCCCTTCCCAATTCCTTCCTGAGGGTCGCCAGGTCGGCGACGCTGACGCGGGCCCCTTCGGCGCCCCCGCCGAACCCCATCCCTTCCATCTGACCTTCCAAGCTCGCCCTCGTCTGTTCGAGGCTCACGTATACGCTGGCCTTCCCTTCATGGACGGCGTTTTGGTGGAGGATGGAGTACGTAAGGGACGACTTCATCGTGCCCGGAAGCCCGGAGACGAGGACCACATGCCCTGCGGGGATCCCTCCTCGCATGATCTCGTCGAGCCCTTCCACATAGGTCCGGAACCGTTGGCGCGTCATGGGCTCAGATCCCAGACACGATGACTTCGACTTCCCGGGCCGCACGTTCGATGCTGATGAGCACGAGGCCCATGTTGGCATCGGGGCGCACAATCGTGACGAGGAGCGCCCGCTCCCCCGCTCCCGTGCTGATGACCTTGCCTTCCTCCGCCTCGACGATCGACTGCAGGAACTTCCCCTGGTTCAGTTCCCTTGCCGCGAGTTCGCTTGTCCCCACGAGTGCGGCGCACATCGCCGCCACCTTCTTGGGATCCGAGCCTTTCGGAAGGATGTGGGAGATGATGAGGCCGTCCCGACGGGCCACGGCGACGGCGATAACGTCGGCGAGCCTGCGGAGACTTTCCATCGCGGTCGCCAGGTCGCCCTCGATGCCTGACACCGACCCGCCGGTGCTATATCCGGAGATCATCGAGCACCCACCAGCTGCTCGGCGAGGAGGGTCAGACCCTCCAGCAGGCCCTTGCCCTCGGTTGCCACGGTGGCGACCACGGGGACCGTGGAAGCTAGGGAAAGGGACTGACGGATCTTCTCAGGTTCCATCGCGCCGCCCAAGTCCATCTTGTTCGCGAGGACGACCAAAGGCACGTCGGATCCCACGATTCCCAGGATCTGCTTCGCGCGCGGGAGGTCCTCCTCGCGCGTGCTGTCCACAACCAGGAGAACCCCGTTCACCTGACGAGCAAAGATCTGGAAGATGAACTCGAACCGTTCCTGGCCCGGCGTCCCGAAGAGCTCCGCCTCGAGCCCGGACACCTGGACGTTTCCATAGTCGAATGCCACCGTGGTCCCGAGCCGATCGACGCTCATCGCGTTCTGACACAGCTTCTGCACGACGGTGGACTTGCCCGCGTCCGGAGGGCCCGTGACCAGGATGCGCGGAAAGTACACGCTCAGACCGACGAGCTCCCGGAACGTGAGCGGAATCCAGTTCGTCGCGCGCGTCCCCGGCCGTTGGTCCCGGATCCGCATGTAGTGTTCGAGGATCCCCGTCCTCATCTTGGATTGGAACTCCACCGTGTAGTCGTTGGTGTCGTTCATCCTCTGGACTTCCTTCTGGCCATACAGCCAGTTCAGGAACATGTAGCAGACGACGGACCCCGTCGACTTCGTGACCTCGGACAGTCGCCGCCATCGTTCGAAGAGACCTTCCGTCGAGACGCGATCGGCCAAGAACTCCATCGAATCGATCACGATCCTCTGAGGTTTCTCGTCCCGGACGGCCTGTTCGATCGTGTCCATGATCCCGTCGAACGTGTCGATGCTGTGCACGATGTATCGCTCCGTGGACGGAATGAGGAGCTGGGAGCTCGTCCCGTCCACGAACACGAGGCGATCCTCCGGGAAGGGACCGAACTTGCGGAGGTCCCTTCGGGCGAGGGCCGGCGCCCGGTAGAAATCGACGTAGAGGCAACGCTCCCCTTCCTTGAGTCCCGTGGTCACGAACTGTTCGGCAAAGAGGCGGCGCTCGGTGGGATGGTCGCTGAAGAACAAGATCGTCGAGGGCTTCTCGAAGCCTCCCCCCAGCCACGAGTCGAGGATTTGAAGTCCCGTGTGCGCCCGGTCCGTTCACGCCACCCCCAGGACCTGGAACGTCTGCCACTTCGGCGTTGCCGCCATGCCGCGCAGATGATGGGTCCGGACCTCGCGGTCCATGGACTCCGTGAACCGCATCTCCAGGACGCCGTCCACGAGGGAGCGCAGGAGGTTCAGAGTCTGCGGGTCGTGGACGCCCTCCTGGACGGCGTAGGCGATGGACCCCAGTTCAGTCTTGACGCGATTCGTCACCATCTGCAGGAATTTCGCGATGGCCTGCGGGGAGTTGTGCAGGAAGAGAGTGGTGATGCTGTAGAAGAGAATGCGGACCGGCAGACCCATGGAAACCGAGGCGCGCGAAATCGCCATGCCCAGCGCTTCGAGGTTGGAGTAGCTGCTAACCGTCCAGAGCTTCGGGTTGTTCGCGTCATCGGACGTTGATTGAGCGCTCGAGGAGTAGCAGTCGATAAAGGCGAAGTTCGTCCCCTCGGATCTGCCGAGGTCAAGACCCATCGCTTCCGCTCGTCTTCGAATCTCGCGGGGGTGGACGTCCAGGGTCACAAAGACGACGCGCTCGTTCCCGCGAAGATAGGCCCGCGCGGAGGCCAGCAACCACTCGAACTTGCCGATCCCCGGAGGACCGACCAGCAAGATGGAATAGTGTCTCGGTAGAGATTCGGCAACGGCTTCCGTGTCCATCATCGACCCCCCCGAAACGTCTCATCGCGCTAACGGTCCGATGGCGAAGTCCCCCTGCGCTTGAGTCCCGCGCGCGCAATCCTGTCGGCAAGGGTTAGGAAGGCGAGGTCGACGTTCTGACCCGTCCTCGCGCTTGTGAGCCAGCTCGGGGCGGAGAAGTCCTCCGCGACCTCGTTGATTACCGCCATTGCATCCGGCTCGGCGGAGAGGTCGCTCTTCGCCCCCAGCACGACGATCGGGACATGCCCGGAGACGTGGCACGCCGCGTCGATCCAGTCCGCCGTCGCCCCGATCGTCCGGGACCGCGTCAGGTCGCCGACCGCAAGGACTCCCTGGAGCGCTGAGAAATACACGTCCTTGAGCAGATCTCGGAACGAGGGTTCCCCCATGATGTCCCAGATGGTCAAAACCGCATGGACCGGGTGGTCGTCGACGAAGAGATCGAACTCCTTCTTCGACACCTTCGCTCCCAAGGTTGCGTGGTAGTGGTCGTCCCACTGGTCGTACACGAACCGGCGGACGAGGCTCGACTTGCCCACCCCCGGTTCGCCAACCAGGCACACTTTGGCTCTCATCACCTCAAGACGTTCGGTACCTGGAACTGCCATCCGTTTTCACCTCTCCTGTGTCGCGGCCTCTACCGCCGGCGCCCGCCGCCCGAGGGGGAGTTTGCCCTCGATCCGCGCGGCGGCCGGCTTCATGTTTCCTCGCCTCGCGATGCGCTTGCGCGTGAGGACCACGGACAAAACGAGAACGCCCGCGACAAGGATGCTCGGGAACTCCGGGATCTGCAGGTGACCCCACGTCCCTGGGTTGTTCTGGTTGACGTTGTCGGAACCCCAAGTGTAGGTCGTGAAGGTGGTGTCGTCAAACCCGAGGACCGCGAAACCGGCGACCTGGTTCGCGCTCGTCGAGTTCGTGCCCCAGACATCCCAGAAGGAGATGCTGAACTCGTACACCTGCCGGGAGTTGTTGAACGCCCCCACCGCTGACGGCGAGGAGCACGAGCCGCTACAGGACACCCAGCCCGCCCCATTCCCTTTTTCTGAGGTCAGAGAGCCGCCGCTCGTCACCCGGAACCGCCGATCGTCGCTCTGGGGCACAGATCCTCCGTCGTGGTTCCTGTCGAACACCAATCGGCCCGAATCGACGGCGCCGTCATCGGTCGTGTCCGCGGTCACCTCGAGGCACACGTAGACGCGCGAGCTCGCCGACCGGCGGCCGACGAGGAACTTCAGGTTCGCGTTGCTCAGCTCGTCCGCGCCATGGTACTCGCTTGAGCTCGTGCCGCAGTTTCCATCCACGGTCGGGATGTTCGTGAGCGGCTTCGCGAGGGCCGTCAGGGCGTTCGTCCCGTGCAAGGGTATCAAGCCCGGACTCGCGCGGGTCCCATCCTGTTCCTCCGGCTCTGTCGCGTCCGCGGCCCCGGACCAGTCCGCCGTGATGACGATCACCCACTTTCCCTCGACCGCTGCGTCAGGGATGAGGGCGCCCGCCTCAAGCTCCTCGGCACCCAGACCCGTCGCTACCGGAGCTTCCCATTCCCACTCCGTCCCCGACCAGCGATAGGCGCTCGCGTTGTCGACCTGGCCCCCCCGGCCCTGAACATCGACGAAGCGGTCGAAGGAACGCCCGCCGAGCGTGATGCCGCCCCCCACCTCATCTGTACCGAGGTAGAAACGCACGTAGTCGCGCCCGACACGCGGTGGCGGAGGCGGCGGAGCGGCAGAAGCGCCGGGTGCACCCTCCCCGTCCGGCTCAGGCCTCAACAGGCGATCCGGCACGAGGCTGCCCTCCAATGCAGGTCCGAGGAGCCTCACGTACAGGAAGACCTGGTCCCCTGCGGCGAACGCGTCCCGGCTCACGATATTCATGGAGGATCTGCTGACACCGCGAAGATCTGTCTCGTCCGATTCTGGATTGGGCCAGTCCGCGAAGAGACCGTCAATACGCTTCAAGTTCTCGGGTGGGGGCTGTCCCACGTAGGCCCGGGCCTCGAATCCGACGACGGCGAACGGTCGATCCGCCACGACGGAAACGACTCCTGCGGACACGAGCGACCCTTGAGGAAGCGCCATGGGGTCCGCCGTAACCACGCGGGTCACCGGGGTCCCTTCGACGACCTCGAGGTCCTCTGGAATCGCCGCGAACGCCGCACCGGCACTCGTACGAAGCTCGACGCGTTGCACGTGAACCCGAGCCCCTGCTCCGATCGCCTCGAACCGGAGCGCGAGAAACGGCTGGTGCCCGCTCTGCAGTGTCGTGACAAGGACCTGTTGCGTCACACGAAGCGCGCCGAGGGCAAGGCCGATGGGAACGACGGTGTGGCTCGTCTCTCCCGCGTTGTCATCCGAGGCGAACCTCGCGCGCAGGGAGGTCGGAGCGAGCTCCGCGAGGAGGTACGTCGGCACCTCAACCTCGAGCTCCCGACCGTTCGCCGCCGCTGACAAATCGACATCGCGCTTCCAGCCATTCCAGTCCGCACGATTGTCCCCCTCGAACCGCATTATGACCGCCTGCTCCACGACGCCGCCCGATCCGGAAACTCGTGCCAAGTAGTCCGCGCCGAGCTCCCCCAGGTCGTATCCCGTGGTCAGATTGCCATCGACGTCGAGGAATCCATGGACCGTATCGTAGTCCAATGGGTCTGCGAGTGCGGATCCCGCGACTTCGACTCGGAAGAAGAGGGAGGCATCCGCAAGCTTGAGCGACACGGACTGAATGCGCACGTTCGGACTCGTCGTGAAAGTTCCTTCCGCATAAGCGGGGACAGCCTTCCAGTCATCGAAGGAGCCGTCGATGGAAATCTCGCGTACTTGCGGCGGGGGAGAGAGGAGTTGAACCATGGTGGCCGTGGCCATCAGGAGGGCGGCCGCGATCACTATGTGCCGCGGGAGGAACCGTCCGCGTGGTGGAGCAACCGGTGGGGGAGGAATTGCGTTCGGGATTCCAATCCCGTTGACGAGCCCGTTTACACGTCCATTGCCCTTGGCCGGTCCGCGTCCATTGACCAGCCCGTTGACGCGGCCAGTCCCGTTCGCGACTCCGCGTCCATTGACCAGCCCGTTGACGCGGCCAGTCCCGTTCGCGACTCCGCGTCCATTGACCAGCCCGTTGACGCGGCCAGTCCCGCTCGCGACTCCGCGTCCATTGACCAGCCCGTTGACGCGGCCTGTCCCGTTCACGTGGCTGTCGTTGTTCCTTTTCAAGTCGGTCGGCCGATGCCCGGGCGACCAAAGCCGAGACCAGCCCGGCGATTCGCTGATCAAACCACGACGTTGCGAGGCCGTGGGATCCGACTGTGCCCTATGTCCCTCCCTGAGGAGTTGCGCCGACGCCGGGCCGAACCCAGAAAACGCCGGAAGCGCAGGCAGGCCGTCCGACGCGTTGCCCCGTGGGGAGACCTCCTCATACGTGTACCAAGAGGAGCAAGCTGGAGCCGGAGGATCCCCGTACCTAGAACTTGCGCGAGGCACGCCCGTGCAAACGAACCTGGTCGGATTCGTTGACCCACATCGAACGCAAGCGATTTCTGGACCGGCCTGCCTGAGGAGATCCGCGACGGCGGTGGAGTTGCAACGAGGACAGACCGAGAGGGGTTGAAGGCTTCCGGAGCATTGCGGGCACCGGTGAAAGCGATCGAGCCGAAGCATCTAGGCCTCCGAGCGGTTCGCATTCCCACACGGTCGGCGAGTGAGCCCGACGGACTCAGAATCCGCGTCGGCAAGACGGATCGAGTCTCGGGCGGTGTCAGAGGGTCCCGGAAGGGAAAAAGGCAGGCCCGGACGGTCAGGACGAACCGGACACGCGGGGTAAACGCTTCCGGTCGAAAAGATGGTTTCGTTCGACATTTGGCCTGCCTTGCGGAATCTTGCCGCTTTCGGGCGACGTTTGATAGCAAGTAATGACGCTTTCCATCCGAGTATCAAAAATAAGAACGGAAAGCAGCGCGTACAAAGAGATGGATTTCACGAGACATTATTATATACATCATCATATTTATTAGCCCCTCCGTCAATTACCGTAGTGTGCCTCGACGAGCGACGTCGCATCGGAGTTCGACGAGCATCGGGGTCCGAGCGCCCCAGCCGCTGCTGGCGCGGATCGATGCTTTGGTACGAACCGGTCTCTACCGATCACGGGCCGAGGTCATCCTCGACGCCCTGAGACGATCCATGGAAACCCTCGAGCGCGAGGCAGGCCTTCAACGTCTCACGGGTCCTGCCCGCCCGTAGCGAAGTGACGGCGAAGTCCCCCGAGGTCGCCGGACCGCGGGCAAACGTCCTAGAGGATCAGGCGCCCGCGACGCCCTGAACCATCGGAAACGACCTCTTGAGTTCATCGAGTTCCCAGGACGTGAGCGTGCGCGTGTCGATGGGGATGATGCACCCGGCGCCGTTCTGCTGCAGCATCGCTTGGATGCGGAGGAGGAAGTCGCGGACCTGCTCGTAACCGTTCACGACCATGAGGAGTTCGACGCCGTCGATGAGGATGGCCGCGTCGGGATTGCGCTCCAGGAACGACTCGATGAGGCCGGAGATCCGCTTGAGGCGGAAGGGGCTCAGGGCGCGCGCGTCCCCCCTTGTGACGAGCCAATAGTGCTCGGCGCCATTCATGGGGTACCTCGCCCGGACCCGTTCCGGAGGCTCCCGGGTGATGCAGAGCACCTTGCGCCCGGACCCCGCCAGCTGGCCGAGGAGGCGATGGCTCAGGTCCGGCTTACGCTCGTCCACAAGGACAACAGGCCCCACTGTCAGCGCGTGCGAGGGTTCCATGGCGATCCCAGACGGATGCCTTTCCCCTGGAGCCTATAAGTCAATTATCGGAACATGTTCCATTTTAGAGAGCCATTATATAGGCGCGGATTCATCGAAGTTGCCGATGGCGGCAGGGGTTGCGCGGAACCCCTATTACAAGCGAAAGTTGTTCTACGACACGCGGGACCGCATCCTGCTGCACCTCCTGGAGTTCGTGGGGTTCGAAGACGACTTCGCCCTCCCTGACCAGATGACCCAGTTCGGGATCGCCGACGGGATCCGCCTCGTCCGGAGCACGGTCTCGAAGTCGATCCGGGGGCTCATGAAGGAGGGGCTCGTCCGGGGCTCGCGCGCCCACGTGCCGTCCGGTTCGATCCGTCGCACCGTGTACGTGCTCTCGCAGGATGGCGTCGACGCCGCGAACCGGCGTCGGAGGGAGATCGAGGAGGAGATCGTCCTGTTCCGCGATTCCTCGGGCGAAGGGCGGAAGCTGCGCATGGGCGACATTCCCAACCTCATGACGGACTTCGCGACCCTCTTCGACGTCGTGACCCATGTTTCGAAGGGCGTGTTCGACCTCGCCTCGTTCAAGACGCGCCGCGGGAAGCTCGTGGACCTGACCGACCGCATGTCGAGGATACGCCACTTCTTCGGACGCGAGGCCGAACTGGCGAGGGCCGAGGCATGGCTTGAGAGTCCGGCCGAGCGGGTCCTCGTCATCACGGGCCTGGCAGGGATCGGGAAGACGACCTTCCTGGCCCGGAAGCTCGACGATTGGCGGGAGCGCCGCCATCTCCTCTTCCACCGGATCCTCCCGTGGACGACGCTCCGGGGCGTCGCGCTGCAGATCGCAGAGTTCCTCACCCGCATAAGCCGGAAGGGACTCGCCCAGTACCTCGACGCCACCCAGGGAACGGACATCGAGCAGATGGTCGGGATACTCGCGGCGGACTTGGATGGAGTATCGGTCGTCCTCGTGTTCGACGACTACCACAACGCAGAGCCTGCGATCCGGAACTTCTTCTATGCGTTCCGGGCCATGCTCGAGACCATCAAGGACGCGAAACTCATCGTCGCTGGCCGCAACGTCAGGCCGTTCTACGACCGACGGGATGTCCGCATCAAGGAGACGGTTCGCGAGATCGCTCTGGGCGGACTCGATCCCGAGAGCGCGCGGAAACTGCTGCAGACCCGGAACGCCCGACTTCCGGAGGCGGAGCTGGACGCCCTGGTTCGACGTACCCGGGGTCATCCGCTGTTCCTCGAGCTCGCCGACCTCCACGGCGGCGGCGTCGCGGCCGACATCCACCGATTCCTGAACGAGGAGCTGTTCTCGAAGATCACGCCGGTCGAAACCCGCGCGCTGACCCTCGCTTCGGTCTTCCGCAGTCCCGTGTCCGCGGACGCGCTCCAGGAAGAGGAGGGAGTCGAGCCGGGCACGATCCGGAGCCTCGTCGAGCAGACGTTGCTCCTCGAGGTCTCCACCAAGGTTTTCGACGTCCACGACCTGATCCGGTCGGCGATTATCGAAATCGCAAGCGCCAAGGAACGGAAACGGTTCCATGGGATGGCTGCCCGGTTCTACCTTTCCACGGCGGAACCGCGGGCACTCGAGGGGCTGTTCCACCTCGTCGAAGCGGACGACTTCACGGCGGCGGCACGCCTCGCTGTCACGGACGGGCGCGGGATATTGAAACACGAGACGCAGGAGCTGCTCGGCATTCTGGACCGACTGCTGCCCCGCATCGACGATCCTGCGCAGAATCTCGAGCTACGGCTCCTCCGGGCTCAAGCGCTGGACATCCGGGGGGAGCTTGACGGAGCGATCCGGATCTATCGGGACATCATCCAGACGACGAGCGGACCTGGGTTCGAGCGGAAGATCGCGGGGGCCCACCATCAACTTGGGGACATCTACCGCAGACTTGGGGAAAACGAGGCCGCCGAGGAACGCCTCGAAGCAGGACTGGCCCTCTACCGCGCCTCGAAGGACGCCTCGGGCGAGGCGAGGGTTCTCCACGCCCTGTCCATGCTCGCGGAAGGGCGCGGTGACATCCAACGATCCGAACGTCTCTGTGACAGGTCCCGGGTGCTCGCTCGGCAACTCGGGATGAAGGAACTCGAAGCGGAGTTGGAGGTCGCGGTGGCGCGGTACCTCGATCACCGGGGTGATCACAAGACCTCCCTAGAACGAAAACGCCACGCCTTGGCCCTCGCCGAGTCTCTCGGGGATTGGCATCTCCTCGCGAAACTGCACATCTCGCTGGGAGCCGGGTATCACTTCCTCAACCAGCACAACGAGGCGGCACTGGAGTACGAACAGGGGATCCAGCTCGCTCGCCGCATCGGAAACCTGCGGATGCTCGCCTTCGGGTTGTACAATGCAGCGGGGGTCTACCTCCGCAGGGAGGACTTCGTGCGTGGAGAACCCGCCCTTAAGGAAGCGGGCGCGCTCTTTCACAAGCTCGGCGACCCCGTAAACGAAGCGCTGGTCCTGCTCTATGAAGGCTCGATGTGGTCGAAGCTGGGAAAGTGGGGCCTGGGGAAGGCAAGGTTCTCGGAATGCGTAGAACGGCTACGCCGGGCCTCCAGCCCCGCGGATCTGGTCCGGTCCCTCTATGCGTTCTCCTGGCACACGCATTTGCACGGGGAAGCTGACGCAGCTCTCCGACTGGTTGACGAGGCCATCGCCATAGCCCGGAGGATCCGAATGAAAGCCTTGGTGGTGGAAATGCAGGACTATCGCGAGCGATACGCGAAAGGCGTTGTCAAAGGCCCCGGTGGCGTGCCGCGTAGCGTTCCGACTCCGGGATGATGGTCGATCAGGTGGGGTTCTTTGGCGGCAAGTCCGGATCCATGGTGCATGCACCTCCGCGCGCCCACGGAGACCTGGCCCTCATCAACGCTCTTGGAACATGTTCCAAATTTTGGGAATGAACCCCATCCCGGGGTACAAAAACGACTTCTAGGGTGGCATCTGTCCCGCCGTGTGTTCGAGGTCCGAGCCCGCTCCGGCATGGGCCGCAACGCGACCTGGTCCGTGGGGGGCTCCACCGTCCCGACCCCGAACGTCCTCTTCGCGGTTTCCCCGCGCCACCCCGCTCCCCTGATCGCGGAGATCCTTCTCACGGCGACTCCGCTCCAGGACCCCCGCCCCACGTTCCTCGACCGGGGGAGCTTGTACCGGCCCCTCGCGCACGAAGGCGGGCTCGCCATCCCCGCGGACGCAGCCAGGCCCTCCGTGCTCCCTGACCTGGAGCGCCCCCCGATGGCCCCAGGAACCACCGTCGTCGCGACCCATGCAGCCGACGTCGGCGCGCATCCGGAAGCGGAGCTCGTCGTCCTCGGGGACGCCGCCGCCTACCTCCGCCGTCCGAAACCTTTCGTGGCGGCAATCGCCGAGCTCCGGCGGGCGATGGGGTATGCCCGCCTCCTCTACACCCCCGGGATCGCCACCCCGGGCAACCTGGCGATCCTCGCCTACAGCGGCGTGGACCTCGTCGACTCGACGCGGGTGGTGTTCGAGTCCACCCTTGGCCGCTTCCACACCCCGGACGCATCCTGGGTCTCAGATGAAGTCGACCCGGGGGCGTGCGCGTGTCCGGCGTGCGCCGCCAAGGGAGCGGGGAAGGACCTCGAGGGCCACAACACGCGGGCTCTCCTCGAGGAGGCCCGATACGCCGCGATGGCGATCCGCACGGGGCGTCTCCGAGAACTCGCAGAGCGCCGTGCCGCGAACGACCCCTGGTCCACCACCGTGCTGCGCGAGCTCGACCTGCGCCACGCGGACTGGCAGGAATACCATGCGCCCGTCGCGGGCGGCACCCTCTTCGCGTACACCGCGCAGTCCCTCCTCCGCCCCGAGGTCGTGCGGTTCCGCCGGCGCCTCGTGGAACGGTACGCGAAGCCGCCGAGCGCCCGCGTCCTCGTCCTGCTCCCGTGCTCGGCGCGAAAGCCGTACGCCGACTCGAAGACGCACCGCCGGTTCCGGGACGCGGTGTGGGCGGCAGGGAACCCGCACGCGGCGCACGAGGTGATCGTCACGTCGCCGTTCGGCCTCGTCCCGCGGGAGCTCGAGCGCACGTACCCGGCCGCGCACTACGACGTGCCCGTGACGGGGGACTGGAGCCGCGACGAGGTCGCCGTCCTCCAGGGGGACCTGCGGGCGTTCCTCGCAAGGAATCACTACGATGCCGTGATCGCGCACGTCGTCACGGAGGCGCCGTTCGTCCGCGATGTCATCCCGGACGCCACGTTCACGGGGGGCGAGAAGACGACGCAGGATGCATCCCTGGCGGCGTTGACGGGGGCGTTATTCTCTGCCCTCGGGGGCACGCCGAAGGTCTCGGTTCGCCCCCGGATCGCGGAGGACTTACACAACCTGGCGGTGTTCCAATTCGGCGCGGAGGGTGCGGCGCTCGTGGCGGGCGCCTCGTTCCGGGGCCGCTACCCGGACGTCCGCATCATCAAAGGCGAGACCCAGGTGGGCTCCGTGACGGAGCTCGGGAAAATCTCGCTCACGATGGACGGTGGGCGAATCCTCTCGGACGCCAACGCGCATTGGGTCGAGATCGAGGATTTCCGCCCGGAGGGCAGCGTGTTCGCGGTCGGCGTCACGGGGGCGGACGACCGGATCCGCGTGGGCGACGAGGTCGTCGTGCGTCATCAGGGGGACGTGCGCGCGGTCGGGGTGGCGGCGATGAACCCGCGCGAGATGGTGGACCTGAAGCGTGGCGAGGCCGTGAAGGTCCGGCACAAGACGAAGAAGCTCGAGGCGGGCGCACAAGTCTAAATCGCGGATCCGTTCGAACACTTTCAGGCGACCCGGGCGTCCTGACCCGGGCCGGACCGAGTACTTTCGCAGACCTCTCCCCGACCTAGGGCTATCCGTGCCGGGCGTCTACAGGGATTCCGAGGACAAACATGATCGCAATCGCGATGGAACCGGAACCGTGCGGCTGGGACGAGGTCTACGCCGCGTACGGATGCCCCGTCGGGCTCGAAGCGGAGCTCGACGAGGGCGACTAACGATCAATTGCTGGCTCCGAAGACTTCCCATCCCGATAGGCGCGAGGCCTCCGACTCCCGCCTATCACCCCTTTTTCTGTGTTCCGGAAGTACAAGATTCCCGGGACCTTCTCCTACAAGGAGTCTGATCGGATCTCCTCCTTCGACCGAAACTTTCGGCCCCCTCTCGACTGTGTTCAAAGGCACCTCCGACCGTGGGGTCCGCATGCCCGGTCGCCTCGTCCGGAGCCTTGTGTTCCCGGTGGGCGAGACTCCACCACCCCTCCGTGCTCTCCTCGCAGAGTTCCGACGACTCGTGAACCGGTCCATCCGCATCGCGCTCCACGAGGACGCACGCTCGCGCTCGCGGCTGACGAAGGTCGCGTACCGCATGCTCTCCGCGGAGCACGACGTGTACAAGCAGTACATCCCGTCCGCGTTCGAGATTGCCCTCGCGGTCTTGAAGGCGCACCGTCGGCGCGTGCGCAAGGGTAGGCCGACGAGCGTCCCGTACCTCCGAACGCCCATCCTGAAGGCGGAGAACCAGTCCTATCGCCTGGACAGGGAGACGGGACGGCTCCGGATCCCGATCCGTCGCACGGAGGGCGTGCAGCTCACGCTGCCCCTGTCCGACTGGCACCGCACGTTCCTCACAGACGCGTCGTGGGGCCTCGGCTCTCTCACGGTGACGAGGGACCGCATCACTATCGTCGTGCGGAAGGGAGCGCCGAGGCCGTACGAGCCCGCGGCGGCGATTGCGCTGGACACGAACGAGTCCTCCCTTGACGGCGTCGCGGCCGAGGGCATTGAGGCCCGCCTCGTGACGGTCCCCTTCCCCGAAGTCCGCGTCGTGCAGGCGACGCACGTCCGCCGTCGGAAGCGGCTCGCGAGAAGGAAGACGAACGACCGACGGGTGATGCGCCGACTCCTCCGCCGCGAGGGACGGCGCGAGCGGAATCGAATCCGCCAGCGCCTCCACATTGTGAGCAAGTCGCTCGTCGCCTCCGCGAGGGAACAGCGGGCCGTGATCGTCCTCGAGGATCTCCGGATGCCACAAGGCGGAGGGCGAGGCCGAAAGATGCGCCGACGTCTCTCCTCGTGGCCCCAGGGCGAACTCCACCGCCAGATCGAGTACAAAGCCCTCGCTGCGGGCGTCCCCCTCATCAAAGTCCATCCGGCATGGACCTCTAAGACCTGCCCAGCGTGTGGCGCCCGGCGCCGAGACAGGGTGGGCCAGGACTTCGTGTGCCTCGTGTGCGACTGGGAACTCGACCGGCAGCACAACGCGGGCCTGAACATCCTGAAATTCGCCTTGGCCTCGGACGAGGCTTTGGCAAGGGCCGTACGGTTCCGGCCCGGTGCCCTCCGCCGTGACGTGGTGATTCCCCTCTACGACCTTCCCGCGAGGGAAGGCGCACGGGAGGAGCCGAGCGGAGTGGAGTTGCGTCTGGGCGGGCACGTTGCCACCAGTCGCCGACAGAACCGAAGGCCTGTATCCATGACGTGAACGCACGCGGTAGCCTTATCATCGGGCTTGGAAATGCTGCGCGCAGAGCGGCGGTAGTCTAGTGGTTAGGACCGGGGCCTTCCAAGCCCCAGGCGCGGGTTCGACTCCCGCCCGCCGCACTTCCTACTCGGCGCGCGGAACAGATCCCACGGGTCCGGGGGTCTTGCTCCAAGGCACCCTAGGGCAAGCGATCGGCACCCTCGAAGGCCTCCGACTCCCCGGGACTTCCTGCGGGCTAGCCTCGAGCCACTGACGGGGCCGACGTCGTATCCCCCAAGCCACCGGCGCAGGCGAGGCATCGGGTCCGCGATGCCTCCTCCGTCGTCCTCCACCTACAATAGGCGGGACTCGCCCGATCCTCTGGCTCTGACTCCGCAACGCGGAGTAACGTCTTTCCCTCAGACACCCATGCAATCCCTTCGATGACGGTCCATGCGTCGGGTTGGCGATGGAAACTGGGCCTTTGGGTCGCGGGCACCCTCATGCTGGCCGCTTCTCTAGCCTTGTTCGCTCGACTGCCTCCGTTTGGAGGCCTGATCGTCCTCGTCCCATTCGCGTTCGCCTTTCTCCCATGGTTCCAGGCAGGTCTGCTGCGGGCAGCCCCGGAGAGCGTCCTCGCGTACCTCGCCCACGACTTCCGGATGTCCTCCCACCTTGTTGCGGAGGTCTCCGGGGAGATCACGGTCCGCCTCAGCCGGTGGGCATCGGTCAAGATCCGAGCCCGGCCCGAAGGAGAGGGGTGCACGCTTTCCTACCAAGTGTACGCCACGCCGAGCGGCTGGGGAGCCCTGGTCCTCTGTTTCCTCATCATCTGGCCCACGCCGCTCGCGATCATCCCGATCCTCGTCATCTTCCATCGGGTCGTCGCGGCGATAGAGCAACGGGTCGCCCCGATCGTGCGCGAGGGCCGCCTCCCGGAAGCTTTCCAGCGCGACGACATCCGCGTCCTGCTCCTCTCCAGTCTCGGGGAAAGTCATCGTCTCGCCCTCGAGAGCCACGAGGCGGAGCGGGACAGCTACCACGACACGCTCGGCCTCGTCGCCCTGGGTGCGTTGTTGGGCTGGTTCCTCGTCTTCATCGGCCTTGGATTCCTTCTCCCGGATCCGGACTGGGGTCGTCGCACGGTGAACGCGTTCTTGATTTCACTGGGCGGAGCGCTCGCCTTTGGAATCCTTTCGGGCCTCCTCGTGCGGCGGCGCTTCAAGCCAACCATCCTCCGACATCGGGAATGGGTTTCTCGTCTCGAGGTGGCCTTCCGGGGGGAGACCCCGCGCAAACCCACCGGGACGGGGCTGCCGAGCACGTTCGACGTGCTCTGGCAGGCGTCGCAGGAGGTCCCGCGCTGGATCGCCACACAGCGCCGCGCCGGGCTGAACCGGGACCCCGCGGTCTGGGGAATCCTGTTCATCGCCGTGTGGTGGGGCGTCCAGCTGATGGCCTTCGGCGTTCCGCTCCTCCTGATTCCGGGGCTTGTGAACCCGGGCCTTGGAGTCGCGCTTGTGGCGGTGGGGGTGGGCCTGCTCTTCGGAGCGGATCGATTCTACCGGCGGTGGCGGCGGAAGCGGGACGACGAACTCGCGCGACAGCAGGACGGCTGGAACCGCCGATATGCCTCGCTGCGGGACCGAATGGAGCAGTTCCTCCAGGACCTATGAGGGCATGGCGGCCACGTCGGGGCGACCGGATCTGTTCGTCGTCGTGCGGCTCCTGGAGAGCCTCTGGCGCGAGGGCGAGCCGATGGTGAAGACGCGTCTGCAGGTCGCGGCCAACGTGAATTACGACGTGTTCAGCAAGTACCTGACGTGGTGCCTCGCCCGCGGCCTCGTCTCCGTCGAGAACTCCCCGGACGCGCACGAGCGGATCCTCATCACGGAGAAGGGGAAGAACGCGTACCGCCGGCTCGTCGAGTGGCTGAACGAGTTCGTCCATGGTCGCAGGCCGGACCTCCCGTGAGGAGAGACCGTCAGACACGTGTCCGACCGAAGGGTATAAATCCCCTGATTCGGGTACGTCGCCCGCCCAGGGATGGGACCCAGGGATGGGACCGCTGCGCACGTGGCTTAATCGGGAGTCTCGAATCCTCGCTCGAGCCCGCAGGCTTCAGTCCCACGCGCGGACCTTGTACGAACACGGATCCGAGGCGAGGGCCGCCGCCATGTTCCTCAAAGGACTCGCCCTCCTCGAACAGAACCGCGCTGCCGGCGGACGCCTCCCTTCGGAGTACGCCGTCACGTTTGCCGCGATAGGACGCGGGCTGTACGATCTGGGCCGTGCGGTCGAGGCGGACCGTGCGGCGACCGCCGCCCTCGCCCTCGACCCCGGGAACGTCGAAGCGCTTGATTGCCGTGGCCTCCTCCTTGCGAGTCGCGGGAACACCGAGGAGGCCCGTGCCTCGTTCACGCGCGCATTGGCGGTGGACCCGACGCGGACGGAGGCGTGGGGGAACCTCGGCGACCTGGAGTACGCGGTCGGCGAGCGGGATGCGGCGACCGTCGCTTGGTCCAACGTGCTCCGGCTCGACCGGCTCGACGTGGACACCTACGACAAGCTCCTACGCCTCCGCCCGGGAGACGCCGATCTGTGGTTCCAGAAGGCCGAGGTCACGCGTGAGCTCGAGCGTCGCGAGGAGTCGCTGGCGGCGTACGAGCATGTGCTGCACGTGGACCCTCGAAGCAAGGAGGCGTGGCGGGGGCGCGCGCAGGTGCTCCTGAAGGCCCGCCAGCCCGACCGTGCGCTGCAGTCCATCGAGAAGGCGCTGGAGATCGACGATGAGGACCCCTCCCTCTGGAAGACGCGCGGCGCGATCCTCCGGGACCTCGGCAAGCTCGAGGACGCGGTCGCGAGCTACGATTCCGCGATCCAGCTGCGCGGCGACGACGCCGACGCCTGGCTTCAGAAAGCTCTCTGTCTGGGAGCGCTGAACCGCAACGACGAGGCCGTCAAGGACTTCGACGCCGTCCTGAAGCTCGCGCTCAAGGACCCGGCGGCACTCGAGGGACGCAAGAAGTCCCTGCTCACGCTTCAACGGTGGGACGCCGCGCTCGACGCGTGCGACGCGCTCCTCGCGGCGGCCGCGGACCACGTGGAGACGCTCCTCGACCGAGGCACCGTGCTCGTGCGACTCGACCGGAAGGCCGAGGCCGTCGAGGCGCTCGACGCGTTCCTCGCACGGATGCCCGGAGACCTTGCCGCCCTGCGCTCGAAGGCCGACCTGGTGAAGACCCTCGGGCGATGGTCGGAACTGAACGCGGTCAGCGAACTGATCCTCCGGCAGGACAAAAGGGACGCCCGCGCGCACAAGGACAAGGGGCTCGCGCTGCGCATGAACGGGGACCCCGGGCACGGGCTGCGCGCCTACGAGGCCGCGTTGGCGGTGGACGTTGACGACCTCGAGGCTCTCCGGGGCAAGCGCGACTGCCTGAAGGCGTTGGACGATACGAAACACGTCGTCCGCGTCACCCGCGAGATCCTCCACCTCGACGCTTCGGACGTCATCTCCTGGCTAGATCACGCGGTCGCGGTCGAATCCCTCGGGGACCTGACGGAGGCGCTGGCGGCATACGACCACGCGCTCGCCCTCTCGCCCGGGGACGGGGTCGCCTGGCACCGGCGGGGCGATGTGCAGGCCCGGCTCGGCCACTGGGAGGACGCGGTGTGGTCCTACCGCCAGGGTCTCAAGGTCCGTCCCGACGTCGCGGACGCATGGCACGGCCTCGGGACCGCACTCGGGCAGATCGGGTCGTACACGGACGCCGTCGCCGCCTTCGAGTCATGCCTCGGCCTCGCGCCGGACGACAAGCGCGCGTGGTTCGGGAAAGGGCTGGCGCTCGAGGGGGCGAAGAGGTACGAGGAGGCGGTCAGCGCGTACGACAAGGCGATCGCGCTCGACGCGCGGGACGCCCGCGTCTGGTTCTCGCGCGGGGCCGCGCTCGCGTGGCTCGAGCGGTATGAGGAGGCCGTCGACGCGTTCGACCGCGCGCATCTCCTCGATCCCACGAACGGCGCGTACGCGGTCCGCAAGGCGCGCACGATGCTCAAGGTGGGCCGCCAAGAGGAGGCCCTCCTCACGTTCAACACCACCCTCGAGGCACATCCCGGGGACCTCGAGGCGCTCGACGGGGCACGGGAGGCGCTCGAGCTCCTGCACCGGCCCGAAGAGGCGTACGCCGTCACCGGCCAGATCGTGCAGGTCCATCCCCGCGACCCACGCGCGTGGCAGGAGAGGGCGCGGCTCGGTCTCGCCACCGGCAGGAGCCGTGAGGCCCTGGCGGCGATCGGCAAGGCGCTGCACCTCGATGGCGCGAACGTGGAATTCCTGCGCGCGAAGCGCGAGATCCTGACGGCGCTCAAGGACCACGACGGGGTCGTCGAGGTCTGCGAGGCCCTACTCGCCGCCAACCCCAAGGACACGGAGGCCCACCGCGAGAAGGCCTTCGCCCTCGAGGGAGCGGGCCGGTTCGACGACGCGCTCCTGGCGTACGACGCGGCGCTCGCGGTCGATCCGATGGACCGCGCGTCGTGGGACGCGAAGGGGCTCGCGTACGTCCGCGCGCACCGCGCGCCGGAGGCGCTCGATTGCTTCGACCATGCACTGACGATCAACCCCGGGGACCGCACGGCGCTCTCGTCGAAGGGTCGCGTCCTGTTCGAGGCGGGCCGCCATGCCGCCGCGCTCCGGGTGTTCGACGACGGCCTCCTCCTCGAACGCGGGAACGCGGAGTTCCTCGACGGGAAGGCCCTGTGCCTCCTCGCCCTCGAGAAGCCGCGCGAGGCGCTGCAGTGCGCGGAGGTCGCGCTCGAGACGAACCCCCGGGACCCGGTCGCGCTCCGCGTGAAGGCCGACGTGAGCCTCCGGGAGGGGCGCGCGGAGGAGGCGCTCGCGATCGTGGATCACGCGTTGGCGGTGGAGTCGAATCCCGCCGCACTCTGGAGGCTCAAGGGCCTCGCGCTCCAGGCGATGGGGAAAGATGCGGAATCCGTCGAAGCGCTCACGCGCGCCGTCTCCCTCGAGCCGAGCGATGGCAAGACCTGGCGCGCGAAGGGACTCGCGCACGTGAAGCTCCATCAGTTCGCCGAGGCCGCGGACGCGTACGAGCGGGCCCTCCAGCGGGCGCCGAACGACAAGGAGTTGTGGTCGCTGAAGGCGTTCGCGCTCGAACGTGCGGGCGAGCGGGAGCCCGCGGTGGCGGCGTACGACAAGGCGATCGCGCTCGACCCCGTGGACAAGACGCTCTGGAGCTCGAAGGGGCTCGCGCTTCTCGCGCTCCGGCGGTATGAGGACGCGGTCCGCTGCTTCGACTACGCGACGAAGCTCGACCCGGTGTACGACATCGCTGCCAAGGGGCGGAAGGACGCGGAGGCCGGCCTCCATCTCCGCCAGGTCGAGGACTGCGCGCGGCGCATCGTGGAGTGGGAGCGCGCGAACGGGCGCATGGCGTCGCGAGACGAGGCGTTCCGCATGGCGGGCGTGCCGTTCTCGATCCTCGATGAGGTGATCACGTATCTGGCGGAGCCGCCGAAGGTGCTGCCCGCGGACCTGCCCGCGGAGAAGCTCCACCGGTTCGAGGCCGTCTCGTCCGTCGTCCTCAAGATGGTCGACAATCCGGTAGAGGTGGATCGGTATAGCGTGGCGATGAGTGCGCCGGGCGCCGACGCGTCCGAGGTCCGCGAGATGTGGGGGTACATCCACAACGTCGCCGAGGCGGACGTGGATCCGGAGCCGGATCCCCACCTCGACGCGCTCCTGCGCCGCGCGCTCGACCTCCCGCGCGAGGAGTGGGACCTCGTGCACCTCGCCCGCCAGCTCGACCTCGGGATCTGGGAGGCGAAGCGGCTCGAGACGTCCCTGAAGATCTTCGAGGGCGGCGCATACCGCGTGACGACGAAGCCCACGCCCGAGGTCGCGAAGTCGCACGCGGCGGTCCCGCCGCCGAGAAAGGCGGAGGAGGCCCGCGAGGTCCGCCAATGCCGAGACCACCATGGGAAGGCCGTGTCCAAGCATGCGTGCGGTGCGTGGCTGTGCTCCGCATGCCTCGACGAGGCGCACTGTCCCTCCTGCAGCAAGCCCCTCCACGTTCCCAAGCCGAAGGAGGAGGAACCCGACAAAGAGGAGAATGAGACGAAGGAACCAGAGGAGTCCCCGCCCCTGCCGCCAAAGGAGCGCCCCCGAAGACGCGAGGACGAGGCAAACCGCGACTTCAATCGCCTCTAGCCGGCTATCGAACGACCTCGAAGCCCAGCGCTACGATCGCGCCGATGTCCTCGTCCAAGACCTGGAGAAACAGCAAGTAGCCGGCGCCGCAGAAGCATGCCTGACAGCGAATGCCGTTGTCCAGTGTCTCGCGGCGAGCGTCGATGATATGAATCCCCAACCTGCCATAATAGTCGATGATGATCTCCCTTTGCGACGTCCACTCCCGGGGATAATCAATCGCACTCGCGTTGTTTGACCGAAGCCAGTCCTCCTCCCACGGATTGCCGTGGCACTGAATCGGCTCGATCGACACCCACGTTGCGCCGGCTTGGTCGGGCAACGGATGCCGCGGAACTGCGTTTCCGCTCCACAGTACGGTCGCCGCCGGAAGCACGATTCCGAGGATGACTCCGACCGTGAGGCTGATCTGGAGCCCCCAGCGGTGGTGGCGGATCTTCACAGGAACACCTCAGTCCCCGCTCTGGACTTAATCGTTGGGGGCTCTTGTCGCTGGCTGACGCGAGCGGCAGGCGGACAGTTCACGCGACGTCAAACACCCATTTGTCCCGCTCCCGCAAGACCTCCCGTAGACGCTCCGTCGCCTCCGACTCCTTCAGGCTCATGAAGAACCTCCCGATGTGCTTGCAAAATAGCTTCGCCCTCGCGCGGCTCTGCGTCCAGTCCGTGCAGTCGTGGTAGATCGACTTGTTCAGAAGGTCGAGGGAGACGACGTAATCCTTCACATCCGCGTTCACGATCGTGGAGCCTCGTTTCGTGAATCGGACCTGAACCTCCGCAATCTCTTTCGCGCGCGCGAATCGATCCGTCCCGAGGAACACCTTCAGCAGGTCGTCGAGGTCCATCGCCTCGATCGGCTTCCCGAGCGCGACGTCCTGCTCGATGATGTCGGCCTCGCGCTCCTCGACGCCTCCCTTGATCTTGGCGGCGACGCCGAACTTCGCGAGCGCCGCGTTGATCTTGCGGTCGATGTACGCCTGCTCGGCCTCGTCGTACCTCCCGCGGTTCACCGGATCGTTGAAGTACCGCCGCGCCGCGCGAGCGTGAAACGGCGAATGCACGGGGTATTTCCAGTTCTTCGGGTCTCCGTATTTGTCTGGATCCTTCGGCCAGCCCTCGGGCGGGCTCGGACGGCCGTCGCGCTTGCGTGCGGGGACCTTCGCGCGGACCACGGAGGCGAAGTGGCGGCAGGTGCGATAAGAGTTCTCAAGAACCACAAGGAGGCGCTGATGCCGGGTGATCGAGGACCACGGCGCGCCCTTCGCGGCCCGTTGGCCGCCGCGACAGGATCGCGGAAAGTATTATGACGGGGCAGGCGACTCCCGGCGCCGAGGGGTAGGTATGGCCTTCTGTCCGTCGTGCGGCTCACAGGTCGCGGAAGGCGTGAAGTTCTGCGCCGCCTGCGGCAACCCGATGCCCGCGATTGCAGTCCCGACGGAGGCGCCTGCACCATCCCCCGAGGCGCAGCAGTACGCGCCCCCGGCATATCCACCGCAGCCCGCGTACCCGCAGCAGTACGCGCCACCACAGCAATACGCGCCGCCAGGATACCCGCAGTATCCGCAGTACCAGCAACCCTACGCGTACCCGATGGTCCAGCCGCCAGCGCAGAAGACCGGAATGCCCATGGCCGCCGGCGTACTCCTGATCATCGCAGGCGTCCTCGGCCTGATCGAATGGGCGTGGGTCTTCATGGCCGGGACCTTCGCCTCAATCATCCCCTTCGCCGGGCAGATCATCCTCATCTGCGGGATCATCGGCATCACGTTCTCCGTCTTCGGGCTGATCGGAGGCGTCATGGCGGTCCAGCGCAAGATGTGGGGCCTCGCCCTGACCGGGAGCATCCTCGGATTGTTCATCCTCGGCCCCTTTGGCGTGTCGAGCATCCTCTCCCTCGTCGCGCTCATCCTTATCGCCATCTCCCACCGCGAATTCACTTGACCGGGCCGTGCCTTTAAGTGCCTCCGGCGCCTCCCCAGGGCGGGGGACACCCATGGCGAAACTCGAACGTCTGAGCGAAGTGAGCGTCTACACGCGGAACCTGAAGCTCGCGAAGGAATTCTACACACGAAAGATCGGACTGAAGGTCCGAGAAGAAGACCGCAAGATGGGCTACCTGAGCCTCGGCGCCACGAAGGGCGGCGAGGACGCGGGCTTCGACCTCTGGCAGCCCGACCCGAAGTGGGGGCAGGAGTTCTACGACGAGGGCACGAAGTCCATCGGCATCGTGACCGGCATCGGGTTCCAGACCTCGAACCTCGAGAAGACCGTGGAGCAGCTCGCCGGGCGGGGCGTGAAGGTCGAGAAGGACTCGGACACGTTCGCGCGCTTCTGGGACACGGACGGGAACGTCCTCTTCGTCCAGGAGGAGCTGCGGCCGAAGGTAAAGCGGGCGGGCCTGCAGGCCGTTTCGTTCGTGACCGTCTCCGTCCGCGACGAGAAGAAGGCGGGCGCGTTCTTCAAGACGCTGGGATTCAAGAGTCGCAAGGTCCCCGGGGAGTCCCGCGCGGAAGGTTCGTCGTTCACCATCTACCAGCTCGGCCCGAAGGGGACCGCGATCATGCCGTTCAAGCCGAACCGGGAGATGTACGACGACCCCTCCGAGTACGACTCGGACATGGCCCACATCGGCGAGGAGACGGGCATCGGCATCACGGTGAACGAGATCTACAAGCTGCAGGACGCGCTCCTCGCGAAGGGCGTGCAGTTCAAGGCAAAGGCAGAAGAGCGCGAGTGGGGGAGCATCGCCGCCAGGATCTACGACCCCGACCGCAATTCGTACATGCTGTACCAGATGAAGTAACCGTCATCGCCTACAACGCGAGCATCTCGCGGGCGATGACCATCCGCTGGATCTCGCTCGTCCCCTCACCGATCTCGCACAGCTTGGCGTCGCGGAACATCCGCTCGACCGGGTAGTCTTTGATGTATCCGTAGCCTCCGTGGACCTGGACGGCTTTCGTCGTCACCCACATCGCGGCCTCGCTCGAGAACAGCTTCGCCATGGAGGCCTCCGTCTTGAACGGCCTCCCCTGGTCGCGCAGCCACGCCGCGCGGTACACGAGCATCCGCGACGCCTCGATCTTCACCGCCATGTCCGCGAGGTGCCACTGCACCCCCTGGAACTGCGCGATCGCCTGCCCGAACTGCTCGCGCTGCTTCGCATAGGCGACCGCCTCTTCGAAGGCGCCCTGCGCGATGCCGAGTCCGAGAGCGCCGATGGCGATGCGCCCGCCGTCGAGCGTCTTCAACGCGTTCACGAACCCCTCGCCCTCCTTCCCGAGGAGGTTCTCCGCGGGGATGCGGCAGTCCTCGAGGAGGACCTGCGATGTCGCGGACGCTCGCATCCCGAGCTTGTCCTCCATCTTCCCGACGTGGAGCCCGGGCGTCCCCTTCTCCACGATGAACGCGCTCACGCCGCGGTTCCCCTTGGCGCCATCCGTCTTGGCGGTGAGGACGAAGGTCCCGGCGACCGGCGCGTTCGTGCAGAAGTTCTTCGAGCCGTTCAGGACATAGGCATCCCCGTCGCGCGTCGCGACAGTCTTCATGCCGGCGGCATCGGAGCCGACGGAGGGCTCCGTGAGGCCCCAAGCGCCGATCTTCTTCCCCGCCGCCAGATCCGGGACGTATCTGCGCTTCTGCTCCTCGTTCGCGGCGATGAGGATGTTCCCCGTGCACAGCCCGTTGTGCGCCGCCATGATCAGGGCGTGGCTCCCGTCCACGCGCGCGATCTCTTCGATCGCGACCGCGTACTCGAGCGTGCTCGCGCCTGCGCCGCCAAGGTCCGGGGGGACGAGCATCCCGAGGAGGCCGAGCTCTCCCATCGTCGCGACGGTCCGCGATGGGAACTCGCCGGACGCATCGAACTCCCGCGCGATCGGCTTGATCTCTTTCTCCGCGAATTCACGCGCGGTCTTGCGGACGAGGTCCATCTCGGGCGTCGGGCGGAATTCCACGGCCAGCGATGCCCCCGGCGGATATTAGGGCTTTCGCGTCGCCGTCTCCCGCTTCCGCTTGCGATCGCCGAACGTCGTCAGCAGTGCGCGCAGCTCCGCGAGGAGGGCGAGGGTCACGTCCCTCTCGTTCTCGATGTACGCTAGGATCTCCTGAAACTTTCCCTGGCGGTAGAGCACGGGGACCTCGGCGCTCGCCCCCTTGTCCACGAAGTTCGCGATCCCGGAGCCGTCGAACCTCCCCGCGTTCATCAGCACGAGCACGGACCCGAGGTCGAGCATCGCCTTGTCGAACCAGAACCGGCGCACCTCGGGCGGGGACCACTCCCTCACCTTGTGGTGCTGTCCCCGCTCCATGAGGAACGTGAGGTCGAACCGCAGGCGGTTCCCGACCGGCACGAAGTCCCAGGTGACGTCGAGCACCCCCTTGCTGAGGACCGAACGCAAGATCTCCCGTTCGCCCCAATCCCACTCCGTGAGAATCTGCAGGGATCCCATCGGCCGGAGGTCCTCGGACAGCTGCTGGAACTGCACGGTGATCACCCGGTCCGACTGCGGGTCCTCGCCCTCCGTCTCGATGTCGAAGTAGAAGAGGGGCACCGGTCGAGAATGTCCCGTGGCGGCTATCTACGTTGCGGGCTCACACCTTTATCCCATGCAGCCAATCCCGCCACGAGGGAGGTTCCTGAGCTCGCCGCCGACGCCGCCACCGGCGTGGGGCCCGCCGCCCCCGATATGGGGCGCGCCGCCTTCTCGACGTCATGTCGACGAAGCCGCGCACCGGGGCCGCCTGCAGTCTTCCGCGAACCTTCTCGTCGTGGCGGCCGTGCTCCATGTCGCCGCCGGGGCCCTCTCCTTTCTGGTCCTCACCGCCACGATCCCGGACTCGTCGATCCCGGAATTCCCGGACATCGTGTACGCGATCGCGGTCATCGGCCTCGTCGCGCAGATCACATTCGCCGCCATCGCGGGAGCCGGCTTCGCCTTCCTGCCGAGGGGCGGGACTAACGTCGTGTCGTTGGGCACGGCCCTTCTCGTCGTCGGCATCCTCGCGGCGATCTTCTCCATCGCGATCTCTGGCGGCTTCATCGGAGTAATCGCGGGTGCCCTGACCGCCTACGCCGGGAACAAAGTGCGCAAGCCGCCGACTCTCGCCTGGATCCCGCCGTCCAGCTGGATGCCGCCCCCGCAGCCTCCGGGGTTCCCGCCCTCCCCCTGAGATCGATGCCACACTTCTCGCTGCGCGGTCTCCCACACCGCTGAGAACGAACCGAGGAAACTCTTAATGACCCAATCCCGCCTCCCACTCGGTGGAGGAAGGGTCTGCAGATACCTGTCCCCGTGAGCCGGGATACTCGCCTCGCTTCCGCCTCACCGGCGGCCTTTGAGGCTCCAACTCTCCACGGCTCACGCGCGGGGCCACCGGGACGCTTTCGCGAGCGATTCACCATGAGAGTCGTGGTCGCTCTCTCCGCGAGCGTCGCAACGTTCGCCATGGTGCTTGTTGCCAGATCACGGCCTTGGTGGCGGCTGTCCGTGACAGAGCCCGGGTTCGGTTCCATGCAGACCGTGCGTGGTGACTTTGGTCTATCCTCGGTGTGCTGGTTTGGAGGTTCCCGATGTAGTCAATATGTCGACTATGGCGACCCCTCCATCTTGCCCGGCGTGTTCGGGCTTACCGATCTCATGATGGCAATCGCCTTCTTCCTGACAATCCTCCTCGTCGCCTGTGCGTTCGCCTCGATTGTCTGGCCCCGTCTGAGCACGTTGGGTCTCGTCGGAGGCCTTGGCGGAACACTGCTAACATTGGCTGCTCCCCTGTACCTCCTCATCGCCCTTCCCTCCTCCTTGAGCAGCTCAATGAACATTCCCCCCGTGAACGAGATGCCGGTGATGACCGAGTTCTGGGGATCTGAGAGCGGCGTGTTCAGGGCCGGCTTCTGGGGAGCGGGCGAGGGCTGGTTTTTATCCTTCGTGGCTGCAGCCCTGTTTGCCTCTACCATGGTCAGCTTGTGGGCCATGCGCTCAAGCCTCCTGCCCCATAGGGACCGTACCATCTGGAAGCCAGAACCCAGAAGAGCTGTGGCCCTCTACGACCGAAACCTCGTGCTCTATCTAGGCTCGATTCGACGAATCGCCGGTTTGCTTTTGGTCGGAGCCTTCATCGCTCATGTCGCCGCGCTCATCGTGAGCCTCTTCTTGTTCCATGCCCTTGTCGTAGCCAACGCGGGACGGGACCTCTCTTGGCGAGACATCCTGTATGCGTTGGGGGAGATGGGGCTCCAGGGCTTGTTCGTCCTCATGGTTCTGGTGCAGATCTCGTTGGCATGCCTCTGTCTCCTAGGAGGCGCTCACGTGCTTCGAACCCCGGAGTACAGCACGTCCATAGTTCCTGGGACGATCTCCTGGGGCACCTTCGCGGCGATCTTCTCCATCATTGTCTTTGGAGGAATAGTCGGAGTAGTTGGCGGCGTGATGGCCATCGCCTCAGGGCTCATCCTCTATCAAAGCCAGAGGGAGGCCGCCCTGTCGAGCGCGCACTTGTCCCTTCCCCCCCGCCTTCCGCCGCAACTTCCACCGCGATGAGTCCCTCGAACGAGAGAACCCTTTTATCGCGAACGGCCTTCCGCGGCGCGGGGCCGAGTATCTGCGCGTCGGGATCGTAGGCGTCGGAGTGGTCCCGTTCCGCCCCGCGACCCCGGAGTACAGCTGGAAGGAGATCATGTACGAGGGCGCGAGCCGCGCGTACGCGGACGCGGGCGTCGACCCTCGCGAGGATGTGGGTTCCTTCATCACATGCGCTGAGGACTACTGGGAGGGGTTCGGCATCTTCGACGAGTTCACACCGGACCAGATCGGCGCGGTCCTTCGCCCCGCGTGCACGGTGACGGGCGACGGCATCCAGGGGCTCGCCCAGGGCGTGATGCAGATTCGCGCGGGCCTCGCCGACGTCGTGGCCGTGGAGGCGCACAGCAAGATCTCCGATCTCCTCACCTACGAGGGCATCGTGCGCCACGCGATGGACCCGATCTGGAACAAGCCCCTCGGCGGCAGCCCGTACTACCTCGCGGGCCTCGAGATGGACGCGTACCTCCGGGCGAGCGGTCTCACGGAGCAGGACTGCGCGGCGGTCGTCGCGAAGAACCGCAACAACGCGCGGACGAACGAGAGGGCCGCGTACGGCGCCACGATCGATGCGGACGACGTCCTGCATTCGCCGCCGATCTCGACACCCCTCAAGTCCCTCGACATCGCACCCCTCGCGGACACCGCCGTGGTCCTCGTCCTGGCGGCGGAGGCCCGCGCGAAACAGCTCGCGTCGGACCCCGTGTGGATTCGCGGGACGGGATGGACCTCCGACTCCCCGTGGCTCGAGACGCGCTCGTGGGCCACGGCAAAGTACCTGGAGAACGCCGCCAAGATGGCGTACGCCGAGGCGAAGATCCGCAACCCCGCGCAGGAACTGCAGGTCGCGGAGGTCGATGACAAGTTCTCTTACAAGGAGCCCCAGCACCTGGAGGCGCTCGGTATTTCGAAGAAGAGGTCCACCGCCAAATCCATCCGCGGCGGAGCGTTCGACCTTGGCGGCAAACTCCCGGTCAACGCGAGCGGCGGCTCCCTCGGGTGCGGCAACGTGATCGAGGCTTCCGGTCTCCATCGCGTCGCGGAGGTCGCCCTGCAGTTGCGCGGGCACGCGGGCCGCAACCAGGTCGATGGCGCACGAACGGGATTGGCGGCGTCGTGGCGCGGCCTCCCGACCGCGACGGGCGCGGTGGCGGTGTTGGGGGTCGGCAAATGAGGAAGGTCGCGTGCATCGGCGCGGGCATGACGCTGTTCCGCCGCCGTCTCCTCGAGACCGGCAAGGAGATGTGCTGGGAGGCGGCGAAGATGGCGCTCGACTCCGCGGGACTCACGATCGACGACGTCGACGCGGTCGTCTTCGGCTCGGCGCCGGACGCCTTCGACGGCATCCACATGAAGGGCGAGAACGTCCTCGACGGGTGCGGCGCCGTCGGGAAGCCGTACGTGCGCGTGTACACGGGCGGCGGCACCGCCGTCTTCTCGCCGATCGCCGCGTACTGGCACGTCGCCTCGGGCGCGTTCGACTGCGTCCTCGTTGTGAACGAGGAGAAGATGTCGTCGTGCCAACCGCACGCGCAGTCCGTGTTCGGCCACATATGGGATCCTATCCTCGACCGTCCCCTGAAGCCGAACCTCGTGTGGATCTTCGCGATGGAGATGAACCGCTACATGACCGTGCACAACGTCCGGTACGAGGACATCGCGGCCGTGGCGGTGAAGAACAAGCGCAATGCGGTCGCGCACCCGTGCGCGCAGCTCGCGGACGCGAACATCACCGTGGAAGACGTGATGAACTCCGAGATGATGGCGTGGCCCGTACGCCGCCTCGACATCTCCCCGCCCAGTGACGGCGCGAGCGCGCTCGTGATCGCGTCGGAGGACTTCGTGCGGAAGCGCAAGGTCGAGTCGCCCGTCTGGTTCAGCGGCGTCGGCTGGTGCATCGACACGACGATGTGGACGGACCGGGACCTCTACTTCCCCGAATACCTCGCCCGCGCGGCCAAGATGGCGTACAAGCAGGCGAAGATCGACAAGCCGCGCGAGCAGATCGACTTCGCGGAGCCGTACGATCCGTTCGATTACAAAGAGCTCCACCACATGGAAGGCCTCCAGCTGTGCAAGAAGGGCGAGGCGCCGATCCTCACGCGCGAGGGGGTCACGCAACGTGACGGGGACCTGCCCATGTGCCCGAGCGGCGGCCTCCTCGGCGTCGGGAATCCTATCGCCGCCACGATGGGGATCAAGGTCGGCGAACTGTATTGGCAGCTGTCGGGCCAGGCGGGGAAGCGCCAGATACCCCATGAGATCCGGACGGGGGTGACGAACGCATGGGGCGACCTCATGCAGTTCTCCTCCGTGGTGGTGATGCGCGCATGAGCGAAAAGGTCGTGAAGTGGCCGGGCGTGGAGCTCAGCGCGAAGGAGTTCTACGGCAAGGTCACGGCGGTGAAGTTCCGCCCGGAGGCGAAGTTCTCCTGGTCCGCGGGGGAGGCGATGTCGCGGTTCCTCGCGGAGCTCAAGGAGGGCCGGCTGATCGCGCGCACGTGCCACAAGTGCTCGCGCATCCTCTTCCCACCGAGGATGTTCTGCGAGGAATGCTTCCGCCCGACGGACGCGTGGACGTACGTGAAGGACACGGGGACGATCGAGACGTTCAGCATCTCCTACATCGACCTCGACGCGAAGCGCATCAAGGACCCGGTGTACGTCGGCGTGATCAGCGTGGACGGGGCTTCCCCGAAGATGGGGCTCATGCACTACTTTGGCGGCGTGACGCCGGAGACGATCCGCATCGGCATGCTCGTGAAGGCCGTGTGGAAACCGCCGGAGAAGCGCGAGGGGAGCGTGCTCGACATCGTCCACTGGCGGCCGCTGAAGGAGGGAGAGGGATGACGTTCCTCGAGCGGACGACGAAGCCGGAGAACTACCGATCCTGGCGGGGGGACGTCGAGGCGGACTATCGCTACACGAGCGGCGTCGCGGGCGAGCGGTTCTTCCTCGCGCTGCGCGACGCGGGCAAGATCTTCGCCGCCACCTGCGACGCGTGCGCACTCACGTACCTGCCGCCAAGGATGTATTGCGAGGTGTGCATGGGCCCGCTCGTGAAGTGGAGCGAGGTCACGGGGCCCGCCACCGTGGAGAGCGTGACGGTCACGCACGTGGACGAGCACGGAGAACGTCTCGCGAGCCCGCAGGTGTGGGCGATCCTCCGTTGGCCGGGCATCCACGGCGGCCTCGTGCACCGCCTGGCGGTCCCGCCGGACCAGGCGACGCCGGGGCTGAAGGTCCGGCCTGTCCTCAAGGCGCGCAAGGAGCGCGTCGGGAACATCACGGACATCGTGGAGTTCGCCGTCGAATCGCCGCCGGCAATGGGACGGAAAGGTTAATGTGAGGCCCCCGGACTTTCAGCCGGAGGCGCCCCCACGCCCGAGTTTCCGACCCGCTCCGTCAAGATGAAAATCTGCATGGTCGGGGAGGAAGGGGTCGGCAAGACCTCCCTGATCCGCCGATTCGTTTCGTCGCAGTTCGACGAGAAGTACCTGCGCACGGTCGGCACGATGGTGAGCAAGAAGGTCGTCCAGCTCGGCCCGGTCGACGGGTCGATGTTCACGCTCCACATGCTCGTGTGGGACATCATGGGGCGCCGGGACTTCATGAGCCTGTACAAGGAGGCGTACTTCTCCCGCGCGCGCGGGATCCTCGCGGTCTGCGACGTCACGCGGCCCGAGACGCTCGACGTGCTCGGCGACTGGATCGAGGGCATCCACACGACGGTCGGCGACAAGGCGCCCGTCATCGTGCTCGCGAACAAGAAGGACATGACGAAACACGCGCGTCTCGACGAGGACGCGATCCTGGCGTTCTGCGAGATTCACTCGGCGCCGTACCTGCTCACGAGCGCGCGGACCGGGGAGAATGTGGAGACCGCGTTCACGAAGCTCGCGGAGATGGCGGTGCGCTCACGGTTTGGCGGCGAAGAGGCCATAGCCGCCAAAGAGTGAGCGGGCTACCTTCCGATGCGCCCTCTCGGTCCGACCATCAACTCGCTCCAGCAGTATCTGTTTTATGGATGCGTGCCCTTATTGCAATTGCGTTAGCGATACCCTGAAATATCTATAATGTATCTATAATGCAAGATGACGCTCACAAAGAGGGACACGAGCGCCGGCTTCAGGCCGGACATCAAGATCGGTGAATCCTCGGGTCTCCCGGCAAACCGCTGCATCCGCATCGACGGACAGCTCGATGCGAGCCTCTTGTCTCCCACACTCCACCAGGTCCTACTGGGATTGGCGCGGCTCCGAAACGTCGTGAGCAGTTTGCGAATCGAGGGCGAGTCGATTCAACTCGCACAAGCTCGCAGGGTCCTGGACTCGCGGAGCTCTCAAACCCCGGTCGAGAGAGGGGTGCTCCAGCTGAGCGGCGCGTACGCGGACCTCGCACGTGGCCGATTGCCCGAGCTGAGCATCGACGGGATGTGTGCAGCCCACCGCCGACTCTTCGATGGCGTGCTGGATGAGGCAGGTGTTGGCAAGCTGAAAACCACGCAGAACGTCCTGATCGAATCCATGACCGGGCTCGAGAAGTTCGTTCCCACGCCGCCCGAGCGCACGGAAGCGGAGTTGAACGCACTGCTCGCCTGGCTCGCCGACCATGCCTTCCAATATCCGTCGCCGGTCGTCGCCGCGGTGTTCTTCGTGGAATTTCAGGCGATCCATCCCTTCGCCGACGGCAACGGGAGGATCGGACGATACCTCAATCTCGCCGTCCTCTACAGGCTGGGCCTTCGGAATGCTCCCCTCGTGCCGCTCGACACGCGGTTCTTTCGCACGCATGCGCGATACTATGAGATGCTTGGGACGACCAGCCGCGGACGGGACTACCACCATTGGGTACGCTATTACGTCAAGGAGCTCGAGGCGGCGTATCGTTTGGCGGCGTCGAGGGCCGACCTCGGTCCCCTCGTCGAGGGCTTCAGCCGAGAGAGCACGCGATCCCTCTTGCGATGGGTGCTCACCGGGGACGGCGGCTGGTTCACCCACGGAGACTACCCAAACGCCAAGGGTTACAGTCCGCCCGCCATCTCGTCGTCCCTCAACGAACTCTGGAAGTCCGACGTCCTCGAGGCGAAAGGCGAACGCCGCGGCCGGAGGTACCGACTGCACTCCAAGTTTCTGGCCGGCATCTACGGTCGAAGGCTCTAGGCCCGTGTTCGTGGTGGCGTGAACAGACGATTTCTCCGCGCAGACGCTCGCCCGAATTTGGCGGCGATGGCCGAGCGAATGGTCGGTGACAAGACAGAAGTGAATCGAGGGCCCGATCCTGGCGTTCTGCGAGATCCATTCGGCGCCGTACCTGCTCACGAGCGCGCGGACGGGGGAGAACGTGGAGACCGCGTTCACGAAGCTCGCGGAGATGCGGTGCGCTCGCGGTTTGGCGGCGCCGAAGAACTGACGGAGAAAGCGTCGGGATCGGGGTTCCCGCAGCACCACCCATCACTTCACGAAGAGGACGTTGGGGAGCCCACGGAACGCGTCGTCCCCTGTGAGGAACCGAAGCGAAAGGCGCCGCGCGAGCACGTAGCCCAGCGCGTCGACATACGAGAGGATTCGACGCCGGCGACGCTGCGCCTCGCGGAAGACCGCCGCCTGGAAGAGGTCCTGATCTGTGGGTTCCTGGCATGCGCCCAGAAACCGCGCAAAGTGCTTTCGAGCCGCCGTTTCGTCGTGCTCCCGGAGGTCGAATGGGAGCAGTTCGGCCAGATTCCATCGCGAGGTCGCGAGACCTTTCGCCGAGTAACGGAGGAAGCTCTTCCGGCCGAGGAGTTCGATCAAGGCATACGTTTCGAAGAAGTAGCGCACCCGTCACCCGCCCCAGAGCTTGCGGAGCTCGTCCTTGTACTCCTGGGCACTCCTCTTCCATTTGACGGCGCCGGCGAGGTCGGAAAAATCGTCCGGCCCCGCCAAAGGCTCGACCTTGACCTGGACCCTCTGTCCCGGCCTCAGGCCCTTCCGGACTACCTCCTCGTGGGGGATCACCACCCCCAACGATCGGCCCCATCGTCGGACGGTCGAGATCGCCATAGTTGGTTATTCCCGTGGTTATACCTAACCGTTCCGAAAGGTACGGCTTTCGAAAGGAGTATGCGGATCGTTCCACAAGAGTCCCGGAGAGTCTAGGCACGCCTTCCGAGCTACTGCTGCGCCGGTTTGTAGGCTGAAGGACGGCCTCGGAGCGCCCTGCGACGCCAGACGATTGCGGCGACCGCGATGCCCGATGCGCCTCCTACGGCGAGGGCGGGCGTGAGGAAGTCCGTTGGCTCGTCACAGACGAACCCTCCCTCTCGCGTGTAGATCACGCGAGACGCCTGACTCCATGACAGGTAATCCGGCTGCTCGAACGCCCGGACCCACAGCACCATCTTGTCCACGTCTTCGATGGGCCATACCCGGGCATTGTAAAAGACCGCAAGGGTCCGCCAAGCGATTTCCCACTCTGTCCAGTCCTCGTCCCCATCCGGCCCGGTCGCAAACATGAACTGGTTCGTTATGAACTCCAACGTCAACCTGGGAGTCCATGTATGTACGCGAAAACTGCCGTTGGTGCGGTGCTCCACCCAGGTGTATCGCGCGTTTAGGACCGGACCCTCGGTCCGCCCGCTGAAGGAACCGTTGTAGAAGGGACCGCCTTCGGGATGGGCGCCGCCGGCAGGCGTGATGCAGGCACGCTCGATGATGACCGCGATCGAAGGGTTTGTTGGTGGCTCGCTGCCGGGGTCCGTCTGAGCCGCCCGCGCCAGCGCGGGCATGATCATGATCGCAAGTAAGACCACAACCATTAGCCCGACCAGGCGAGATGATCGCGCCATATCTCTAGTCTGCATGGTCACAGCTCCACATAAAGACGTGGGCCGATGATTACACGGCCTGATGTAGGCACGGTTGCAGATCCCCGGTAGAATACCGCAACGTCTACTCTGTAAATGCTCTGGCCGCTCAACAACAAATCCGGGTTCGAGAGCGTGTCGCAACAGCGAAGCAGCCATTCCTCGGGAGTCTCAGCGGAGTCCGGCAACAGTCTAATCCTCGGAAAGGCATAAGAGTAATCACCGATGCGAACAGCGATATTCTGGACCTTGATTTCAGTAGTGTAGGTAAAGCTGTCCGAGACGCGGAAAATCCGATCGTTGCCAGGGTTTCGTATGTCGAGATCGTAGTACGACAGCGCCTTGTATGTATGGGGAAGCTGGTAGTTTACTGACCAGAGGCGCACCCATGGCATGATTTGGGGTGTGGGATTAGCAGATTCTAGGTTGAATATAGCCTCAACACGAACATCAGGTTTGCCCTCGATGGAGAAAACCATCCTGACATTCTCCATCCCTTGAGCCTTAAAATAGACCCTGGGACCGGAAATCATGTGCTGGGTGTCCAACGCATGCAAGGAGCCATCGACCACGACCCAGTAACTTTGAGCCGCGTAGGCAAGCTTGTACTGCCAGTCAATCCAACAAACGATGACGCAGGCCTGATGCTGGATCCACACATTCCAAAGCGAGGGTTGATCCTGCGGACCGATTTCTAAGAAGTCCTTGATGCCATAGCTGAACCTGCTGCCGTACGGACCATAGGGTGTGAACCTGCTAAACGAATCCCACCCCAATGTGCCATCGGCCATGGTCGTGCTTGCAGCGTTTGTGGCATCGACGATGCCATATCCGGCTTTCGACGAAGGGAGGAACCCGTTCATGACCGCTGTCCTGCGGATAGCATCCCTGACGTGATTGGGAGTCCAATCCGAATGTGCAGTCAAGATAATTGCCGCCGTACCCGAGACATGAGGAGCTGCCATTGATGTTCCTTGTCTGCCTCCAAACATGCCAGGGTCGGGCGCCCCCTCCCCCTCGATTAAGTCCTCACCCGGTAGGTAT
>CAYNEM010000014.1:0-71598 GCA_964396265.1 uncultured Methanomassiliicoccales archaeon
GCAGAGATCGCCCTCGAGTCCGTCGCGCAGTGCATCGAGAAGGGCGTTCGCGGCCTCGTCGTGATCACCGCCGGATTCCGCGAGATTGGCGGCATCGGCGAGGAGCGCGAGCGGAAGCTGCGGGACCTCGTGCGGAAGCACGGCGTCGCGATGGTCGGACCGAACTGCATGGGCGTCATCAACACGAACTCGAACGTGCAATTGAACGCGACGTTCGCCCCCACGCCCCCGCTCCGAGGCGGCATCTCATTCCTGTCGCAGTCCGGCGCGCTCGGCGTCGCGATCCTCGACCACGCCCGGAACATCAACATCGGCTTCGCGAAGTTCGCGTCCCTCGGCAACAAGGCGGACGTGAGCGGCAACGACCTCCTCATGTCGTGGGCGGACGACCACGACACGCACCTCATCCTCCTGTACCTCGAGAACTTCGGGAACCCGAAGAACTTCGCGCGGATCGCGCGGCACATTTCGAAGAAGAAGCCGCTCATCGCGGTGAAGTCCGGGCGGACGGAGGCAGGCGGTCGGGCGACCGTGAGCCACACCGGCGCTCTCGGCGGTTCCGACATCGCTGCGGAGGCGGTGTTCGCGCAGACCGGCGTGATCCGCGCGTACAGCATCGAGGAGCTGTTCGACTACGCGATGGCGTTCGCAAGTCAGAAGCCGCCGAAGGGCAAGCGTGTCGCGATCGTCACGGACGCGGGCGGGCCCGCGATCATGTGCACGGACGCGCTGATCCAGGAAGGGCTGGAGCTCGCGACGCTGAAGCGCGAGACGATCGAGTCGATGCGGGGGTGGGCCGCGGCGGAGGCTTCCCTGACGAACCCCGTCGACCTCATCGCGTCCGCGGGGCCGGAGGAGTACCGGAAGGCGCTCGACGCCGTGCTCGCGGATGAGGGCGTGGACGCCGCGATCGCGATCTACGTGCCGCCGATCGTCACGTTCGAGGTCGACGTCGCGAAGGCGATCTGGGAGACCGCCGCCAAGTACGACAAGCCCGTGCTATGCAACTTCCTGGGCCGTTCGCAAGAGTCGCCGGGGTTCGTCGAGCTCGTGCAGCACAAGATCCCCTCGTACCTGTTCCCGGAGAGCGCCGCCAAGACGATCGCCGCGATGCACCGCTACGGGGCATACCTGAAACGTCCCGAGGGGACCTTCAAGGAGTTCGAGGTCGACCGCGCTGCCGCGGAGCGGATCGTCTCCGCCGCCAAATCGAAGGAGCGAGCGCGGCTCCCGGAGATGGAGGCGATGGAACTCCTGGCGGCGTACGGCTTCTCCACCGCCAAGTCGCGGTTCGTAAAGGACGCGGAGGAGGCGGCAACCGCTGCGCGGGAAATCGGGTTCCCCGTGGTCCTGAAGGCGGTGGGCGATGGGCTCGTACACAAGACGGAGAAGAGGGCCGTGGCGGTGGACCTCCGGGACGAGGAGGCCTTGGAAGGCGAGCTCGCGAAGATGGAGAAGCGCCTCCAGAAGGCGAAGGTCGCGATCGATGGCTTCCTCGTTCAAGAGTACGTGCGCGGCGGGAAGGAGACGATCCTCGGCATGAACCGCGACAAAGTGTTCGGCCCGCTCCTCGCGTTTGGCCTTGGCGGCGTCTACGTGGAATTCCTGAAGGACGTGGCGTGGGGCCTCGCGCCGATTACGGACGAGGACGCACGGCGCATCGTGCGGTCCGTCCGGACGTTCCCGCTCCTCGAGGGCGTGCGCGGCGAGAAAGCGTCGGACGTGTCGGCGGTCGAGGAGGCCCTCCTTCGACTATCGCAACTCGTCCTCGACTTCGAGGCGATCATGGAGGTCGACCTGAACCCCCTCATCGTCCTCGAGAAGGGGAGGGGGTACAAGGTCGTGGACGCACGGATTGTCCTGTAGCCGAGTAGAGGTCACCGGTAGCCTCGGCCCCGAACGAAGATCTCAATCACCTTCACCTCGGTGCCCGCCACGGAGTAGACGGCACGATAGTCTCCGATGCGAATCCGATACTTCTTGGGGTCCGTCCCCTCCAGCGGCTGGATGTCGGCGCGGGGTCGGTGGCGAAACGGGTCCTCTTCGAGGACTCCGCAGCTAGCGGGTCGCCGTCTCGGATGCGGTGATTCGATAGCTCATACCTTTTCCAGCGGAATGAACTCCTCGTCCGCGAGTACGCGGTTCCAGCGGTCGTCGAGATTCCGGATGGAGGCCCGCTCGATCAGGTCGCGAATCAAGTCGTCGTAGGTCTGACCCTTTGAGCCCAGCTTTCGAAGCTTCTCCTTCGTTTCCCGTTGAAGGGAGATCGTGGTCGTCGATGCCATCGCATGGAACCTATGGAAGGCATGGTACTCATACTTGGCCTTCCTTTTCTTACTACAGTCGTTCAACGAACTCCTCGACAGTGATCCCGGCGATTCGCAGCAAACTCCGCAGGGTCCCCGGGGAAACGCCTCTTCCCGAATGAAAGGGGACCGTCAGCACGATTCTGGCCTCTCGTGATGCACGAGATGGATGTGGCCCCCCTTCGCGGAACGAGCTTCCCACCCGAATCGTCCGAGGGCCGCGATGACCTTCTGGGGATCGGCGTCCCGGGGCAGCTTCCCCATCCCTACACCGTGGCGTCGACCAAGAGCCGCATCCGCCGGTCCTCCGGGACCTCGTATCCCATGGATCGTCGGACCTCGAGGTTCCCGGCGATCGCCTCCCGGAGGTTCTTGAGCAGCTCTTCGAAGGTGGAGGCCTGGGTGACGCACCCTGGCAGGTCCTTCACCTCTGCCACGTAGGTGCCCGTCTCATCGACCTCCACGCTCACGGTCAGGGGCATCGTTCTCTCCATCGTTTCGGCTCCTCTTTAAGACTTTGGACCTGGCGCGCGAGGGCCGGCGAGACCCATGAACTCTGGGCGTACAGGCAGCACTCGACGGGGACACTCGCGTCACGGTTTGGAGCGGGCTTTGCCTCGCGGCGACATGAGCTCGATCCATTCCCCATCCGGCCCCGAGATGTACGCGAGGCGGTCACGCCCCTCGTCATAGGGGCCAAGGACGATCTTCATCTCGCCTTTGTGCTCGGTCAGAAACCGGTCCACGCTTCGCACGGAGAACGCGAGGTGATCTAGCTCGTCCCCCTGGCGGTACCTCGCGTGCAGGCCCTTCCTCGGATACCAGTTCAGCTCGAGCCGCTGGCTCCCGCGCGGGCTCTTGAGGATCGCGATCTTCCCGCCGGTCTCCTTGATGTTCATGCGAAACTGGACCTCCATCCCGAGGAGGCGCGCGTAGAAGTCGATCGACCGGTCCATGTCGCGCACGCGGATGCCCGTGTAGCGGAACCCCATTGGTCTCCGCAAGAGACGCGAACGCCTTGAGGATTCCCCCGTCGAAGGACGGGATAGAATCATCCGTGGTTCTCACCGGGCCAAGGTTATTAGGTTGGGGGAAAACGTCGATACATTCCTCGGGGAGGAATGAATTGCCCCCGCCGTTAACCAGAAAGGCCACGCTCCACAAGATCTTCATGCTCGATGAGAAGGGGGCCTATCGGGGCGTCGTCCCCATCGACGAGATGTGCCTCGTGGAGTACGAGGACTTCCTGGCGGCGCTGCCGGAGAGGGGCCTCGCGGACGGGGAGTCGATCTTCCTCACGGAGTGGAAGGCGACCGCGATCTACGGGGATAAGGTCGGCATCATCACGATCTCGAAGGGCTCCCTGGGGCCCGAGGAGTTGCAGTGGGCCCGCGCCGCCCTTGTGGCGGTGGAGTCCATCCTGCTTGGGAAGGTGGTGCCGCCTCTGGGAGACACCGAGGGAGACACCGAGGACGAGGACGCCCTCGAGTCCGTCGCGCGAGGCCTCGAGAGCCGGGAGAGGCAGCTCCGGCAGCGGGAGGAGGCGTTCAAGATCATGGAAAAGAGCACGCGCTCTGCGGTGGAGGAGTACCGCCAGGAGATGGAGGCGCAGATCGCCGACCTCAAGGGACAGCTCGATGCGGCCCGCGTGGGACACATCCGAGAATTGGGCGTGCTGGCGGCGGAGCGCGACCGGCTGCGCAGGGAGGTCGAGGCGCACGCGAGCGCACCGAAGGCCTCGCCCTGGAGGGACCCCGAGCACGAGGAGGCGCAGGAGAAGTTCGCGGAGGATCGCAAGGCGATGCAGAGGAAGGCGCTCGAGTTCCTCGAGAGGGAGGAGACGCTCCGCGACCGCGAGACGAAGGTCGAGGAGGAGAGCCGGAAGCTCCTCGAGACGCGCGAGGAGATCGACCAGAAGTTCGCGGAGATCGAGGCGGCGAAGTCCGCACCGCCGCCGTTCGACCAGGAGGCGGCGAAGCGCGAGATCGACCAGCGCGTGATGATCCTCCAGCAGAAGGCGTTCGACCTGATGGCCCGCGAGGAGCTTCTCAAGAAGCGGGCCGAGGAGATCCAGGCGCTCCTGAACAGCACCCCGTAGCCCGGGGGCTTTTAAGGGCGGAAGGCCTTCCTCAGCGGATGATCCGGGAGCGCGTCGACCGCCTCCTGTCGCGCCTCGCACGGGAGTCCCAGTTCCCGACGCAGGGACGCACGCTGTTCGTCGACCTCGAGCGGCGGGAGGTGCGCGAGGCGTACACGCCCCGGTCGGTCGTCGAGGCGTTCCTGGGCGGTCGCGGGGTGAACATGTTCTACCTCGCGAACCTTCTCGACCCGTCCCTCACCCCGGAGCACCCGGACACGCCCCTCGTGTACGGTTCGGGCATCGCGACGGGGATCATCCCCAGCGCGTCCCGGGGGAACCTCACGTCCTGGTCCCCCGACAGCCGCATCCTCATGGACTCGAACGCCGGCGACTACTTCGCCTCGTTCCTCCGGCTGAACGCGATCGACCACCTCGTCCTGTACGGCCGCGCCGCCACGCTGACCGCCCTGTTCGTCGAGGGCGGGGCGCTTCAATTCCGGGATGCGACCCCGTACGCCGGGCTCAACAACGTCGACCTACGGGCGCGCGTCGCGAAGGACTTCGACGGCCGCTGGGGGGCCAACCTGGCGATGATCAACATCGGGGTGGCGGGGGAGCGCGGGGTCCGCGTCGCCGGCGTGATGACCGGGCCGAAGTCCCTGCACGCGCGGAGCGGGACGGGGGCGAAGATGGGGTCGATGAACCTCAAGGCGATCGTGATCCGCGGCATCACGAAACTCGAGTACGCGCACCCGGAGTACGTGCCGCCGAAGAACCGCGACATCGCACGCCAGTTCATGTCGACGGGCGTCGGGAAGATCCTCCACGAGCGAGGCACGCCGTTCCTCTACAAGCCGAGCCGCCAGCTCTGGGCGATGGGTACGAAGAACAACCAGGAGACCGTGTGGGTCCCGGACCTCGACTCCGAGAACTTCGACCGGTTCCGGCCCTCGATGACCGGCTGCTTCCGATGCCCGGTGAACTGCCGCCCGATGAACGACATCACGTCCGTGTACCCCTCTGACCCGGAATTGGCGGCGCTCGTGGCGCACGTGGACGCCCTGGGGTACGAGGGGCGGCGGTACTTGACGGGCGACGGTCCGGAGTACGTGACCGTGGGCAAGTTCGGCCCGAACATGGGCGTGACGCAGCCGCAGCACGTGATCTACCTGAACAACATCTGCAACGACCTCGGACTCGACACGGCCGGGACGGGCGGCAATCTCGCGTGGGCGTTCGAGTTGTACCAGCGCGGGCTGATCGCCGCCAAGGACACGGACGGCTTACATCTCCAATGGGGGGACCTCAAGGTGATCGCGGAGCTTCTATTCCTCACGGCCAAACGCGAGGGGTTCGGCCGCGCGATCGCGGCGGGCAGCTACGCGGTCGAGGAGGGGTTCTATCCGGCCGGGTCGGAAAAATACCGGATGGCGGTGAAGCGCACGATGCAGTCCGACCCGCACGACGCGCGCATCCTGAAGGCGTTCGCCTTGGGCCTGGCGGTATCGACGCGGGGGTTCGATCACCTGCGCAACCGCGTGACGCTCGAGATTAACGCACGGATCAACGACGACCCCGCGTACAAGGCAAGGCTGTACGGCGGCCCCGTGAGCGGCAAGCCCAACGCGTACGAGGGGAAGGATTTGGCGGTGAAGGTGTGCGAGGAGGTGTACGCCGTCGGCGACGCCGTGGGCATGTGCCGCTTCACGACGAAGCTGTTCAACTCCCCGAGCCTGCCTGGGTACGGGGAGTTCCGCGAGCAGATCCGGAACGCCACGGGGCTCGACCTGTCCGAGGAGCATCTGGCGGCGATCGGTTCGAACATCCGCGGGATCGAGCGCATGATCAACGCGACGCTCGGAGTGACGCGGAAGGACGACACGGTGCCGGACCGCTGGTTCGAGGAGCCGATCAAGGGTGGGCCCTACGCGGGCGAGCGCGTCGACCGCGCGGAGTTCGACGCGATGCTCACGCGCTTCTATGCGTTGTGCAAGCTGGACGCGGAGGGGGTGCCATCGCTCGAGTGGCGGGAGCAGCTCAACCGCATCGTGTTCGGGTACAGCGTCACGGTGCGCCTGCCCCGGGCGCTCGCGGAACTCCCGGAGGGGGCGATCACGGTCACGGAGGAAGTACCGACGGTGGGCCATCTTCTCGATCGTTTGGCGGCGACGTACCCGCAGCTCGCGCGCGCGATGGCGTCGGAGGACTCCCTCGTGAACGTGGCGATCAACGAAGAGATGTTCCTCGAGGGCATCCGGGGCCTGCCGCTGAAGAGCGGAGATCGCGTGGAGCTGATCCAAGCGTTCTCCGGCGGCTGATGGAAGTCCGTTGGTGATTGGCGGCTGCAACCGTCACCCGTGGCCGTGTCCCTCGCCCTCCGCCACCGCCCCCGTGTGAACCTCGTGGCGGGTCGCGTGGATCCGGACGCGTACCGGGGCGTCGCTCGCGTTCTCCCACATCATGTAGAACTTCCCTTCCCACGGGGCCGTGAACGCGCCCGCGACGGAGGGATCGGAGCTCTTCGTGTGGTACGTCGTCTCCTTTCCCTTGTGGGAGTGGACATTGAATTCCACGAGCCCGCCGGGCTCGCTGTAGTCGGAGGCGTAGTGTATCATGTCGCCGGCACGAGCGGGGACCTCGACTTCATGCACCCATCCGCGCACTTTCCTGGGCGGGAGTTCCAGGTCGCGCGCGTATTCCTTCTCCTCGGCGGCGAAGACGTCCATGGACCGGCATCCACGAAGCCCCTAAAGCTTCCACGCTTACAGCTGACGCGGCAAGGAATACCGATGGCGGGAAGGCGTCGCCCGCAGGCTCCCGCGGAGGGGTTGCCTTGCCATCGAGTCCATCCGAGGAGATGCTCCGCGAGTGAACCCGGGGCCTAGCGCTGAAGAGCGGGGACCGCGTGGAGCTCATTCAGGCGTTCTCAGGCGGTTGAACGCCTCATCCGGAGAACACGTACGCTGCCAAGAACAGCCAGATCAGGTACACGCCCGCGATGATCAACGCGACGGCGCTCACGTACTTCATCGCGCCTGCCCATGCCTTGACTCTTCGCAGGGCCCGGTCGCCTGCGATGTGGAGCGCGACAGTGATCGTGACCATGAGTGAAATCACGATCAAGACGTATAGGGCAAGGCCAAGGATCGCCTGGTCCATGCTCCCGAGGGCGGACGCGTTGAGCACCGCGCCGATGAATGGCGGCGCGACGCAGGCAAAGCCTGCGGCGCCATAGCCCACCCCGAACGAAAACAACTTCGTCCCGAGCCCCGGCTTCCATTTGCCGCCGAACCGGGCGACGAGCTTCTGCTTGAGCGCGATGAAGGGCCTCGTGAGGAAGTGGTACTGGAACGGGAGAAGCGTGAGGACCGCCAACACGATGAGCACGACGCCGATGATCGGTGGCAGCCATTTCACGATCGCCTGGGCTGCGAACCCGGCGGCCGCGATGACGATTGCGATGATGCCGTACACGGCCACGATGCCGAGGGAGGCGAGGAACCCGCGGCCCGCGGCGACGGCGTTGCTCGCCTTGGCGCCCTTCGCATCCTCCTTCAGGTAGTACGTCATGAACGCGGGGAGCACCGGGAAGCTGCACGGGGAGAAGAAGGAGAGGAACGCCGCCACCACGAGGAGGGCGGGAATGCTGAGGGACGACACGTTGATCGGCGTCGCGGTTCCCGCAATCGCCCGTTCGAGGGCCTGCGGCAGGTCGCTCCGAACGCCCTCCGTCGGGTGCACGCCGACCGCGCCCTTCCACTCATGGACGACGAATCCCCGCTGGTCGATCACGAACATGTCCGGGATGGTGACGACGCCGTAGTCCGTCTGCATCGTCAGCCCCGCGGTCGCAAGGTGCCACGGGATGGGCCTACCCGCGGCCGCCTCGGAGTTGCGGAAGCTCAGGATGGAGGCGTTGTCGGCGCCCCCGCCACCCCACCCGATGAACACGCTGACGAACTCGACGCGATCCGAGTATACCGGATGCAGTTCGCGGAGGGCGACCTCGGCGAGGCGACACGGGTCGCACACGATCCCGGAGAAGTCGACGAGGAGGACTTTGTCCCGGGGGCCGTCCACCGTGATCGTCTGCCCGTCCACCGTGAACACGGAAAACGGCCTCGCGGGTTCGGACGGACCGGAGGGTGTTGAACTCACGACCCAGAACACGACGACCCCCGCGAGGGCGAGTACGACAGCGGCGCCCAGTGCGACAACCTTCCCCGAAACCATCGCGGATTCACAACGCGAGCCCCCCTATTTATGCGAATCGCCGGGCGGCGATCACGGGAGATGCGACGGCGGACGCTGGGGTCTGCGACCGGAAGGCTCTTATGGCCACCCTTCCCTCTTCGGCACTCCATGCGGCCGAACGCGCTGGCGCTCGCGTTGGTCCTTGGGGTGGCGCTCCTCTGGGTGCCCGCCCCGTCCGTGAGCGCCGCCGACCCGCCGGAGGTCTTGGACCGCTGGTGGGAGCCGCGCTACCCCATCGCGCCGGAGCGTGTCGCAATCTACGCCCGGGTGACGGATCCGGACGGCGTGCAGACGGTCGGCGCGGTCTGGTGCTACGTCCCGCCGTTCCTGTGCCAGTACCCTTCCCTGTACGACGACGGGACGAACGGCGACGCGGTTGCGGGCGATGGGCTCTGGACGAACGGCAGCATCGAGACGGACGCGCGCGTCATCGGGGCATCGTTCAAGCTCGACGCCTTCGACACCGGCGGGAACAGCGTGCACCTCGACGCAATTTACGCGCTGTTCGTCGACTCCCTGAACATCTCCTTCGAGGCGCCCGTCGTCACCGCGGAACCGGGACAGCCGTTCACCGTGAACGGGACCGCCTTCTACGAGGACAACGCGAGCGCACCCGCGGAGGGCATCTCCGTCACTGTGAGCATCCCAGGGCAGCAGCAGACGGTCACCGTGTCTGCGAACGGGTCCTTCGAGGCGACCCTCGCGGCACCGTCTCAGGACGGCACTTACACAATCACCGCCGAAGCCGTGGATCGGACCCTCACCGATTCAGAGCAGGCAGTCCTTGCGGTGACCTCGATCCCGACGCCGGACCTCTCGATCGGCGATTTGAGGACCTCGACGCCCAAGCCCGTGGCGGGCCCGGTCGCCGTCCAGTTCAAGGCGCGCAACATCGGCACGGATCTCGCCACTGACGTCCGGGTCCTCGTAGAACTCATGGGGCCGAGCGGCCCCGCAAGAGTCCTCCTCGACGTTCGCGTGACCATCCCGGGATTGGGCGGCGCCATCCCCCTCGTGGCCCAGACGAGTTTGGCGCCGGGGACCCACACGGTCCGCGTGTCGCTCGATCCCGACGACGATGTCGCGGAACTCAACGAGGTGAACAACGTCGAAGAGCTCACGATCGTGATCCCCGCCACGCCCGATGCGGGGCCGCCGCTCCTGTGGATCGGCGTCGGCGGCGGGGGCTTGGTAGCCGCGGCGGCAGGGATGGCGCTGGTTCTTCGCCGAAAGGGCCGCCGGGATGGCGCCTGACCCCGATGGAAAAGACTAAAGAGGGTACGTTGCCATCCAGTCGGAAGGAGAGGGTAGGCGTGTCCAGGGGGATTCGACTTCTCGTTGTCGTACTTGCGATTGCCTTTGTGAGCGGCTCGTTCGCGGCGTGGGCGTCGGCGCAGACCGGCGATACGCTCGCGAAGCCACCCATCGTGCCTCGTTCGAGCGGTAGCTCGATGAAGACGCACGTCGTGGAAGTGCTGACGGGCCTATGGTGCGGCCCGTGCGGCGGTGCGGACCCCGGGTTGGGTCGCGTCGCGGACGAATGGCGCGAGAACCTGATTGTGATCATGTACCACTGTTGCGCCCTTTCCGGCGGCAATGCCGACCAGTTCTGGGACCCCGCCGTGTTGGCCCCGAGGGACGCCTTTTACAACTTCCAGTTCCTTCCCACGATGGTCGTCGACGGCGGGGGCGACTACGCCGATGCGACGTTGTTCAACGTCGGCTCCTTCGGGCAAGCGGGAACGTACGACGAGATCACGGACGACCTGATCCTCCGTTCGGACCCGACGAGCAATATGTACGTCGAAGTCACCGGAGACCTCACGCCGGGCTCAGCAAGCGTCGAGGTCCGGGTCACGGCAACCGATCCCGTCGCGCAGACTAATCTCAACGTGCGGACTGTCCTATACGAAGAACCCCTGTTCGGCCTGCAGAACCAGGGACCCGACATTCACCGATACGTGGCGCGCGCGATCAACGAGCAGCCTCTGACAATCGCCATGGGGCAGACGGTGACGAAGACCGCAACCTTCACGTTGAACCCCATGTGGAACGTCAACAAGCTCGGCGTGGCGGCGTTCGTCCAGTCGAATGACAGGGTGACAATCAACGACGGCGGATACATCTACACGATTTCGGACATCCTGAACGCGGATCGACACGACTTCACGCCGCGCGGCATCCTCGTGTACCGCGACGAGGGGACCACGACGGACTACGTGGAAGCGTACGAGGTTCTTCTCTCGACGAGGAACGACCACTCCTTCGACAACTGGAACACGTACACCTCGCCCACGGACACGGGGCTGGTCGACGACCGGGGCTTGCCGACGGCCGCGGACCTCGCGAAGTTCCCCCTTGTCATCTGGCACACGGGCCCGACGTTCGCGGGCGTCATCTCGACAAGTGAGCGGACGCTCCTCGGAGACCATCTCGATTCGACCGGCAACCTGTTCATCACCGGGTCCGACATCGGCTTCGACGCCTGGACGGGCTACCGGTCCTGGTTCCAGCAGTACCTCCACGGGAACTTCGCCGGGGACAACCAGGGCGTCTCGACGATGACGGGAGTCACGGGCGACCCGATCGGCAATCCGTTCGCCGGCCAGAGCCTGACAATACTGGGCGACCCCGACCGGATCGACCCCATCGCGCAGGTCGGCACAGCCATGCCGTTCCAGTACTCCCCCGGCGTGGGCGGGACCGTTCGTTCCCAGCACGACGCGAACTCGCGGATGGTCTACTTCGGCGTCCAGTACTTCGAAGGCACGGACATCTGGCGCGAGGGCGTGATGGGACAGGTCATCCAGTGGATCGACGGTGCTTCCGGACCCACGGTCGACGTCCAGTATCCAGACGGGGGCGAGCAGCTCGCCCAGGGCACCCCGGTGACGATCCGGTGGCACGCGAATGATGTCGTGATGGCCCAAGACGGGATCGACCTGTACTTCTCCGAGAACGGCGGGTCGTCGTGGTCGCTCATCGCCGCCAACGAGCCGAACGACGGGCGGTACGCTTGGACGGTCCCGAACATCGACTCGTCCCAGTGCCGCATCCGCATCGTCGCGCGGGACCTCAGCCCCGAGTCCGCGGACGGCTCGGATGTCAGCGCGTCCGACTTCGTCTGTGGCGACCCCGGCTTCCGGATCACGTTCACCGGTGCGGACCTCGGCTGGCGGCTCGTCAGCTTCCCATTGATCTTGTCGGATACGTCGAGCCCGACCGTCCTCTCCTCGATTGCGGGGAACTACCGCATCGTGCGAGCGTTCAACTCCGCGAGCGCGGACCCGTGGATGGCGTACGGCCCGTCGAGGCCGAGCGACCTCCAGTTCATCGACAACACGATGGCGTTCTGGATTGAGATCACCGCCCCCGGCACCCTGGACCTCCAAGGCCAGAAGCCGACGGTCACGCAGTACGTGCCCCTCCGCGCGGGCTGGAACCTCGTCGGGTTCCCCTCGTACCGCACAGACATCACGGTCGGGGACCTCAAGACGGACACGGGCGCGACGCGCGTGGAAGGCTTCGACGCGGGCAACCTGGAGTACCGGCTGCGCGTCATGACCAACACCGAGTTCCTCGCGATGGGGAACGGATACTGGGTCTTCGTCCCCGCGGACACCGTGTGGCAGGTCCCGGTGTAGGCGGCGGGCGTCGAACGCACCTTCATCTAGCCCCGGGCGCTCCTGAGCGCATGTCGGGGACGGAGCGAGTGCGCGCACCGCTCGGCCATGCGGCCGTCGCGTCCAATCGGGGCGTCGTACAGGAAATCCACCTTCGCGCGGGTGCGCGGGACGACGGTACGAGCCGTTTGGCGGCAGACCTGCGGCGGTACTTTGCGGGCGAGCATGTGGACTTCGCCGGTTTCGAGGTAGACCTCACCGCCCGCTCCGAGTTCGAGCGCGCGGTCCTGGCAGCGACCCGGAGCATCCCGTTCGGGCAGACGCGGACATACGGGCAGATTGCGCTCGCGATCGGGCAGCCGGACGCTGCCCGCGCCGTGGGCCAGGCGCTCGCGCGGAACCCCGCATGCATCGTGATCCCCTGCCACCGCGTCGTGGCGGCGAACGGGGCCCTCGGAGGGTTCACGGGCGGGATCCGCTGGAAGGAGACGCTCCTGCGCCTCGAGGGCTCTCGGTTCTGAGGCGCAACGGATAAGCCGGCCCCGGGGATTCGGGCGGCGTTGGGCTTTTTCGAGAGGCTCTTCAGGGGAAAGAAGAAGGAGCGAGAGGAGCGGCCTCCCCGGGAGAAGCTCCCCGAGGGACCGACCTTCGCGCCGACATCGTTTCCCTTCGACGGCGAGGTCCGCGTGTATCACGCGGACTACAAGCGGCTGACGACCGGGTGGTGGACCGTCTCCGTCGGGGCCCCGGAGCAGTGGCAGGCGAAGGTCGACGACATGGAGAACGCCCTCCGCCAGCACTTCGGCAAGTTCCAGACGCAGGACGGCCGGCTCGTGCCCAGGTGGTCGGAGAAGACGTGGCAGATCGTCCGGAGGCGGCTCCGCGTGGGACGGAAATGAAGGCCCTCGAGGCGTTGCGGGAGCACCGCCAACGGAGGACGCTCGAGCGGCGGCGGGCGGCCTTGCTCGCATACTACGCCACCGCCGACCTGTGGGTGCCGCCAAGCCCGACGTTCCGCCAGTTTCGCTTCGCCCTCGTCCGGCCCGACGGCCGCACCGTGTTCCGGAAGATCGAGGACCGCGTGAAGGACGTGGAGACGCTCCGGCGATGGCTCCTCCGGTTCGCCCCGGCGCACGCGTACTTCACGACCTCACGATGGCTCGACCCCCAGCGCCTTGGGCCGCGCGAGCTCCGGGGGACGAGGGCAGGCTACCCGATCGCGCACAACGTGTTCCTCGGGCAAGAGCTGTACTTCGACCTCGACGTCCCGGACGACCTCGACGCCGCCAAGGGACACGCGCTGCGCCTGCTGGACTTCCTCCGCGCGGAGGCCCTCCGCGACCTGCGACTCGTGTACAGCGGGAACAAGGGATTCCACGTGCACGCGTACGATTTCGAGACCCGGTTCCTCCCACAACTCCCGGAGGATCCGAGGCAACGAGAGGGAGCGGCACAATCCGCGCGCATGGACCTCGTGACACGCATCGTGGCGGCGGACATCCCCATCGACGTGGACATCACGATGGACCCGCGTCGGATCCTGCGACTGCCCGGGACGGTCCACGGAAAAAGCTTGAATATATGCCAGTTCGTTGACCCCCTCGAGCTCGACTCGTTCGAGCCCACGCGCATTCCGCAGTGACCCGCAAGGGGATGAAACGGCTGCTCCCTGGCGCGCCAGGGTGAGATGGATCTACGCGGGGCGGCGGGGGACGTCTGCGGGACCTCCCGCCCCAAACTAGTGCGCTTTCCTCGGAGACGGCTCTCGGGTTTTTCTTCGCAGCAGGAGGACGACGGTCCCTGCCCCAAGCATGGAACCAACCAGAGGAGCCCCCCATAGGAAGTCGGGGGGCACCCACGGCACTTCGGCGATGGACCGCTCGAGGGCCGACCCGATGTCCAGCCGGGCGATTTCCTCGCTGAACGCAGACACGGGGCTCCAGTCGAGTCCCACGCTTCCGTCATACCGAAGGACGAACACGGCGGGAACGGTGGCAACCGCGAACCGTTCCTGCATGGAGTCCTGATCCGGGCCGATCGGCCAAGAGGTGCCCATCGCCTGGCGATGGAATTCCAATCCCCCGGGGCCATTGTTGGGGGGAAGGAACACCCCCAGGAACGCAGCTCGGTCTCCGTAGCTTGAAAAGAGATCCTGCAACGCCTCTTCCGCGACCCTGCATGGTTCACACCAAGTTGCCGTGAAGAATAACAGAACGACGCCACCAAGCATCTCCTCGCCGATCCAGACGCCCCCCTCGATATCCTGGAATGTGAAAGCCGTCGGATGGTTCCCGGAAACAGGGGCGGCCAAGAGGGCGACGACGACGAACAGAGCGACTCCTCGGAGGGTCAGATTCTCACCCTGTCTTCTTAAGGGCCTCCGCGAAGTCCGCGACCAGGTCGTCCGCGTGTTCGAGTCCGACGCTCACGCGGATGAGGCCCTCTGAAATCCCGCTCACCGCGCGCTCCTCATCCGTCAAGGGGCCGTGGGTCATGCTCGCGGGATGCTGCACGAGCGTCTCCGTGCCCCCGAGGCTGACCGCCATGGTCGCGACTTCGACGGCTTCGACGAATCGGACGCCCGCCGGGCGGCCGCCCTTGACCTCGAAGGACAGCATGCCGCCAAAGCCATCCATCTGGCGCTTCGCGAGCGCGTGCTGCGGGAATGTCTTGAGCCCAGGATAGTGGACGCGCTCCACCGCCGCGTGATCCTCGAGGAACTCCGCCAAAGCTTGCGCGGTCGCGCTCTGCTGGCGCACGCGCTGCGGCAGCGTCCGCATCCCGCGGCGCACGAGGTACGCGTCCATGGGGCCGAGCACGGGACCGAAGACCTTGTACGTGTACCAGATGCGATCCCAAAGCTCGTCAGTCTTCGCCACGATCACGCCGGCGGTGACGTCCGTGTGGCCGCCGAGGTACTTCGTCGCGCTGTGCAGCACGACGTCGAACCCGTGTTCGATCGGACGCTGGTTGATCGGCGTCGCGAACGTGTTGTCCACCATGGCGGTCGCGCCGACGGCGTGCGCCGCCTCGGCCGCCTCGCGCAGGTCCGTGAGCTCCATCGTCGGGTTCGCGGGCGACTCCGCGTACACGAGGACGGTCTTCTCCTTCACCGCCTCCCGCCACGCGCCGCGCTTCCTCGGGTCGACGAACGTCGTCTGAACGCCGAACCGCAGCAGGATGCGCGTCATCAGCTCCGTCGTCGCAGAGTAGAGGCTCTTCCCTGCGACGATGTGGTCCCCCTTCGAGAGGAACGTCAGGATCGCGGAGGAGATCGCGCCCATGCCGGAGCCGGTCGCGATAGCCCTCGCGCCGCCCTCGAGCTCGGCCACGGACTCCTCGAGGAGGCGGGTCGTCGGGTTGCCCCACCGCGTGTAGAACGCCTCCGGGCCGTGCTCCTGCGAGAACGCAGCGCCCTGTTTCGCGCTGTCGAGGCGCCACGTCGTCGACAGATGGACGGGCTCCGACACGGGCCCGTGGCCCTTCTCCTTCCTCGGGTGTACGACGGCCGTCTCGGGCTTACGGCGTGACATGGGTCGCCCATCGCGGCTTCGGCTAAAAGGCTTGGCGGCTACCGCGCTCCGGCTTCCGGTTTCGTGGCGCTCGACCGCCGCGTGAGGACCGCCCAAACGCGCCGGAGGGGGCGTGTCACGATCTCGATCCTGCCCGTCTTGATCCCTACGTAGACGAGGGCCGTGAACACCCAGTAGGAGAGGTACGCGACCGCCTCGAGCCACGTGGGGTTGTCGTTGTACCCGATCAGGCCCCGGAGGACGAACCCCGCAGGGTTGTCCTGGCTGTCGGGGAAGGAGAGCTTCACGTTGTACACCTCGCCCGAGAGCCACGGGAGGATCCCCGCCTCCTGGAGCTCGTGGGCGCCGAACGCGAAGAGGCCCGCCGCAATGATGACGAGCACGAGACCCGTCACTTGGAAGAAGCGGCGGAGGTTGATCTTCCAGGACGCCCCGTAGATGCCGAACCCGATGAAGCCCGCGGCGACGAGACCGATCCCCACGCCCGCGACGAGGTCGGCGGTCGTCGTCTGCCCGGCTAGACCTGCCATGAATAGGACCGTCTCCACGCCCTCGCGGAAGACCGCGATGAACGCGAGCGCCGCCAAGCCCATGACCTGGCGACCGTCGACGAGGATCTCGATCCGCTGCTCGACGTGGCGCCGGATGTCCTTCGCGGCCTTCATCATCCACAGGATCATGGACGTCAGGACGATGACGGCGATGATCGCAGCGATCCCCTCGAACAGCTGTTCCTGAACGCCGCCAAACTCGCCCCAGGCGAGGGCCCAGACCGCGGCGACGGCGGCGCTCACCGCGATCGCCAGCGCGGCCCCGAGGAACACGTACCTTCGGAGCTCCTTCTTCCCGATCTTCGTGAGATACGCGACGATGATGCCGACGACGAGAGCGGCCTCGATCCCCTCCCGTAGCCCCACGATGAGACCCGGAACGATTCCGACCGCCATGTGCGACCCGCCTATGATTTCGGTCGACCGAACCTCTCGGGTCCGCCCAAACGGGGGCCGCACATAAGGTTTCGGCGCGCCGAAATCGACGGACCGGATGTTTCGGGGCACCTAATTGAACCCTCCGTATGTACGCGAACGCATCGCGCGCAAAGCTTTATCGAGGTCGCAACCGTGGCTCGCGTAGTCATGTCGGCGGTCGGCTCCCACAGCGAGAACGTGGAGATGTACCTGAAGGCGATCTTCCTCGTCTCCAAGGACGGCGACGGGAGGGCGAAGACCGGCGACATCTCGAAAGATCTGTCCGTCTCCCCTTCGTCCGTGACGGAGATGTTCGACAAGCTGCACAAGGAGGGGCTCGTCCGGCACGCGAAGTACCAAGGGGCGTCCCTCACAAAGAAGGGCGACGCGTACGCGCGTCAGATCCTACGCAAGCACTGCGTGATCGAGCGGTTCATGGTCACCACGCTGCACTATCCGAAGGGCGCGTTCCACGACGAGGCGTGCAAGTTGGAGCACGTCGTGAGCGACGAGACTGAGCAGCGCCTCCGGAAGCTCGTCGGGCAGCCGAAGACGTGCCCCGACTGCTACGACCTAGGCAAGCATTACTGCTCCCTCCTGTTCCCTTCGTGAACTCCGGGTCGGAGCGGTCTCCGGCGAGACCCGTAGACTAGGATGGGACCGGATCCAGGCCTGAACGGTAGCCGCCCGGGTCGATCACGGTTTCCAGGTAGCCGAGGAGGCGGAACGCGCGCGTGACGTCCGCGCGCATCGCCGTCAATCGGGGGACCTCCTCCGGGGAGACTTGGGCCTTCGCGGTCCCTCCGAGGTGGCGCACGCGGACCTGGCGGAACCCCCGTCCTCGTAGGAACTCCTCCGCCGCTTCCACTTGACGGAGCACCTCCAACGTGACCGCGGTCCCGTGGGGAATCCGCGAGGACAGGCACGCGTTGTTCGGCTTGTCCCAGAAGGAGAGGCCCACATGCTTCGCGAGTCCACGGACATCCGGTTTCGCGAGGCCGAACTCCACGAGGGGATGCCAGAACCCCGCCTCATCCATCGCGCGGATCCCCGGCCGGACGTCCCCGAGGTCGGAGACGTTCACGCCGTCCGCGATCGTCGTGAAGCCCTCCTTGGCGGCGATGGCCGTGAGCTCGCCTGCGAGTTCCGTGCGGCAGAAGTAGCACCGGTTCGTCGGATTCCGGCGGTACTCTGCGTTCGCGAGCTCGGAGACGAACGTCACGCGAAGGGGGATGCCTATCTCCTCCGCCTCCGCGCGCGCCTCGGCGAGCTCCCGACGGGACAGGCTCTCCGCATCTGCGATCACCGCCAGGGCGTTCCCGTCGAGCGCGTCATGCGCGAGCTTCGCGACGAGCCCGCTGTCGACGCCGCCGGAGAATGCGACGAGCACGCGCTTCCGTTCTCGGATCGCCGCGACCATGGCATCGTACGCGAGCGTCGTGTCCATGGGAATGTCTGCATATCGACCTCGTCTTGATAAGGGCATCGCACCATCGACGGCCCGCGTGACGAACCTATCGCACCTAGAGTGCTCGAAGTGCGGACAGACGTACGACGCAACACTCCGAAACCTCTGCCCGAAGTGCGAACGCCCGCTCCTCGCGCGATACGACCTCGAGAGGGTCCGGAAGGAGGACCTCCTTCCCCGCCGCGACCTCTGGCGTTATCTCCCGCTCCTGCCGCTCGCGAACCTCGACCAGGCGTTCCCCCTCGGCGAGGGCGGGACGCCGCTGTTGCGCGCTAGCAACCTCGAAAAGGCCGTGGGCCTCCGGGAGGTGTACGTGAAGGACGAGTCCGCGAACCCCACGGGCACGTTCAAGGCGCGGGGGATGGCGGTGGCCGTCCCGATGGCGAAGGCGCTCGGGGCGACGAAGCTAGCGGTGCCGAGCGCGGGGAACGCCGGGAGCGCGATGGCCGCGTACGCCGCCAAGGCGGGGATGGAGTCACTCGTCGTGATGCCGCGCGACACCCCCATCGAGATTGTGCGCGAGACCTCCGCCTTCCCCGTCCGCCTCTTCTTCACGGAGGGCCTCATCACGGACGCCGCGGAGATCGTGAAGGAGGCCTCCCGGAAGCTCGGCTACTTCCTGATGGCGACGCTCCACGAGCCGTACCGCGTGGAGGGGAAGAAGACCATGGGCTACGAGGTGTGGGAGCAGCTCGGCGGCCTCCCGGACTGGGTCGTGGTCCCGACGGGCGGCGGCACGGGCGTCGTCGGACTGTGGAAGGCGTTCGAGGAACTGCGGGCCCTCGGATGGTACGAGGGGCGTCCCCCGAAGATCGCATTCGTCCAGGCGGCCGAGTGCGCGCCCCTCGTGCAGGCGTTCGACCGCGGGAAGGAGACTGCGGAGGAGTGGAAAGGTGCAAAGACGATTGCAGCAGGTCTCCGCGTGCCCAAAGCGATCGCGGACGCACTCGTGCTGCGCGCGACGAGGTCGTCCGGAGGACGGGGCGTCGCCGTCACGGACGGGGCGATGGCCGCCGCCACGGCGGAGCTCGCAAGGCTCGAGGGCATCCACGCGTGCTTCGAAGGCGGAGCCACCTTGGCGGCGCTCCGCCAGCTCGTCACAAACGGACACATCCAGCCGGACGAGCGGGTCGTCCTGTTCAACACGGGCACGGGACTGAAGAACGCGCGGGCGGCGGCGGGGATGAAGGTCGCGACGGTGCGCTCGTACGCCGAGTTACGGAAACGGCTGCACGGCTGACTTAAGGTTCCCCCGACGGGAGGGCCCGACCCTCGCCCGGGAAGCACCGGAGGCGGACTCCCTTCCGCTCGAGGCGAACGAGGCCCTTCGAAGCCAGACCGCGGATATGATACAGGGCGTGCTGGCTTGTGATCCCTAGCGCCCCTGCGATGTCCTTCACCGCCAGCCCGGGGACCTGGCGGATCGCGCCGAGCATCCGCATCTGGACCTCGTGCAATCCGCCGCCGTCCTCCGGCACGCGGACGCCAACGGGGAAGAACCGCTTGTGGGCGCCGTAGGTCTGCGCGCGGAGGATGCCCTCGCGCTCCAGGACGACGAGGTGATACGACAGCGTGCCGTTCGTCAACTGCAGGTTGTGCTTGAGGTGCGAGTACGTGTCGCCCGGGTGGACCATCAGGTATCCGAGGATCATCCCGCGGGTCTGGTGCTCGAGCAGTTCGTTCCGGCGGCGCCGCGCGTACAGGGGCACGAACAGGAATTTCAAGAGGAAAAGCTTGCCGCCCTCCGTCGACGCCATCGCCGCGGCGAACAGGATCGCGCCGCCAAGGACGATCCATCCGATCGGGCCTGACGTGACGGAGACCTCGATCATGTCCTCGTCCGTCGCACCCTGGCGGTCCGTCACCCGGAGGAGGATCTGGTATCGGCCTGCGTCCCGGAACACGTGCGACGCGCGCGCTCCGAAGAGGACGGCCACGACCCGCCCGTCGTCGTCCTCGATGCGCCAGGCGTAGCCCGCGATGTCCCCCGTGGATTGCGTCGCGACGAACGTCACCGGCTCCCCGACCTGCGCACGGTTCGGGCCGAGTGCCTTCGCGACCGGCGGTACCACGGGCGGCGGGGGCTCTGTCCGGAAGGTGATGAGCACCCGGACCGCGAGAGGGTTCCCCGGCGCGCTGTCGTCCTTGGCGGTCGTCGTGAAGGAGAGCGCATACCCCGCGTCCAAGGGGAACGGATCGTGTAGGATTGTGAGGACCTCGGTGTCCCCGTCGCCGATCGACCAGACGAACAAAGGCACGATCGCAGGCGCGATGGAGAAGGACGCCTGAAAGGAGGATCGGTTCACTCGCTCCGACCACACGAACGAGACTTCGTCGTTCAAGGGCACGCCGAGTTCACGGTCCTCCGGGAAGCTCCGGACGAGCGTGGGCGGCGTGGAATCGATGCCGAAGGGAAGGCTGACCTCTGCGCCCTTTTCGCCGAGAGCGTCCGTCGCCTCCGCGCGAACGACGACGGACGAGACATCTAACCGCGGCAGCGTCCACGGGAGCGACGCGGGACCCACCGCCACAACGAGGCCGGCCTCCACGACGACCCACGTCGCTCCTCCGTCCGGGGAGTACGAGAGGGTCACGTAGAGGACGCTGTCGTCAGGGTCCGCGGTCGTCCAAGCGATTTCGTGGGCGCTGCCGCCCGTCCAGTCCTCCCCCCCAACGGGGGTGACCAGATCAATCGTCGGTGCACAAGGGGTCGCGAAGGACCACGCAAACGGGATGAGGGGATTGCCCGGGTCCGAATCGTCCGTGAATGGCGCGCCGATCGAGAGGTCGTAAGGCGTGCACGCCTGGACGCCGGAGAGGGCGACGTGCAGACGATCGGGGAGGGTCCACGTCACAGTGCGGCCGACCGGCGGCTGGACCGTGAGCGGGTCGGACGCGGGGAGCCCCATCGGCTCCGAGAAGTCCACGACGAGGTCCACTGGGAGCGGAGTCCGGGCTCCTGAGGGAGTAGCGGTCACGACCGTTGGCTTCGTGGAATCGATCCCGAACGGCGCGCTCTCGGACGAGACTGTCACAGTCCCCTCCGTGGCGGTGACGTTGACGATGGCGTCCTCGGCATCCGACATCGGGAGGACCCACGGGAACGCCTCCGTGGCGGCGGTCCCCCCCGGGACGGCCACGTCGCGGACGCCGATCGTGCCGGTCTGAGCTCCGCCCGCGTACCGATACACGACCGTGACGGCGAACGTCCGATCGAACGGTCCGAGGTTGTCGACCTCGACGAGCACCGTGTGGCTCGACCCGCCGGTCCAGGACTCGCCGCCTAGGGGCCCGAGGAGCCGGACCGACGCGCCCGCGCCGCAGCTCGTGGTGAACGACCACGGATTGGAAGATGGGCCGGGGGCCAGCGGAAGACCCGAGGGGTCCGAGCCCTCGACGCGCACCCCGTACTGCGTGCATGACCGGAAGAGCCCGTGGACGACGGTGAGGGCCTGGTAGACGGGATCCCAGGCGTACTCGAACACCGTCAGGGTCGGCGTGAACGATACGACGACGGACCCCGGGTCCATCCCCTCGCTGAATGAGATCACGACCGGGTCGTCCCGCGGCACGCCCGTCTCGCCATCCGACGGCATCGTGATGGCGAGGTACGGGCTCGAGCACGTCGTCACGAAGGACCACGGATTCGGCACGGGGCCCCAGACCAGCGGGTCGCCCATCGTGTCGTTCGCCGCGACGCCGATGACGAGCATCATACAGGGGGGCAGGGAGCCGCTCGGGTGGTAGAAGGACACCGACGTGTTCCCCGCGTACCAGACCGGGGTGAGATTGGTCGGCGGTTGCAGGTTCCACGTAAGCGAGGAGGGGTCCATCGCCTCGCTGAACGTCGCGGAGATCGTCGCATTGAGGAGGACGTCGACCGCGCCGTCCACGGGATTCGTGGACAGGACGCGAGGGTTGGCGCAGTTCGTGTCGAAGCTGAGGTATATCCCGGGCGACAGGGGATTCCCCGCCAGGTCATCTCCCGCCAGCCCGATCGCGTACGAAGTGCATGCGGTCCATCCATTCCGCGGCGTGAGCCAGAGGTCGTCGGAGGCAGGCCAGGTCGCATCGATCACGATCGAGGGCGCCAGGGACCAGGTCACGTTCGGAGTGTCCATGGCCTCGGAAAACAGGACATGCAGGGGCTGGTCCAGGAGGACGTGTGTCGACCCGCGGGGCGGATCCACCGAGAGAACCGCAGGGTCCGCGGAGTCAATCGTGAAGGACGCGGCGCTCGTCCTGCACGTGCTGTTCCCCCCGCCGTCCCAAACGCACACGCGGATCCGTGCGGTCGTCACGTTGACCCCGGGCACCGACCAGTCGTACGTCGCGCCCCCCGTCGGGTAGTAGCCCGACACGACCGGCGTCGGGAAGGTGGTCCCGTTGTCCATCGAAGAATCGATTGCAGTCAGAAGCTCGATCTCGCCTCCGTCCGTCACGTTCCAGCGGATGGGGTAGGCGACCGTGCCCCGGAGGATCTCCCCGCCGTCCGGGTCAAGGGCGGAGAACGAAGAGAACGTGGGCGGGATCCCCGCGCGCGCTGGGCCGAGCGGTGACAAAATCCAGCCTGCAGCGAGGAGGCTCATCAGGATCAGGAGCTGAGCCCGCCCACGTGGATTTGGAGCCATCCTCCACCATTGAATGGCCGCCTCCGCACTGTCTCGTCGCGTATTTGGCCTGATTGAAACGCCCCTGTAATCGTATAAAGGATTAGTGGTCCGACAGGGCGGTGCCGAACCATTAAGCGGAGCGTAGGCATCCGCCGCCCGATGGCCGAGGCCGGGAAGTGGAAGTTCCTGCTGCTCCCTGCCGCCCTCGTCCCAATCCCGATCCTGCTCCGCCTGTTCGCTGCCCCGGACCTCGTGGTGTTCGCGGCGGCGGGCGTGGCGGTGATTCCACTCGCGCACCTGATGGGGGTTGCTACCGAGGAGCTCGGGAAACGCGCGGGGCCAGGGATCGGCGGCTTCCTCAACGCGACCCTCGGGAATGCGACGGAGCTCATCATCGCCTTCGTCGCCCTAGGCCGCGCAGCCGCTCTGGCGGGAGCGGGGAACCAGGCGGCCGCGGACGGCCTCCTGGAGGTCGTGAAGGCCTCGATCACGGGCTCCATCATCGGGAACATTCTCCTCGTCCTCGGCCTCAGCATGCTCATCGGAGGGCTTCGGTACAAAACACAGGCCTTCTCCGTGCGGGCAGCCGAACTTCAGGTGACGCTCCTGGTGCTCGCCGTCGTCGCCCTCGTCATGCCCGAGCTGTTCCAATTGTCTACCGGGCGCGCGAGCCCGGGACAGCTTTCCAACGTCAGCCTCGCCATCTCCGTACTGCTCCTCATCGGGTATGTACTGGGCCTCGTGTTCTCTCTCCACACCCACAAGGACGTGTTCAACCCCGTAACAAAGGAGCAGGAGGAACCGATCTGGAGCCGGAACCTCGCGATTGGCGTCCTCCTCGGGGCGACGGCCCTCGTTGGCCTCATCGCGGAAATCCTCGTCGGGGCCGTCGAGGGCGTCACGCCGGCTCTCGGAATCCCGCGTCCCGAGCTGTTCATGGGAGTCGTCGTGATCGCGATCATCGGCAACGCTGCCGAGCACGGCGCCGCCGTCACCATGGCGTGGAAGAACAAGATGGACCTCAGCGTCGGCATCTGCACGATCTCGAGCGTGCAGATCGCGTTGTTTGCGACTCCCGTCCTCGTCCTCGCGTCGTTCGCCCTCGGGGCGCCCTTTACGCTCGCGTTCGAGATCTTCGAACTCGTCGCGATTGTCCTCGCCGTGGCAATCCTGGCGGTAATCGCGAAGGACGGAGAGACGAACTGGTACGAGGGCGTCCTGCTCCTCCTCGTCTACGGAATCATTGCGTTCGGGTTTTTCTACCACCCATGAGGGTCTTCGCGACCTTCTGGTGACGCGCGCACAGAAGGCCGCTCTCGACCTGCGCGTGGAGCAACTCCTCCTGCCAGTGCGCGTTGAACAGCACGCAGTCCCCGTCGTCGCAGAACGGCTCCCCCGTCGCATGGTAGAACAGCGCCTGGAGCGCGTATCCCTTGGCGACCTGCGTGAGGCGCGCGTCGTCGAAGTCGAGGAACCGCCCCGCGAACCCCTCCTTCAGCGACTCGTATCGCGCGTCCGCGCTCTCGATGCGGAGCCCGCGTTTGGCGGCGTAGAACGCGCGGGGCTTGGCGGGGCCCTCCACGAGCCCGCTGGTCGAGATGAGGGACGGGTATCCGAGGACGACGGCACGTGCATGGTACCTCCGGTCCGCATCGTCGAACGTGCCCAGCAGGCGGGACGTGAACGCGACGTGGGCTGACCGGAGCGTCCGCTCCTTTGGCGGCAGGGCGGCCCGCAGGATTCGCTGGAGCCGAACGCCGTCGTAGAGCACGCCCGGGGATCCGCGTTCTGGGGATTCCATTCGGCGGCGCTCGAACATGACGAGAGGCGGAGGCGGCTCGTCCGTCGGGAGTGGATGGGCAATGTCCGAGACGCGCATCGCGGCCATCTCCCTGGCGAGGGCGTCCAGGTCCGCGACCTTGTGGTGGAGCAGGAACTCGTGTCGAACCCTCGTCGGGATCCCGAGGACCTCCGCGAGGTGTGCCGCCACCGCCTTCAGGTCGAGCACCGCGGAAGAAGGATCCTCGTACAGGTAGACGCGGTCCGGCGCGACGACAACGTCCGCCACGCGCGGCGAACGCGCGCGCGGGATAAGGGATTGTCTACCGCTTCCGCGCGAGGGGCTTCGCCCTCGGCTCGGCGGCCTTCACGGAGGGAACGCCCTTCTTCAGCTGACGGAGTGCCTCCTCGGCGGCGCGCCGTCCGGAGAGGAGCATCGCGCCGAACGTCGGGCCCATCCGCGGGAGTCCGTAAGTTGAGCACACCGCCATGCCCGCGACGATCACGCCCGGGTATGCGAGTCCCGTGTGCTCCACGACCGCGTCCTCGGACTTCTCGATCCACATGCCGCCCTCGCCGATCCTCTTCGCCAGCCCGCGCTTCTCGAGCGCCTGAATGACGAGCGCGTCGTGGCCCGTGGCGTCGATCACAAGCTCGCTCTCCAGCGCGATGGGGTCCACGCATGTGATCTCGTGGGGAAGCGCCTGCACGGGCGTCCAGTTGATGACGACGCCGCCGACGCGGTTCTCCTCGCGGATCACGATGTCCTCGAACGACGTCATGTTCTGGATTTTCGCACCTGCGTCCATTGTGGCGGCGATCAGTTTGCTGCACGCGTGCGGGCCCGGCGTTACGAACAGGCCCTTCGAGTATTCCTCGTACGGGCAGCCGATCTCGTCGAGCACCTTTTGAGCGGGAGCGCGCAGGGTGATCGTGTTCATCAGGAAGCCGCCGATCCAGAAGCCGCCACCGATGTAGTTGTTTCGCTCGATCACGACGACCTCGACGCCCGCCTTCGCAAGGTCGCGCGCGGCCATCAGGCCACTGGGGCCGCCACCGACCACCACGACCTCCGATTCAGCATACCGCTCAAGGTCCTTCGTGAACCCCGAAAGGATCGCGCGGGTGACCTCCGCCTCGCTGGCTGGCTGGAAGATTGGCATGTTTTCGCTCCCCGAATGTGTCCCAAGTCGGGCGGCGTATATTACGTTATCCTGTCTCTCGGGGTGACGCAGCGGGGAGCCCTGACGGTCAGAGTTCGAGGACAGCATTGACGTTCCGCGCGCCGGCAGGTCGGAACCCCAGCGTCTCGTAGAGGTGGATCGCCGGATCGTTCCCGATTGTCACGTACAGCGCGAGCCGGTCGTACCCCAGGTCGACGAGCGCGTTCGTGGTCGCGACGAGCAGCCCCCGCGCGATGCCCTGGCCCCGCCGGTCCTTCCGGACGCCGATCTCCGCGAGGAGGGGCGCCCCCATCCAGTGGGACGCCAACGAGACCCCCGCGATCCCGGCCTCGTCCCGCGTCAGCCAAGACCCGAGCGGCAGGTAGGTGCCGTTCTCGCCCTTCCAAATCGAGGTCACGTAGTCGTTCCACTCCTCTGCCGAGCCGACGTGCATCCCGAACTGTTGTTCCAGATGGCCCTCGTAGGCCCCCATAAGGAACGTGGCGACCTCGTCGACGTCCATGGCCTCGGGATGGGCGAGGGGAAGGGCGTGCGGCTCTTGCTTCGCGAGGGGCGAGGACTCCATGCGCATCCGCGAGTACCGCTCGACGAACCCGAGCTTCGTGAAGTCGGCGGTGTAGGTCTCGTCGAACGCGGCGAACACCTTCTCCGCGCCCTTGGCGATCACTGGTTCTACCGCCGCCAGGATCGCATCCCGCGCCCACCCGCGCGCCTCCGGGACCAGGGAGAAGAATGAGATCGAGTTCGACGGGTCGTCGGGGTTCGGACTGCCGATCCGGACCGTGCCCACGATCCGTTCGTTCTCCTTGAACGCGAAGTACGTCTGCTGGACCTCCGGCGGCTCGCGGAGGTAGCGGTCGAGATGGGTGACGAAGTTCTCGGTGGGCTGGTCCTTCCGCCCTGCGACAAAGGCCTTCCAGAAGTCGACGGCCTCGAGGGACTCGAGGGGGACCAACTCCAGGCCGGGCATCGACTCGGGAACCTTGGCGGCGGTATGAAGCCTTCCGTCCGTGAAGGTTTAAGACGGAACCGCCCCTTTTGCACCCGATGGACTTCGCGCTCGGCGCGGCACACGAGATGACTCGCAAGACCGTGCGCGAGTTCGCGGAGAGGGATATCCGTCCGGAGTCCCGGAGGTACGACGAATCGCAGGAGTACCCAATGGGCTGGGCGAGGAAGATGGGCGAGCTCGGCCTCCTCGGCGTCGCGGTCCCAGAAAAGTACGGAGGCGCGGGGCTCGATTCCATTTGCTACGCGATAACCATCGAGGAGTTATCGTGGGGAGACGCCTCCGCCGGTGTGATCGCTGCGGTGAACAACGGCCTCGTGTGCGAGCCGATCCTGGCGTTCGGGACGGAGTCGCAGAAGCAGACGCACCTTCCGAAGCTTGCCTCGGGCGCGTGGATGGGCGCGTACTGTCTCACGGAGCCCGGGTCGGGTTCCGACGCGGCCGCGATGCGCACCACCGCCAAGCTCGACGGGGACGAATGGGTGTTGAACGGGACGAAGATCTTCGTCACGAACGCGCTCCACGCGAGCGTCCTCGTCGTGTATGCGCGAACGGGGCCGCAGAAGCACGACATCAGCGCTTTCCTCGTGCCGAAACCCGCGAAGGGACTCACGGAGCTCAAGAAGGAGGACAAGATGGGCATCCGCGCGAGCGATACGATGATGCTCGGGTTCGAGGACATTCGGATTCCGAAGGACAATCTGCTCGGGACGCAGGGGAAGGGATTCAACATCGCACTTGCGACCCTCGACGGCGGACGCATTGGAATCGCCGCCCAGGCGCTCGGGATCGCGCAGGCGGCGTACGACGAGGCCGCCCGGTACGCGAAGGAGCGGGAGGCGTTCGGGCAGCCAATCGTGAACTTCCAGGCCATCCAGTTCAAGCTCGCCGACATGGCGGTGGAGATCGACGCCGCGCGCCTGCTCACGTACCGCGTCGCGTGGCTTCACGATCAGGGCGTGCGCCACACCTTTGAATCGTCCGTCGCGAAGCTGTTCGCGAGTGAGGCCGCGCACCGCGCGGTGGACCAGGCTCTCCAGATCCACGGTGGTTACGGTTTCGTCAAGGACTACCTCGTGGAGAAGCTGTACCGGGACCAGCGGATCACGGAGCTGTACGAGGGCACGAGCGAGGTGCAGCGCCTCGTGATCGCCCGGGACATCCTCGGCAAGTGAGCGGATGACGGAGATCCTGTACTTCCCCTCGGCGGAGGCCTGCTACGCGCGCGAGTTCGAAGGACGGATCATCGAGCGCGGGCCGGACTTCGTGGTGCTGGACCGCACCCTGTTCTACGCCGAGGGCGGAGGGCAGCCGTACGACACCGGGGTGCTCCAGTGGGGAGGCGGGGCCTCGAGAGTCCACCGGGTCTCGAAGGAGAAGGGCGTGGTGAAACACTTCGTAGATCGGATGCCGGAAAGCGATGCGGTGCACGGGGTCGTCGACTGGGACCGTCGGTACGCGCACATGCGCTACCACACGTCCCAACACCTCATGTCCGGGATCGTCTGGAACATCTACGGGGCGCGCACCGTCGGGAACCAGCTCTATGCGGACCGCGCGCGCGTGGACTTCCAGCCCGTGAGCTTCGTGTCGGAGGACCTGAAGCGAATCGAGGACGAGTGCAACCGTGCGATCGCCGAGGCCATGCCCGTGCGGATCTATGAGGAGGACCGCGTCAAGGTCGAGAACGAGATCGGAGACCGTTCTCTGGTCGACCTCATCCCGAAGCACATCACGCGCCTCCGTGTCGTGAAAATCGGTGACCGCGACTACTGTCCGTGCGGCGGCACCCACCTGAGGAACACATCCGAGATCGGGCGTGTCCGCATCACCGAGCGCCGGAGCAAGGGGAAGGACACGGACCGGATCGTGTACGATCTGGTGTAAGCGCCGTTGTGACTCATGTCGCGTCACCGGGCGGCGCGGCACGCCCCGCCGCGCGTTCCGCACGCCGCCGTTCCGCGATCGGATCACGTGCGAAGAGCATGGTGAGCCCCGCCACGATGGCCCACGCCGCCGCGACGAGGAAAGGTGCGATCGTGACCCGGCCGCTCACGAGGGTGATGTCGAGGACGAACCCGAGGATGACCGGGCCGAGGAGGAAGCCGAGGTCCCCGATCGTCCTGTAGAGGCCCATCGACGTGCCCATGATCGCCTTCGGCGTAAGGTCCGTCGTCCAGGCGACGAGCGGGCCGTGGATGCCGATGACGGCCCCGAAGAGGAACATCACCGGGATCGCGCTCGCGAGGTCCCGCGCAAGGAACAGGAAGGGGGCGACGACGCCCACGCCGACGAGGGAGAGGACGAACGGCACCTTGCGGCCGATCCGGTCCGCGAGGAGACCGCTCGGGTAGAGAGTGATGAGCTGGGCGAGGGCGTTCGTCGTGATCAGCACGCCCGTGTATGTGACCGCCAAGGTCCCCGAGATGCCCCAGTTAAACACGACGAACAGCGGGATGACCGTCGACACGAGCCCCGCGCGGACGAAAAACGCCGCCATCGTGCCAGACGTTACGATGAGGTAAGAGCGATCTCGCAGGAGACGCTTGACCGCCACCCGGTCCACGCGACCGAGGGCGGAGGATTCCTCCTCCGGCTCGAGGCCGAACGTGATCAGCACCATCCCCACGCAGGCGAGAAGCGAGTACACCGCGAATGGGGCTCGCAGACCCCATGCTAGGGTGACGAAGCCCCCCACAACCGGGCCGAGGACCTGTCCGATGAGGAGGGCGTTCACGTACAGTCCCATGTATCGGCCTCGTCGCTCCGTGGGCACGCGCCTGGCCAGCGTGGCGAGCGAGGACGTGACGTAGAAAGCGCTCCCCACCCCCTCGGCGAACCTGACGGACAGGAGGACGGGGTAGTTGAATGCGTGGACCGCGATCGCGGATGTCAGCGCGATGATGCTCAGGCCCGTGATCATCAACCGGCGGTTCCCGAATCGATCCCCGAGGGCTCCAGCAGGCAGGTCCAGGAGGACGCGCGCCGCAGGCAGAGATCCCACGAGCACTCCTGCCAGGAATGGCGTCGCACCGAGCGCGCGTCCGTACTGCGGAAGCGCGGGAGAGATGACCGAGATCCCGATCATCACGAGGAAGACCGTCCCGGATAGAACCGCAACCGTCCTGCGCAGGGACGACACGGGGCGCGGACACGGAGCCCCGGACTTAAACCTTCAGACCTTTCGTGGCCACGACGACAGCCCCTGCCATTACTCTACCTCGGGTCGCACGAAAATGACTTCGCCCGCGTACTCGATTCGGACGATCTTGTAGTAGGGAATCGTGGCGGTTGCAGTCGAGAAGTAGCGCCGACCGAGCTCCGTGATCTCCTCCCCTCGGATCACCTTGACGTCTTCGGTCCGCCGGCCGCGCACCCAAACGACCGCCCGAGCGAGATCCCGTCCTGCGCGCCACCGGAGCTCATTCAGGAGGTTTCGTACGCTCGACACGGGAGGGCATCGACGACCGAGCTTTCACTTCTGCGGCGAGCCTTGGGATGCCGACCCGATCAGGGGGACACCGGACCGCCATCGGTACACGAGGTAGCCGAGCGCTCCGAGCGCCACGAACTCGAGGACCTTGGACACGACTCCAATCGGCTCGAAGTGCTCCGGCTCCGCCAAGCCGGGCGGAGCGACCACGCGGGTGACGAAGAAGACAACGACGAGCCCGATGAGGACAGCGATGGAGATCAAGTAGACGAGGGGCTTCGCGCGAAAGAGACCGAACCCCAGCACGAGCTGGACCGCACCCGCCACGACGAAGAACACGGCAAAGGACAGGATCGAGAGATGTTCGCTCACGACGTAGAAGTGCAGGATCCCGTCCGCGAGCATGAGCGAGGAGGCGGCGAACAAAGCGTAGGCCTCTCGGCCGGCGGGCTTCCCGAGGAGGAGCATCCGTGCGCCGACCGCGGCGAGCACGACGCCGACAATGACCACGACGGTGGCGACAGTGTTATGCGCGATGACCGCGGCCTCTTCGTCGTGACTCTCCGCTGGCTGCCCGAGGACATAGCTCAGGTCCCAAGTCACCGCCCCGAGAGCGATAACGAGCCCGACAAGCACAAGTTCGAGCCCTAGTCGTTTCGGCATCACGTCCCCGGCCCCTGACCCCAATGCGCCACGAGATACCCCGTAGATATCCCTTTCCCCAACCACCGCCCTCTGGGGGAAAGGGTCAAGTCCCGCGCGCCGATGCGCGGCCATGGTCGAGTATCCGGAGCCGGCGAGGGGAAAGCTCGACGCCGCCAAGGCCTCCGAGGGGGATCGGGTCCGGATTGCCGGGGAACGGACGTACGAGGGCGTCGTCATGCCCCACACGGAGTTCTCCGGGCCGGACATCCTCGTCCTGAAGCTCGACACCGGGTACAACGTCGGGATCCCCGTCTCGCAGATCTCCGCGATCGAACTCCTGAAGCGGACGAACGTGTCGACGGCGACGCGCGCCCTCCCACCGCCAAGGACCGGCAAGCCGCTCGCAGCCGTCCTCGGTACCGGCGGCACGATCGCCTCGTACGTCGACTACCGCACGGGCGCCGTGCACCCTGCGGTGACCGCGGAGGACCTCGTGTTCTCCGTGCCGGAGATCCTCGACGCGTGCAACGTGCGGGCCCGCATGATCTACAGCGTTTTCAGCGAGAACCTCACGCCGAAGCAGTGGCAGGAGCTGGCGGTGGAGGCCGCGAGGGAACTCAACTCCGGCGCGGATGCCGTGATCATCCCGCACGGCACGGACACGCTGCACTTCACGACGGCGGCGCTCGCGTTCATGCTTCGTGGCCTCACGGGCCCGGTCATCCTCGTCGGCAGCCAGAGGTCTTCGGACCGGCCGAGCAGCGACGCCGCGTTCAACCTGCTTTGCGCCGCGCGGCTGGCGGCGGAGGATCTCGGCGAGGTCGTCTCCTGCATGCACCACGAGACCGGGGACACCGCATGCGCGGTCCTGCGCGGGACGAAGATTCGGAAGATGCACGCCTCGCGGCGGGACGCGTTCAAGGCGATCAACGAGAGGCCCCTCGGTCTCGTGTACGCGGACGGACGGGTCACGTGGAGCGCCGCCACGGAGCCGCGCGGGAAGGGGACCGCGGTCGCGGAGACCGGGATGGATTCGGACGTTGCCCTCGTCACGTTCCATCCGGGGCTTACCGCCAAACGATTCGAGGCCCAGACGCACGACGCGCACGGGATCGTGATCGCGGGCACGGGGCTCGGCCACGTGAGCGACGACCTCGTCGCCCCCATCCGGAAGGCAGTGCACGACGGGAAGGCGGTCGTGATGACGACGCAGTGCCTCAACGGCCGCGTCGGCCTCCGCGTCTACGACAAGGGCCGCGATCTGCTGGCGGCAGGGGTGATCCCGGGCGAGGACATGCTCCCCGAGGTCGCCCTCGTGAAGCTCATGTGGGTCCTCGGGCGGACGAACGACCCTCGGGAGGTCCACGACCTCATGACGACGAATCTTGCCGGCGAGATCAACCCGACGATCACGTTGGACGAATACGTGTTCTGAATGACGAAACTTTTCGTCTATGGCACCCTCATCGACGATGCCGCGATACGATCTGTGCTCGGGCGCGTGCCCGGTCCCGCGCGGCCGTGCTGCGGGGCTTTCGTCGCGTCGCCCACGAGAAAAAGGGCCATGGGTCGTCACGGAGCCGGGCCCTGCCGCCCAGATCCAAGGGAAGATCCTCGAGTGGCTGAGGGAGCGGGAGGTCGATCGCTTCGACAAGTTCGAGGGAGTGGACCGGCCTGTCCCGCCGCGTCCCCGTGGAGGTCGAAGTCGGCGCGTCGCGCGTCGAGGCGTGGACATACGTCAAGGCTTAATCGTGGAACCCCTCTGTGGTCCGCGCAATGAAGCTCGACCAACTCGGCAAGGTCGGAGAGTTCTGCAACGACGCGAGCGTCCCGATCATCACGGGGAAGGAGAAAATCATCGGCTTCCGCCAGCTCGCCTACGTGTTCCACGCGAAGGGCATCCTCAAGAAGGTCGTGCTCCCGCGCCGGACGGGCTGGGTGTACCTCACGGACCAGCGCATCCTCCACCTCGACGACGGGTGGGTGACGAGGGACGGGGCCCAATGGAAGCGGTACGAGGAGGTGGCGTTCGGGGAGACCTTGTGGGTCCGCCACAAACGCGCGGACAAGGTGTGGGTCGACGTCCTTGCGGACGGGAAGAAGTACGCGATCGCGTACCAGCCGTACGGCGCGGCCGCCCGGCTGTTCTCGTGGCTCCTCAAGGAGAAGGAGACGCGGAGGAAGTTCGGGAAGGGCGAGCTCGAATCCGTGTACGCGAAGGAGAGGTGGTACCGCCACCCGCCGAAGTGAACCACGCAACGAGACGCAACCCTTACATCCCCGGACGCGGGTGGGCGCGACTGTGCCCGTGAACCTCGTCCGCTTCGACCCGAAGCTGGCCTCCCGAGATGAGTGGAATCGGTTCCATACCTACTTCGGGGAGAGGCACCGGGAGGCCAATCCGGACGACCCGCTAACCGACGACGCGACGAGGGAAGCGATGCTAAAGCGCGGCGACCCAGATTCCGAGGAGATTCGCTTTGTTGGGTTCGACCCGTCGCGACCGGATATCCTCGTGAGTTCGCTCTCCTTCGAGACGATCCGTCCGGACTCGCCCAGCTACAAGGGGAACGAACATATCGCCTGGGTCGGTGTGTCCGTCCTGAAGCCGAACAGGCGAAAGGGCATCGGGCGCACAATGCTCACAAAGGTAGCGGAACTCGCCCGCGAGCACCACAGAGCAACCATCCAAGGGTCCGCAGAGGAGGACGACGGCAAAGCGTTCATCCACGCGATCGGGGCACAAGTTGCACAGCGAGGGCTCGAAAACCGGCTGTACCTTGACCAGGTCGATTGGCCGATGCTCGAATCGTGGGTCGCGGAGGGCGTCTCGCGCAACCCGAAAATGTCCCTCCGATGGTGCGTGGGCCGCATCGACGACGACATCCTCGTTCCCTTCTCCACGGCGCTCACGGAAGTCTTCAACCAACAGCCATTCGGGGAGATGGAGCGGTCGGACTTCATCTTCACGCCCGAGACCGTGCGGAAGCGCGAGGACTCGTTCCTGGGCGTCGGCGGTACTGTTATCACCGCGATGTCGGAAGAACCAGAGAGGGATGTCTCCGGGCTCACGCAGATGGGCTACTTGCCCTCCGACGGCCCCATCATCCATCAGTGGATGACGGGGGTCCGACAGACGCACCGGGGGAGGGGGCTCGGGAAGTGGGTGAAGGCGGCCATGCTCCTTCGCGTGCGCAGCGCCCTTCCTCAGGTCCGGATCGTGACGACGGGGAATGCCACGACCAATCAGGCCATGCTGTCGATCAACAAACGGCTCGGTTTCCGCGTGCACCGAGAAGGTGTGAGGGCGCAGATAAAACTCGATGCACTGGAAACGTACCTGAGAATGAAAAGAGCCTAGCGTTTTCTTCGCACGGGAAAGTTCTTTGGCGGCGGGAGCATCCCTCGCAGGATGGACTATCATGCCCTCGGCCTCAGGTGCGGCCTCGAGGTCCACCAGCAGCTCGACACCCTCAAGCTGTTCTGCTCAGACCGGTCCGAGCTGTCGGAAGAGGTCAACCACGAATTCCGCCGTCGCCTCCGGCCTACGCAGTCCGAACTCGGTGAGGTCGACGCCGCCGCGATCGAAGAGGCAAAGCGCAACCTCGCGTTCATCTACCAAGCCACCTCGAACACGTGCCTCGTCGAGGCGGACGAGGAGCCGCCGCACCCGTGCAACGAGGAGGCACTCGACGTCGCGCTGACGTTCGCGCTCCTGGTGAACGCCCGGGTCTTCGACGAGATCCACTTTATGCGAAAGATCGTAATCGACGGGTCGAACACCACGGGCTTCCAGCGCAGCGCCCTCGTCGCCGCAGACGGATGGTTCGAGCTCGACGGCAAGCGCTACGGGGTGCCATCGATCCTCCTCGAGGAGGATGCAGCGAGGAAGATCGAGGAGCGGGATGGCGAGGTCGTCTACCGTCTCGACCGCCTTGGCATCCCGCTCATCGAGGTGAACACGACCCCGAACATCGAGGCCCCCGACGAGGCCGCCAAGGTCGCGCTGCGCATCGGGACGCTCCTCCGGACAACGCGCAAGGTGAAGCGCGGGATCGGGACGATCCGCGAGGACGTGAACGTCAGCATCACGGGCGGCACGCGGACGGAGACGAAGGGCGTCCAGGAACTGCGGATGATCTCGACGTTCGTGGAGCGGGAGGTCGCGCGGCAGCGGATGCTCCTCGACGTCGCGCACGAGCTGTCAGCCCGCGGGGCGCGGAGACCCGAGGCGGCGGTCCACGACGTCACGGACACGTTCGCCGCCACGAAATCGAAGGTCGTCGCAAGCGCAATCTCTTCTGGCGGCAAGGTGCTCGGGACTACGCTGCCTAGCTTCGCGGGACTCCTCAAGGGGAAGCTCGGGCCCGAGCTGGCGGCGCGTGCGCGGATCGCCGGCGTTGGCGGCATCCTGCACTCGGACGAGCTGCCTGCGATGGGCGTCACCCCCGCGGAGGTCGCCGCGGTCGCCGAGCGTTTGGCGGTAGGTCCGCGAGACGCGTTCGTCCTTGTCGCGACGGACGAGCGCCGGGGACGGCTCGCACTGCACGAGGTCGCGAACCGCGCGGCCGAGGCCCTCCACGGAGTCCCCCCTGAGACGAGGGATCCGCGGGCGGACGGGACGACGGTCTACTCGCGACCGCTGCCGGGCCGCGCGCGCATGTACCCGGAGACGGACGTGCCGCCAATCCGCGTCACGCGGGAGAGACTCGAACGCCTTCGCGCCCTCATCCCGGAGATGCCCGAGGTTCGCCTCGAGCGGCTCGTCGCGACGCATCGACTACCGCGCCAGCAGGCGGCCCAACTGATCGAGGATGGACTGGACGAGGCGTTCGAGGCCCTGGAGAGGGAGTCCGAGGAGCCGCAGGTCGCTGCCAATGCCCTCACGTACCACTTTGCGGAAATCCGGCGTGAGGGTCTCGATGTCGACGCAATCCCCCTCCACCGACTGCGCGAGCTGTTCGCCATGCTCCGGGACGGCGCCTTCGCCAAGGAAGCGATCCCAGGCCTCCTGCGGGAGATGGCGCGGGACCGGACGGACGCGGGGACAGCCGCCAAAGCGCTCGGGCTTGCGGTAGTGCCAGAGGCGGAGCTCGATGCAGCGCTCGACGCGATCGTGGCGGCGCACGGGCCGATGATCCGCGAGCGTGGGGAGAGAGCCCTGCCCGCCCTCATGGGCGTCGCGATGGGGCAGCTCCGCGGCAGGGCGGACGGCAGCGTGATCAGCGAGAAACTGCGGTCGAGAATCGCCGCCAAAATCGCCTCGGACGAGGGGCGCTGACCCGCCAATCTACTCCATAGAAAACGGCGAAGGGAACCTATTTAACACCGCACCCTATTCGGCGCGCGTGGTCGCCATGCCAAAGCGAGGGACTAAGGGGAGCGATTGGTTCGACTCCCTCGACGCGGAACTCCGGAAACAGACTGCGGACATCCTGGAGGACGTCGGCCAGCAGACGTCGAAGCGCGGGGAGATGAACAAAGCCCTCATCGAGGACGCGTGGAAAATCTGGAAGCGGTTCGCTGCCGCAAACGTCCACCTCACCCTCGAGCCGAACTACGACCGGTGGGCGATCTTCGACGAGGCGTTCCCCGACGGCGCCTGGCACTGGCGGGAGGCGTTCAGCGCGGCGGGGGTGAGCGCGATCAGCCTCACGGACCGCACGCCGGACCAGGGACGCGTGGGCGACTCCCTGAAGGTCACGTACGCCGAGACCGACGGGAAGACGAGGCTCCGAGTCACGTTCGAATACTGCGAAGGTGAGCACTATTACAAGTACTCTGGCTGGAAGCGCATCTGGTCCATCCACACGCTCCTCGACGCGTCCGTCGACCGCATCGACATGGACCAAGTACACAAGGTGTTCGCGGACGTCGTGAAGGCGTGGTTCGAGAGCCACCTGCGTCGGAACCGCGACATCCTGATCCGCCACCTCAAGAAGTCCTATGAGCGCGTGGAGACGTTCAACCAGTAGTCACGTGACCTCGAGGACGAGTTCCCAAAGTCCCGGCGATTCCTCGTACGTGCGGGCGCGGTACCGCGCGAACCGAAGTCCGGGGTCGACGAGTTCCTCCGGGTTCCCGCCCGTGGCGGTCACGCTGACAAGGAGGTACGAACCCCCGGGACCTGCCGTGGGCCACGTGATGCTGAACTCGTCGAGGAAGCAGCCCGGGCATCCCAAGGGGAGGTTCCGAAACGGGTCCCGGACCGTCAGCGTGAGGAACGTCCTGTTCCCGGACTGCGTGACGTTCAGGAAGTCACCCTCGTCTTCCGGACGCGCGATTTGAAGGGTGACGAGGCGCGGGTTCGGCCGCTCCCCACCGTCGAACCACACCGTCCCGGAGGAGTCGATCCGCCCGTCGGAGACGTTCCACAGTGTGGCGTTCATCATGGCCCTGGCGAGCAACCCCGCCTCCGGGCTCCAGAACGTGAAGTCCGCGCGGTCCTCGAACGTCGCGAACGCGCGGCGCTCCAGGGGAGACCGAAGATCCGGGACGCCTTTCATCCGGAACTCGAGCTCGACGTCCTGCGCGGCCGTCAAGACCACGCGCACGTTGATCGCTTGTGGATTCGCGAGATCCCGTTCCGCGCCGAGCGGCGGCTCCCCGATGAGCAGGTGGTCCGCGGATTCCGAGGTGATGCCGAACGCGAACCACACCGGGAAGACGAGGACGGCCGCGACCGCGAGGGGAGCCCACCGGCCGGAGGGCCGCTCCAAGGGCGGCAGCTCCTGCGCGTCCTTCGAGAGGCGGAAGCCCCCGAAGAAGAGGGCCGATCCGATCATGACGAGGAGCAGCACGTAGGTGATCACCGATACGGGTGCGACGACGGCGCCCAGGGCGTTGGGGATCGCCGCGACCGGGAGGGGGATGGTCCAGAACAGCATGACGTACGCGAGCTGGCGGCGGAGGGACAGCGCGGGCGCCACGAGCCGGAGAACCTCCACGCTGATGGCGTAGCCGACCGCCACTGCCCAGAGGGCGCCGACGGCAAGGAGCGCAAGGCCGAGGTGGGGTGCGCCGATGATCCGGACGACCTCTGCAGGATCGCCGCCGGTGGCCCCGAAGACCCCGAGGCCGAGGTAGGCGAAGGAATAGACGAGGAGGATCTCCAGCAGGGCAAGGACGAAGAGACGCCCGACGAACGTCCGCGCCCGCGGGTAGGCACGGAAGAGGACGACGCCGACGAGAATCTCCATGAGGATCCCGGCGAGGACGACGAGCACGCGCAACGCATCGGGCGTGACCCGCGGGAGGTGTATGAGCGCGAACCCCGACGCTGGCGAGATGTACACACCGTAGAACGAACCCCCAGCGAGCGCCGCGAAGAGGCCATGGCCCAGGACCTCGTGGAGCCCGACGCCGAGCCAGCGGCTCACGAGGAACGCCGCAAGCGCGAGGAGGGCGAACGGCACGGGGCGCCGCGGGTCCACGGGTGCGCGAAGGGGTGCGGACCTTATGGCCCTACCGCTTCTTCTTGGGCGGCGGTGGCTTGAGCCCGAGGTTCTTCGCGAGCTTCCTCCACTCCTTGTCGTCGAGCCACATGACCTTGAGGTACTCTAGGATGTCCTTGTCCGTCATCCCGATCCTGCGGCCCTCCGCGATGCACGTGCGGTACGCCTCGAGCTCTGTCGGGCGGTTCTCGTACGTCCACCGGTTGTGGAACAGCGGCCGGCCGTCCCAGTGCTGCTTCACGTGCACGAGCTCGTGGACGACGTCGAGGTAGATGTCCCGAGGGTTGCCCGTCTTCAGGTAGTGCGCGGAGACGAGGAGGTGCCCGTCCTTGTCGGAGACGCCCATATAGCCCCAGCGCGAGGAGAAGAACTCGATGTCGATTCTGCGCAGGGCCTCGGCCGTTTTCGGGCCGAAGATCTTCTGTACGGCCTCCACGTTCTCGAACCCCTTGAAGAACTCCGTGAAGCGGTGGTACTTCACGGGGACCGTTCGCGGGATCGTCACCCCGACGGACCGCGGGTTGAACCTCTTCGCCTTCGCCATGCCGCGCGGGAAGTCCGGCTCCGCTTTGAACCTGCGCCCGTCGCGGGGCCTCGCGGGGAAAAGTGGGCCGGTGCAACCGGCCCGTTCGCTTCAACAACAGGCCCCCCCGCCGCAGCAGCAACCCGAGCAACACTGCGCGCTCGCTGCCTTGGCGGTGGGCTCCGCTTCGTTCTTGTCGTTCATGTTATCTACTTCCTGTTAGGGGTAGAGAAGTTTAAGTACTCTCCCTTCGGTGTTCTCAGGAGATGTCGGAAGTCCGCCCTCGGGCGAACGTACTGCTCGAGGAGGCCGCGAAAGGCTCTCGAACCGAAATCGCCGCCACATTACGCGACTTCGGATTCTCCGGGTACGCCGCGAACGCGTTCTGCGCCCTCGTGCGCCTTCCGGAGGCGACGGCAGGGGACCTCGTGACGAAGACGGGGATTCCGGACTCGAAGATCTACTACGCGCTCGCGGAGCTTGTGGAACGCGGGCTCGCGGCGGTGCAGCCAGGGAAGCCGAAGTTGTACCGCGCAGTGCCACCAAAGGACGTGGCCGCGCACCTGGGCCGCATCCTCGACGCAAAGTACGACCGGGAGCGGTCCGCGGTGACACGGGTGACGTCTCTCCTCGAACCGCTTCAGTCCGCAGCCAAGTCGCCTACGATAGACCTCGCGTACGTCGTGAAGGGGCTCGCGAACGTCCTCGCGCGAGCGCAGGCGATGATCGCATCCGCGCGTACGGAGGTCGTCGTGCTCGCGTCGGACGAGCGCTTCTTTCGGAAACTCGAACCAGACCTGGCGAGGGTCGCTCGCCGCCGGGTGAAGCTGAAGTTGGCGGTGCCGAAGATGGGGCTCGACAAGGACCTCGCGAAGGTCGCAGAAGTCCGGGCAATCCAGTGCGATTGTCTGATCCTCGTCGTGGACGAACAGCAAGTGCTGACCGTCTCCGGCACGGACGGTGAGTCCCCGTACGGGATCACGTCGACCGACGAAACCCTCGTGCGCCTCGGCTTGGAGTACTGGGAGAGCCCCCGGTGTTGCGTCGCGAACACACCGATTCGGAAGGCGATCGGGTAGAGCGGCCTGGCGCCGGACGGAAGCCCGGTCACCCAGTCGGCGGCGGCGGAGGCATCGGCGGCTGCGCCGGGGGGGTTTGCCCCTGCGGCTGCGTCGGTGGCTTCGTCTTCGGACGGAGTTGGCGCCACGCGGTGAAGGCGAGGAAGCCCACGATGGCGAGCGCGATCGCGAGGATCACGAGGAACGCCCAGAGCGCGGCGATCGAGGAGGACGAGCGCACGGTGATCGTCATCTGGACCGTGTCCCAGTTCCCGGCTTCGTCCGCGACCGTCACCGTGACGGTGTACGTCCCGGCCGCCGCGTACGCGTGGGAGACGGCGGCTTCCGTCGAGGGCGTGCCGTCCCCGAAGTCCCATGCGTAGGACGCGACCCCGACATTGTCCGACGACGCGCCTGCGTCGAAGAAGAGGAATTGTCCCTCGTCGACCGTCCGGTCGCCGCCGCCCCTGACCACCGGGTCCTCCGTGTCGAGCGCCGTGACGACGGCGGAGTCGATTCCTGCGTTCCCGGAACGATCCCGCACGGTGAGCGTGGCGGTGAATGTGCCAGCCATAGGATAGATGTGGGTCGCCGCGACACCGGTCGCACCGGTGCCGTCGCCGAAGTCCCATTCGTACGTCGCAATGCCCAGGTTGTCTGTGGATGCCGACCCGTCGAACGACGCCATCGTGCCCTGCGCCTGCGAGCGGGCGCCGCCCGCGTTCGCGACTGGCGCATGGAGGTCCAGGACGGCTGCGAACACGTCCTGCCCGGAGACGCGCTCGTCGAGCCACGCCGCGAACACATCCCCACCCGGGGACACCGCGACGGACGGGTTCGCCTGGTCGTTGCTCCAGAACGTGTCGTCGTTCGCCCTCCGGTCCGTGCCCCACACCACGCCGTCGGGGGAGGCGTCCGCGTAGACGTCGAAGCCGGTCGAGCCCCAGGTCCGCGCGTCGGACCACATGACCTGGACCGTGCCCACGCCGGTGGCCAAGCTGGGACTTCCTTGGAACGTCGAGCCGAGGTCGTCATTGACCTTCACGTTCGCCGTGAACGTGGCCCCGGAGTTCGAGGATCGCGTCGTGTAGATGTCCGGGCCGGTCAGTGCGTCCCGGTAGTCCGTCCACGTGACGAAGATGACGCCGCTCGCGTTGACCGCGAGGGCCGCACTGTCCTGCGTCGTGCCGCCGCTGTCGTCGTTCACGAAGATGTTCGGGGTCCACGTCACGCCGAGGTCCGTGGACTTCGAGAAGTAGATGTCGCGCCCGCGGGCTCCGTTCCGCGGATCGTCCCAGGCGACGTACACAGACCGGTCCGAGGCGACCGCGATCACGGGGCGGGCCTGCTCGACGCCGGTGGCGTCATTGTTCACCCGGGCGCTCGGGTTGAAGCTCAAACCGCTGTCGGTGGAGTTCGAGTAATAGATGTCGGGGCCGGTCGTCACGGCGTTCCGGTTGTCCTCCCAGACCGCGTGGATCAAACCAGAGCCGTCGACGGCGACGTCCGCGTTGACCTGGAAATTCACCGTGATGTCGTTGGCCCGCACATTCGGCGAGAAGCTGAGGCCCCCGTCGGTCGACTTCGAGTAGTAGATGTCCGTGGTCCCGGCACGGTCGTCGGTCCACACGATGTGGATCGTCCCGAAACCGTCGAGGAACAGGGACGGGCGCGTCTGGGTGGCGCCGCCGGCGTCATTGTTCACCTTCATCGCGGCGGTCCACGTTTGACCTCCGTCCAACGACTTCGCGAAGAAAATGTCATTGCGCGTAGAGGAGCCTCCCCAGCCGGCGTAGGCGACGTGCAGGACGCTGCCGCTCACGGCAAGCGAGGGCTGGAACGCCGTGTAGGCGGGCGGGGTGTTCACCTTCACATTGGGGCCGAACCAAGGCGCGACCTGGGGTGCGGCGGACGCGGGCGTGGCGAATTGCATCGCCGCCAGGGCCGTCAGCAGTACCGCCAACAATCCGACGATTACATGGGACACAGGGGAGGGATGGGAAGCCATTGGGGAACCTCCGAGAGGGGCCACCGTTTCGCCTCTCTCTACTTAAGCGGAGCGGTGCGGTTATCGAATCGCGCACGCAACGTTCTCCCACCGACCGAGCCCCCTGGGCCGTGCGTCGTCGCGCTGGAAATCCGGGGGGACCCACCTCGGGGACGAGGGACTCTGACGAAATGTATATCCGACATTCGCGGCATCGCCCCGGCCCCATGACGCGCGTCGCGTGCGGGCACTGCGAACAGATCCGCCTCGCGGACCGGAGGTACCGCGCAAAGCCCGCGAGGCACGACCTCGACTCCTCGTTCCCGCGGTGCGACATCCACTGGCGGTACGTCTGCGACACTTGTGGCCGCAGCCACCACTTCAACGGGGTCGCGTGGTGCCCCACTGCGAAGAGGTTCCTGTGCATCCGATGCGCCCGCCGACACCGAGCGGTTCGCCGGGCTTTCTGGCGGTGGACATACTACTATGCGCTGGACTGCCCGACGTGCGGCCGCGAGCACCCGGTGCTCGATCGACTTGAGTTCGAGAAGCGACATCCGTGGCAGAAGCGCCCCGAGTTCGCCCGCCAGAAACGCGGCCTGAGCCCGGAGAAGGAGATTGTCCCCCCGTGGTCATATTCCCTCGTCGAAACCCCGGACGACGTCACGGACCTGAAGATCGCGGCCCAGTGGGATGCGCTCGCGGACGTCTGGACCTCCGGATACACGGAGTTCGGAGACGTGAACAGGCGATACGTGATCGACCCCGTCCTGTTCGACCTCCTGGGCGATGTCAAGGGTCTCCGCATCTTCGACGCCGGCTGCGGTTCCGGATACCTGACGCGCCTCCTCGCGAAGAAGGGCGCGGTCGTGCACGGGCAGGACATCTCGAAGAAGTTCATCGGGCTGGCGATGGAGATGGAGCGCAGGGAACCGCTCGGGGTCCGATACCGGCTCGGCAGCATCGTCGACCTCGGAGCGTACGGGAAGGGGAGCTTCGACATCGTCGTCTCGAACCTCGTCCTCCAGGACGTCCGGGATTACCGGAAGGCGCTCGCTGCGATCGCGCGGATCCTCACGCCGGGCGGGCGTCTCGTCTTCTCGATCATGCATCCCGCCTTCGCGACGCCGCCAATCCGGGGATGGGTCCAGGAGCCTCGGGACTCGAACCGAAACGAGGACCGCCAGTACGTGAAGGTGGACCGGTACTTCGACCGGACGACGGAGGCGTGGGGCTTCGGGGACGGTCCCCGGGTGACGAGCTTCCACCGCCCGCTGCGCGACTACTTCGAGGCGCTGTCGGGCGCGGGATTCGTGGTCCGCCGGTTGGAGGAGCCCATCCCGCCCCCGGAAGCGATCGAGGCGCGGCCGCGGGACTTCATGAACGAGTACGACCGTGTGCCGCTCTTCCTGGTCCTGGAAGCGGTGAAGACCTAGCCGCGGGACTCGACCGCCGCCGGGCTCGGCTTCATCTGATCGGCGATCGGCTCGATCTGGTAATCGAGGACCTCGGCCAGGATCTGCTTCGCGAGCGCGGTGAACACGCTCTCGACGCCGCGCCTCGTCTTGGCGCTCGTGTAGAACCAGAACACGTCCTTCATCCCGAACAGCTTCTCGATCTCCTCGTCGCTCGGCCGCTGCATGAGCTCGGGGAGGAGGTCGATCTTGTTCACGGCGTAAACGACGGGCACGTCCCCGACGGCGCTGCGCACCCACTCGACCCACGTCTCGACTGCGTCCCACGTCGATGGCCGGGCGAGGTCCGCGACCGCGATTACGCCCTGGGCGCCGAGCAGGTACGACTCGCGGAGTTCGTCGCGCACGAACCGCTCCCCCATGATGTCCCACAGGGTCATGTCCACGCGCACGTGCTTGTCGACCTCGAGGCCGCGGAAGTGCAGCTCGCGCTTCGTGACGCGCGCGCCCAGGGTGGCGGCGTACGCCTCGTTGAAGATGTCGAGGACGAAGCGGCGGACCAGGCTCGTCTTCCCGACGGCGGCCTCGCCGACCATGCAGACCTTCATCTTCACGAGCTCAAGGTCCGTGAGAACACCCTGGCGACTCGATACGATGCATGGCGTCCGGCTTAAGCGTGCCGCCAACGTTATCAGATGGGCACCTACGGGCGGTCCGGCCCCTGGCGGACGGGGGAGCCTCCTGCGGGCCTCACTAAGCTCCAGCGAGCGGGAAGGCGGCACGAGGTCGATGACCTACTTCCAATCCGAGTAATTTCGCGTACCTGCAGTACACGCTTATTAGGCGCCCGGCAATCCCATGGCCAGCACGAGGCACGCAAACCGGCCTCAGGATGGATGCACATGAAGGACGAGATGGCACCCCACGTCCGGGACATCGCCCGGGCGCTCGGGGGCAAAGTGGACGAAGGGGAGATTGAACGGGAGCTGGGGAACTACCTCAACGTGTACCGCGTGTCGCTGGACACCGCCAAGCGGTCGATCGTGAAGAAGCACGGGGGGGACGCCGCGGATCTGTCCCTGGGCGTTGCGAAGACGGTCCGGGACCTGACGCCCGGCGAGAGCAGCGTGAACGTGCTGGCGCGCATCGTCTCCGTGAACGAGAAGGAGATCGAGACGGAGGCAGGATCGAAGGCGATCGTGTACGGGTACCTCGGCGACCCGACGGGCACCGTGCCGTACACCGTCTGGAACCCCGAAGGCCTCGGCCTCTCGAAGGGCGACGTCGTGCGGATCCAGAACGCATATACGAAGGAGTACAGGGGCCGCGTCGAGGTCCACTTCGGCTCGCGGACGGTCGTCACGAAGGAGGCCCCCGACCTGCTGCCGGCCTTCGAGGGCGCGCGCGTCTCCGCCCCCGCAGGGCCCGCAACGCCTTCCAAGGTCGGCGAACTGCGGGAGGGGATGGCGAACCTCGTGCTGACCGCGCGAGTCCTGTCCGTGGAGACGCGCCAGGTCCAGGTGAACGGCGACGCGAAGACCGTCTACAGCGGCGTGCTCGCGGACGAATCGGGGAAGGTGCAGTTCAGCGCGTGGAAGGACTTCTCCCTCGCGGCCGGAGACGCGCTCCGGATCGAGGGCGGGTACGTGAAGTCCTGGCGGGGGATCCCGCAGCTGTCCTTCGACGAGCGGTCGACGGTCACGAAGCTGGCGGCGGAGGCGATCCCGTCTGCGGAGGCGCTCGGCGCATCCGCGCGGGTGTGGATCGAAGACCTCGCGGAGCGCGGCGGGGCGGTGGACACGACGGTGCGCGGCATCCTGATCGACATCAAGGACGGGAGCGGCCTCGTATACCGGTGCCCGGAGTGTCGCCGCGTCCTGAGGAAGAACACCTGCCGGATCCACGGCGAGGTCCAGGGGAACGCGGACCTCCGCGTCAAGGGCGTCGTCGACGACGGCTCGGGGGCGCTGACGGCAGTGTTCGGCAAGGAACTCACGGAGCTCTTGCTCGAGAAGACGATCGAAGACGCGATCGCGCAGGCGAAGGAGGCGATGGACCAGGAAGTCGTTCGCGACGAGCTCGCGGACCTGCTCATCGCGCAGCCGATCGAGGTGCGCGGCAACGTGACGAGCGACGACTACGGGCTCATGATGATCGTGGACAGCGCCCGCATCCTCAAGGTCGACGTCCAGGAAGAGGCGCGGGCGATGCTGGAGGAGCTGGGGGGCGGAGCCTGACCTTCCTCCTCTCGCTCGCCAAGGAGACCGTCCTCCGGAAGGTGGGGGACCGCGTGCGGACGCTCGACCGGTCGTACGTCCAGAAGTGGATGTCCGGAGACCTGTGGATCTCCGATGCAATCGCCCGCAAGTACGAGCGGGACGTGCGCGCGTGGCGGGACATCGTGCGGGAGACGCTCGCGACGATCACGCCCGACGACCTTCTGGCGGCGTGCAGGACCGCGCGGCCGGACCTCGCGGACCTGTGGGGCACCACGCAGGCGAGGACGAAGATGCACGCGGAATGGGAGCGGGGCCGGGCATGGGTGGAGAAGTTGCAGGGGGGTTCGAGATGAATCGGGAAGTCGCGTGGCGGTTGTTCGCCGGGGAGTACAACGACAGCAAGCTGGAGGCGGGCGGCGGTGGAGAGCGGGCGCCCACGTACGTCGTGACGCCCCTCGGGGCGCGCGTGAACCGCCTCTTCGTCGTCGGGGTGCTGACGGACGTGGAGAACGTGGGGACGGACGGGCAGCCGATGTGGCGCGCGCGGGTCTCGGACCCCACGGGCACGTTCCACGTGTACGCCGGCCAATACCAGCCGGAGGCCGCCGCCAAACTCGCGAAGATCAAGCCGCCCGCGTTCGCGGCGGTCATGGGGAAGTCGCGCACGTACTCGCCCGAGCAGGGGACCGTGTACACGAGCGTGCGGCCGGAGATGGTGAAGGTCGTCGACGAGAACGTCCGGGACTACTGGATCCTCGAGTCGTGCCGGTCTCTGAAGCAGCGTCTGGCGGCGATGCGCGAGGCGCAGGGCATGGACCCTCTCACGAAGGACGCGCTCGTCGCGCTCGGCCATCCCGAGGATGTCGCGGAGGGGATCGTGTCCGCCGTCCAGCATTATGGGAAGGCCGACCTCGCGCGGTACGGCTCGCTGCTCGCGGAGTCGCTCCGGTACCTGCTCCCGGAGTACCGGGCGTTCGCGCCCGAGGAGCCACCTCCCGCCGCCAGCGCGACGAAAACGATTGCGAGGGAGAAGCCCCGAGAACCCGGGGAGGACGTCGAGGAGAAGGTGCTGGCGTTCATCGGGGAGCTCGACAAGGACGGGAAGGGCGCACCATGGGACGCGCTCCTCGCCGCCGCCGGGAAAGCCGGCGTCAAGAAAGAAGTCCTCGAGGAGGCCGTGAACGGGCTCCTCGACAAGGGCCTGGTCTACGAACCCGTGCTCGGCCGGATGAAGAAGATCTGATCACGTGTAGCGCGCGAGGGAGGCGTGGCACGACCAGCAGCGTTTCGCGCGGGACCCGACCCGCGAGCCGCACATCTTGCACCGGAGCTTCTCGTCGTTCTCGAGCTTGACCAGCGCGGTGACCTTCTTCATGCGACGCCGAGCCGTCGCCCAGGCAACCGCGGACGCGACGAGGGCGTGGAGCGCGGCGAACCTCATGTCGACCGGCGGGAACGCGAGAGAGAAGAACACGCCGTATGCGATGAGCCCTCCGAGGAACGTCGTCGCAAACGCGGCGATGGCGAACGTCCCGGAGCGACCTGCGAGGAAGCCCGCGATGGCGAACGCGGCGAAGCCCCAGGCGAGGGAGACCTCCGAGGGAAGCCCGCCGAGTGAGAGGAGGATGAGGGGGATGCAGAGCAGGGGTGCGAAGAGCGCGGCCTCGAGGAGCGTCACGAGCACCGCCACGAGCGGGTTCCGCACTTTCATAGAAGGGGCCCCACCCTTCGGGTTCAGGATAAAGGCGCGGCGACGGTTCGCAGCGATGATTCTTAAGGGCGCGAAGGCGGGCTATGCGAGGACCGCGAGGATGGACTCGATGCCGTGGATCGTCTGCTTGATCTGCTCCCGGTCCTCCGCGTTCGTGGCGAGCAGGAGGTACTTCCGCAGGTCGGTCAGCGCCTCGTCGAAGCGATTCTCCCGGTAGTACAACAGGCCGCGGTCCCTGAGGTCCGGCATCGACGAGGGCTCCAGCGCGAGGATGCTGTGCACGACGTCGAATGCGGCCTCGAACTCGCCCTGGTTCAGGTAGATCGTCTTCAAGTTGTTGAGGACTCGGACGAGGATCTGCTTCTTCGTCACGGGCTCGAGCATCCGCTTCTCGAGCCGGAGCAGGCCTCCGTACACGCGGTCGAGGCGCTGCTGGCAGTCGTCCTCCGTCAGCTCCGCCCCGCCGGAGAACGGGTCGAGGAGGATCTCTCCTTGCGTCGTCAGCGCCTTCACGAGGAAGTGGCCGGGCAGGCCGACGCCGACCAAGGGCAGCGCGAGTCGCCGCCCGACCTCCATGAACACGAGGGAAAGCGTGATCGGGATGCCGAGCTTACGATCGAGCACCTCGTTGAGGTACGAGTTCCTCGGATCGTAGTACTCGCGCTCGTTGGCGCGAAAGCCCTCGACCTCGAACAGCTGGCGGTTCAACTCTGCAATCACGCGACGCGCGTCCGCGTCGAGGCTGAGGCGGCTCCGCACCGCTGCGGCCATCGCGTCGAGCTTCGCCAAGTACGGTTCGACCTGCAGGTCCGCATATCTCTGTTTCGCAAGGAGCATCGCCGCGTAGGCGAGGTCAATCTCCTCGTCACGCTGCTGCGTCAAGCGGACAAGCTCGGTCCGAGGTTCCACGGGAGCCACTGGGGGGAGGCCCTCCTCGGTCAAGGAACGGACGATGCCGGATGAACATATGCTTTGGCGGCATCGAAACGCTCTGCAGGTCGCCATCTTGGAAAGTTCTTTATCATTGCATCCGCATGGGTGGCCCCTCGGGATGGCTCTAACGCAAGACGCTTCGGCCCAGCCGGAGGAATCCATCGACACGGAGATCGAGCCCGGCGACATTCGCAAGATTCCCACAGGGATCTCTGATCTCGACACGATCGTCGATGGCGGGTTCCCCGCCGGATCCACCGTGCTCCTGATGGGGGAGGAAGGCGCAGGGCTGCGCGAGTACGTGTACACGAGCGCGGCGAAGCTCAGCATCGTCCGCGAGAGACCCTCCGCGCGTACGTACTACCTCGGCCACGCGTGCAAAGACTCCATCCTCCCCGAGAAGGTCTGCTACGCGACGTTCGCACGCTCCCGCGAGGTCGTGCTGCGGGAGTTCGCCGCCAGCCTGAACGCGGACTACTACCACGCGTTCCGCCGCAACACGACGTTCCGCGATTTCAGCACCCCGTATTTCCGAAGGACGGTCGTCCCCGCGCGTTGGACGGAGCCACCGACCACCGAGCTGGGCGCGCCCCAGCAGAACCTGCTCGAGGGGCTCGTCGAATTCCTCGACGAGAACGGGCCGAACTCCATGATCGTCGTCGACTCCCTGTCCGACCTCGTGGACTCCGAGGCCGCCGAGGCGCGGGACCTCGTGAGCACCGTCAAGGGCCTGCAGCGCGCCGCCAAGCGGTGGGACGGGATCGTGTATCTCCTCCTGACGCGGGACATCCTGGAACCGCGCGTCGAGCGGATGCTCGTCGACAGCGTGGACGGATGCCTCGTGTTCGAGTGGTCGCGCTACCTGCGCAGCAGTAAGCGCCAGCGGTACCTGTACCTAGAGAAGTTCGCGAGCGTGCTGCCTCACATGAAGATGGACCGGATCGCGCGCTTCCCCATCATGATCACGAGCCGCCAAGGTCTGACCGTGGTGTACATGGAGCATATCGGGTGAGAAAGATGGACGTGGTTCCGACGGGCGTGGATGGGCTGGACGAGATGTTGAGCGGGGGCATTCCTCGGGGGCACGTCGTCGCGCTCCTGGGTTCGTTCGGGACGGGGAAGACGACGTTCGCCCTCCAGTTCCTCATGCAGGGCCTGATCAACGGGGAGAAGGGGATCTTCATCTCCCTCGAGGAGGACGTGGAGTCGATCGTCAAGACCGCCAGCGCGTATGGATGGGACTTACGATCCCATGTCGACGACAAGACCGCCGCTCTGATCAAGCTGGAGCCCGCGGATGCGAAGGCGACGGCGACGCGCGTGAAGTCCGAGCTCCCCACGTTCATCAAGACGTTCGGTGCGCAGCGCATCGTGATCGACTCCGTCTCCTTGCTCTCGATGATGTTCCCGGACGAGGTCGAGCAGCGCACGCGGCTGTTCGCCCTGTGCGACCAGATCCGAAAGACGGGCGCGACCGCCGTCATGACCGCGGAGGTGAAGGACGACAATCCCCGCTCGTCGCGCGACGGGCTCGTCGAGTACGTGAGCGACGGCGTGATCAGCCTGCGACTCATCGAGCGAACGAACGGCGAAGTGCAGCCGGCGGTGCAGGTCGTGAAGATGCGACGATTGAAGCATTCGCGCTACATCAAGCCATACAGCCTCACGGACGTCGGCGCCGTCGTCCATGTCGAGGCGGAAGTGTTCGCGTAGGACGCCCGCTTGCGGGATGGAAAAAGAAAGGGGGGCGGGCTACCGGCCCACCCAGTCCCCATGCTCGAACACGACGAGGACCTCCTCGATCGCGATCTCCATCTTGCCTGCGTCCAGCGTCGGTCCGGTCCACTTCGTCGGCCAAGCCTCGAAGAAGTTGTACCTCATCTTCTCAACTCCCTTGCTGTCGTACATGATGATCGACCCGCTCTTCCGTTCGACGTTGCCGCTGACGACCTCCTGATACCAGTTCCACAGCTCTGGGCCCTCCGCCAGCCCCCGTTTGAGGACGAGCGGCCCGCACCTCGTCACGCCCGGCAGCAGTCGAATCGTGTCGTCGGGCCGAAGCTCTTCGAACACCTCGGTCTCGCAGCGCATCCCCGAGACCTCCTTGAAGCCGCCCATGATGACGCCGTCGATTTCGACCTTGAAATTGTTGATCAGGAGCGCGTCCTTCTTCGGTCCCGCGGGAGCCTGCACGGTGAGCGCCACGAGTAGCACGATGACCATCAGCGCTATCACTCCCGACGCAACCTTATCCTTCAGTTTCCTCACCTCCTCCCCTCAAGGGCCCCTGGGTACTGTCGCGCCCCCCCTCGGCGCCCCATCCCGAGGTCCGGGAAGCCCACGTCCCATTTAGCGGTTTGCGCCGGAACCGCTATGAGACCGGGACCGTTCCCCCCGCCGTGAAATTCCTCCGGAAGGGGAAGGTCAAAGAGGTCTACGAGGTCTCCGACACGGAGCTCGAGTTCCACTTCACGGACCAGATCAGCGTCTTCGACAAGGTCATCCCGAGCCTGGTCCCCCACAAGGGGGAGACGCTGTGCCGGACGAGCGCCCACTGGTTCCGCGTCGCGGAGTCGATGGGGGTGAAGTCCCACTTCCTCCGCGTCCTCGACGGGGACCGGATGCGCGTGCGGCGCGTGGAGATCATCCACGACTACGCGAAGATCACCGCCAAGACGACGAACTTCCTCATCCCGCTCGAGGTGATCGCGCGGTATTATGTCGCAGGTTCGCTCCACGACCGACTGCAAAAGCGCAGACTCCGACCGGAGGAGCTCGGGTTCGCGAGGGGGCACGAGCCAAGGTATGGGGAGGCGCTCCCGCAACCGTTCGTGGAGGCGACGACGAAACTCGAGGCGGTGGACCGCGAACTGACGCTGGAGGAGGCCCTGCGGATCTCGAGCCTCTCCCGGGACGAATACGGGGAATTACAGCAACTCGTCCTCCGGATCGACGAGCGGATGAACGTGGACGTGCGGAATCGAGGGCTGATCCATGTCGACGGGAAGAAGGAGTTCGCGTTCGACGAGCACCGGGAGCTCATGGTCATCGACACCTTCGGGACCGCGGACGAGGACCGCTTCTGGGACTTGGCCGCGTACGAGGCCGGGAAACAGGTCGAGCTCAGCAAGGAGTTCGTGCGTCAACACTACCGCCAAACCGGGTACCACGAGGCGCTGATGGACGCGCGCGCGGCGGATCGGGAGGAGCCCGAGATCCCCGCCCTCCCTGAGGACGTGCTGCGGCAGGTCAGCGACCTCTATGTCTCCCTTTTCGAACGGATCACGGGAGAGACGTTCCGGGAAGGAACATAGAAAAGGGCTATATCGGGGCCGCCCATTCCACGCGAGTTGGGGTCCCCGCCATGGAAAACGTCGTCTACATCGACGGGAAGTTTCTCCCTCAGTCGGAGGCGAAAGTCACGGTCTTCGACCACGGCCTCCTCTACGGGGACGGCGTGTTCGAGGGCATCCGTGCGTACAACCGCCGCGTGTTCCGGCTCGAACGGCACGTGGAGCGGATGTGCCAGAGCGCGAAGGCGATCGACCTCACGATCCCGCACACCCCCGAAGCGTTCGTCGGGATCATCCTGGAGACCTGCCGCCGCAACAACGTCGTCGACGGATACATCCGTCCGATCGTCACGCGCGGGCCCGGGGACCTCGGGCTCGACCCCCGGAAGTGCACGCGGGGCCCGACCGTCGTCGTGATCGCGAACCCGGGGATCGCGTTGTACCCGAAGGAAAAGTACGAGCAGGGCCTGCGACTCGTGACCTCTTCGTACCGCCGAGTGCCGCCCCAGTCCCTCAGCCCGAGCATCAAGTCCCTCAACTACCTGAACCAAATCATGGCGAGGATCGAGGCGAACCAGTACGGCGCGGACGAGGCGCTCATGCTCGACATCCACGGGTACGTGTCGGAAGCGAGCGCGGACAACTTCTTCATCGTGCGCAACCACGGGGTCGTGACTCCGCCGACGCAGACGAACCTGCCCGGGGTGACGCGCGAAGTCGTCCTGGAGCTGGCGGAGAAGCTCGGAATCCATGGGGAGGAGAAGCCGTTCACCCTGTACGACGTCTGGGCGGCTAACGAGGCGTTCATCACGGGGACGGCGGCTGAGATTGGCCCAGTCGTCGAGGTCGACGGTCGGAAGATCGGGGACGGGACGCCGGGGGAGATCACGAAGCAGCTCGTGAAGGCGTTCCGGGAACTCGTGACGACGACCGGGACGCCGATCTACCCGAACCCCCGCGGGGCCAAGGCGGCCCGCACATCGCGGTAAGGCTAAATCCGCATCGCCCATCGCCCCCAGGCCGCATGAAGTTCTACGAGCACAAGGCTCACGAGATCTTCCGGAGGTACGGAATCCCCGTGCCCCGTGGCGTTTTGGCAACGACGCCGGAGGACCTCGTGGACCCGCCCCTTCCGTGCGCCGTCAAGGCGCAGGTCCTCGTGGGCGGGCGCGGCAAGGCCGGCGGTATTCGGTTCGCGCAGACCGTCGCGGAGGCGCGTCAGGCGGCGGGTGCGATCCTCGGAATGACGATCGGGCCGTACACGGTCAAGCAAGTCTACGCGCAGGAGATGCTCGATATCGCGCAGGAGCTGTATCTCTCCATCGCCATCGACCGCTCCGCGCGTGCGCCCCTCCTGATGGCCAGCGCCCTTGGCGGCGTGGAGATCGAGTCCGTCCCCGTGGACAAGCTGTTCCGGATGCACGTCCCGCCGCTCGTCGGCCTCCAGCCCTATGTGCTTCGCGCTCTCGCGAGGAAGTTGGCGCTCCCGAAGGAGGTCGCCACCCAGGTCTCCGACGTCACGCGAAAAGCGTACGCCCTGTTCAAGGGCGAGGACGCGGAGCTCGTGGAGATCAACCCGTTGGCGGTGCTGAAGGACGGACGCGTCGTCGCGGGTGACGCGAAGCTCGTCGTCGACGACAACGCGGAGTACCGCCACCCCGCGTACGCGGAGCTCGACCAGGACCGGACGCCGCTGGAGGAGGAGGCGCACGATAAGGGCATCACGTTCATCCAGCTCGACGGGGACATCGGCGTGATCGCGAACGGCGCGGGGCTCACGATGGCGACGCTGGACGTGCTGAACAAGAAGGGCGGCCGGGGCGGCGCGTTCCTCGACCTTGGCGGCACGGACGACCCGGAGAAGGTGAAGCAGGCGTTCGAGATCCTCCTGAAGGCCGAGCCGTCCGTGATCTTCTTGAACATCTTTGGCGGCATCACGAAGGCGGACACGGTCGCAGTCGGTGCGGAAGACGCACTGAAAGCGTTCGGGACGAAGGTCCCCGTGGTCGCGCGCATCAAGGGCGTCAACGAAGCGAAGGCGAAGGAGATCCTCGCGGACGCGGGGATGCATTCCGTCGAGGACTTGGAGGAAGGCGCAGAGTTGGCGGTGAAGCTGCGGGGGACTCTCTGATGTCGGTCCTCCTCGACGCGAACACGCGCCTCATGGTCCAGGGGATCACGGGCCACCAGGGGCAATTCCACACGCGCGCGATGCTCGACTTCGGGACGAAAGTCGTCGCGGGCGTCACGCCGGGCAAGGGTGGCACGGACGTCCACGCGGTCCCCGTGTTCGATTCCTGCGAGGAGGCCGTGTCCGTGACGGGCGCGAACGCCTCCGTCGTGTTCGTCCCCGCCCCATACGCGAAGGACGCCGCGATCGAGGCGATGGAGTCCGGCGTGAAGCTCCTCGCGATCATCACGGAGCGAATCCCCGTGCACGACTGCCTCGACCTCATGCCATACGCACGGGCGAAGGGCGTCACCGTCATCGGTCCGAACTGCCCGGGGATCGCCACCGCCGGCGTCGCAAAGGCCGGCATCCTGCCAAACCAGATCTTCATGCCGGGTCCCTGGGGCGTCGTCTCTCGCAGCGGGACGCTCACGTACGAGATCGTCGATGCGATGACGCGCTCGGGACTCGGCCAGACGACGTGCGTCGGGATCGGCGGCGATCCGATCAACGGGACAAACATGGTCGAAGCGCTCACGTTGTTCGAGCGAGACCCGGAGACGAAGGGCGTGGTCCTTGTCGGAGAGATTGGCGGGACTGCAGAGGAAGAGGCCGCGCGGTTCGCGAGGACGATGTCGAAACCCGTGTTCGCCTACGTCGCCGGCAGGACCGCGCCGCCAGGGAAGCGCATGGGCCACGCGGGCGCAATCATCCAGCAAGGGATGGGGACCGCGGAGAGCAAGGTGAAGGCGTTCGAGGAGGCGGGTGTGCCTGTCGCGGAGTATCCCCGAGAAATCCCGGACCTAATTCGATCGTCGCTGTCGAAGAGGGCGGGTTAGGCGGAGCTCCCTGGTCATCTGAGCTATCCAAGCCTCAAGCGTCGCACGGCTCTTCCATCGGCACTCCCCTAAAGGAGTAGAGCCGCGATGGCGACTACGCCTGCGACCACGGCCGCGATGATGCCGACCTTGACCCACGAGATCGGAGCCTCGCCCTGGACCTCACCCGTCTGACCGTTCACCACGAACCGGTACGTCTTGGATCCGAACATGTACGCGGCGACGTACATCGGGAGCAGCATATGCTTCCACGTGATCCCGCTGAGCCGCGTGTTCACGCGCAGGCCGCGCTGGGTGTCGCCGTCGAGAGCCTTCGAGCACTCCTTCTGCTCGCTCGAGACGATTTGGCCCTTCGCGTTGTTCCAGCCCTCCTTCGGCTCGACGGAGTACTCCTCCGCGAGGAACCCGGCGAGGAACCGCGGGTCGTAGCCGACGAGCGCGTTGAGGTGGAACGGGTACGCCTTCGACACGATGTTCGTCGGCAGGCCTTTCGACGCGCAGATGAGCACGTCGTTGTAGAACTGGTTGTGGCGGCCGGACCGGTGCTCCCACCGGACGCGGCGCTCCTGCCCCTGGACCGTCGTGGGCCGGCCGTTCTGCATGACCGTGCGCGGGACCGTCACGTTGTAGTATTGGCCCCTCTCGCCTGACCAGTCCGAGTCCGCCTGGGCGTCGTACGTGAAGAACGGCGTGTACAGCCCGTCGATCTTCGCGAGCTGTGCCATCCTCTTCAGCTCCCCCGGCGCAAGCCACCGGGACCGGAGCCAGGTCCGGAACTTCTGCGTGGCGGCGTCCGCGGTCACCTGGAACGGCAGCACGGATTCGGGGCGGACCATGTTGGGGTTGCTCGGCTGCTCGAACACGACGTCGGAGCCGCAGTACGGGCATCGCGTCGCCGTCGTGGCCGGGGGGAAGTCCACCGTGGCGGAGCACGCCTTGCACTTGAACGAACGCGTCTGCGCGCCGAAGCCCGTCTGCGTCGTCGTCGCGACGAGGTCGAGCTCCTGGATGCTGTGCTCGACGATCGCCTTCGCCTCGACCACGATCTCGTTCTCCGTGCCGCAGTACTGGCACTTGAGGGAGGGCGTGCCGGGCGCGTAGTCGAGGTTCGCGCCGCAGTTCTTGCACGGGAACTGATGGGAGCCGGAGGCCTGGGGGGCGGGGGCGTTCATCCTCCGAGCGATTTCCGGGCCCGTTAAGAAGGTTCCGACGCGAATCGCGCGCGTGATAGGCCGTGTCCGCGGTCACGCGCGCGCACGCGCGCGCGTTGGGTCCGGTCTCCCCGCCAATCACCGCCAAACCATTAAATAGAGCGCGCCGGTGTGTCGCGGCCCGTCGCCGGCCATGCGCACACTGATCGTCACCGAGAAAAACAACACAGCCGCGCGAATCGCCACCATCCTCTCGAACGGGTCCATGCGCCGGGGCTACCCGCACCGCGTGCCCGTGTTCGCCTTCTCCAAGGACGGGACGGACTACACGGTCGTCGGCCTCCGGGGCCACATCATGAACATCGACTACCCGGAGGAGCTGAACGCCTGGGAGAAGGTCGACCTCAGGCGGCTCATCTGGGCGGAGCCCGTGAAGGTCGTCACCGCCAAGAACGTGGAGGCCGCGCTCCGGGAGGTCGCGCACGGGCAGGACGAGGTCATCGTCGCGACGGACTTCGACCGGGAGGGCGAGCTCATCGGCGTCGAGGCCCTCAACATCGTGAAGGCAGAGAACCCCGGCATCCGGGTGCGGCGCGCGCGATACTCTTCGCTCACGAAGTGGGAGATCGAGGAGGCGTTCCGCAACCTCGCCGAGGTGGACTATGCGCTCGCGATGGCGGCGGAGTCCCGCCAGGAGGTCGACCTCGCCTGGGGCGCCGTGCTCACGCGGTTCATCTCCATCGCCGCCAACCAGGTGGGAAAGGACTTCCTCTCCGTCGGCCGCGTGCAGACGCCCGCGCTTGCGCTCATCGTGGACCGCGAGCGGGAGATCGAAGAGTTCGTGCCGAAGCCGTACTGGACCGTCCAAGCGACGTTCGACAAGGACGGCGTCACCTTCGCTGCGGGCCACGAGAAGGGCCAGTTCTGGGAGAAGCGCGACGCCGAGGCCGTCCTGAAGAAGGCAAAGGGCGCGAAGGGCGGCGTCGTGAAGGAGTATCTGAAGAACGAGAAGTCGGAGCGCGGGCCGCCGCCGTTCAACACGACGATGTTCGTGACGGAGGCGAACCGGCTCGGGCTCGGGGCCGCGTACGCGATGCGGATCGCGGAGGACCTGTACACGTCGGGCTACATCTCGTACCCGCGGACGGACAACACGGTGTACCCGCCGTCGCTCTCCCTGAAGGGCGTGCTCGAGAAGCTCCGGCAGTCCGAATTCCGGACGGAGGCCGAGGAGATCCTGCAGCAGGAAACGATCCGCGGGACGCGCGGGCGCATGGAGGCCACGGACCACCCGCCGATCTACTCGACGCAGGCCGCGCCGAAGACCAAGCTCCGCACCGATCATTGGAAGGTGTACGAGCTCGTCGTTCGCCGGTTCTTCGCGACGGTCGCGCCGCCCTCGGTCGGGATCGCGAGCGAGGCGAAGCTCGACGCGAACGGGGAGATGTTCCTCGCGTCCGGGTTCCGGATCGTCGACCCCGGCTGGCGGAAGTACTACCCGTACTGGTCCACCCGGGAGTCGGACCTGCCCGCGCTCAGGGAGGGCGAGACGGTCCCGCTTTTGGCGGTGGAGATGCGCGAGGACAAGACGAGGCCGGAGGCCCGGTACACGCAGGGCGCTCTCATCCAGGAGATGGAGCGGCTCAACCTGGGGACGAAGTCGACGCGCCACGAGATCATCCAGAAGCTGTACGACCGGAAGTACGTCGAGGGCCGCCAGCTACGTCCCACGCTCCCGGGACGGGCTCTCGTAGGCACGCTCGAGGACCACGCGAAGAAGATCACGGAACCCGAGATGACCGCACACCTCGAGGCCGACATGGACGGCATCGCCCGCGGGCTGCGGACGAAGCAGGAAGTCGTGCACGAGTCGCAGTCCCTCCTCGACGATACGCTGACCGTGCTCGTGGAGAACGAGGACGCGATTCGCTCGGAGATCACGAGCGCCCTCCAGGTCCAGAACTTCGTCGGCGTGTGCCCGGCGGACGGCGGCAACCTGTTCATCCGCGCGACGCGCCGCGGGTCGCGCTTCATCGGGTGCTCGAACTACCCGACGTGCAAGGTGTACCATTCGCTCCCGCCGGGGCTCATCGAGGCGACGCAGGAAAAGTGCCCCGAGTGCGGGTCCCCGATCGTCAAGCGGGTCGGCGGCGGGAAGCCGGACACGTTCTGCATCGACGCGGAGTGTCCCAGCCTCCGGGGACAGAACATCGTCGGGCGTTGTGAGAAGTGCCAGCAAGGCGAGATGATCATCCGCCACTCCGGGCGCGGGAAGCGCTTCCTCGGGTGCGTGCGATACCCGGAGTGCGACAACACGCACCCTCTGCCCCAGCGCGGCCTCATCCTCACGACGCCGGAACGGTGCGAGCGGTGCTCGAACCCGATCATCAAGGTCATCATGCGCGGGCGCCCGCCCTGGGTCCTCTGCGTGAACATGCAATGCCCGAAGAAGATCGAACGTCAGGAGGCGAAACTGGCGCGCACAAAGGAGAAGGCGAAGGTCGCTCGCGCGAAGGCGAGGAAGGCCGCCGCCAAGAAGGCGGGGCCAAAGGGCGCAGAGAAGGCATCCAAGCCGAGGAAGCGGATGCCGAAAGTCGCCGCGAAAAAGCGTGCACCCGCGGTACCCCAGGCCTTGCCGTCGCCGCCGAGCCTCGGGACGTAGCGACGCCTTATCACTCCCACCGGCTTCCCGGCGGCGATGCAGCGAACGAACTTCGGCTCGGGCACTCGCTGGGAACCGATCATCGGGTACTCCCGTGCGGTCCGGGTGGGTCCTTTCGTGTGGGTCTCCGGCACCACCGCCACGGACGAGCGGGGAGACATCGTCGGGCCCGAGGACGCGTATGCCCAAGCGTCACAGGCGCTCCGGAACATCGAGCGCGCCCTCGCAGGGGCGGGTGCGAACCGGACTCACGTCGTCAGGACGCGCATTTACGTGAAGAACATCGAGGACTGGGAGCGCGTCGGGCGGGCGCACCGGGAGATGTTCGACGGCATCCGCCCGGCCACCTCAATGGTCGAGGTGAGCCGGTTCGTCGCGCCGGAGATCCTCGTGGAGATCGAGGCGGACGCGTTCGTCCCGGAGCTGCCGGAGTGAGCTTCGCCGCCATTAAATAGCCCGTACTCCCATGCGCGATTCCCGTGCGAAGGCTTGTCATCGCGGAGAAAGGCTCCGCGGCCCTGCGCCTCGCCATCGTCCTCTCAGGCGGCACGCTCAAGCGCCGCCGCCAAGGCGTGACCGTCTTCGAGTTCGCGCGGGACGGGATCGACCACGCGGTGATCGGTCTCCGTGGACACATCGTCGAGATCGACTACCCGCCAGAGTTCCGTGACTGGGACGCCGCGGACCTCGACGCGCTCCTCGCCGCCAAACCCGTGGAAGAGGTCAGCGAGCCGGCGATCGGGGACGCGATCCGGGCGTTGGCGGTGGGCGCGGACGAGATCGTAATCGCGACGGACTTCGACCGCGAGGGTGAGCTCATCGGTGCGGAGGCCGTGCGCATCGCCCGGGATGTCTCCCCCGGCTTCACTGTCAAGCGTGCACGGTTCAGCTCGCTCAGCCGCTGGGACATCGAGGAGGCCTTCCGGAACCTCTCGGACCTCGACGATCGGTTGGCGGCGTCCGCGCGGGCGCGGGAGGAGGTCGACCTCGCCTGGGGCGCCGTCCTCACGCGGTTCCTGTCCCTCGCGTGCGGGATGCGCGGGCGGGAGTTCCTCTCCGTCGGTCGAGTGCAGACGCCGACGCTCGCGCTCCTCGTGGAGCGGGAACGGGAGGCGGAGGAGTTCGTCCCCCAGCCGTACTGGATCGTCACCGCCACCGTCGGGGATCCGCCGGTCACCGCGACGCACCAGAGCGAGCGCTTCTGGCAGCAGGACGAGGCGGACGCGGCACAGGGCCGCGCCGAGCTCGCCGAGGAAGCAGTCGTCACGAACTACGACGTTCGATCGATGGAAGGCCACCGGCCACCACCATTCAACACGACCTCGTTCCTCGCGGAGGCGACGCGCCTCGGACTGAGCGCCGTCAAGGCGATGCTCATCGCGGAGGACCTGTACCGCGCAGGGCAACTGTCCTATCCACGGACGGACAACACGGTGTACCCGTCCAGCTTGAACCTGCGTGCCACCCTCGAACGCTTGCGCGAGTCCGATTTGGCGGCGGAGGTGGAGGAGGTCCTCGCCCAGGAGTCCCTTCGCCCCTCCCGAGGCCCGATGGCGACGACGGACCATCCGCCGATCTACCCGACTGCAGGCGCTCGCCGGGACGCCCTGAAGCCGGACACCTGGCGGGTGTACGACCTCGTGGTCCGGCGGTTCCTAGCCACCCTCGCGCCCCCGGCGTCGGAGCGGGACACCGCCGCGGAGTTCGACCTTGGCGGCGAGGCGTTCTTTGCGCACGGGCGGGAGATCGTCGATCCGGGTTGGCGGAAGTTCTACGGACCGCAGGCAACCCCTTCGCCCATCCCCGTCGTTGCCGTCGGGGACCGGCTCCCCGTTCTGGCGGTGGTCGAGGAACACCGGCAGACGGACCCGCCGACACGATACACGCAGGGCCATGTCATCCAGGAGATGGAGAAGCAGGGCCTTGGCACGAAGTCCACGCGGCACGAGATCCTGCAGAAACTGTACGACCGGGGCTACGTCGAAGGGCGTACGCTCCGCGCGACCGCAGCGGGGCGCGCCGTCGTGGAAGCGCTGGAGGCCCACGGAGGGCAGGTGACGCGGCCCGAGATGACCGCCAAGCTGGAGGGGGCGATGGACGCGATCGCCGTCGGCTCGCGGTCCCTTGAGGACGTCGTCGCGGAGAGCCGCGCGCTGCTCGCGTCGGTCCTCGCGGAGATGCGGGGCCGCTCCGCTGGGATCTCGGCCTGGGTCCGCACCGCGATCGCGAACGAGGTCGAGGTGGGGACGTGCGAGAAGTGCGGCGGCGTCATGCTCATCCGCAAGGCACGGACGGGACACCGCTTCCTCGGATGCTCGAAGTTCCCGGAGTGCAGGAACACGCGCGGCCTGCCGAAGACGGGCCTCCTCGTCCCTTTGTTGGAGACGTGCGAGAGGTGCGGGTCCCGGAAGCTCGCCCACGTCCACCGGGGGATCGCGAACGTATGGTGCGCGACGCCCACGTGCCCGGACGCGGAGCTTGCGCGGATCCTCGGGGTCTGAATCGCCCCGCGGAGTCGCGACGCGGATGGCCTTCGTGGCGGATCACCATGGCTCGCCGGCATTCCCGCCACAGAAGCGCGTCACGAGGTTGGCGGCGATGGCCGTCGCCTCGCGCAATGCATCCTCGGAAATTCCGGGCACGCCGCAGACGAGGAACCGCACGTCGCGTGTGTCGGACGTCACCTTGCTCGCCTCCGCGTCCCGGTACGGATAGATCGCGACGAGCCGGTCCGCATCCTCGCATACGACCTCGACCCCCTTGAGGGTCGCCGTCGACTCCATCCCGATTCCGAGGAACGTCTCTCCCTGCCGGGCGCGTCGCATGCGCATGTCCCCGCGCAACTTTGCCGCGTCGAATGCCGCGAGCGCGACGCGGGTCTCGGCGGACGCAAGGTTGTACGCGTCGACGAGCGTGTTGATCCGAGGGAACGGCTTTCCCTGGATCACGCGACGCAGGAGGGCCTCGGCCGCCGGTCGGACCTTCGTCGGGTCGACGCCGACCCGCCAGAAGAAATCCCGGTATGCGCGCAGGCGCGGCTCGTCCTTCAGGGTCTCGATCATGTACGTGCCGCGGTAATGATTCGTACGCTCCTCCAGGAACGATGCCAAGGCGTCGTTTGCGGGTTCCACGCGGAGGCCTCGAACGTCGAACACCAGGGCCTCGAGGCCGGGGAACTCCGTCCCCAAATCCGGATCCGGCCGCAGGGGCACACGCCAGGAATCGCACAGCCGCCAAAGAACTTGCCCCGTTCGAACCCCGAAGGCTCCGGTGGAGTCGCACCGCCAAGTACTTGGACGGGAAATCGTTCGCCACAGGGCGTCCATGGAGCACATCGTCATCCTTGGCGGCGGCTTCGGCGGCCTGACCGCCGCATCGGAGCTCGACCCGCTGGCGGCGTCCGGGAGGGCGCACGTCACGCTCATCGAGCGGAACACGCACTTCCGCATGGGGTTCAACAAGCAGTGGGTGCTCGACGGCCGTCGGCGGCCGGACGAAGGGCTTCGCCCGTACGCATCGCTCCGCGCACGCCACGTCACGTTCCTCCACGACGCGATCGCGTCAATCGACACGGCGAGAAGGACCGTGCACCTGAAGTCGCGAAGGCTCGAATACGACCACCTCGTCGTCGCGCTCGGTGCGGAGCTGGCCCCGGACCTGGTCCCGGGTCTCACGGAGGGCGCGTACGACCTGTTCGACGACGCCGCCATTCCGACGCTGAAGGCCGCCGTGGAAGGGATGACGGAGGGCACGCTCGTCGTCGCCATCGCCTCCGTCCCGTTCAAGTGTCCGCCCGCGCCCTACGAGTACGCGCTCCTGCTCGACGACATGCTCCGCCGTCGCAAGGTGCGCGAGGCCGTGCGCCTCGTCCTCACGACCCCGGAGCCGCAGCCGATGCCCACCGCGGGGAAGGCGGTCGGGGACCAGGTGAAGGCGTTGCTCGCGGAGCGCGGGATCGAATACGAGACGCAGCACAAGCCGAAGGCCGTGGACGCCGCCACGCGCGTCGTGACGTACGAGAACGGGGTGAAGCTCGCCTACGGAATCCTGGCGGCGGTCCCGCCGCACCGCGCTCCGAAGGTCGTGCGGGATGCCGGGCTTACGGACGCCTCAGGCTTCGTGCCCGTCGAGCTCGGGACGTTCCGAACGTCCGCGCCGGACGTGTACGCGATCGGGGACGTGGCGGCGATCAAGCTTCCCGGGGGAGGGCCGCATCCGAAGGCGGGCGTGTTCGCGGAGGCGCAGGCCCTCGCGGTGGCGCGCGCACTCATCGCACGGTTGGACGGCGTCGGCTCGCCGACGTACGAGGGCGTGGGCACCTGTTACGTGGAAACGGGACGCGGCATGGCCGCGCACGCAGAACTCCATCTCCTCGAACCGGATGGACCGCGGGCGAAGATGGAGACCCCTTCCGTCGCCGGACTCGCCGCCAAGGCGGAGTTCGAGCGCGAGCGGTTCGCCCGGTGGTTCGGCGGCTAGCCCGCGTCCTTAAGGAAAGAGTGGGGTTGCCGAGGACCTATGGGGACGAAGTGGCGCATCTCCGGATCGCTCCTCGGCGCGTGCAACTGCGACTGGGGCTGCCCTTGTAGTTTCGACGCGCCGCCGACGTACGGCGCATGCCATGGCACGTACGTGTGGATCGTGAAGACAGGGACCTTCGGAGCCACAGTCCGGCTCGACGGTCTCGCGTTCGCAAGCGCAGGCTCGCATCCGGGACCGATCCACCTGGGCCACGGGACGTCCGTCACGCTCGTGGACGACCGGGCGACCCCCGCGCAGCGCAAGGCGATCGAGACGCTCCGGAGAGGTGGGGGCGGACCGCCGTTCTCCATCTTCGCGAAGACGACGGAGCGATGGCTCCCGACCGTGTACGCGCCGTTCGATGTCCGGCTCAACGGCGTCCGCAGCGTCGTCAAGGTGGACGGCGGTCGAACCTACCACCTCGCGATCTCGCGCATCAAGAACCCGGTCACGGGGGATGAGGAAGAGGTGTACCTCGACAAACCCACGGGGTTCACCGCCAAGCGGACGGAACTCGGGATGTCCCTTGTCGCGCGCGTCAACGTCCCCGGGCTCGTGTACGACGTCTCAGGCCAGTACGCAGAGTACAGCGAGTTCTCCTACTCCAGAAAGTAATCAGAGCTTCGCCGCGAGCGCCTTCACCTGCTGCGACCCGCCCCTCAGGACTGGCCCGCCGTGGCCGAACAGGATCGTCTCGAATTCGTAGTTCGCGAGCTTCTTGATCGACTGGCGGTGCTGCGCCGGGTCGATGTTGTACTTGTCGCTCATCGGGCCCAGTCCCTTCTCGTTGTTCATCGAGTCGCCCGCCACGAGGATCTTCCGCTCCGTGTCGAGGAGCGAGAGGTGCCCCGGCGTGTGGCCCGGCGTGTGGATGACGAGGAACCCCTCGTACTTCTGCCCGTCCTCGAGCCGCACGTCCACGTTGACGGCCTCGTGGCGCTGGGGGCCCGGCGGTCCGGGATACACCTTCGTGCGCGCGACGAAATCCGCGTCGTCCCCGTGGACGGCGATCTTCGCGCCCGGGGCTCGGGACTTGATCGCCTTCAATCCGAGCACGTGGTCGGGGTGCGTGTGCGTCACGACGACGCTTGTGAGGTCCCCCGGCGCGCGGCCGTTCTTCCGGAGCCAGTTGAAGATGTCCTTGGCGGTGTCGTCCACGCTGGTGTCGACGAGGACGAGGCGGCCGTCCGTGAACAGCACGCAGTTCGCGAACGTCTCGATCAGATGGACGCCCTTCGCGATTTCCATGGCTCTCCCCGGCGCGGCATGGGGGAGTCCGGATATGAGCCTTCCCGCGATATCTTCACGGTCGCCCGTGCCGTCGAGCGGGGTGAACAAGATTTAGGTCGGGGGCCCCCGGCGCCCCTACATTCACCCCCAGCGGTTCCGGTGGAGGTCCAGGCTCGTCCGCAGCCGCCGGTCCGACAGGAGGTCTCTCTTCCCGCCGTTCGCCATGACCCTCGCCCGGGACCCCGGGCCGCAGTAGCGGTGGATGACAAACGGGGACGCGTAGAACGGCAGGAGCCACAGGAGGTTGTAGTACAGCCCGACCGGGTTCACGAACGCGAGACCGAAGCTCACGACGATGACGAGGACCACCGTGCCGCGGCCGACCTGCAGGATCTCGCGCATCGTCATCGGAGGCTCGTCCTTCGGCGTCACGGGGAACCGCCGCGTCCGGTCGATGACGTAGAGAATCATGGATCGCACCTCGTGCGGCAGCATGATGGACCCGATCGCCCGGCTCAGGATGCGGGCCCGCTCAAACGCCCAGAACCCGAGCCGTACTTGGACCAGCTTCGCGGCCGCAAACGAGAAGGTGATCGCGGAGAGCACGAGGATGAACCGAAACAGGGGGATCGACCAGATGTACTCGAGCGGCGCGGTCGCCAAGTTCTGGCCGAACGCCACGAACGCATTGAACGAGGAGACGCGGCCGAACACCGCGAGGAGGATCGCGGCCATGATCGCTACGTATGCGACGTGGCCCCAGGGAATCATGAGAAGGAGGACCTTCTTGTGCCACGGGATGCGGGCCGGCGGGACGAAGGAGAAGAACTCCATGGAGCCGCGCGTCCACTTGTTCTGCCGCTTCACGAACCCTCGGACGTTCTCGGGCAGAGCCTCCCAAGAGTGGAGGGGGACGAACGCGGACCCGTGGCCGCGGGATGCGAGGGCGACCGCGGTCGCGAAGTCCTCCGAGACGTATCGCTCGTCGAACCCGCCGATCTCGAGCACGCGGGCCGTCCGAATGAGCACGTTGTGACCGTAGCACACGACCGTCCCCAGATACCCCGCGAGCTTCCGCTCCCACTCGTCGTGGCTGAGCAGGTGGGTCGGCGCGAGGGCGCTCGCGAACCTCACGTCCGTGTTCCAGATGTTGATCATGCCCTGGAAGATCGCGAGGTCCGCGTTGCCCGGGTGCTCCGCGTAACGCAGCGCGTGCGCGACCCAGTCCCGCGGGAACAGGGAGTCCGCGTCGAGGAGGACGAAGTAATCGTAATCCTTTCCGTGACGGCGCAACCAGTTGTTGATCGCACCCGCCTTGAACCCCTTCCGGGCGTCCCGGCGGAGGACGCGGAAGCCCATCTCCACCGCCACGCGATCGACGACCGCGCGCTTCGCGGGGTCCGACGAGTCATCGAGCATGTACACGTCACATGGGTACGTGGGCCGGATCGCACGGGCGCAGTCCGGCACGACGTCGTTCATGGTCGTGTACAGGACCGCGACCCTGGGCCGCCGGGGCAGCCGTTCGAGCGCCGGGAGATGGAACGGCGGGAGGACGAGGGAGAGAAGGCGCTTCGCGAAAGTGAACGCGAAGCTGAACAGGAACACGGTCATGAGGCCGAACTGGACGAGGGACACCGTCTGGGACCAGTTCACGATCGCGAGCGAGAAAGCGGTAAGGGTTCCGAGCCAGATGGCGGCGACAAGGGCAAAGAACCGGCGTCCGAACGCCCTCTCCCGCGCCTCGCGGACCTCCCGCACGCCCTCTGGCGGCGGAGCGTGCCGCAAGCGTGGCGCGCCTGGACTCCCCACGACCTCTCCCCGGGAGATGCGTTCGCTACCGACGGCTTAACCTTTGTGGCGCAGGATTCGGCCGCCCGGAGCCGCGAGGCCGCAACGGTCAAATCCCCGCGCCGATGTTCGCCCGTCGACGATGGCCACCCGTCTGTTCTTCTGGCGGCGCGAGGCGGAGGATGCCGCCAGCGATGAGGCGCACGCGAAGCCCGGCCTCCTCTCCGACTTCATCCTCGGGAGCCAGGACGGCCTCGTGAACGTCCTCGGCGTGATCCTCGGCGTCGCGATCGCATCGCAGGAGATCCGGGTCATCCTTGCCGGGGGCCTCGCCGCCACCTTCGCGGAGTCGATCTCGATGGGCGCGGTCGCGTACACCACGACGCTCGCGCGGCGGGACCACTACCAGAGCGAGGTCGAGCGCGAACGGCGGGAGATGGTGGAGCTTCCGGACGTGGAGCGCGAGGAAGTGCGCAAGGTCTTCGAGGAATGGGGGTACGAGGGACGGGACCTGGAAGACCTCACGGACAAGATCGTCTCGAACCCGAAGGCGTGGCTCGAGTTCATGATGGCGCACGAGCTGAAGCTCGCCCCCGTGGACAAGACGCAGGCGCGGAAGAGCGCGCTCCTCGTCGGCGTTGCGGCGATCGTGGGCTCCATCATCCCGCTCCTCCCGTTCCTCGCGTACGGAGGCACGGCGACGCAGAGCGAGATTTTCATGGGTATCCTCGTCTCCATGGTCCTGAGCGCCGTCACCCTGTTCCTGATCGGCTGGTACAAGGGAAAGGCGACGATCGGCCGCCCGTTCCGCAGCGGGACGCAGATGGTCGTCATCGGCATCGTGAGCGCCCTTGCCGGCTTCGGCATCGCGTACCTCGTCGGCGGCATGCCCTGAGGCACCCTTAAGCGCGGGCGTGCGATTCGACGGCGCTGTGCCCCACGACATCCGCATGGGCATCCGCGTCCGCGCGACGAAGGACCGTGTGTTCGAGCATCTGTTGACGCCCCACCACCTCGCCCGCTGGTGGTGCAGTTTCGCGCAGGTCTCCCCGAAACCCGGGGGCGCGTTCAACTTCGGCGGCGACTACTGCATCGTGCCGCCGGAGGGCCACGCGCACAAATGCGTCTTCACGGGGGGCGAGGTCCGGAAGAGCGTCACGTTCACCTGGCCCCTGTTCGGCGCGGACACCACCGCCAGATGGTCCGTCGAGGAGGAGGGCGAGACGTCGCGCTTCTCTCTCATCCACGCGGGCATCGCGAAGGCCGAGGGACCGTGCGGTACGATCCTCGACGCGTACCGCGTGTGCCTCGGGAACCTGAAGGCGGTCTGCGAGAACCGTGGGGACTCGCTGCGCCCCGAGTACGCTCCCCCGGCAGAGAAGGAGGTTCGTCTTGTGATCCTCATCGACGTCGCGCCGGAGAAGGTCTTCGAGGCGCTGGCGGCACGGGACCATCTTGAGAGGTGGGCGACGCGCGGCGAGGCGGCGGACGTCGACCTCCGCCCGGGAGGGCGATACGCGTGGGGCTCCACGGTCGCATCCGTCCTGGCGGTGGAACCCGGCCGAAAGCTGTCGGTCGCGTGGCCCGGAAGGGGCACCGCCACCTTTGACCTCGAGCCCAAGGCGAGCGGCACGGGCGTCTACTTCCGCCACGAGGGCCTCTCCGAAGACGCACAGGAATTCCGCAACCTCCGCGGCCGGTGGTCCTCCCTCCTCGTGGACCTGAAGAACTACCTAGAGGCCGGCGAGGTCGGCTTCCTCGAGTCCTACGACGAGCAGCGGTCCGAATCTTGATAGGGCATCGCGGCCCTTGGCTCGGCGGGAGTCCCATGGCGCGAATCAAGACGAAGGACGTGCGGGAAGCCGAGGGTCCGCTGAAGGAGGTGTACGAGGAGGTCGCGAAGAAGCGCGGCAGCGTCGCGAACGTGTTCCAGGCGGAAAGCCTGAACCCCTTCGTGATGCGGTCTCACCTCGACCTCTACATGAAGATCATGTACGGGAAGTCCGGCCTCTCGCGTCGGGAGCGAGAGATGATCGCGGTGATCGTGTCGAGCACGAACGGGTGCACGTACTGCACGACGCATCACTCGGAGGCGCTGGCCTCGCAACTCAAGGACAACGCGGCCGTCGAAGCGATCCGACGCGACTACCTCACCGCTCCGATCACCCCGAAGGAGCGCGTCATGCTTGGGTACGCGGTGAAGCTCACGAGGATCCCGAACGGCGTCACGGATGCGGACGTCCAGAAACTCCGCGACGCTGGGCTCGCGGAGGGGGACATCCTCGACGCGACGTTCACGGCGGCGTACTTCAATTTCGTGAACCGACTCGTGCTCGGCCTCGGTGTCGAACTTGAGGGGGACGCGGAGCGGGTTTACAAGTACTAGCCACAGCCCGACTAACCGGAAGCGTCGTATGCTCGCCGGATCCACGCGACGAGTTCCTTGTCGACCTCGCTCTTACTGACGAGGTAGACCTTGTATTGGCACATCCCGCCGGGGGGCAACGAAACGAGGCGGGGTGTGGCCTTCACGTCCTTCATGTTGAGGCCCACCTCAAGCCGCGACTTCGTTCCCGGACCGACCATGGCGAATTGCTTCTTGCGTCGGAGGCTCACGTAACCCTTCTTGGGAACCGTCTCAAAGGGGCCGAACGCGCGGATTGCCATCATCACGGCGTCGTGAACCGGCCGGAGAGCGGCCTTGTTCCCCGAGTATGTCTCGGCGGCGATGTCCCCGATCGAGGCCGAGCTAGCTTTGGCGGCGCTTTGACCGTCGGAGCTGAGGGCGAAATGGACGAGGCTGTTCGCATCGCCGTACCCGAGGCCGTACTTCCCCATGATCATCGTCCGGATCTCGCCGTGCTTCGAGAGACCGCTGGCGGCGATTGTGGATCGAAATTCCGCGAGGGACTTCCCGGTCTTCGCCTCGATGTTCCGGAGCTGCGTGTCGCGGGCCTGGTCCAAGCTGCCCATCGGGTTCACCGCGCGCGCATGCGGTTGTTCTTCGGGTTGTGCTCGACTTCCGCGAGCCCGAGTGCTTCCATCACCGGCGGCACGTAGTTCCCGAAGCGGCCGCGGAGCCCCTTCTTCAGGCCGTACCAGCCCTTGACGGGGTTCTTCGGCGAACGCGCCCACGACTCGACGGTTCCCTCCGCCGCGGGCTTCTGCTCGTCCGCGTTCCCCAGCGCCATCCAATCCCCGTGCGCCTTCAGCATCGTCTGCAGGTCCGTCAGACATCGCAGCTGGTAGCGAACTTCGGTCGACCCGACCTGACACACCAACGCGGGCGGATTCGACGCCTCGTCGCGGAAGGCCTGGTACTCCGATCCCCCGCTCGGCGTCTTCACGACCCACGGCTCCTCCCTCGTGCCCGCGCCCTTGACGTTCGCTCTTGCCATCCTCTGCCTCCCCGGAATGAAGGATAGGGGAAGCAGCCGCGGGAATATCAAGATACCGTCCGAGGCGTCCGCGTCACAGCCCAACCCGTCCGGAACCCTTTCAGGCCTTTCGCCGCGACTTGGGCTTCTTGGCCCCCTTCTTCGGCAGGGACGACGCGTACGCCACTCCGCGCGCGACCCAATCCCGCAGAGCCGCCTCGCTCCGGTAGCCAGGAGGCACCACGAGCAACCATCCGTCCATGCCCCCGCGGCCGCTCAGGTTGAACGGCTTCGCCCCGGGCTCGCGGAGCAGAGCGTTCGTCTGGGATGGCTCCACCCGAACGATGAGATCGTCTCGGTAGACGCCGACGCGCATGTTGCCCTCGAGGAGGAAGGCGATGCCGCCGAACATCTCCTTCTCCCTGAGGCCCGAGCGACCGGCGAGCACGCCGCGGACGCGATCAGCCTGTGGCCTCGAATAGGTCAACGGAATCGGCAGGAAGCGCGGGTTCAAGAAGCTTGGCGCCCGGGGAAATGTACCTGCCTTGCTGGCGATCCTACGAGGCGTGGGTTTCGTCGAGCGTTTGCGTGTGGCGGTCGGGTTCCGTATGAACGACGACCTCGGCGACGTTCGGCACGCGGTTCCTGATCGCTTGCTCCACGGCATGGGCCGCCGCGTGGGCGGCTTCCAGGGTCATTTGCGGAGAGAGGTGGATCACAAGGTCCACGAGAATCTGTTGGCCGGATTGTCGGCTTCGCACGCTGTGAACCTCCTCCACGCCGGAGACGCCCTCGGCGGCCTCGCGCAGCTCGCGATGAAGATCGTCTGCGGGCGCAGCGTCGACGAGGACGCGCAGATTCTTCCGTCCCAGGAAGTACGCCGCCACGAGGAAGGTGACCGCGATCGCCACCGCCCCGACGAGGTCCATGACCGGGTACCCCGCGTACGCCGCCCCGACGCCGACGATGACCCCGACCTTACCGAGGGCGTCCGTCCCGAAGTGGTACGAGTCGGCCTCGAGCGCGGAGCTTCGAAGCGCCTTCCCCCGACGGGCGATGTACAGGAACAGAAGGACGTCCACGGCGATCGTCCCAAGGATGACCGCGAGGACGAGCGGTGTGACCCCGACCCGGAACCCCGAAAGATAGCGACGGATCGCTTCCTGGATGATCGCGACGCCGATGATCGCGATCAGGACGAACTGGATGAGGGCCGCCGCGTTCTCGTAGCGGCCGTATCCGTACGCATGGCGGCGGTCCGCGGCCCGCAGGGCCATCCGGATGCCCGCGAGGGCGATGAGGGATCCCACGAGGTCCACGCCGGAGTGGAACGCGTCCGCGAGCACGGACAGGCTGCCCGTGAGCCATGCGAGGGCCAGCTCGACGGAGACGAGGGACCCATTCGCCGAAATCGAGAGGGCTGCCACCCGCACCTTCGGATGCACACGGTCTGGATTCCGTCCTCCGTATGAACCTTTCCCAGCGGCCTATCGGATCCCGAGGACGCAGTACGACGACGGTCAAGCCGGAGACGTTGACGACGGTCAGGTTGGCGACGCCGACGACGGTCAAGCCGGAGATGCCGACGACGGACAAGCTGGCGACGCCGACGACGGCGAGCAACCGTGAAACCAGACACGGTGCATCGACCTTAATCCGGCGGCTTTCGGGTCGCCGGTCTTTCCTTTTTTTCCTTTCCTGGACGACCGGGAGTGACTCATCGACGACGGACCTCCCTTCGCATCACCACCTTACTTGTACCGAGAGGACCGACCGGACGGAATCCCACGCTCGCGAACATTGATTCAGTTCCACTCCACAAGAATGAACCCGAGGCAGGTTTCCCTCGGGTGACGATTGGATAACTGTCGACCGTCCCGCCCTCCTCGGCGGCGATGAAGCGAAGTGCTCCCTTCAGCGCGGCGTTCGCGATCCCCTCCCTCCTCCGGTCACGGTCGACGAAGAAGCACGTAATCCTCCAGTCGGGCGGAGCCACACCCAACTTCCCGTACCCTCTCATTCGGCCCGGGAGCTCGGCGGGGGGCCATGTCCCGCCCTCTGCCTACGGCGGGGGCCAGTGGACACGGTCCTCAGCTCACCGCTTTCTTCACGAGCGCGCCGATCTTTGCCTCTTCGGCGGCGGTCAACTCCTTCAGCGCGAAGGAGGTCGGCCACATGGCGCCTTCGTCGAGGTTCGCCTCGTCGCTGAAGCCGAACGTCGCGTACCTCGTCTTGAACTTCTGCGCGCTTTGGAAGAAGCAGACGACCTTGCCGTCCTTGGCATACGCGGGCATCCCGTACCAGGTTTTCGGCGAGAGGGCTGGCGCGCTGGCTTTGATGATCGCATGGAGCCGCTTGGCCATGGCGCG
>CAYNEM010000015.1:0-65776 GCA_964396265.1 uncultured Methanomassiliicoccales archaeon
GCCGGGATCTTCGGGCTCGGGATTCCGCCGCCGACCCAGCCGATCATGTTGCGCAGGAGCTGCGCGTTCTGCGAGGGTCCGGCAATGCCGGCGCCGTAAGCACCGAAGTGCGCCGTCCGTATCCCGTTGTTGAGCGACTTCACACCGATCGCACTGTTGCCGTTCGGCCAGTCCGCGAGCAAGACGCCGTTCCGTCCGGCGGCATTCCCGCTGCCACCGACAGTCAGCGCCATGTCGCCGGGGCTGATCGCGGCGGTTCCGACGTTGTTCCCGACCTTGACGAAGATGTCGTGGCCCGGATCGTACCTCGTGCCGAGACTCGCATGGGGCACGAAGATGTAGAACTCCTTCTCGAACGCGCCATAGTCATCGGTCATGTAGCGCCCGTTGATGGTGAAGATGTCGCCCGCGCCCGTGCTCAGGTCGTACACCGCCATCAACGTCAAAACGCCACCGCGGCCCGCGTCAACGTAGGCTGCAAGGCGGTCGCCCACCTGCCTCCGCGCGAGGTCGAACGGCGGGAAGCTGAAGTACGCCCAGTTCGTCGCAATTACGATCACGTCGTACTGCAGCAGCAAGGCCAGCGTAGGGGCCGTCGGCGTCGCCGGGAAGTTGATGAAGTTGAACCCGTCCACCAACCCGGTGTCGTCTGCCGCCAACAGCATGTTCCGGAGCCCCGTGTACTCCCCGCAGCCGTTCCCGGACAAGCACATGGTGTGCACGATCAGGACATCGAACTGCGGCGGGGCCAAGCTGCCGGCGTAATTCCACACCGACGGCGTGCCGTCGTCCATGTTGACCTGCCAGGCGAACCACTCCGTCGGCTCGACCAGCGCGGGATCCGAGATCTCGTAGCCGTCGAACCGGAGACTCTGCGCCTCGAGGCGGAGCGCGTCGCTGAACCCACCGGCAATCGTCGGCGGGACGTTCGCGACGCTCGCGACGCCTTCCGCGGAGCCGAGGCCGTTCATGACCTCACCCACGATGCCCGTGATCCGGACGTTGTCGAACATCCACCACCAGTCGTCGTTGCTCACGTACTGGAACCGGAACCGGACGCTCGACGAACCTCCGACGGCCACCGACTCGAACGAGCGGTCGCCGCGGTCCGTGGAGGGATTGTTCCAGTGGTACTCCTTCAGGGTGACCCAGGTCGTCCCTCCGTCAATCGACGCCTGGATGTACCCATCCGAGGAGGCGCCCGGGAAGTTCCCCTGCCAGTAGTGATTGTAGTTCATGCGGATGCCGACGTACGTGCTCAAGTCGAACGTGCCCGTTTGGACGTTCGAGGTGCTGAAGTCGTTGTGGAACCAGTAGATGATCCCGCCGCGGCCCCCGAGGTTGGTGTCCTGCTGACAGCGCCATCCCGGCGGGGGCGACGAGGACCAGCCCGGAGGCCATACCTGGCTGAAGAACGACCAGCTGCACTGCGACACGAGGTTGAAGTCGTTGAAGGAGAGCTGCGTTTGCGACTGAACCTCAACCTTCAGGTGGTCGTCGTCTCGAACCTCGACCTTTTCCGGGAACGAGTCGACCGGCGTCGTCGTGGTCGGGTGGTCATCCTTGAAGATCTTCTTGATCGGATCCATCTCGATGGGCATGGTCTTGAGCACCGGGTCCGACTGCCGCGAGCAGTAACGGATCGCGTTCGCGATCACGCGCGCGTAGTCGCCACCGATGCTAATCGACGGGAAGTAATTCAGGCCGCAGGCCCGGCGACCGCCCGAGTCGAACTTGGTCGCACCGAACACGGTTCCGTCCGTCCAGTCCGCGATGCGCGTCGCGCCCGATGTGACGCTAAAGAGCGGCTGGCGGTAGAACGCCGACACAGATGCGACCCCGTCAAGGAACGGGTGGCCCGGAACGTAGATCGCCCCGAGGTTCGCGGTGAAGAACTGGACTCCGCCCCTCGGGAGCGGACTCTTCTCCGCCGCCCATCGGCCGCCGATACCAAACGTCGGGGTGCTGTGGAACCCGAAGGCCATCATGACGATGCCGCCGCCTGTCGACCCGGCCGCGTCCATGAACTCCGCGAGCCGGTCGCCGACGGCGTTCGAGTTGGGGATCGCACCCCAGTTCGTGCCGACGACGAGCAGATCGTATTGGGTCAGCTCGTCGAGCGTCGGAATCCGGTTCTGGCCGAGCGGGCCAAAGTCGAGGTCGTCGACCTTGATGCAGAAGTTCCCGCAGGCGTTCACGATGTTCGTACGGATGCCGGCAACGTCTCCCGTCCAGGAGTGCAGGATGAGCACACGCGCGCCGCCGCTGTACTTGGAGACGGACTGCCACGGGCTCGTGGTCCCGTCGTGGAAGATCCAGCGGGTCTCCCAGGTGTCGTCCAGGCCCGGGTCGCTGAACTTCGCTATGAACCCGAGCTCGCTCCCCTCGAGTCCGGGGGAGGGGCTCGTGCCGACGTCGAACACGGTCGGCGCGACGTTGTTCACCTCAATCGCTGCCCGATCGGAGGTCGTGTCCGGAACGACGAGAGTCTCCGTCCAGCGGAAGTCCATCATCAACGTGTACGAGGTGCTGAAGAACGTGCTCGGGAAGCAAAGGCCCGCCGAGAAGCAGTAGAACAAACCCAACCACTGCACCTTGTCCGTGTCCGCCCTTGTGCTGACAAGACTGCCGTACTGCGTCGTCCTCTGCCCGATGATGTACTCCTGGCCGAGCACAAGGGTCACCGGGCTCGCCAACGTACACCAGTTCCACGAGAGTTGGATGTGCGTGGCCGTGCACTGACCAAGCAGGGTGCCCGCGGAATTCCAGATTCGCGATTCGAAGGACGTGTAGAAATAGTGGTAGTGCCCGAGCTGAGTCAGCTGGACGTTCGCCTTCGCCCGGAATCGGTTTGCGAAGGTAAAGGTACCGAATCCGATGAGGAACTGGATGGCACCCCAGGGGCCGTTCTCGCCCGTGTTGATCGTGATCGTCGTCGAGACGCCGTCCCAGCCCTGGACAACGAAATCGCCGTAGACGTTGTCGTAGAACGTCTTCGAGACGGTCGTCAGGGTCGTCCACTTCCCCATCAGGCCTCCGCCGGTCTGGTCGGGGAAGTCGAAGATGCCGTCGCCGTTGAAGTCGTAGCGCAGAAAGACGATCGTCGGGTCCTCAATCGAGACAGTGAACGTGAGGGTCTCTCCCTCCATCGTGTCCGGTCCGCCGTAGGGGCCGTTCGCATCGATCTCGCCGCCGAGCCAGTGGCTCCGCGTGTCCATGTTCGTCACGGTGACCGTGCCGTCCTCGGATTCGAAGGTGAGGCTCATGTGCTCACGCATGTTGTCCCTCAGCTCCGTCTGGCTCACCGTTTCCACGGTCAGGCCGTCGGCCGACGTGATCTGGGCTTCTTCAGACCCAGAGATGGAGACGGGCCCGTCGGGAGTCGATAGGGCGACTTCCTCGGTCTCGCTCATGGCTTTCTGTTGTTCGTCGAAGGCCGACACCAACCGTCGGTCCTCCCCACGCGTCCCCTCATTCGGGGATGCACCCACGACGCCAGGCCGCGCGTATGCGAAGCCCGCGAAGGCCCCGAGCATCAGTGCGACCACGATGCACAGGGCTCCTACCACCGTTCGCCAGTTTTTCATCCGTTCCCCTCCTAAGGAGTCGGAAAGTCTACGGGTTACCCGAGAAAGCCAGCGCTCTTGCCGCTAGAGAAGGTTCTCATAATCCGTCCCCTGCTCCCGTGCTCAAACGCGTGCCCCCACGCAACCCCGGTGGTCATGAACCGGAGGCTATATAGTCTTAACGCACCGGCCCCGGCTCAATTCCGTCGGACTTCAATTCGGACTCTAAGGACGACCCCTTTTAAGGCGGCAACGCATTTTGGAAGGAGAAGGGAACGATGAGCCGCCAGACGATGTCCGAGAAGATCCTCGCCAGGGCGAGCGGGAAGGCCCATGTGGCCCCCGGCGACATCGTCGACGCGACGGTCGACCTCCTCTACATGCACGAGATGCTCGCGATGGCCCTGGGCCCGTTCCAGGAGATCGGGCTCACGAAGGTCTGGGATCCGACGAAGGTCGTCGTCACCCTCGACCACTGGGTGCCGCCGCCCAACGAGCAGATCGCGAGGATGCACCAGCAAATCCGGGACTTCTGCAGGAAGCAGGGGATCGTCCGTTTCCACGACGTCGGAGACCATGGGATCATCCACCAGCTGGTCGCGGAGCGCGGGTATGCCCGACCGGGCATGCTCATCATCGGCAGCGACAGCCACACGAACATGGTCGGAGCGTGCGGGGCGTTCGCGGCGGGCGTCGGGGCCACGGACGTGGCGGCGGTGATGGCCACCGGGCGGGTGTGGCTCCGCGTGCCGGAGACGATGAAGGTGGCGGTCGACGGTCACCTCGGGAAGCGCGTCTACGCGAAGGACCTCATCCTGAAGGTCATCGCCACGACGGGGGACGACGGTGCGCAGTACCAGGCCGTCGAGTTCCACGGGCCGACCGTGGGCCGGATGCCGATGGACGAGCGCTTAGTATTATGTAACATGACCACGGAGATGGGGGCGAAGGTCGGCATGGTCGAAGCCGACGCCACGACAAAGGATTATCTGGCCCACACCCGCGAGCCGGTGTCCGAGTTTGGGCCGGATGAGGATGCGGCGTACGGGAAGACGGTCCCGTTCGACGTCGGCGGCATGGGCCCTCAGGTTGCGTGCCCATCGAACCCGGCGAACGTGAAGCCCGTCGAGGACGTCGCGGGCATCAAGGTCGACGTCGCGTTCCTCGGCTCGTGCACGAACGCTCGCATCGAGGACCTGCGGCTGGCGGCGGAGATCCTGAAAGGGGAGCGTGTCGCCCCCGGGGTGCGCCTGCAGGTGACGCCTGCGAGTCAGGCGATCTACCGCCAAGCGATCAAGGAGGGACTCATCGAGGTCTTCCTCGACGCCGGGGGGACGTTCACCCAGAGCACGTGCGGGCCGTGTTTCGGCGGCCACCTCGGCGTCTTGGCGGCGAACGAGGTGTGCATCTCGAGCACGAACCGGAACTATCCCGGCCGGATGGGTAGCCCCCAGGCGCAGGTCTACCTCGCTTCCCCCGCCACTTTGGCGGCGACGGCGATTTACGGCGTGATCACCGACCCTCGCGGGGTTTAGGCGACGACACTCAATGCGAGCAGCGCATCGCTCTTCCGAAGGCTCCGGGCGTTCGGGTCGACTTCGAGCGCAAATCCTTCGAGGGTGTAGAGCCCCAGTACGTTGAAGTCCGAGGGTTCGGCGAACACGAGGAGGGTGTGACTCCGCTCTCCCAGGAGTTCGACCCATGCCTCGGCGACAGGCCTTTCTGGAAGATGGCCCTCCATGGTTCGGAACTTTCGTGTGGCCGTGGGAACGATGCCCAGCCGATGAGCCAAATCGCCAGGCACCCAGGTAAGGGAAGCACCCGTATCCACGAGGAGCTCGATGGTCTCGCTCCTCGACCTGTCCGGACTGAACACGGTGAGTCTCGCACGCACCTCTCCCATCGGCTCCGGGTTCATCTCTTAGCTCATGGATGTTGCGACTACATGTACGTTGTCGCCAACAGCCTTATTCAGCGCCCCGACTTTGGCGGTCACGATGCAGATGCGCTTCCGGGGCCGCGCGTGGTTGTTCGGCGAGGACATCTCCACCGACCACATCATCGCGGGCCGGTACCTCGGGACGACGGATCCGATGGTGTTCGCGGAACACTGCCTGGAAAACGTGGACCCGAACTTCGCGAAGCAAGCGAAACCGGGGGACCTCATCGTCGCCGGCCCGAATTTCGGCTGTGGTTCGAGCCGGGAGCAGGCGCCCCTCGCAATCAAGCACCTGGGGATCGCCGCCATCCTCGCGCCCTCGTTCGCGCGGATCTTCTTCCGCAACGCGATCAACATCGCCCTTCCCGTCCTCGAGTGCCCGGGGATCGAGAAGTCCGTGAGGGAGGGCGACGAAGTCGAAGTCGACATGGAACGCGGGGAGGTCCGGACGCCCTCCGAAGTCCTGAAGTTCAGGCCATTGCCGCCAAACGTCCTCGAGATCCTGCAGGCCGGCGGGCTCGTCCCGAAACTGAAGCGGGAATTGGCGGGAAGTCGAGCGAGTTCTTAAGACGGAAAGGCCTCATCCGCCGCCAAGATGACCTACAAGATCGTCCTCCTCGCGGGCGATGGCACAGGCCCCGAGGTCATGCGTGAGGGCTTGAGGGTCCTGAAGGCGGCACAGGACGCGCACGGCCTCTCTTTCGATCTCATCCCGTATCCGTGCGGGGGCCAGTACTACCTAGAGAACGGGGAGGAGTGGCCTGCCGAAGCGTTCGGGTCGTGCAAGTCCGCGGACGCGATCCTCCTCGGGGCCGTCGGCCACCCGGAAGCGCACCTCCCGAACGGAGACCTCGCAGGGGCGGGCGTGATCTTCGGCCTCCGGTTCGGGCTCGACCTGTACGCGAACGTACGCCCGGTGAAGTTGTACCCGGGCGTGCCGCACAAGATCCACGACGAGTTCAAGCAGGTCTGGAAGTCGGACCTCGTGGACTTCGTCGTCGTGCGCGAGAACACGGAGGGATTGTACACGCCCGCGCGGGGGACGTTGTCCCGCGGCGGGATCGACGAGTTGGCGGTGGACTCGCGCATCATCACGCGGAAGGGCGCGGAGCGCGTGATTCGTTTCTCGTTCGAGCTCGCGACTCACCGCGACGGCGCGCCGAAGGACCGGAAGCACCGGGTGACGTGCGTGGACAAGTCGAACGTGACCGCGGGGGACCGTCTCTTTCGAAAGGTGTACGACGAGGTCGCCGCCAAGTACCCGCAGGTCGAGCGGGACTACGCGTACATCGATGCGTTCACGCAGTGGATCATCCGTTCGCCCGAGTTCTATGACGTGGCGGTCGCGCCGAACGAGTTCGGGGACATCGCGACGGACTTGGCGGCGGTCCTGCAGGGCGGGATGGGTATCGCAGCGGGCGGGAACATCGGGGACGCGCACGGGATGTTCGAGCCGATCCATGGATCCGCGCCGAAGCACGCGGGCCAGGACAAGGTGAACCCGATCGCGATGATCCTGGCGGTGCAGATGATGTTCGAGTGGTTAGGGAACCGAAAGAAGGACCCGCACCTGCTCGAAGCCGCCAAGGGCGTGGAGGCCTCCGTCGCGTCCGTGCTCAAGGAGGGAAAGACGCTCACGTACGACCTGGGCGGCACCGCCAAGTGCAGCGAGGTCGGGACGGCGGTAGCGAGGATGGTCGCCTCTGCTTAGGTGAATCTGGATGTCGTTGGTCTCTTCAACTCGAGTCGAGGAAATGCTCTTCGGCGATCAGCATGACCCTCAGTCCGCCCTCGACGCATTCCACCCGGAGCCGGCCAGCCGCCAGGGTCGCCGTTTTCCCGTCCGTGCCGAGGACTCCAACCATTTCGCTCACTGCGACCGCAATTCGCTCCGCGGTCGGGACTGCCACTTCCACTATCCCGTCCCGCACCTCCCCTCCGTCCAGGACCCGTCCTAACACCCGCCCCGTTCCCCACACCCAACCGTTCCGCTCGAACGTCGCGGCGAAGGACGCGGCAATCTCCTCCACGTTCAGGGTGAGGGGCAACGCAACCGGATACATGAACGCCCGTGTTTCTGGTTTCGAAATCGTCGGTCATCGACGAGAGCGCGTTCCCAATCCGGTGTGCCAAGTCCTCGAAGCGGCCACTTCGGGCCGCCATCGTGATCCTTCCGCACGAGACCCCTGACCCGGACACGCCGCACGAGCGCGACTCGACCCTGTCCGATAGCGCGTTACGCGGCCGCCTTCCGTACGTTCTTGTCTCCGTCACCGGTCACGACGCAGTTCAGTCGGTCCGCCTGCCGTGCCGCATTGTTTCTCCCACTGGAGCGGACGCAGGTTCGACGGCTCGTCCCCTCCGCCTCGGGATACGGGCGAGATGTGGTCGACGTCCCATCCATAGATGGAGCCATGGTTCCCGTACTGGTCGCGAGCAATCCACGCCCCGCATTCGTCCTTGCGCCATCGCTCGGGGCCGTACCCCGGCTGAGGCTTCGCCTTCTCCCACACCTTCTGGACTACGGCATCGGAGAATGACAATTCCATCGTCTCCTGGCTAGCGCAGCCTACCCTTGCGCTTCAACTCCAAGCCTTGGTTCATCATCTTGAGGAGGATGTCGACGAAAGCGATCATCCGGAATGCCTCGTCCTTCGAGTACCCTTGATCGAAATCGTGGGCGATCGGGTTCCGGATCGCTTGGACCGCGCCGCGGTAGAGGAAGTAAACACCTTGCTTCTCTGCGGCGGTCCGTCCGAAGTTCAGCATCCCTGTCTCGGGATGAAACGCCTTGTCGATCAGGTCCGTCCCTGTGACATCCGGGTCCGCGAGCACCGTATGGCGGACCTTCGTCTCGAGCAGGATGTATGCGTTCCGCACCGCAGTGTCGAACTGGCCGGCGCGGACTGGCTCTAAACACGCGGTGACGAGGTCCGTCTCGAACCCATGCTCCTCGAGGAACGCTGTCGCGAACCCGAGGCGGGCCCATCGGAGGTGGTCGCATAGGGACCGCCCTCGTCGTGCCCGTCGCGCCGTTCCCGGACCTCCTCGCGCGGACGATGCCACTTGACAACCGCGGGTCGGGATCGTACACTGTGAGGCGCGCCGACTATCCACTCGGCATCGTCGAGATCCCGACCGGGAGCGAGCCGGCCACGACGCCCGCGACCCTGCCGATCATCGCCTCCTCCCGGAGCTCCGTCCACGTCACGGGGGACAACTACGTCGCGTTCCCGGACGGGTTCGTCATCTGGTTCTACGCGCAGTGAGGTCTCGAAGCTCCTCGTCGCACCGCGCAGCGAGGTCAGTGCTCCCGATTTCCGTGAATATCCGCCGCCCGGCCTCGAGCTCTGCCCGGGCCTCGTCCGCACGCCCACGCCGCTTCAGCATCTGCCCGCGGTTGAAGCGCACGGAGGCTTCGATAAAGCGACCGTTCCCTTTCCGTGCCTCCTGCTCGGCACGATCGAAGGCCTCCTCCGCGTCCGTCCAACGACCGTACGCGGCGTACACGTTCCCGAGGTTCAGGTCGATGCCCCCGAGACCCGAGCGCTCGCCGAGATCCTCGAAGATCGTCCGGGCGCGGTGGAGGTACTGGTCTGCCTTCCGGAGCTGCCGCCGGTCGATAAGAGGCGCCGCCGCATTCGACATCGCGTACGCCTCCATCCGAATGTCCCCGACGCGGCGTGCGACCTCGACCGCCTTCTCGAACCACGCGAGCGCGTCCGGCCGGTCCAGGCGGTAGCTCGCGCTCCCGCGGTTCACATACGTGCGGGGCAGGTCTTCCTCGGAGCCAAGGCGCTCGTATTCGGCCGCCGCCTCCTCGAGGAGGGGGATCGCGTCCGCAGACCGCCCCTGTCGTGCGTAGGCTCGCGCGGTCGCCTCCCTCGCCCGTGCCCGCCAGAGGGCGTCCCCGGAGCGCTCGGCGCGGGAGGCCACGGCGGCGAACCGTTCCAATGCCTGCGTCCATCGACTCTGACGCGCGAGGCTTGAGCCAATCAGGTATTCCGCCTCGCAGGCCACGCTTGGGGCCTTCGCGGACGTCGCGAGTCTCAGCGCACGACGAAGCGCCTTCTCCGCCTCCTCTTGGACATCCCGCCGTTGCGCGATGCGGCCGAGCGCGAGCCACGCTTCCGCCTCGTGCCGGAGGTCCCCTGTCAGACGCGCGAGGCTGGCCAGGCGCGCTGCCGTGGCCTTCGCGGCGTCCCAACGGCCCCCGGCCGATTCGCGGTCCATCAGCAGCCGCAGGATCCGAATCCGACGGGGCGCCGTCTCGGCTCCACCCTCGCGCTCGAGACGCTCGTACTCCGCCGACAGCGCGTCGCGGGTGCCGGCGAGCAGGTCTGCGGTGCTCAGGAGGGTCCGGGCGAGGCGCTCGCCGTCGCGCGTCAGGCCGAGGTAGACGTACCTGCGGCCTCGGGTCCGCTCCTCTCGGTAGACGAAGCCGTGGCCTTCGAGTGTGTCGACTGCGGCGTAGAACGCATCGTGGCTGACGCCGGTGTCCTTCTGGACCCGTGTCGTCGGGGTGTTTCCGTGCTCCAGCAGGTATAGGAGGATGTCTGGGGCGGCGATCGTTCGCAGGATGGACCCGAACGCCACAGCCCCGGAAGGGGAGTCCCATGGAAAAACGTGTCCGATTCCGATTTCCGGAAGTGATCGCCCGATTCCGAAAACCGGAATCGGGTACGGCTAAGTATAGGCCCTCGGATACCGCTCCCGCCGAAGCTGTCGACTTCGGGGAGGAAGAGAACATGAACAGAGGAGTGATGTGGATCGGTGTCATGCTCGTGAGTGTGCTCATGTTGCTGCCCCTGGCATCGGCGGCAACGGTGTTCGGAGCTTCCGCAAAAGGAGCCACCGACGCTGCCACTTGCGTCGCGGCCGGCCACTTCTTGATCGTCCCAATCGCATTGGGCGTGTCGAATGGCGATACCGTCGAGATATGGTGGAATACCACCCACTACGACAACCGGTCGGCGGGAAGCCGAACCGCCACGCACTCCTTCAGTGTGGTCGCCACTCACAACGGAGTCACCGTTGGGACATGGGGCAATTACACTTCTACAGGAGGTCTTCCGGGCGGAGGTGTGACAAACAACCTGTTACGAACCGTTTCTATAACGGATGATACGAAAACCATCGCCATCACGTGGTCAGCCAGCGTTACAATCACCCCTGGGTGTTCGGCCAGTACCTCGCTGAACCACACGATCCAGCTGTCCTAGTGGGTGGGCCACCCGAAAACTTTGTAACCGTACCTCTCCATGGAGGTCCGGAATGGAAGGGGGTGGTGCGGTCGAATAAAGCCTGGATGATGGGAATCTGTTTAGCTCTCATCTTGGCCGTTCACGCGAGCCCGACAGGACCCGACCCTCCCAGCGCGACTGGGACCGTCATTGGAGGGAACATCACCGGAAATGTGACTTGGACTCCGTCCGGGAATCCGTATTGGGTCGTCGCCGAAACTCAGGTGGACTCAGGCGCGGTGCTGCGTCTTCAAGCTGGAGTTCGCGTCCAGTTCGACCGAGCGAACCTGACGGTTCTCGGGAGATTGTACGCCGATGGAATCGAGAAACAACGAGTCGTTCTGACGACGAATCTCACTCCCCCTGCATACTGGGGTGTAATTCATGTCGGATCCGGAGGTTTCGTGATACTTCGGAACGCGACTCTCGCGTATGGCGGGTTGAGCGCCCTTCAATCGGACGAGATTATTCTGGATAGACTCCTCTATGATCCCAGTGGTCCCTCGGGCACCCTTGTCATCGACGGCGTCAATGGTCTCCTCCTGGCGAACAGCACGATTCGTGCGAGTGGTGGTGTGCAGGTTCGCGATACCTCTTGGAGTGAGATCTCCGACAATGTCATCGCCGGACCAAATCCCGGGATCACAGGACTCGACGTCTCCAACACACCCAGCACGGTCATTCGCGGGAATCGCATAAGGGGATTTCTCACCGGAATCCGAATAGCTGGAACCAACCCCCAAATCTTGGACAATGAGGTCTCCGACGCCACGAATGGTGTGTTCGTCGAAGCATCAGACGCCCTGCTCGCGGGAAACCGCGTGCACGAAAATCAGATAGGAATCGTCCTCTATCGGGCCCCGCGGTCAACAGTACGGAACAATCTGGCAAGCGACAACACCTTGTTCGGGATAAGTGTTGTCGCTGCGCAAGGCACTCGGATTGATGGAAACGCGTTCGTCGGCAACGGGCACATGTACCCACAAATCGGAGCCGGAATCCGTCTCGACACAAGTTCTTGGTCATTCGTCTACGACAACACCATAGAGGGTAATCAGAAAGGCATCTGGCTGGATGGTGGACAAGGGCACCGCGTCTACCACAACTGGATTCTCTGGAATGTAGAACAGGCCATCGATACTTCGTTGAGTTCATGGTGGGACGATTGGTACCCGTCCGGGGGCAACCACTGGTCCGACTACGCGGGCGATGACTTGTATCGTGGCCAGAATCAGAACATTCCCGGCCCAGACGGGATCGGAGATGCCGCTCGGCCCGTCCTTCCGAACATCGCGGCCGACCGCTATCCGTTCTACTCTGTCGCCGCCCCCGGACTCCCGCCATTCGTGACCGCGAAGGCAGTCGGAGAAGACATCCTTCTCTCCTGGCAAGCCGCCCCGATGGCAGACTCCTACATCGTCCACACGGCGAATGACCCGACGGCGTTCGACTTCGCCTCGCCCGTGGCGGTGGGGAACGTCACTTCGTGGACGGATGCGGGCGCCGCAGCGAGCCCCGGGGAGCGATACTACATCGTGCGGGCGCACAACTCGAGTCTCAACCGGACGGGTCCGACGAGCAACACCGCGGGGAAATGGACCCACGCGTTCCCATCCGGATCCGCGACCCTTGCCCTGCCCCTGGCGCCATACCCATGGGTGGACTACTCGCAATCGGGCTGGGTCGACAACGCCAGCGAGTTCGCCGCCGCGACGGGGGCTTCCGAGTTCGCTTACATGGAAGGCGGTCGATGGTGGACAACTCCCGGGGATGGGGACCCGGGGCGCGCGCTGAGGATGGGAGAGGGCTATCTCGCGTCGTTCCCCACGCCCACGCAGTTCACGTTCACGGGCGTCCCGGGGTCCGTCATCGACTACGCGCAATGGCCTCCGTATCCGGAGCGAGGGTTCGATCCCGCGACGACCGCGCGGGAAATCTCCGCCCAAGTGCAGGGGAACGACATCACCGTGGAATGGCCCCAGCTGCCGGACTTCGGACCGCCGAACGGGAGCTATCTCCTCTACGCTTCCCGGACTCCAGGCGGCCTCCGGGGATACCATGGCCTCGATCACTTCCTCCTCGCAACCGTGCCCGCCTCGGCGGGCCCTCGCATGTCGTTCGTGCACCGTGACGCCCTGCTAGACTCTTCGGAATGGTATTACTTCGTCGTACCCGTACGCGAGGTCTACGGGCGGGGATCGAGCACGTACAGCATCGGCGTGTCCGCCCTTGACCTCCCCATCGGGTCCGCCGCTTTCGGGTTGCCGCTCCGCCCATTCTCGAACGGCACATACTCGGCCATCGTCGTTTCTGGACTCGTCAGCTCTAACGTTCAGGGGGTGATATGGTTCGACCAGACGCGTCAGGACTGGGTCGCCCACGCGGCGTGGATGCCTCAGGGGACGTACGACACGTCCATCACGATGATCATGGCGGTGCAAGTGGATGCGACCTCTCCAACTCGGATCGTGTTCGTGGGCGTGTAGCGCGATCCTCGTTGCGCTCGCGGCCATCGCTCTCGTTGCGACGCCGGTCCATGCGGCCGCGGACGACCAGAACCTCACGGGCCTCGTCTACCTCGCGGACGGCACCCCGCTCTCCGCGACGCTGTGGGCCGACAACACGGGCTTCGCGGTGTTCGTAAACCACGGCGGGAGCTGGTCCACCGCGTGGCGGTACCCCGTCACGGGCTGGTACCTCACCTCCGGAGGTGCGTACAGCCTCGTCCTCCCCGCCGTCGAGAAGGACGTGAACTGGGGAAACACGGACCCCTATCGCGTCGCGTTCGACGTGTCCGCGATCACGGGGAACGCGGGAGAGACGGCCAACGCGACAAGCCACGGGACGGGAGACCCGGGCGAGTTCTCCGCGGCCGGCGCGACAGAGAACTCGATAATGTGGAACGCGACGGACAACTGGCAGCGCTGGGACATCGTCCTCCTTGCGCTCCCGGACCTGGCGGTGAACGCCTCGGAGATCCTCGTATCTCCTGGGCCGCCCGTCTCCGTGGGCACCGTCGTGACGGTCGATGCAACCGTGCGGAACCTGGGTGCGGTGGACGCTTCGAACGCGGTCGCTCGTTTCACGGACGGCGTGCCGCCCGGGATTCCTATTGGGACGGATGTCACTATCCCCTCTCTCCCCGCGGGCGGGTCGGTCCCCGTCCAGCGGACGTGGAACGCTGGGCCTGCCGGCCTCCACCAGCTCTGCGTAGCAACGGATCCTGACGGAACTATCGTCGAGGCGAACGAGACGAACAACCTCGTGTGCGTCGACGTCCTCGTGACCGCCGCCCCGGAGACGAGGCCCGACTACGTCCCGTTCGCCCCACAGCCTACGCCTCCGCCCCGAGCGGGGCTTTCGCAGCCCGTCTCCCTTTCCGTGCAGGTCCTCAATCAGGGGAACGCGTCGGGGAACACGGTAACCACGATTGCGTTCTACAACGCCTCGACGCCGGGGAGTCCCTTCTCGACGGCCGTCGTGCCTCCGCTTCTCCCATCCCAAGTTTCTGGTCGATTCGCCGCCACATGGACATCCCCCGCAACCCCGGGGACCTATGATGTGTCCGCGAGTGTGGACTATGGGGACTCGCTTCCGGAATGGGACGAGACGAACAACGTCTTCGCATGGCAGGTCGACGTCGTCACCGGCCCTGTCACCGCGCTCATCCTCGGGGCGCCGAACGTCACCGCCGCGCAGGTGTTCGTGACCTCATCCACAGACCTTTCGTTCTCCGTCCTCGACCAAGGCGGCTCGGGGATCCGGTCCACCTCGTATCGCGTGGACATCCTGACGTGGACGAACTACTCGGCTGCGGGGCCCTTCCGCCTCGCGGGGGAGGGCCCGCACTCCCTCGAGTGGTACAGCGAGGACTTCGCGGGGAACGTGGAGGTCGTCCAGTCTGCGGTGGTCATCGTCGACGAGACGCCGCCGATCACGACGCCCACGGTCGGGGATCCAAAGTACCTTGTTGGCGGCACCTTCGTGACGTCAGCGACGCCCTTCAGTCTGGCGGCGGTGGACGGAGGGGTGGACCCCGTGGGCGTCGCCTTCACGGAATACCAGATCGACACAGGGTCGTGGATCCCTTATGCCGCCCCGTTCACAGTCTCCGGCGAGGGTGCGCACGGCATGGCCTTCCATTCCGTCGATTGGCTGGGGAACGCGGAGGTGCTGGGAATTCTCCCGATTACGGTCGATGACACGCCGCCGACGGTCCTGCTCTCGGTCGGGGTCCCGCAGTACAGCGGCGCGCAGCTGTACGTGAATTCCTCGACGCCGCTCACAATCGTAGCCTCGGATGGCGGCATCGTGCCGGTGGGGCTGGCCCTGGTTGAATACCGGATCGGCAGCGGAACCTGGACGCCGTTCGCGAACCCGTTCAACCTGTCGCCCCCGGACGGGACCTGGCACGTCGAGTACGCCGCCACGGACCATCTGGGCCATCGCGCTGCCGACGCGAGGGACCTCGTCCTGGACGACACGCCGCCCGAGACGACGATCGCGCCAACCGCCGGTCCGTACACGGAGGATACGACCTTCACGCTCGAGGCCTCGGACGCCGGCTCCGGCGTCGCGCGCACGGAGATCCGGATCGACGACGGCTCGTGGGCCGGATCTGCTGGAGCGTTCTCCCTGGGCGCCGGACATCACATCATCCGGTACCGCTCCGCGGACCGGCTCAACAACACGGAGGTCGAACGGACGCTCTCCGTGACCGTCGAGGGCGCACCCCCTCCACCGGAGCCGAACTGGAAGCCCCTCTTGGCGGCAGTGTTCGCAAGCATCCTCGCCCTCGTGGGCGCGTGGTCCGCTCGGCGCGCACCGTGGCCGACGGGCTCGCGGCCCCGCCTGCGCGCGTTCGTCCACTCCGCCCTCCCGTTCGTTGCGGCGGAGGCCGCAACCGGGGCGGTGTCGTTCCTCACGGGGTCGCTCGCGATCCTTCCGCTGCTCGGGGCGGGGATGACGGTGGACCTCGCCATTCTGTTCGCGGGAATCGCGGTCTCGGTGTATCGCGTCCGCAAGTCGAAGCCACCTGAGTAGGAACGACACCGTCATTTCGCGGACGGTCCGAAAGCCGCCTTTCCACGAAGCCTAAAACCACTTCGCCATCAGGACGTCGTCGACGTACTCCCCTCGGATCTTGAAGTGCCGCTTCCGGGCGGCCTCGACCTCGAACCCGAGCTTCTGGTACAGCGCGATCGCGCGTTCGTTCGAGGCGAAGACCTCCAGGGTGGCCTTCTCCACGCGCCTTTGCTTCATCCACTCGAGCGCCCGCTCCATGAGTGCGCGCCCGATGCCCAGGCCGCGGAACGCCCGCACGATCGCGATCCCGAGATTTGCGACGTGGCGTGCCTTGGCGAACGTGGAGATGCGCACGTCGACCTGCCCGACGACGCGGCCGGCGACCTCTGCGACGTACAGCACGGACGTGAGGTTGTCGAAGGAGCGGATCCATTCCCTCTCCCGCCTCGCGCTGTGCGTGAGCCGCTCCGTGAGGATGAACTCCTCCTCGGCGCCGATCTCGTTGATGTTCCGCATGAGGGCGTCCGCGTCCGCTTCCGTTGCGCGCCGGATCGTGCACGCGCGTCCGTCCTTCATCGGGTGCGCCCAGCGGTCGTGCTCCCTGCGCAGCATGGGGCTCACAGCGGGAACGCGCCCATGTCCTCGGGCCGGCGGCGGAACCCGCCCCGGAGGAACTCCTCCATCTGCTCGCGGAGGTGCCACGGGAGGTCTGCGTAGACGTCCGTGAACACGGTCTCCGTCGACGGCGGGGGCACCTTCTCCGCGGTCCGCACGGCCTCCGTGATCGCGTCCTCGATCTCGCTCCGCGTGGAGACCTCCCAGCTCGGATCGTACAACCCCTTGGCCTCGAGGTACTTGCGGAACCGCTCGATGGGGTCCCTGTGCCGCCACAGCTCGACCTCCTCCGGGTTCCGGTACCGGGTCGGGTCGTCGGACGAGGAGTGGGGACCCATGCGGTACGTGACGGCCTCGATAAACGTCGGGCCGCCCCCCGCGCGCGCCTTCTCAACGGCCCACTTCGTCGCGGAGTACGCCGCCAGCGCGTCGTTCCCGTCCACCCGCAGTCCCTCGAACCCATACGCGCGGGCCTTGATCGCCAGCGTCGTCGACGCGGTCTGTTTCGCGACGGGGACCGAGATCGCCCACTGGTTGTTCTTGCAGAGGAAGACGCACGGCACGCCGAAGACGCCGGCGAAGTTCATCCCCGCGTGGAAGTCGCCCTCGCTCGTGGCCCCGTCACCGAAGAAGGCAATCGCGACATGCCGATCCCCGCGGATCTTCATCGCCCAGGCGCACCCGACGGCGTGCGGGATCTGTGAGCCGACCGGACTCGAGATCGAGACGAGACGGAGCTCACGGTTCGCGAAGTGGTTCGGCATCTGGCGGCCCTTGGAGAGGTCCTCCGCGTTCCCGTAGAACTGCGCGATCAGGGATGGGAGAGGATAGCCCCGCCAGATCGCGGAGCCCGGCTCCCGGTACGCGGGGAAGATCCAATCGTCCTTGTCGAGCGCGGCGCAGCTGCCGATCTGCACGGCCTCCTCCCCGGACGAAGGGACGTAGAACCCGATGCGCCCCTGCCGCTGCAGGCTGAGCATGCGGGTGTCGAGGATGCGCACGAACAACAGGGCTCGGTATATCTCCTTGAGGCGGTCCTCGGACAGCTTGGGCTCGAGGTTCGGGTCGAACGATCCGTCCTCGCGGATGACCTGGAGCATGGCCTCCTCAGGCACCGACCCGCACCTCCCGCTTCCGGAGCAGGGACTCGAGGAAGAACTCACCGGCGCGGTACGAGGAGCGGACGAGGGGGCCCGACGCGACGTACAGGAATCCCATCTCCTGCGCTTGGCGGCGGTACGCTTCGAAGGCGTCCGGGCTCACGAACTCGCTCACTGCCAGATGCCACGTGGTCGGCCGCAGGTATTGCCCGAGCGTCACGATGTCGACATCGGCCGCACGGAGGTCTCGGAGGGTCTGGAGCACCTCGTCCTCCGTCTCCCCGAGGCCGAGCATAATCGACGACTTCGTGTAGACGTCGGGGCGGACCGCCTTGGCATGCCGCAGGACGAACAGGCTCTGCTCGTAGTTCGCGCGCGGGTCGCGCGCCACGGACTGAAGGCGAAGCACTGTCTCCACGTTGTGGTCGAACACTTCCTGTCCGCCGGCAAGGACGGTGCGGATCGCGTCGTTGTCACCTCGGAAGTCCGGCACCAGGGTCTCCACCATGATGCCGGGGTCCAGTGCCTTGATCGCTCGCACGGTGTTCGCGAAGTGCGCGGCGCCGCCATCGGGGAGATCGTCGCGATCCACGGAGGTGAGCACGACGTACGTGAGCCCGAGGTCCGCGACCGCGTTCGCGACGTTCTCCGGTTCGCGGGGATCCACGATGCCGTACGGGTTCCCGGATTTCACCGCGCAGAACCGACACCCGCGCGTGCATGTGTCCCCCAGAAGCATAATCGTGGCGGTGCCGCCGCCCCAGCATTCCGCTACGTTGGGGCAATGGGCCTCCTCGCACACGGTGTGGAGGTTCATGTCGCGAAGGAGCGTCTTGAGGTGCGCGAAGTTCTCGCCCCCGGGAGGCCGCACCTTCAGCCATTCCGGCTTTCGCTCGGCGAGCATGGGACGGGGCGGGATGGCAGGGGCGCGTAAATAGATATCCCGTTGCGTGCGCTCGATCGCGATTTCACGATGCTCGCCGCGGCCGTCTGATGGAAGGATACCTCAGGGCGGGAGTTGGGCTAATCGTTAAGTCGCCGCCAACCTAGCTACGCGCGTGCGCGGGCCGAGCCCCGTTTCGGTGGCAGAAGGCCTGAACGGCCGGATCGAGAAGACGCTCGCCATCGCTGCGCGCTGGGGCTACGGGCTCTCCGTGGACCAACTCGCCCGTCTCCTGTACGGCGGATCCGTCCCGGAGGCAGAGATCGTCCGGGCGCTGCGTGACGCATCCGGAGTCGCCCGGGAGGATGGGTTCGCGACCGTCTTGGGCCGAGAGGACCTCCTCGCAAAGTCGATCGACCGCCATCGGACGAACGGCGCCCTGGCAAGCACGTATCTCGGGATCGCCCGCGATTTCGCGCGGGACCTCCTCCGCCACTCTCCGTTCGTCCGCGCGATCGCGGTCTCTGGATCGACTGCCTCCGGAGGGCTCGGAGTCGGCGACGACGTCGACCTCAACCTGTTCTCGGAAAGCGGCGCGAAGTACGTCGTGTACCTGACCGCCATCCTCCTCGGCATCAAGTACTCCCTGCGATACCACCGCCGGTTCGCCCACGGGTCGCCTTACCTCGGCGTCCTCCCGAAGGTCACGTGCATCAACGTGGTGTGGACAGAGGCTGAGTGCCGCCCGTTCGTCCGACAGGACGCGTCCCTGGCGTTCGAGCTGCTCCGATCGAAGCCCATCTTCGGCACGGATCACTACCGCCAAGTCCTCGGGGCGAATCCGTGGCTCGGGGACCACTTCCCCCAAGTCTTCGTGGAGGCCACCGAAGATCCGGTCGCGGCCCCGCCACCGTCGGGCCTTGCACGGCTCCAGGGATGGTTCGCCCTCGCGCCGGCACGCCGTCGTTGGCTAGATCGAACCTGCCGTTTCGCCGCGGGCGCGCTCCATCGGCTCATCGAGCTTTCGAGGGAGAGGGATCCCGAGGCGGTCCGGAGGACGCGGTTCCTGCGGCAGGTGAAATTCCCCTACGACCTGTTTCAGGATGGCCCATGACGATCGACACGACGGTGCTTTCGGTCCTGTTCGCGTTCTTCGGCGCATTCTATTCGCTCCTTCTGGTCGCGATCATCTTGGCGCGACGTCGGCAATCGTACGAGGAGCGGACGGACGACGGCTCCACCTTCAGCCTCCTGGTGCCCGCGAGGAACGAGGCGTCCGTGATCGAAGCGACCCTCGCTTCCCTCCTCGCGTTTGACTATCCCCCGGACCGATTCGAGGTGCTCGTCGTCGACGACGGGTCGACGGACGGGACGTCGGAAGCGGTGCGCCGCCTGGCCCGCCAGCATGCAGAGCGAGTGCACGTTCTTCGCGTGCCCGTCGACCTCGCGGGCCGCGGAAAGTCGGAGGCGCTGAACCTCGGCCTTCGCGCGCTCCTCCGGAGCTCACGGTTCCGCGACAGCCCGTCTTGGATCGTCGGCGTGTTCGACGCGGACGGGGTAGCGGACCGGGACCTGCTCCGGAAGGCGGCGTTCCAATTCCGGGATGAGTCGATTGGCGGGGTGCAGGCGTCCGTGCGCATCGCGAACCGGGGCCGCTCCCGTCTCGCACGAATGCAAGACCTCGAGTTCTCGGCCTTCTCACGCGTCACCCAGATGATCCGGTCCCAGTTGGTAGGCTCGGCGAGCCTCGGGGGCAACGGCCAGTTCGTCCGCGCGAAGGCCCTCCGGTCGCTGAGGGTCTCGGGTAAGCCCTCGCGATTCTGGCGACCGGGCGCGCTCACGGAGGACCTCGAACTGTCGACGCGCCTCGCGCTCGCGGGCTGGAAGATCCGCCACCTGGCGACCAGCTACGTCCACCAAGAAGGCGTCGAGCGGTTCCGCGACCTGTTTCGTCAGCGCACGCGCTGGGCATGGGGTTCCTTACAGGTGTTCGTGGAGTACGTCCTCAAGCTGAAGATTGCTCGCGCGAAGGGCGTCCCGCTCCGGACCCGTCTCGATCTTGGCGTCACGCTCTCCCTGTTCATCCTTTCCCCGATGGTGCTCGTCGTCTGGCTCCTGACGATCCTCTCGTTCGCCGGGGTCCTCTCCGTGACGAACCAGCTCCCCGGGCTCCTGACGTTGGGGATATCGTTCGGGTTCTTCCCGGTGGTCGCGTGGGGGATGTGGCAGCAGCGCGAGTACCGGAGGTTGAGGCTGCCGCTCGACCTCCTCCTCTTCACCGCGTACACGTATCACTGGCTCCCGTGCCTCTACGTCGCGATCCTCCGCGTGATCGGAGGCGACGACTCGCGGTGGTTCAAGACTCGCCGGATTTCGGAGGGAGGCGGCGCGCTCCGGCCGCGTCTCGTCGATCGCGTAGCGGCGTGGGCGAAGCCGCCCAATGTGGCGGGCCTCGCCGCGTTCCTCGTGCTCGCCGCGGTCGCGGGGTTCCTCCGCTGGCAACGTGGCGGCTATCTCGATCCGTTCGAAGATGCGTACCAGCACTGGTGGATCTCAGGATACACGCTGCAGACTGGACAGTACTACGACTCGTTCTCCGCCATGACGCACGGAAACTGGTTGCCGCTGTATGACTTCGCGATCATGCCCCTCTTCTCCCTGTTCGGCGTCCACAACATGGGGGCACTCAAGGGGCTGAGCCTCGCGCTTTCCCTCGCGACGATGGCCATCGTCTTCCTCGTCGGCCTGCGGTCTCTCGGGAGGGGCGCGGCGTGGGCCGCGGCCGTGTTCTTCGCGTTCATGCCGTCCGGAATTCTCGGCGGCTCCATGGCGCTCCCGGAGGCGGCGACCGGCCTCGCCCTCATCGGTGCGTACTACCTCATGTTCCTCAGCCCCGCGCCGTCCACATCGCGGTACGGATTTGCCGCCGCAGCGCTGCTCATCGCGGTCGCCCTCCGCTACGAGGCCTGGCTGTTCACGGTCCTCCTCCTCGGATTCTACCTGGGGAGCAAGGCTCCGAAGATCGCGCGCGGCGACCTGCTGCTCGTCACGTCTCCCGCGCTCGTCTTCATGGGCGTCTGGCTCCTGTTCACCTCGCGGTGGGGGTTCCTCCCGAACATCGTGATCGCGCAGACCTCCGTGGACCTCCAGTACAAGGCCTCGATCGGCGCGCTCCCCGCGATCTCCGAGATCCTGGGGGATTTCTGGCGGGACTACGCGTCGCTGTCCCTCGTCCCGGTGTTCCTTGGGACCGCCTACGCGATCCGCTCGATCCGGCGGGAGTTCCTCGCCTTCGTGCTCCTCGCGTTCTATGCCGCCGAAGTCGGTTGGACGGGACTCGGCTACGGGACCCCGAGCGTCCGCTATCTGTACGTGACGCTGCCCGGCCTCACGGTTCTCGCCGGGATGGCCGTGGCGTCCGTCTGGCGGTACGCCAGATCCCTCGCGAAGGCCCCGGGCATTTCCTCGCGACGCGTGCACCGCGGTGCGGCCGTGGCCGTCGCGGTCCTCCTCGTGGCGGTGGTCGGGATCTCGTCCGTCCACGACGGACTGGCGACCGCTTTCCCGTCCGACAATCCTGGATTCATGATGGGCGGCCGCGAGCGGGCGGGGCTCTTCCTCCGAGACCTTGCGCTGCCCACCGGAAAGCTCCTCCTCTCGGAGTCGCCGATCGCCGCCTATCTCAGCGGCCAGCCTCCGGGACGGATCATCGGCTCGAGCCTGTTGCCGGACAACGCGACGGCGGCGGCAGAATACCTCCAGGAGAACGTCGCGTATCTCGTGCTCGTGACCGTGCCCTGGTACAAGCTCCGCCGGCTGTTCCCGGAACTCGCGGACGGCGCGAATACGCCGGAATTCCGCCTCCTGTTCGATGCGACAGGGCCCGAGTACGTGGCTGGCGGCCATCGGGTCCTCGTGTACGAGGTGCTGCCGCGGAGCGGAGGGATCGGGCCGTGATGCGTCGCGGGCCCCTTCCCACATTCGCTCCTGGCCCGGATTATTACCCGTACGTCGCACGCGGTTACGATCTCGTGGGAAGCCACTACGACGAGATCGAGGGTCGGAATGCGATCAGCGAGAGGGTCCGCAAGGAGTCCATGAGGGCGGCCCTTCTCGCCTTCCGACCAGGGGATCGCGTGCTGGAGCTCGGGTGCGGGACGGGCCGGGATGCCGTCATGCTGGCGGCCCATGGGATTCACGTGGTCGCCACCGACGTCTCCCCGGCGATGATCGCCATCACCCGGGAGCGGGCCAAACGGGAGGGTGTCGCTGACCTCGTGGAAGCGGCGGCTATGTCCGCAGCGGCGGCGGCGAGCTTGGAAGGACCGTTCGACGGCGTCTACTCTAACGGTGCGGTCTTCAACCTGGAGCCCGACATGGAGCGCGTCTCACTGGGGCTCGCCCGTTCCCTGCGTCCGGATGGACGCGCCATTGTGACCGCGGCGAATCGCGCCTCGCTTTTCGAACTCCTGTTCTACCCGTTCGTTCTTCGCCCGCGAAAGGCCTTCCGAAAGTTGGGAGATACGGTGCCAATCCCGATCTCCCGTGGCGGTCCAGGCAAGAGGTACGTCGTTCCCACTCGGTTCCTGTCCCCGAGCCAGTTCCTTGCCCATTTCGCGAGCGCGTTCGTCGTTGAGGACTGGAAGGGCCTCCAGATCCTGACGCCGCCGTGGAACCTGGTCGACATGGCGGTTCTGTTTCGTGGGGCTGTGGCTCCGATGGAGGCAGTGGAAGATCTCGTCGGTCGTTGGTGGGGCCTCCGGAGCATGGGGGCGATCTACCTCATCGTCCTTCGGCGGAAGGGATCGTGAGTGAGGCTCGAGCAACCCGAGACGGAGGTCGTGACCGCGGCCCAGGCGTACGACGCGTATGCGCCCCGTTACGACGGAATCCTGAACGAGAACCGGATCAATGCCTACTTGCGAAGGGAAACGAGCGGCGCGCTGCGGTCCCTCTTCAGCCCCGAGTCCCATCTCCTGGAGCTGGGCTGTGGCACCGGCGACGAGGCGTTCGCGCTCGCCGATGAGGGATGCGAGATCGTAGCCCTCGACCCGTCGGCCGAAATGATCACGATCGCCCGATCGAAGGCCGCAAAACATCGACGGGGGAACCGCGTGACGTTCCTCCTCGGGACGGCCCGCGACGTCCCCAGGGTCCTCGAGGACGCCCCCGCAGCCTCCTTCGACGGAGCTTACTCCAGCTTCGCGCTCTCCTATGACGACGATCTTCGTCCGCTTGGCTCCATGCTCGCACGGCTCGTTCGGCCGGGAGGGCTCCTGGTTGTTGCCGCGATGAACCGCCTCTGTTTGTCGGAATCGTTGCTATCGATGATGCTTCTCAGACCCCGACTCGCCGGCCGTCGACTCGGATCTCGGACGATGCACAAGGTCGGTCAGGTGCGCACGGTCGTATACCCCCGAACACCCCTAGGACTGTCTCACGCGTTCCGACCGGCATTCGCGGTCGAACAGCTACGGGCGCTCTGCGCAGTCCTCCCGCCGCACTACGCGAATCGCCCCTTGCAACGATGGCCTGCCTTGCTCGACATCCTGGAGCGCGTGGACAACGCGGCAGGCCGTCGTCCTGTGTTCCGTATGCTCGGGGATCACGCGTTGGTGGTCATGCGCCGCGTTGCATAGCTTCGAGGCTCGCGAAGAGACCGCGGATGGAACGACGGAGTCGCCCTCGCCGCAAGTGTCCGATCAACGCCCCCATTTCCGCTACCGCGTCTTGGATCCACCCGCTCTTGTTTCCAATGCGGAAGAATGGAGAGATTTCGAAGCGGGAACTCAAATCGGCGTACTCGAGACCGTAGCGGAGATTGCGTCCCAACGGCGAAGGCTTGAGTCGGACGAAGGGGCCACGCAGGTTCTCGACCCTGCCTCCGGCGGCCTCGACCCGCAAGTAGTACTCGAGTGTCCAGAGGTAGAGATTGGAAAACGGGCCGAAACGACGGAGCGTCGAACCCGTGAGGAGCATGAGTCCACCGTGCCAGGACACGACATCCGCCCCGGTCCGAACATGGGCTTCGACGAGGCGTTGCGTGTAGTCGCGGGGGACGAGCGTGTTGCCATCAAAGAGGACGAACCGTTCGTTGGACGCCTGAAGGCAACCGGCCTGAACCGCCTCGGCCGTGTTGCCGACATCGACGCGAAGCATCTTCTGAGAGCGGCCCCGACCGATCAGCTCCGAGCCGTCGTCGCAACGGTCGAACACCAATATTAGTTCGTCGATAGGCAGGATGAGACGGTCGATGGAGTCCAATACTCTCTCAAGGACCGACGCCTCATCATGGATTGGCACGATACCGCTTAGCTTCTTGGCTTGCATTACGTTGTCGAGGGTGATTCGCCTAGGGCAGGTTAGAGCTTTGGATTCCGAATTCGACTAGCGTCACAAGTCGATGAATACAGAAAAACAGCCCCGCTTCGAGCCAGCGCATTGAGTGGGGGGCGCCGTGGGACCCTTCGGAGCACCGCGGGATTCAGGGAATTGTCGGACCTACGGCAGTTGGGGACCTCGAGCGCCCGGTGTTGGTCCGGACGGTGGTAGTTGTATGTCGTTGGCAACCCTCGGAACGAAAGTGACGAACTGGATCGGAGGGCTCGTGGACGCAGCCCGATTGACGGCATGATCCAGCCGAGGATGTCGTGAGGGCCGTCCAGAGGCTAACGAGCCAGAGGTGCGCCTTCAGGATCTCGTGCATCCGGTTATGGGGCACGCGGACGCGGTCCCTTTCCATCTGGAGCTCTGGCCCAGGCGGCCATCCCGTACCCCTTGGCGGTCTCGGAGGACGAGGTCCACCTCCTCCGCGAACGTCGGCTTGGGTCTCTTGCCTGGCCTTCGGGGATCGGGAGCTCCCCGTATCCCGGTTCCGGCGGTACAGCTCGTTGGCCCACCGGCGGTCGACCTCCTGCGCCCACGGGATCCTCGAGTCGAGCGTCCACTTCTCCATCTCTCGGATGGTCCATCGGACCTTTCCCTCGTCGGTCTTCGTCACGCCGCTCGCATGCACGAGAGGGATAGTAACTGAATTCGGGATAGACTAAATCTCCAAAATGTTCAGAAAAGACTAAGTATCAAAATGCTGCTACGACGCCTTCTCCGGGCTGACCTGTAATCGCTGGTCTCTCAGGGGGGGAGCGATCGTGCCAGGAAGACGATCTGAGCTCGAAATTGCTGTGGCGATCCTGAGGGCAATCAAAGAAGAAGCGAGCGACGCCGGGAACGAAGCGAGGAGCAGTAGGGTGCAAGCCCGCGTATATCTGAGTTGGAACGTCTTCAATCGGCACATCTCGAAGCTCAGAGGACGTGGTCTGATCGGCGGCTCCAGTTTGATCCTGACAGACCCGGGGAAACGTTTACTGCGTCGATACGGAATGGAGGTGCGAAGCTTCTTGGAAGATTTCGGGTTTCTGTAGTTCGGTTCGCCAATCCATGCCAACGGTTCGGACCTCCGGTCCCGTCCTCCAATCCGAAAAGTTGTTGGCGGTGAATTATCATCCTCGGGCAGGGGTAGGGTCATGAAGGCACCAAGTCACTCGGAAGGACAGACCACGGTTGGAACGAGAGATCGCAAACCGGTCGGTAGACCGGCTTCGAAAGCTCTGGTTTTTTGCGCTGCAATCGCGATCGTTCTAGTCGTACTCGGAGCCAATCCGCGGGCCGAGTCAGGGGGCTTGGACTCCGCAGTGCCAGGTACTGAGGTCCTCCAGATTGATGCTTCCGTTGGAGGGCACACGCCGGAGGGCCACTGGCTCATGGCAGTAGAACCCGTCACCCGGACATTGAACTTGACTGTGCGTATCATCTCGAGCGCTGGCGTCGCCGGAGCATTCCTTCGATTCCAAGAAGTAGGAGCCCTTGAAGGCACGTATCGGGCCGTCGACCTCTATCGTTTTCACGGTGACGACCTTGACGGATACTACTTGGGGCTTGCTCCTGCCCAAAGTGAACCTGGGTTCGTTTATTACTATTTTGAAGCATACTCGGTCGTGGGAGGTCACACTCTGGCCCCGAATGGAGGAGTGAGATACGTAATGAGAATCGTGCCATGGGGTGAAATGTTCGATCCTATGGAGGGATATCCGTGAGGGTCCCGGTCCCATTGCTCGTAATCCTAGTTCTGGCCACAACCACGACAGGCGTGTTGCCTTTCTCACTCACTCAGCCTGTCCAGGGTCATCATGGTTGGCATGTGGTCCCTTTGATCTACACGAGGGTAGGCGGAACAACCTGGGGCAGCAGCTCAATCGTCTGGGACGGGAGCAAGTATGTAGCGGACGTCTATTGCCCCCCCGTGGTTCCCTCGGGCACTGCATATCGCTGGGCGCAAGCGGAAACCAGATGGTACGAATCTTGGCTGGGCGTTTCTGGTTACGTCACGAATGATCCGTTAAGCTTTGACACGTTTAACCTCGACATGGCGTTATCAGGGACCGGGAACAACATGTACGAGGCGCAACTCATCGTCGACCACGCCGACAGTTCGATGCTCCTTATAGGGTCCGGAATCACGAATGCCATTGAAGCGTACAATCTGCACGGCACCTGGGCGCATATCCATGGAGACGCTTACGTCCCCGAAACAGGGACTCAGTCATTCGTCTTTGGCGACTTCTACAGGGCACGGACCGTCGCGCAGTGTTCTTCGTACTCTTCGCCGTCGGGTGCGGGCAGCACCGACGCGCCGCAGAATTATCTCGGGGCGAATGTATGGGTTTGGGCTACGTAGGTTGGATGAAGTCCCACCGCACGAAATTTCTGGATGGTTAGATCAGACACCGTGGCAAACCCGAGCTCTGCCACGGCTTAATCACCCGTGCGCGAACTCCACGCCCAAGCCGCCGCGCGGGTAGTTCCATCGGATCGCGCCGCTCCCGAGCTTGTGGCACACGATCGTGCAGGCGCCGAGCTCGATGCAACCCTCGATGTTGTACACCATCTGCCCGTTCTCCCAGCGATACACCTGCGCGGGGCACACATAGAGGCACGGCTTCAACGCACACGACTTGCACGTGTCCGTCTCGACGACGATGAAAGGCTCCTCGTCCCGCTCGAACTTGTCCAACGCGAGGCGGTCGTCCGCGGTCAACGCCTTCTCGACGGGCGGGTGCTCCTTGGCGGGAGAGGGCACACGCCGATGATTCGTCCTCGCCTATAAGAGTCCTCGTCGAGAGGCAGCGCCCGGGTCAAACACTTATACACGCGTCGGTCTAACGGCGCGCGTATCCATGGAGAAGTTCGACGCGATCGTCGTCGGCGCGGGCCCCGCGGGGAGCGCCGCCGCGTACGGACTCGCGAAGGCCGGCGTCAAGACCCTCCTCATCGAACGCGGCAAGGCGCCGGGCCACAAAACGATGTTTGGCGGCCGCATCTACGCGCACCCGTTGCACAAGCTCCTGCCGGACTTCGAGAAGGACTGCCCGATCGAGCGGTTCGTCACGCGGGAGAACATGTCCTTCCTCGCGGAGGAGACCGCGCTCAACCTCCAGTTCGATTCCCCGAAGCTCGCGTCCGGCGCGTCGGCTTCCTTCACCGCCAACCGCGCGAAGTTCGACGCGTGGCTCGCGAAGAAGGCGGAGGATGCGGGGGCCATGCTCATCACGGGGATCCGTGTGGACGGCCTCCACCGCGAAGGGGGCAAGGTCGCCGGCGTGGTCGCGAACCACGACACGGTCAAGGCGGACGTCGTCGTCGCGGCGGACGGTGCGATGTCCCAAATCGCGCGGGGTGCGGGCCTCCTAGGCGAGCCGGAACCCAAGGAGTTCTCCGTCGGTGTCAAGGAGACGATTGAGCTCCCGCAGAAGACCCTCGAGGAACGGTTCAACCTCGACGAGCGGGAGGGCGCCGCGTACGTCTTCGCGGGCTACGCGAGCAACTGGCTCCGCGGTGGCGGCTTCCTATATACGAACAAGACTACGCTTTCCCTCGGCCTCGTCGTATCCTCCGAGGACCTCTCCGTGACGAAGACGGAGATCGGCGCGATCCAGGACCGGTTCCGCAAGCACCCCACGATCGCGCGCCTCACGAAGGGCGGCAAGGTCCTCGAGTGGTCCGCGCACCTTGTGCCCGAGCTCGGGACCCGCATGGTGCCGAAGCCGTACTCGGACGGATTAATCGTCGCGGGGGATGCGGCCGGATTCCTCCTGAACACGGGATACACATTCCGCGGGGTCGACCTTGCGATCGCGAGCGGGATGGCGGCATCGGAAGCGATCCTGAGCGCGCGGAAGTCTGGCGGCTATGGCGCGTCCTCGCTGGCGGTGTACGAGACACTACTGCGCAAGCACCAGGTGACGACAGACCTCGAGACCTTCGCGCGGGCGCCGTTCTACCTGAAGAACCCGAGGCTGTTCAACCTCTATCCGCGGCTCCTCAACGAAATCGCGGCGCGGGTGTACTCGATCGACGGCAAGGGACAGCGCCGGCTCATGGACATCGCACTTGAGGAGGCGAAGGCCGGGAAGATCTCCGCGGTGAAGATGCTCCTCGACCTGCTCGGCGGCGCGCGGGCGATGTGATTCCATGGAGCGTGCTCGGCGCCGCCAGCTCGCGGTCATGAGTAACACCGGCTAGGGCAGGGAGACCGTGGTCGCATTGGGCCGTGCGGCCGCTGCGTGACCACGATCGCGATGGGGGACGACTCAACTCGGCGGGGCCATTACCTTGAGCCCATAGTCCTTCGCGATCGCTGCGAGCCATTCCAGGTCGGGCGGGCCTGCCGGCTTTGGCGGGAGCGTCCGCGTCTTCGCGGGGTCGCCGACCTTCCTGAAGAACGCGGCAATGTTCCCCCCGCTGTAGACGAGGAGAAGTTTCGCTGGCTGGTCCGTAGCGTTCTCGAACCACTCCGTAGTGCCCTTGGGGAAGAAGAGGACCGATCCGGCACCAGCATCCTCGGCACGGTCCGCGAAATGAAAGCGGAGCCTGCCCTCCAGGACATAAGCCACCTCATCGCAGTCATGGATGTGGGGCGGAGCGCCCAGCATAGGCCCTGGCGGTACGGTGACTTGCACCACGGTCGGCCCACCCGTCGCCCCCCCGTCGACTTTGATCTCGTACAGCTCGCCCAGAAACCATAGTGCGGTTCCTTCTGCTTTCTTCACGTGTACACTGCCCTTGGATGACGTGGTGATTCCCCCGGCGGGGAAAATGCGACGTTATATATTTCTTTGCGCACTCGCAGGACACCTGACGTTCGGCGGTGCGTCTTCCTAGACCTGCGATACGCATCCCGAAAACTACATAGCGTGTTGCCTTTTCGCTCGCTCGGATGGCGGCCGCGGGACCCCGCTCTGTCGTATGCATCAAGCAGGTCCCGAAGGCCCAGGAGTTGCAGGTCGACCCCGTCACGAAGACGCTGAAGCGCGTCGGCGTCCCGAGCGAGATCAACCCGCCGGACCGTAACGCGCTCGAGATGGCCCTACAGATCAAGGACAAACATGGCGGCGAAGTTTTCGTCGTGACGATGGGTCCGCCCGTGTTCACGCAGGCGCTCGAGGAGGCGCTCGCGATGGGGTGCGACCGCGCGTGGCTCCTCACGGATCGCATCCTCGGCGGGTCGGACACTGTCCCGACGGCGCTGTCCCTGTCGGAGACGATTCACAAGATTGGCGGCTACGATATCCTGTTCTGCGGCGAGGAGACGACGGACGCGAGCACGGGCCACGTGGGGCCGGGCATCGCCGGCCACCTCGACTGCGCGCAGATCTCGTACTGCTCGGATCTGGAGTACAAGGGCAAGACCGTCGTGGGGAAGAGGACGGTCGAGGACGGGTTCGAGTGGTGGGAGTGCCCGACGCCGTGCATGGTCACCGTGAACTTCCTCTCGAACCGCCCGAGGGCCCAGTCGCTGACGGGCAAGATCCGCGTGAAGCGGGGCGGGCTAATCACGACGTGGTCGTGCGCGGACGTGGGCATCGACCCGAACAAGGTCGGCATCAGGAACTCCCCGACGATCGTCGCGAAGGTCGACACGGTCGAGCTTCCCGACCGGAAGGCAAAGATCTTCCGCGGTGAGACGAAGCAGGCCGTCGCGAAGCTGCTCGATGCATTGGCGGCGGACGGGGTGATTCCCCGGTGACGATCCCGACGGATAAGTCGCAGCACCGAGGCGTCTGGGTCTTCCTCGAGGCGCGCCGGGGTCGGTTGCGGGACGTGAGCCGCCAACTTCTGGGCGTGGCGCGCACCCTCGCCAGGGCGCGGGACTCGGACGTCAGCGGCGTCCTGCCAAGTTGGAACGCGGAGCCGCTGGCGCGGGAGGCGATCGAATTCGGCGCGGATCGGGTGTACCTCGTGGAGGACCCGCGGCTCGAGACGTACACGTCACGACCCTTCACGAAGGTCATGGCGACCCTCATCGGGACGCACAAGCCGGAGATCGTCCTGTTCGGCGCGACGAAGAACGGCCGGGACCTCGGCGGACGGCTCCATGCGGTAATCGAGACGGGATTGGCGGCGGACTGCGTGAAGCTCGAGATCGACGAGGACGGGAACCTCGACATGATCCGCCCCTCCTTCGGCGGGAAGTCCCTCGCGCACATCCTGTGCAAACAGCACCGCCCCCAGATGGCCTCCGCGCGCCCGAACGTGTTCCCGATTCCGCAGCGGCGGCCTGGTCGGGCCGGGGAGGTCGTTCACGTGTCCGTCCCGATTACGGACGCCGACCTCGACGCGAAGGTCGTGAAGTTCGAGGAGCACCGGGGGCACAAGGGCAGCCCCATCGAGGATGCTCGGATCGTCGTGGCCGGCGGGTTCGGGCTTCGCGACCCGAAGAACTTCCGCTTGCTCGAGGAGCTCGCGAAGGAGCTCGGGGGCGCCGTGGCGGCGTCTCGCAAGGCGGTGGACGCGGGTTGGGTGCCGAAGGACTATCAGGTCGGCCAGACCGGGAGGACGGTCCGCCCGGAACTGTACATCGCAATCGGGATCTCCGGCGCTGTGCAACATCTGGCGGGGATGCAGGAAAGCGAGAAGATCCTCGCGATTAATCAGGACAACAAGGCGCCGATGTTCGAGGTCTGCGACTACGGGATCGTGGGCGACCTGTTCCAGATCGTCCCCGAACTCGTTCGGCAGATCCGCGCCCGAAAGGCGGAAGCCGTGACGGTCCCGGCCACGTCCTGATCGACCTTCCTGGGCACGCCCGCGCTAGTTCTAAGGCCACGATGGCGATGTGGGGGGCGGGATGCGACGATGATGTCGGGACGCCAAAGCCCGGACCCCTCGATGGTCCACGTGTGGGCCCTCTACGCCCTCGGGATGCAAGGCGTCCTATGGATCTGGGGCGCCGTCCTCGTCGCGCTCCTGATCGTATCCTGGAACGCGATCGTCGCGGTCAGCCTGCTCCTCGTTTCCCTCGTGATCGGAGCCTCGACGTCGTACGCGTGGGCGTTCCTCTACCACCGCTTCTACCTCTGGGAATTCACCGACGAGCAAATGCACGTGTGGAGGGGCATCCTCTTCCGTCGTCGCCTCACAGTCCCGTACATGCGCGTCCAGAACGCCACGGTCGTCCGCGGCCCCTTCCTCATGTTGTTCGGCCTGTCGAACGTCGCAATCGAGACCGCCGCTGCGGGTGCGCATCCCTACCCGGTGTCGACCGGATTCTCCCCCGGGTCGGGGGCGTATCTCCCGGGCGTTCGGGATGGGGAGCAGGTGGCCGACGCGATCATCGAGGCGGCGAAGCGCTCACGGGTCCGGGAGGGACTGTAGCCGCGAGGGCGTCGGGGGTCGCCCACCGGACGGACCGCGAGAAGACGTCGCGGAACCCTCGGACGACCGCGTCCCGGAAGTCGTCCATCGAAACCTCGCGGCCGAGCTCGCGCTGCATCGACGTCATGATCGAAGCGTCGAAGCCGCAGGGCCGGATCTTCGCGAAGAACGCGAGGTCCGTGTTCACGTTGTGCGCGAACCCGTGGTATGTCACGTTCCGGTGGATCGCGACGCCGATGGACCCGAGCTTGCGACCCTCGACCCAGACGCCGCTCTGGCGGCGGTCCCGGTCCGCGGGCACGGCGAACTCGCGCGACGCCCGGATGAGGACCTCCTCGAGATCGTGCACGTACCGCCGCACGTCGAGGCGGTCCGCGAGCTTCAGGATCGGATAGCCGACGAGCTGTCCGGGTCCGTGGTACGTGGCCTCGCCGCCCCGCTCAACCTCGACGACGGGTAGGGAGGGGTCGAGCACGTCGTCCATCGTCCCCCGCCGGCCGAGGGTCACCACGTGCGGGTGCTCGAGGAGGAGGAGGACGTCTGGAAGATCCTCGGCGGCGCGTCGCTCGACGAGCCGCTTCTGGAGATCCCAAGCGCGGCGGTATTCGACCACGCCCAGGTCGACGGCGAGGGTCTCGTTCATTTGCGGTTCACGACGTGGATGGCCCTCCCGAGCGCGGCCTCGGCGGCCTCCATGATCGCCTCGGACAGCGTCGGGTGCGGGTGGATCGTGAGCGCGACGTCGTGCGCGGTCGCCCCCATCTCGATCGCGAGCGCCATCTCGCTGATCAGGTCGCTCGCGTCCGGGCCGACGATCTGTACCCCGAGGATCTGCTCGGACCTCGCGTCCATGACGACCTTGACGAACCCCTCGCTCTCGCCCGCCGCCAAGGCGCGGCCCAACGCCGCGAACGGGACCTTGCCCACGCGGACGTCGTGACCGTGCGCGACCCCCTGCGCCTCGTCCATGCCCACCGTGGCGACCTCCGGGTCCGTGAAGATCGCGAGGGGCAAGGCCTTCCAGTCTGCGGCGGCGGACTGCCCCGCGGCAACCTCCGCCGCCACGAGTCCCTCCTTGGACGCCTTGTGCGCGAGGAAAGGCTTCCCCGTGACGTCGCCGATCGCGAAGATGTGCTGCACGTTCGTCCGCATCTGACGGTCCACGAGGAGGAAGCCCTGCTCCGTGTGGACGCCGACAGCTTCGAGGTTGAGGCCCGCCGTGTTCGGCTTCCTCCCGATTGTCACGAGGACCTTGTCAGCGTCGATCGCGAGCGTCTTCCCGGGGGTCTCCGCGGAGACGACGATCCGGTCGCCCTTCGAGGTCCAATCGACGGCCTTCGAGCGCACATGGGCCTCGATGCCGAGGCGCTTCAGGTTGCGCGCGACGATGCGTACGACGTCAGGGTCCGTGCCGGGGAGGAGCTGCTCGAGCATCTCGATCACGGTCACGCGGGAGCCCAGCTTCGCGAAGTACGTGCCGATCTCGAGGCCGCTGACGCCGCCGCCGATGACGACGAGGTCGCGCGGCGCCGCCGCGAGTTCGAGCGCCTCCTTGGTGCTGAGGATCCTCTCGCGGTCGAAGCGGAACGCCGGGAGGTCCATCGGGACCGAGCCGGTCGCCACTATGACCTTCGTCGCCTCGATCTCCTCCTCTGAGACGGAGCCATCGGCAGCGCGGGCCCCCTCCACGCGCACGCGGTGGGGGTCGAGGAACGACGCCGTGCCGTACAGGATGTCCACGCCGTTCGCCTTGCAAAGCTGCTCGATCCCCCGGTTGAGCCGGTCGATCACGGACACTCGATACTGCTGGAGTTTCTTCATATTCACGTGGAGCCCGGTGACCTCCACGCCCATCTCGCCCGCATGGCGGAGCCGGTGCACGAGGTTCGCGGTGAAGATGAGGGTCTTCGAGGGGATGCACCCGTAGTTGAGACACTCGCCGCCAAGTCGGCCGTCCTTGTCCACGAGGAGTGTCTTCAGCCCGAGCTGCGACGCCCGGATCGCGGCGACGTAGCCCCCGGGCCCGGCACCGATGACGAGGAGGTCGACCTGGCGGGCCATCGGGCGAGGATGAGGGCGATGGACTTAAACCATCGCGCTTCCCGGTTCCGTGGCTATTCCCCGTGGGGAATAGCGTCGCGCTTCGGTCTCTCCGGCCGGAGTGCACTCCACGCAGCGTATAGCCCACCGAACCCGACCGCGAGGATGAGGGATATGCTCACGGTATAGTTCGTGACGGGGCCCATGGCGTCCGGGAGCACGACGTTCGCAAACCAAAGGCTCAGAGTTGACGCCGCGTAGAACGCGAGGAACAGCCATACGAAACTGCGGAGCGCAGATGACAGAGAGCTGCGGTCTTCGGGATCCATCAAGGACCTCGTCCATCATCGAGTGGAGAGGCCTTGAAGGTTCCGGCGCTCACGCCGCGACGAAAAGGAGTGCGGGGTGTTCGACATACTCCTTCATCGATTCAACGAATGCCGCCCCGACGTGCCCGTCGATCACGCGATGGTCGAACGAGCACGTGAGGTACATCATCTCCCGGATGACCACCTGGTCCCCGTGGACGACGGGACGCTTCTCGATTCGATGTATGCCGAGGATCGCGACCTCGGGCCAGTTGATGATCGGCGTCGCCATGATGCCGCCGAGCGCGCCGAGGCTCGTGATGGAGAACGTGCCGCCCTGGACGTCGCGCGGCGTGAGCTTGTTCGTCCGAGCGGCGTCCGCGAGCCGCTCGACCTCCTTCGCCAGCGCGTACAGGTCCTTCTGGTCCGCATCGTGGACGACGGGCACGATGAGGCCTGCGTCTGTCGCAGTCGCGATCCCGATGTTGTAGTATCTCTTCAGAACGATCTCGCCCTTCTCCTCGTCGAACGTCGCGTTCAGGGAGGGATGGTCCTTGAGCGCCGCCACGGTCGCGCGGATGATGAACGGGAGGTATGTGAGCTTCGCACCCTTCTTCTCTGCCTTCGCCTTCAGCTTCTCCCGCAGGTGGACGAGGGAGGTCATGTCCACCTCCTCCACGAACGTGAAGTGCGCGGCGGTGTTCTTCGACTTCTGCATCTTCTCCGCGATCCTGCGACGGATGCCGTGGACCGGGATGCGGTCCTCGAGGTCTGCGGAAACGGACGGCTTGGGCGGCGGCTCCGCGTGCCGAGGCGCCGGCTCGGGTGCCTTGCTCTCCGGCTCTGGCGCGGGTTTGACGACGGCCGCCGCCAACGATTGCACGACGCTACTACGGACGTCCTCCTCAGTGATCCGGCCCCGCGGCCCCGTGCCGCGGACCGCCGCCAAATCCATGCCGAGCTCGCGCGCGAGCCTCCGGACCGAGGGCGTCGCGAGCACCTCACCTGCGGCGGCCGTGGTCGCCGCGAGCGACGGTGCGGGGGGAGCCTTCGGGCTTTCAGGAATCGAGGCCGGTTCGGCGGGAGTCGCAACGGTCTCGCCCTCCTCGCCGACGACGATGATCGGATTCCCGACGAGGACCACATCGCCCTCCTTCGCGAGGAGCTTGAGGACCTTCCCGGTGAACGGGGATGGAAGCTGGACCGTGACCTTGTCCGTCATGACCTCGACGAACAGCTGTTCCTCCCTGATCGCGTCGCCCTCCTTGACGAGCCACTTCGTGATCTCGCCCTCGTGGACGCCCTCGCCGATGTCGGGCAACTTGAATTCCTTCGACATGCAAGACCCCCTCAGAATGCCATGACCTTCTGGATCCCCGCGAGCACGCGGTCGGCGCTCGGCATGTACACGTCCTCGAGCGTGTAGGGGAATGGCGTGTCGAACCCCGCCACGCGCACGATCGGCCCCCGCAGGTGCTCGATCGCCCGCTCCGCGAGCAGTGCGCTGATCTCCGCACCGTAGCCGCCGGTCTTCGGGGCCTCGTACACGATGACTGCGCGGCCCGTCTTCTTCACGCTTCCGAGAACCCCTTCGATGTCGAGGGGTACGAGGGTGCGGAGGTCGATGACCTCGCACTCCCATCCCTTCTCCGCCGCCCGCTTCGCGGCATCGAGGCAGACGTGGGTCATGTAGCCCCAAGCGATCAGGGAGACGTCCTTGCCTTCACGGCGTACCGAGGCCTCCCCGAGCGGGACCGTGAAGTCCCCCTCCGGGACCTCCTCGCGGAACGCGCGATAGATCTTCTTCGGCTCGAGGAACAAAACGGGGTCCGGATCGCGGATCGAGCTGAGGAGCAGGCCCTTCGTGTCGAGGGGCGTGCTCGGCACGACGACCTTGAGGCCGGGCGTGTGGCAGAAGTACGCCTCGCTCGACTGGCTGTGGTAGTGGCCACCCTTGATGCCGCCGCCGTACGGGGTCCGGATGACCATCGGGACGGAGTACTGACCGCCCGAGCGATAGCGCATCTTCGCAGCCTCGCTCACGATCTGGTCGAACGCGGGATAGATGAAGTCCAGGAACTGGATCTCGGGCACCGGTCGCAGGCCGTAGAGGGCCATGCCAATCGCCGTCCCGATGATGCCTGCTTCCGCGAGGGGCGTGTCGAACACGCGGTCCGGGAACTCGTCGATGAGGCCCTCCGTGCATCGGAAGACGCCGCCGTTCCGGCCGATGTCCTCGCCCAAGAGCACGACGCGGTCATCGCGGCGCATCTCCTCACGGAGGGCGTTGTTTACCGCCTGCACGATGTTCATCGCGGGCATGGGGTCCACCTCGCGATTCCACGAGTCCCCATAAGCGTTGCGAGCGTCATGGCGCGCCTCCTCGAAGCGTCCGGAGGTCATCGAGCTGTTCCCGGAGGTGCCACGGCATCTCCGCGTACACGTCCGTGAACAGCGCGTCGATCGGCGGCGGAGGCGATCGTTCGACGGCGTGGACGGCCTCCGTGATCGCGTCGTCGAGCTCCAGGTGGAGGCCCCTGTCCGCGTCCGTGTCCCAGATATCGCGCGCGACGAGGTGGTTGCGCAGGACGTCGATCGGGTCGCGCCGCCGCCACGGCTCGACCTCCTTCTCGTCGCGGTACCGCGTGGGGTCGTCCGACGATGAATGGGGGCCGAGCCGATACGTGAGCGCCTCGACGAGCGTGGGCCCGTCCCCCGCCCGCGCCTTCCGCTGCGCGTCCCGGACCGCTGCGACCACCGCCAACGCGTCCATGCCGTCCACGCGGACGCCTTCGAACCCGTAGGCGACCGCCTTCTCCGCGAGCGTCTGCGTGGCGGTCTGGCGGCGCACGGGGAGGCTGATCGCCCACTGGTTGTTGTTGCACAGGAAGACGACGGGTGCTTTGAACACGCCGGCGAAGTTCATCCCGGCGTGGAAATCAGCGGTGCTCGTGCCCCCGTCGCCGAAGTAGACGAGGCATGCGATCGGGTCCTTGCGGATCTTGGCGGCCCAGGCGACGCCCACCGCGTGCGGGATCTGCGTGCCCACGGTGGACGCGATGGACATGAAGTTCCCCTGGCGGTAGGAGTAGTGGCAGGGCATCTGGCGGCCGCGGATCGGGTCCATGTCGTTCCCGAAGAGCTGCGCGACGAGCTGCGCGAGAGGCATCCCGCGGAGGAGGGCCGCGCCCGGCTCCCGGTACTGGGGGACGATCCAGTCCTGGGGCTCCATGGCGAACGCGGCGCCGACGATCGCCGCCTCCTGTCCGACGCTGGGACCGTAGAATCCGATGCGACCCTGGCGCTGCAGGCTCAACATCCGGCCGTCGAGCACGCGCTCGAGGAGCATGTATCGATACAGGCTGAGGATCGCATCCTTCGAGAGCTTCGGGTCCGTCGCGGGGTCCGCGTGCCCGTCGTCCGTGAGGACCCTCAGCATGTCGCCCAACGACGCGTCTCCCGTGCCGACGGCGTCGGAAGGGGGGCGCGGACATTAAGGTTGCGGGCGAGCGTCTGTCCGTCTTATCCCGAAATCACTTCCTCCATAGGAGGGGACGCTGGCGCTGACCCCAACGCATTTGTGGCGGTCCTCCTTGCCGCGACCGATGGGCGCACTCCGGGGCTACGCCGCCATCCTCACCGCCTCCGCGGCATTCGGGGCTTCGGCGACCCTGGGGACGCTCCTCCTGACCGGCTCCGGCGCCGTCGACCCCCTGACGGCCCTCGTCTTGTCTCACGGCCTGTCCGCGCTTGTCTTCCTGCCCTTCGCGCTCAAGGTCAGGATTCGCAGAGAGGACGCGCGCTTCGTCCTGCTGTGGGGGGTGAACGGGGCTGCGATCGCCCCGGCCCTCTGGTTCTTCGGCCTTGCACAATCGGATGCGATCAACGCGGCCCTCCTCGCGAACATGGAGGCAGTATGGACGATTGCGTTCGCCTATGTGTTCCTCAAAGAACGTGTACCGCATCGCGGGTATCTCGGGATCGCCGTGCTGCTCGTGGGCGCGCTTGCGATCACGACGAACTTCGACTTCGGCAGCGTCCAGTTCCGTCAGTACCTTTTCGGCAACGTCCTCCTGATCCTGTCCTCCCTCTGCTTCGGCATCGACAACAACATGTCCCGCCTCCTCGTCATGAAGTACGACCGGCGCGCGATCCCGTTCTACAAGATCCTCATCGGCCTGGCCATCCTCGCGCCGATCTCCCTTCTCTTCAGAAGCTCGTACGCCTTCGACGTGGAGCACCTCTTCCTTGCGGCGGCCCTCGGCCTCGTCGGCGTCGCCGGCGTGATCTGGTTCTTCTACATCGCGTTCCAGGAAATCGGGGCGATGCGTGCCGGCGCGATCATCTCGACGAGCGCGCTGTTCGGCGTCGCGATCGCGTTCGCGGTCTTCGACACGCCGCCGACGGCCGTGCAGTTTGGCGGCGGCTTGCTCATGGTCGCGGGAACGTTCCTGACCTCGGAATGGAAGCCGAACCTGCGGCGGAAGGTCGGGTCAGAGTGACGGCGGAGACCCTTTAGTCGCCGTCCTCGCCGGTTCGGCGGGCGACGAGACCTTCGAAGTCCCGGTCAAAGCTCGCGATCTCGTCGATCCCCATGGACTCGATGATCTCCAGGGAGGTGCAGTCCGTGAAGCTCAGGCCTCGCGAGGCGAGCCGCTGGAACCTCGCCCACGACCGCAGGAGCGCCCGCGGGGAGACGAACGCCATGCCCATCAGGCGGCCAGGGGGTCCGGTGCCGAGGATCAGCTCCCCGACGCGAATCGCGAGGTCCGCCCGGCGCGTCCGCGCGAACGCGAGCGTCACCGCCTCGTCGAACACGTAGTCCGAGGTGAGGACGTCCCCGAATCGGCCGGTCCCCGCAGCTCGGAGGAGGCGGGACGCAGTGCGATGGTTCGTGTCTCGTGGGTTCGCGGCCGCGACGATGATGCCGGTGTCGAGGAACAGGCTCATCGCTCGTCCCCGTACAGAGTCCGATCGATGTCCTCCTCGCGAGTCTCGACACCCCAGTCGACTGGAAAGTCTGCCAGGGCACGAAGCGTTCGCTTGGACAGCGGGTATTTCGGAGGACGGATGAGGAGGAGCGACGGTTCCTCTTCAAGGGCACGATCGATCAGCTGCTCGAGGATCGTCTGTTTCGTGGCCCGTTTCCGATCCCGGAGCTGGATTCGAGCCTGGAGCGCGTCGAGCTTTCGATTCGCCCGGTCGGAAATCTTTACCGTCGTGGCCGCCATCGGTCACATTATCCTCAGTATACCGGATATACTTTGCGCGGGGATTCTCTGAGAGGCGCCGTCAAGATCGCAATGAGGCGGCATTTAAAGGGAGAAAGTTCATCTCGACACCCCCCAATCGCTCCCATCCTATGGCGGCGCCGGAAACGCCCTTCTCCACGATCGCGACCCTTGCCGCCAAGCTCGGCGCGACGACGAAGCGCCTGGAGAAGCGCCGCCTTATCGCGGACTACCTCTCCTTCCTTCGGCCCGACGAGATCCCCCCCACAGTCCTCCTCCTCGTGGGCAAGATCTTCCCCGAGAGGGAGCAGAAGGCGCTCAACGTCGGCTGGGCCACCCTCCAGAAGGCGCTCGGCGAGACCCGCCAGAGCACGCTCGTCCCCAATCCGCTGACGATCGTTGAGGTCCAGCGCGCGTTCGATGCGATCGCCGCCACGACAGGGAAGGAGAGCGTCGCGAAGAAGCGCCGCCTTCTGGAAGGCCTCTTCGGGCGCACCACACCGCCGGAACGCGGGTGGCTGTTGCGCAGCATGTTCGTCGACATGCGGATCGGCGTGAACGACGGGGTCATGATCGAGGCGCTGGCGGACGCCGCCGACGTCGACGCGGACCTCGTGCGGCTCGCGCACATGTTCACAGGGGACCTGGGCCGCACCGCCGCGATCGCGGTCCTCGAGGGCGAACGGGGGCTGCGCGCTCTGAGCCTGCGCCTCTTCACGCCCGTCAAGCCGATGATGGCCGAGATGGCGGGCGACCTGCAGGACGTGCTCGACGCGCACGGAGGCGAGACCGCGCTCGAGTTCAAGTTCGACGGCGCGCGCATCCAGATCCACAAGCGGGGCGACGACGTTCGCGTCTTCAGCCGCCGCCTGACCGACGTCACCGCGAGCGTGCCCGAGGTCCTCGAGATCGCCGCACGGTTCGCCGCCAAAGAATTCCTCGTCGAAGGGGAGGTCGTCGCGCTCGACCACCGAGGAAGGCCGCGCCCCTTCCAGGACCTCATGCGCCGGTTCCGCCGCGTGCACCAGATCGAAGAACTGCGGCGCGAGATCCCCCTCCGCCTCTACCTATTCGATATCATATCCATGGACGGCGAGGTGCTCATCGGAAGGCCATACCGGGAGCGCTGGGACCTCCTCGCCTCCCTCGTCCCCGCGGACCAGCTCGCAAGACGGACAATCGCGCGAAGCGTCCCGGAGATCGAGTCCTTCTTTCGGAAGGCGCTCGACGAAGGCCACGAGGGGCTGATGGCAAAGGCGCTCGACTCGGACTACGCGCCGGGGAAGCGAGGGAAGAAGTGGTTCAAGATCAAGCCCGTCGAGACGCTCGACTGCGCGATCGTGGCGGCGGAGTGGGGCCACGGGCGAAGGGTCGGGACGCTGAGCAATGTCCACCTCGCGGTCCGCGGCGGGCCGACGGGGGAGTGGGCGATGATCGGCAAGACGTTCAAGGGCCTCACGGACGTGGAGCGCCTCGCGATGACCGAACGCCTGCAGGAGCTGAAGGTCTCCGAGGATCGGTGGACGGTGAACGTGCGGCCGGAGATCATCGTCGAGGTCGGGTACAACGAGATCCAACGGTCGCCGCACTACCCCTCCGGCTTCGCGCTCCGGTTTGCGCGGATCACGCGGATCCGCGAGGACAAGGGGCCGCAGGAGGCCGACTCGTATGACCGACTCCAGGGATTGTACCAAAAACAGTTCGAACGAAAGGGCGCCGCCGTACAGGAGCCCTGACGTTCATAGAATTTGTAAACGAGAAGATAGATATATTCAGGTGCCGATCCTGACTCCGAGATGAACCCGACCCCGGCCGCTGATTCCTCGGGCGCCCTCCCGAGCTTTGCTTCGACGAAGCGAGAGATCCTCCTCACCCTCAAGCGCGACGGCGAGGTGGACCTCGAGACCCTCGCCCGCGGCTTGCGTCTGTCGAAAATGGCGGTGTACCGCCACGTCAAGAACCTCGAGGAGGCGGGGCTGATCGAGAGGTCCGCGAAGCGCAACGGCGTGGGCCGCCCGCGTCTGGCACTGAAGCTCGCGCCCGGCGCGTCGTCGATCTTTCCGAAGGCGTACGCCTCGATCACGTGCGCAGTCCTCGAGTTCATCGAGAAGAAGATGGGACGCGAGGCGGTGGAGGCCGCGCTGCGATCCCGCCAGGCGGGCGTCCTTCCTGAATACGAGCGCAAGGTCCGGAGCGACGACCTCGGCGAGCGGGTGCACGAGCTAGCGGTCATCCGCGACCAGGAGGGCTACATGGCGGAGGTCCGGGGGGGCGCGAAGGGCCGGTACGAGTTGTTCGAGTACAACTGTCCCATCGTGGCGGTCGCCGAGAAGTACGGGGAGGCGTGCGAGGTGGAGAACGAGCTGTTCCGGCGGGTCCTGAAAGCGGACGTGGACACGACGCACCGCGTCGTTGCTGGCGACCATGTGTGCCGGTTCCTGATCAAACCAAGGACAAAAGGGGTGTCCATGTGAAGGCACCCGAAGGGTTCACAACGGATTGGCGACGGATGGTCCGCGGGAGCTACATCGCCGTGGATTGCGACCCAGCGACGGCCTCTCTCACGCTGTCCCATCATCTCGATGGCAACGGGACGCCGCAGCCGTTCCGACACGACCTCGCATCCGGCGCCGCTCTGAACTGGGCGGCGAGCGAACTCCGCGATGAGTACGGCCGGGGCGCGAAGCACGTGTACAACAACCACTTTGACGTCGACGGTTTCCTGGCGGCGTGGGTCGCGCTGCATCCGGACGAGGCGGTCCATCACCGCGAGGCCATCCTGGCGGCGGCCGCGAGCGGCGACTTCGCCGAGTGGACGAACGACCGCGCGGTGCAGTTCGCGATCCTCGGGGAGTGGATCGACGACCCGAAGTATTCCGCGGTCGCGCGTCGCGCGCTCGACCTGAAGGAACGGTCCTCGGACGAGGCGATGTACGACGCCGTGTTGGCGGAGCTCCCGGGCCTGCTGTACCATCCGGAGAAGATGGAGGAGCTGTGGCGCCCGCTCTACGAGGACATCCTCCGCCAAGTCCATCTCTTCGAGACCGGGGAGGCGCGCGTCCATGAGCGCCTGGAGGCGCACCTGTCCGTCGTCGAATCGTCGCGGGCGTTGCGTCCGCGGGCCGTGATCGCGAAGACCAAGGGCGACCGCATGCTCCAAATCGTCTCCGCGGGCGGCGGCCACCTGTACTTCTTCCGGTTCCGGCCGTACCTCGGCTACAGGATCGTTTCGCACGCCGTCACCGCGACGGCGAGCGCCACCTCGCTCGCGCGATGCCTGAACCGAGCGTGGCCGACCGAAGGCGAGCGGTGGGTGACCCGCGGCTGGTGGGACCAAGAGGTCTTGCTCACCGCCAGGAACGGGAAAAAGATGGTGCCCCGGACGCCGCCGGAGGTCGCGATCCCGATCTTCGAGGACGTCCTGCGCCGCCTTGATGGCAGCGCGAGCCCCGAGGGCGCCCAACCCTCCATGGCGGCCCGATCCTGACCGGGCCCGAGCCCTTTAAGCCGCCACAATCTGTTCGCCCCGCCATGAGGAGGTTGGGGGTTTTCCTAGCAGTCTTGGCGGTGGTGCTGGTCCTTGCGCCGACGCAGACATCGGCGCATGTCAAGCCGAACGAACACATCCTGCTCGCGGACTCCTCGGGCGCGGTCGGCGGGTTCGCGAACGTGCAGATGAACGCGAACCACGCGTTCCGGCTCGTGATCGCGCTCAAGCACGTGGAACCGTCGACGACGTACACGGTGTGGCTCGTGAACTGCGCATTCCCCACGGGCGTCCATCCGTGCCCCTCGGGCCCGCTTACATTCACGCACCCCTTTGGCGCGCGTTCGGCGCCCAGCTGCCCCTTCAGCCTCGGCGCGGGCCCCCTCACCACGATCCGCACGAACCCTGCGGGGAACGGGAACTCCGGCGCAATCCGGGTGAACGTCCAGAGCATCCCTGCGGGGACGTACTTCAATCACATCGACGTCGCTCCCACGCCCTGCCACCCTGCGGGGGCACAGCCGCCAGGGGTGTTCACCACCGCCACGGGATTCAGCTTCACGGTCTGATTCCCTTGGCTGGCGGTAGTTCCGGACCCCCGACACTCCCTTTTATATCCCGCCCACGCATGGCTTTTCTCCGATGGCGCGCGCGGTCTGGTCCGGGGCGATCACGTTCGGCCTCGTGAACATCCCCATCAAGGTATACGGCGCGACCGAGGAGAAGGACCTGCGGTTCACCACGCTCCACGCGACGTGCAAGACGCCCCTCAAACGCCCGTACATGTGCCCCGTCTGCAACACGCCCGTGGAATCGAAGGACATGGTGAAGGGGTACGAGTACGGGAAGGGCAACTACGTCCTCCTCAACGAAGAGGAGATGGACGCGGTGGAGGTGGAGACGAGTAAAGCAGTCTCCGTCCTAGGGTTCGTCGACGTCGACGAGATCGGCCCGCTGTTCTACGAGAAGTCCTACTACCTGGGGCCCGAAGAGACGAGCGTGAAGCCGTTCGAACTCCTCCGCCAGGCGCTCGTGCGGACGGACAAGGTCGCACTCGCGCAGGCCACCCTGTGGAAGAAGGAGCACCTCGTCGCGCTCCGCCCGATCGGGACCGGCCTCGTGCTCACGGTCCTGTTCTACGTGAATGAGGTCAAGGGGCCGCCGGAAATTCCGATGACGCGCCCGATCGTGATTGCGGACGAGGAGCTCGAGCTCGCCACGAAGCTGATCTCCGAGCTCACGAGGGAGTTCGACCCGGCGAAGTACAACGACCGGTATCGAGAGGCACTTTTGAATGTGATCGAAGCAAAAGTGACCGGGAAAGAGGTCGAGGCCCCGCCAAGGGTAGTGGTAGCCCCGACGCAGGACCTCATGGCGGCGCTCCGAGCCAGCCTCGAAGCGGTCAAGAAGGCGTAGTCGCCGCTGTGCCAAGGTAGGGTGATCGAGAGAGCCTCTGCTTCCGAACGCGCCCTCAGCGGTTAGCGGCCCTCGCAGCGCTGTCCAAGAGCACTTTCTTGGCCTTGTCCCACGGAACGATCTCGCGGATGTCCTGGCTGTAGTACGGGAAGAAGGGCAGGATCATGCCCAAGACCTTTTCCTTGGAATCCGCCTCGAAGATCGCATAGCCTTCTTCCGAGGTGAACCAGCCGACCTCCTTCAATGCACCTGCCTTCAAAAGCTGGTCTCCGCCTGCGATCGCTCCCTCCAGCACGTTGACGAACTGCTTCCGGTCTACCGGCCACACCGATGGGTTGGCGCGGTAGTTAACCATGTATCTGGTCATGATGACCCCCGGCGCGGGAGCCAGCCCAGGTGCTTAAGACTTCCGTCGGGATCGATCGCGCCCGCGGCTTTTTAGGCGGGGGCTGCTTCTCCAGCCTTGGAGCGCGCCCGCCTAGGTTGCGCAGGGCCAGCACCTCGTCGGCGTTCGTGCGATGCCGGAGCTGTGGGGACTCTCGATTCACCCGATGCTGACCGTGAAGGAGGAGAAGCCCTTCACCTCGCCCGACTGGATATTCGAGGTCAAGTGGGACGGCACCCGAGCCCTCTGCCATTACGACGGCGGGAAGTTCCGCCTGCAGAACCGCCGGCTGTACGACACAACGTACCGCTACCCGGATGTGCGGGTTGTCGTCAAGGCGAAGCGCGCGATCCTCGATGGCGAGGTCGTCATCATGTGGGAGGGTCGCCCTAGCTTCGAGAAGCTGCAGCTCCGAGAGCACCTCGTGGACGCGGACGCAATCGCCCGCATCGCCCGCCAGCTTCCCGCCACGTACGTCGCGTTCGACATCCTGTACGTTGACGGACAGGACCTCACCGCTAAGCCCCTGATGGAGCGGAAGAGGATCCTCGCGGAGGTGTTCGAGCCCACGGAGAGTGCCGTCGTCACGGACTATGTTGAGGCTGACGGCGAGGCGTTCTACCGGGTGTGCCACGAGGGTGGCCTCGAAGGCATCATCGCGAAGCGGAAGGACTCGCGATATCTCGTAGGGAAGCGAGCGAGCGTCTGGAAGAAGATCAAGGCCCTCAAGACGATCGACTGTGTGATCTGCGGGGTTACCGTGGGCGAGGGAAACCGCCAGGATGTGTTCGGGGCGCTCATCCTCGGCGTGTACGACGATGGCGGCGAACTGCACTGCGTGGGCCGTGTGGGCACGGGCTTCGATCGCGGGATGGTCGAACTGTTGCACCGCCGCCTGTCGGAGATTCGGGGAGAGATGCCCTTCACGGAAGAACCGCCGTTGGCGGGAGAAGTCAAGTTCTGGTGTCGCCCGGAGCTCGTCGCCGAGGTCGAGTACCTCATGCTCACACCGGACGTCGCGCTCCGCGCCCCCTCGTTCCAGAGGCTCAAGGAGGACACGGAACCAGGAGAGTGCCGCCTGCCACCGCGCAAGTGATCGCACGTACTCTGCCTGCGGAACGGACATACACCTCGGAAACACGATGTCCTGCGGCGAGTTCATGGACGACTAGGACTCGAAGCTCCACCAGATGATCCAGGGGCCCGCCCCTTCTACGCACCTTCCTGGCCGGGCACGCGCCGGAACGCCTCACGCGCGGCCAAGTAGATGCCAGCCAAGGCCAACGCGGAACCCAGGAGGACGAGTCCGGTCGCGGGGCACGCAGCGGACGCGCCACGGCACCCCGGTACCTCCCCGAGGAGGAGGAAGGCGAGGAGCGTCGCCCCGACGGGCTCCCCGAGAAGCGTCGCGGACACGACCGTCGCGTTCACGTGCTTCAACGCGAAGTTATACAGGGTGTGCCCGCCAATCTGCGAGACGACCGCCATGAGCAGGAAGATCCCCATGAGGGGCGCAAAGTTGCCCATGACGATCACCGGCGTGGCCGTGAGGAGGGCGAAGGGAAGCAGGAAGAGGACGCAGAACGCGTACACGGTCGTCGCATACGGCACGAGATCCATCCGCTGCCGCAATCGCCGACCCGCAAGGAGATACACGCCTGCCGCAATTCCCCCCAGGAAGGCGAGCACGCTTCCCAGGAGGGTGTTCGTCCCCTGTCCGAACTGCGCGACGGCGATCATCCCCACGCCGCCGAAGCCGAGTCCAATCCCGACCGCCATGCCGCGCGTCACGCGCTCCCGGAACAGGAAGTGCGACAGGATCGCGACGAGGAGGGGATGGGACGTGACGAGGACGACGGACGTCGCCACATCCACGAGCTGGAGGGAGAGGATCCACGTGGCGAAGTGGGCGGCGAGGGCGAAGCCGACGACCGCCAACAGGCCGTAGTCCCGCGCGGTGAGGGTCTTCATCTGCCGTCCCTTGGCGGTGAGCAAGAGGGGCGCGAGAAGCAGGGTCGCGAAGCCGAGGCGGTACACGGCGATCACGAGGGCAGAGGCGCCGAGGTCGAAGCTCCACCGGATGAACACGGACGCGAACGAGACGCAGACGACCGCGACGAGGATCGCCGCCGGAGCGCGCTTCACGGCGGGGGAGGAACCTCATGGTATGTAGAATGTGCCACGGACCCTGGGGAGCGTTTCCTCAAACCCCAAATACCCGTGTCGGCCATCCCCGAACCCCCTCTCACGGAAAGGTGGAACCATGCGGGTGGAAGACATCCAGAAGGTGTGCGTGCTGGGCGCGGGCGCGATGGGCGCGGGCATCGCCCAGGTCTGCTCCCAGGCCGGCTACGCGGTCACCATGCGCGACATCGAGCAGAAGTTCGTCGATTCCGGCTTCAAGCGGATTCGAATACCGCTGATGAAACGCGTCGAGAAGGGCAAGATGACCGCGGACGAGGTCGAGGCGATCGTCTCGCGCATCCAAGGCACGACGGACCTTTCGGCGGCGGTGAAGGACGCGCAGCTCGTGATCGAGGCCGTCCCGGAGAAGATGGAGATCAAGAAGTCCGTCTGGTCCGACGCAGAGCGCCACTGCGGGCCCACGGTCGTGTTCGCGTCGAACACGTCCTCGCTCAGCATCACGGAGATGGCGACCGCGACCAAGCGCGCGGACCGCTTCGTGGGCCTGCACTTCTTCAACCCCGCCCCCGTCATGAAGCTCGTCGAGGTCATCCGGGGCAGCGAGACCTCGAAGGAGACGATGCAGTTCGCGAAGGCGTTCTGCGCGAAGATCGGGAAGGAGGCCGTCGAGGTCAAGGAGGCCCCCGGGTTCGTCGTGAACCGACTCCTCGTGCCGATGATGAACGAGGCGTTCAACCTGCTGCTGGAAGGTGTCGCGAGCCCCGAGGACATCGACAAGGCGATGAAGCTCGGGACGAACATGCCCATGGGGCCGTTCGAGCTTGCAGACTTCACGGGGCTGGACATCGGCCTCGACACGATGGAGACCCTGCACCGCGAGACCGGCGACCCGAAATTCCGACCGTCGCCCCTTCTCCGTCAGTACGTCCGCGCAGGACGTCTCGGCCGCAAGACCGGCCGAGGGGTGTACGATTATTCTCAGACGCCTTGAATCACACGCCGAGCTCGGGGATTTCGAACTCCTCTTGCAGATCGATGATCACCTGGTCGAGGACCTCCCCGAACGTGGACCCGCGGTACTCCCGGACGCCCCCGAGATCGCTCTGGACCTTCGCGACGTACCCCTTCCCGTTGCGGATGACCTCGACGGCCGCGAGTTCCTCTTCCACGTGGTCCCTGCCTAATTCGAAGGCGAATCTGGGTTCCCTATATAATCGTTGCCCGCAGAGTCTCGGCGGGCGGTGGTTATCGTCCCCCCGCAAGAACCTTTATTAGCGAGGCCCTGTCTCGATGCTCACCGCGGAACCAGGTGCAACCTTGGGGAACATACGACCGACGTACATCAAGCGCGTGGCCTTCGAGCTCCTCCGTCTCCATCCCGACGAGTTCACAGAGGACTTCGACCACAACAAGGTGAAAGTCGCAGAGCTGACGGACGTATCGACGACGATGATGCGCAACCGGATCGCCGGCTACGTGACGCGGCGAAAGCAGCTGGCCGTCCCGTGACCTGCCCACTCCTTTTGCGTGCCGCTCCGCGCCTGTTGGATTCGAAGGGAGCATCATGGCACACGCCGTCGAGACGAAGGCACTGACCCGCATCTTCTCCGTCCGGAAGAAGATCTTCCGCCGCAAGAAGGCGGAGAACGCGAGCTCCGAGGGTCCCGTCACCGCGCTGGGCGGGGTCGACCTGGAAATCCATGATGGCGAGCTGTTCGGACTGCTCGGTCCGAACGGCGCAGGGAAGACCACGGTCATCAAGGTCCTCTCGACCCTCCTCCTCCCGACCTCCGGCATGGCGAAGGTGGCGGGGTTCGACGTCGCGAAGGACGCATTCCAGATCCGCACGCGAATCAACATGGTCAGCGGGGGGGAGACGAGCGGGTATGGCCTCCTCACGACGCGCGAGAACATCTGGATGTTCTCCCAGTTCTACGGCGTCCCCAGCAAGGTCGCGAAGGAGCGCGTCGACGAGCTGCTTCACACGTTCGGCCTCTGGGAGAAGCGTGACGCGAAGGTCCGAACGCTGTCGAGCGGACAGCGTCAGAAGATGAACATGATCCGCGGGTTCGTCACAGACCCGCAAATCTTCTTTCTGGACGAGCCCACGCTGGGCCTCGACGTGAACGCCTCCCGCGTCATCCGCGAATACGTGAGCAGCTGGGTGCGCTCGAACAAAGAGAAGACCGTGCTCCTCACGACGCACTACATGCAGGAGGCGGACGACATGTGCGACCGCCTCGCGATCATCGACAAAGGCAAGATCCTGGCGGTGGACACGCCGCAGAACCTGAAGCGGCGCCTCAAGAAGGAGACGACGTTCCGCCTAGAGGTCGACCCGCTGAAGGACGCGGCGAGGTTCAAGGCGATCCCGGGCGTGAAGAACTTCAGCCTGACGGGCGACGGCGGCGCGAGCCTCGTGAAGCTCACGTTCATCCTCGACGACGAGTCGGCGGTGAGCGACATCGTGAGCGAGGTCGTCAGCCAGGGCTCGAGGATCCACTACCTCCAGAAGTCGGAGCCGACCCTCGAGGACGTGTTCATCAGCATGGTCGGGAGGTCGCTCGAGTGACGGCGACCGTGAACCCGGTAACCCTCAACCTCCGGGCGATCTGGGGCCGCGCGTACGTTCGCATCGTGGGGGCGAACCGGGAGCCGTCGTGGATCTTCTTCGATGGGATCCTTCCCCTGCTCGGGATCGCTGCCTACGTTTACATCTACAAGGGGTTCTTCATCGGTAACTCGACGCCGGAGGCTTTGGCGGCGGTCAACGCGCTCGTCGGTTTCGTCGTCCTCGGCGGCGTGATGATCGCGTTCTGGATGAACGTCCTCTGGTCGATGGCCTCCCAGCTGTACTGGGAGAAGGAGATGGGGAACCTGCAGCTGTACATGCTGGCCCCGATGTCCCGCATGGCCCTCCTGGGCGGGATGGCGATCGGCGGGGTCTTCATGACGTCGGTCCGCGCCCTCGTCACCCTGGTCGCGGGCATCTACGTCTTCGGCGTCCACTTCCAGCTCGCGAACCCGCTCCTGCTCGTCGGCGTGTTCTTCGTCACCCTGATCGCCCTATACGGGATGGGGATGCTGTTCGCGTCCCTCTATCTCATGTGGGGACGCGAGGCGTATCACATGTCGTCCCTGCTGGAGGAGCCGATCTTCCTCGTCTCGGGCTTCTACTTCCCGATCGGCGCCTTCGCGAACCCGAACTTCGCCCCGTGGGGGCGGGCCGTCATGGTCGGTGGTTCCCTCATCCCCGCCACCCTCGGGCTCGACGCCCTTCGCCAGCTCCTGTTCCCCGCGTCCTCGCAGAACTTCGTGTTCCTCCCCGTGCAAACGGAACTCCTCATCTTGGTTGGCCTCGCTTTCGTGTTCTTCTTCGTCGCCCGTTACTCCCTTCGATACATGGAAATGCTCGCCCGGCGAGACGGGAGGCTGACCACACGGCATCAGTGAACGCGAGCGCGGCCCGCCTCTGGCGCTCGTTCAAATGGGCCTCGTGGCTCGGCTGGCAGATCGAGTCGAACTGGACGGAGCCCTGGCTGTTCGCAATCTACTCCATCATCAAACCGGTCGCGGGCGCTTTCATCCTCGTGTTCATGTACGTCGTCTTCGCCGCCATCGGCACCGGGGGCAACTTCACCGACCCCGCGGGACTCGCCCGGTTCAACTTCATGTACATCGGGAATGCGTTCTTTATCTTCGTCGGCAACACTCTGTTCGGGACCTTCCAGGTCATCCAGTCCGATCGGGAGTGGTACCAGACCCTCCGGTATGTCTACATCTCACCGATCTCCTACTACACGTACATCGTAGGCCGCGCTGCCACGAAGGTCCTCATCTCGACGTTCGGCGTCTTGATCACCCTCGGATTCGGGGTGGCCTTCCTCCACATCCAGCTCGACCTCTCCCTCGGGGAGGTCCCTGCCTTCGTCGCGGCGCTCGTCCTCGGGGCACTCACCCTCGTGGGCATCGGCGTCTCGCTCGCGGCCCTGTCGTTCGTGACCGCGCGCCATGTCCGCGGCCTGGCCGAGGGCGTCCCTGGGATCTTCTACTTGTTCTGCGGGGTCCTGTTCCCGCTTTCGATCCTTCCGGATTGGGGGGTGGGTCTGGGGAAGGCGATCCCCCTCACGTACTGGTTCGAGATCATCCGGAGGATCCTCATGCCGGCGTCCATGCTCCAGGCCTCGCCCACGGGACTCGAGACCTTCGGCGCGAACGAGGTCATCCTTCTCCTCCTCGTCTCGGCAATGCTGTTCTTCGTGATGTCCGTCGGCCTGTTCCGCCTGATGGAGTTCCTCGCCCGCCGATCCGGAAAACTCGACATGACAACGGCTTACTGAGGTCGCCGTCGCGCTTTCTGCTCCCGGAGATAGGGGAAGCGCATGACCGTGCCGCACGCGAGACACGTCGTCACGACGCGCGATTCCCCGATGCGCACCCGCGCGGTCTTTGGCGGCAGGAGGTACGCGCGGCAGCCCTTGCACACGCGCCGCTTGTGTTCGGAGGGAAGCCGCACGTTGTATCGCATGCCGATGCGGCGGCCCAGGTCGACGTAACGGTTCGCGCGGACCAGGTTCCCCTTGAGGGCCTCTTGCTCGGCGAGCTGGAAGAGCCGGTCGATCCGCTCGCGGGCGATCTTCCGCTCCTGCCCCTTCTTCCGCTTCGGCACGACCCCCGGTAAGAGGGCGGTGCGATAAAGCGTTCCGCCGCCAAACCTTTTAGCATGACGCCCGATACGCGGCCGAGAGTCCATGACCAAACGCATGAACCGTTTCTTCAGGAGAATCGACGACGGCGTGGACCTCGTCGTGTTCGCGAACTCGACGGAGCCCCACATCGACATGTCCTTCATGTACGCGACGGGGCTCACGGACGGACTGTTCGAGGGGTGTGCGGCGTTCTGCCACCCGGATGGCGGTGTCGAGATCACCACCTCCGCGCTGGAAGAGCAGACCGCGACCCACGCGGGTCTGCCCCTCCACGTGTTTCGAACGCGGGACGAGAGGGTGGGGCATCTCAAGAGGCTCCTGAAGGGGCACCGGAAGATCGGGCTCAACGACGCGGAGATCACGCACCGGGCGGCTCAGGAGCTCCGGAAGCTCGCGCCCAAGGCCTCGTTCGTCGATGTGAGCCAAGCGATTATGAAAACGCGCCTCGTCAAGGACGATGGCGAGATCGCCCTCCTCCGGAGAGCCGCCAGGATCGCGTCGGATGCGCTCGCCGAGGTCCTTCCGGGCATGGGGCCGGGCGACGTCGAGAGCAGGATCGCCGCCAAACTTGTCTACGCGATGCAGGAGAGGGGCGCGACGGGGGCGTCGTTCCACACGATCGTCGGCAGCGGCCCCAACAGCGCCGAGCCCCACTACACGGCCGGCCCGCGAAAGCTCCGGAAGGGCGATTTCGTCGTGATCGACTTCGGCGCGAGGTACAAGCTGTACTGCTCCGACGTCACGCGCACCGTCGTGGTCGGGAAGGCGACGGAGAAGCAACGGGACATGTATGACACCGTCCAGCGCGCGCAGGCGGCGGCCATGCGGATGATGCGGCCCGGGGTGAAGGCGAAGGCGGTCGACACGGCCGCACGCGATCTCATCGATGGGACGGCCTACCAGGGACGCTTCATCCACGGCCTCGGCCACAGTGTGGGCCTCGCCGTGCACGATGGCGGCGGCCTGAACCAGGCAAGCGACCTCGTCCTGCGGAAGAACATGGTGTTCACCAACGAGCCGGGCGTCTACGTGCCGGGCTATGGCGGCGTCCGCATCGAAGATGATGTGCTGATCACGGGCAAGGCCCCGAGGCTACTCTCGACCGCACCCCGGGATCTCATCGAGCTGTAGAAGCTGGGCCCCCGAGCGGTGGCCGTCGGTTTCGTACCGTTCGCTCAGGCGAGGGAACCCCACCGGCGGGCCCGGACGCCTCGAGAGCGCCCACGCCCACCGTCCCCCTCCCCCACGTCGTCGTCGCCATCCCCGCCATCGCCCCCGTCGTGGTCCCCCTCGTCTTCGTCGCCGTCGCGGCCGTCGTCGTCGTCGCCACCGTCGCCGCCGTCGTCATCGTCGGGTGCCTGTTCGACGACCACCGTGCCGGTCAGGATTGTCACACCGCCGTCGTCATCCTCAACACTGAGCTGCCATCCGAACGACCGAGCCTGCCCCCCTTCCCGATCGTCGTCCTCATCGTCCCCGTCGTCGCCCACATCTCGGTCGCGCCCACCCTCATCGTCGGCGTCATCGTCACCGCGGCCGTCGTCATCGTCATCGTCGTCACCGCCAGTGTCGCCCCCACACACGACTCGTTGCACGTCTGTGACGTTACGGGGGTTCTCGTCGGGGCTCGGGTCGGGATCCGGGACGACCGCAGGCTCGTTCGGGTACGTGACGGGGGAGGAATAGCCCGTGCAGTCCCCGGACCACGTGAACGTCAGGTCGTCGCTGCCCGGGTCGGTCGCGACCGCGGTGAACACGAAGACCGTCCCGCGGGTTCCCTCGTGATCGTCGTCCCCGACGCGCCCGCCTCCACACCCCTCATCGGCGCCGCCATCCCCCTCATCGTCCCCGTCGTAATCGCCTTCGCGCCCACTCTCATCGTCGTCGTCATCGTCGTCGTCATCACGATCTTGGTCCTGGCAAACGAGGATGGACACGGAGATCGACGGGGCGATGTTCGATATGGTCAACGGCGCATCGGCCGTTGCAGTGAACTCGCCGTCGCTGACCTCGACGCGAGCCTGCGCGGACAGATCATCTCCGAACGTGGACGCCGCCGAGGGATCCGAGGACCACGCCGTGTCCCAGATCCCGTCCGACGTGAAATCCCAGCGGAACTGCATCGGGTCGCCGTTCGGGTCCGACGAGGCTCCCGCGGAGAATGTGATCGTGTCGCCCTCGACCCCCACGTATCCGGGGCCCGCATTCGGCACGGGGGGCAGAGGCACGCGGAACACGTCCATCAGAGGCTGTTCGCTCACCGCTTCCGGCATGGCGTCGTCGCCGACGCTCACGGCCGCGCGCGGCAGGCCGACGCGCGAAGGCGTGATGTGCGGCGTCGTCATCGTGTAGGAGAACGTGCGGGTCACGTACGGCGTGGGCTGGTCGTTCGGGGGCTTGTTCGTGACGTCCGCGGCCGGCAGGTTCGCGACCCAGAAGATGGTGGTCGACCCATCCCCGTTCGAGGTCAAGGAATACCCTGCGGGGGAGATACTGCCCGTGTCGAGGTCGTAGCCCGCGGGGATCCGGTCCGACACGCGCGCGGTCGGCGCGTCCGGCGCTGGGAGGGAGTCGCCCTCGTCGGAGATTGCTAGGTTCGTTGCCCGGAGGACCACATCCAGCGCCTGCCCGGCGGTTTCTGGGATCTCGCCCCAGAAGGCGCCGTTCACGGTCTTCCCGACGACGGGGCTCGCGTGCTCCCGGAGATACGCCCACACCTGGTCCTGCGTCCCGCCGGGCCCACCCTGCGCGTCCCCAAGGAACGATTCCATTCCGAACGGTGCGATCTCGCCGCCAAGGAAGACCGGCACGTCGGCATGTACGAACTGCCGCTCCTCCGTGCACCACCACGGGGGCATCGAGAGGATCCCGCGCGCGACGAAGTCCCCGTACCCGTAGGTCTCGGAGCTGCCGGCGGGGATCGTGGCATCGCTAAGGATGCCGTCCTGAGTCGTCAGGTCCGCGTCGAACGTGTCGGCCGGGTTCGGGCTCAATAGCATTACGTACTCGGTGACCGCCACGTCCCCGGTCGAGGTGCTGCTCACCTCGTACCCGAGGGCCGCTGTGTCCGTCTGACCCCCGATTGTATACGTCACATCGACCTGCGAGATGGTGATCAGGCCGCGACTATACGCCTCCCAGATGAGCATCGTGCTCGACGTGCTCGAAGGCGAGATCGGAAGAGCGCTTCCCGCCGGGTCTTCGGGAACGGCCGTCAGCAACAATCCGGAGGACATCACGGCAAGAATTGCAAGGCTTCCGGCGAGAACCTTTCCCATCGTCCCCCGTCTCTTGATGCGAAGTGTGCCGACATACCTTAAGGCTTGTGCCCGGTCGCGGCGTGGTTCCCCCGCCCAGTATGTGATAATGAGCCACCGGCCGGCGCCCACGACGTTCATAACGGATTCCGCGGTTCGCCTGCGCGTTGCTCGTCTACCCGCCCGATTGCGTCCGCCACGTGAACCTGCCGGGCCACGTGGAGGCCCCCGAAAGGGTCGAGGCGATCATCCGGAAACTCAAATCGCTCGGGCTGGCGGACGAGTGGAGCGTGCCCGAGGCCGCAACGCGCGCGCAGATCGAATCCATCCACGCGAAGTCGTACGTGGACCTCGTCGAGAACTTCGGCGAAGGGTACCTGGACACGGACACCGCGATCCACCCGGAAACGCACGTGTACGCGAAATTGGCGGCGGGGGGCGCGATCGCGGCGGCGCTCGCATCCGCGCGGGACGGACGGCCCACGTTCGCCCTCGTCCGGCCGCCGGGACACCACGCCGGCCCCGATTACGGCGGCGGCTTCTGCTACTTCAACAACGTGGCGATCGCCGCGACGGCCCTCGGGGCTCGATTCCCGCGCGTGGCGATCCTCGATCTGGACGCGCATCATGGGAACGGGACGAGGGACGTCTTCGCAGCACGACGAGACGTCCTGTACGTGAGCACTCACCAGTACGGGATTTTCCCAGGCACGGGCCCAGCAGAGGATGTCGGGGAGGGGAAGGGCAAGGGATTCACGGTGAACATCCCGTTCCCCGCCCGAGCGGGGGACGCGTCCTACGCCCTCGCCTTCGACGAGGTCATCGAGCCGATCGTCCGCCAGTTCCTACCGGACACGATCCTGGTCAGCCTCGGCGCCGACGCGCACTACAAGGACCCGCTCACGGATCTGGGCCTGTCCTCTCCCGGATACGTCGCCCTCGCTGAGAGGACCCTGCAGCTCGCGCGGTCCGTCGCCGAGGGGAGGGTTGCGTTCGTGCTCGAGGGCGGGTACCATCTGCCCGCGCTCGCGGAGGTCGTCGCGGGGACCTGTGCGGCGTTCCGCGGGGAGTCGGTGCACCTCCAGTTCCGCGAGATCGTGGACCCTTCGGCCCGGGGAAAGGAAGTCGTGAGGCGCGTGCGGAAGGTCCTCGGCGGGTACTGGGACCTATGAGCCGTGGTGGCCTTTCCGCTCCGCGATCCGCCGGTCCTTCTCCTTCTTGATGTGCGCCTCGATCTGCGTAAGAAGACCGTCGAGCGTCTTGAACAGGTCCCAGTCGAAGTGCTTGAAGTGGTACAGTTCCCGGTCCGTCGCGAACCTCGCGCGGATCGACCACTTCGACTTGTCCCCGTCGGCCTTATACTGTACAATGTGGAGGTTCAGCATCCGCGGGGTGACGATGTCGCCGATTCGACGCATCGCCTTTTGGATGATTTCGTAGATCGCATCGTACACGTCCGGCTGTTCCTCGAGCCCGCTGATTTGGACGAGCAGCCCATCCCGCTCGCGGAACCGCGCGGCGATCTCGACGACGTCCGCGGTCGTGAGGATCCCCGTGGGCTCCTGATTCTCCATGACGACGACCGTGGAAATCCGACTCTTCGCCATCGCCTCCAATGCTGTCGCGAGCTTCGCGCCGGGCGGGACCGTCACGGGCGGCTGCATGATGCTCTCGATCAAGATGTTCACGGGGTCCTTTTCCGAGGCCCGGCCCTGCCGGCCGAAGTTCTCCTTGGGTCTCGCAAACAGGTCCGCGAGGTCCTTGAGACCGACGACGCCGACGAGCTTCCGCGCTTCGTCCACCACGGGGACGGCCCGCTCCCCAAGCCCCGCCATGACGGTGCGCGCCTGGCCGACCGTCTCCTTCGCGGAGACGCACTGGGGCTGAGGCGTCATGACCTCGGCGACGGACATCCCGTCGATCTCTTCGCACCGCGAGAGCGCGCGAACAACGTCCGAACGCGAGAGGATCCCCACGAGCCTCCCCTTCTCCGTGATCGGCAGGGTTCGATTGCCGCTCGACAGGAACGTCTCCGCGGCCGTTGCCAAGTCGAGGTTCGGCAGCACCTCGGGGGTCTTCCGGACGAGGTGTTGTGCCTTCGACGTCGGCTTCGTGCTCTTGTGGCGGGCGATCGACGCCATGGATACGACCCCGACCAGCTTCTTGCCATCCAGGATCGGAATCTCGTGGACGTCGTTCGTCCGCATCCGCCCGAGGATCTCGGAGATCGGCTCGTCCGCGGTGCCGGTCACGACTTCGCCAGACATGAAATCGCGAACCTTCAAATCACGCAGGCGGAGCTTCGGCATCGACCGCCCATCCCTTCAACCGTGCGAAGTAGTCTCCGCAAGGAGCGGGCTCTATAAATCCTTATGCGAGCCACTGCTTGCGGAGGACCGTGCGAACGCGGGCCCACGCGGTTTTCCGCGGCGTCGTCCAGGGCGTCAACTTCCGCGTGCAGTGTCGCGGGCACGCGCTGGGGCTCGGCCTCACGGGCTGGGTCCGGAACCTCGAGGACGGGAGCGTGGAGGCCGTGTTCGAGGGGGACCGCGAATCGATCGAGGAGGCAATCGCTTGGAATCGCACCTCGCAACCCCGCGCCGAGGTCTCAAACGTCGACGTGGAGTGGTCGCCGCCCACCGACGAGTTCCGGACCTTCGAGATCCGGCATTGATCAGCGGATGTCGACCCCGTACGTGCTCGAGGGCAGCGACCCATGGATGACCGCCGCCATGTCCGACGTCAGGACGCCGCCGGCGCGTAGCTTGGCGGTCTTGCGTGGCACGGTCGCGGGGCCGAGCACGGCTCCCGGGCGGCGCGGATCGTCGATGTAGTCCGTTTCCATCAAGAAGGGACCGCCCTTCCGTAAGGCCTCCCGCAGATGGTCCTCGCGCGCGAGGACGCTCGGCACGCACCCGTGGACTTCGTCCGGCTGGACGAGGGGCGGGGAGTGATGCTTCACGACCTTTTCCCTGCGCAGGCCCGCAGCCTCGGCCAGGCGCGCGAACTCCTCGTATATCTCCGGGGTGGGGTCCTCCGTGTGGAGGATCACGGCGCAGTGCGCGTCGCGGGCGAGCTCCATCCCGTACTGCAGGACCTCGTTCGAGGCCGCCCATAGGTCCGAAGCGACCCGGAAGTGGGGCCGTCCGATCTCGCCGAGGGCGGTGGCCCTCCCCTCGCGCACCCGGTCGGCGGCGATCTCCATGCCCCGTTTCATGGAATCGACAGCTCCGCGGAGCCCCAGCGCCTGGTCGAGTCGCAGGAGATCGACCGGATACGGGCCGAGGGCCACGAAGACTGTCACCTTCGTCTCGCGACGGACGAGGTCCGCGGTGTGAAGCGTCCGTTCATATGCGGCCGCGTAGTCGTCGCCGGAGGCGAGCGGGAGGTCGTCATAGGGGAGGTGCGTGAGCATGAGATGCGTCCCGCCGGCCTTCTCGAACATCTTTGCGGCGTCCATGTACAGACCGCGAGGGTCGAGGTGGAAGTGATTGTCGAAGACCGCCACGGCGGGAGAATGTCGACTCACCGTAAGGCGTTGGCGGCGTTCAGATCGCAGGGTGGAAGGAATACTCGACCGCCGTTGATTCCGGTTCTGATTTTCGGCGCTGATTCCCGGTGCGCGAGGTTCATATTCGCGGCCAAGGGGTGCACCCCGATGTCCCCATCTCGGAAGGCTCTCGGTCTGGCGGTTCTCGCGGTCGTCTTCGTCGCCGTTCTGTCCGGAGTCCCCTCGTCTCCGATTGGTCGCGCGGCAGCGGATGAGGGAATCACGGCCGACGTCGTGTACCGTTCGGTCTCGGGCCCCAACGGAACGAGCGCGCCCCTCCATCGCAGCGGCATCGCCTCGTGGACCTCGGAGGCGGAGCAGGCGGATGCAGGGAGCCCGATTCGCACGATCCGGAGCGCCTCGTCGCCCACCACCGCCAACGAGCGGGTGTTCGTCACGCAGGGTGAGGACGGATGGCTCGACGCCTACGTGTGCACGACGACATGCGCGGTCTCGAGCGACGTCGGGGAGGTGTGGGCCATGGCTCCCGGCACGCTCCAGACACGGTTCGACGTCGCCTACGAACAGCGCAGCGGTCAGGCCATCCTCGTCTACGGCATCCTGTCCACCAGCGCGAGCCAGGACATCGCCTTCCGCACGTACAGCGGAGGCGCATGGAGCGCAGAGCAGTACCTGGACGACGCGGGTTACGCGACGGACCTCGAATATACTCTGATCCGCCTGGCAGCCAGAATGGGGAGCGACCAGATCGGGCTCCTTGCCGGCGAGTCCACGAACAACCAAGTGAACGCATGGATCTGGAACGGGAACGCCTTCGGGTCGAACACGGAGATCTCCGCGAGTGCGCAGACCCCGAACCGGGAACGCGGAGCGATCGCGTGGGAATCGGGCTCGGGGCATCTCCTCGCAATGGCGGTGGATGCTAACACCCAGGACGAGATCGTCTGGAAGGAGTTCACGACGGACTGGAGCGCCGCGGCGAACCACATCTGCGGGGGCTCCGGGAACATCCTCCGATGGTTGTCCTTGAAAGCGAACCCGGTGTCGACGGCGAACGACATGGTCCTCGCTGCCGGTGACGACGGCTCTGACCTCGGCACGTGCTACTGGACCGGGGACGCATGGGACGCCCGGGTCTCGCAGGACACGACGATGGATGCGACGGCGACGCGTTCGTTCGACTTCGCGTGGGAGTGTTCCGAAAACCGGGGGCTTCTCGCCTACGGCACGACCGGAGGGGCGATCACGTACAGGACGTTCGCCGCACCGGGCAACTGGAGCGGCGCGACGAATGCCGCCATGGGGTCCAATGGCCACGCGTGGGTTCAACTTCGGACGAATCCCTCCTCGACCACCGGCTCCGCGCGGATCCTCGGAGCGGTCCTGGAAAGCTCCGCGAACTCCCTGGGCGCAATCTCTTGGAACGAGAGCGGGTTCACGGTGATCGGGGCGGATACCTTCACCTCGGATGTCGGGACGGGGGCGTACGAGTCCTTCGACCTCGCGTTCCGCACGGCGGGCACGCCCGGGACCGGGCCGGGTACCGACCCAGGTACCGACCCGGGTACCAACCTGCTCCTCTTCCTCCTGGATTTCAACAACCTCTTGATCATCGTATTCGTCGGAGGCATGGCGGCGTTCTTGCTCGTGGCGCGGCGACTCCGGCGTAAGCCGGTTTCCTCACGGGGCGAACCGCCCTCCGCGCCTTGGAAGGACCCGCCTCAAGAGGGCATGGCGCAAGAGCCGCAGGCCCCGGAAGAAGTCGTGGAAGATGATGGGGTCGGCTACCACTAAGATCGTCGGGATGGTTCCGGGGAGCATCTTGCGCTGACGACCGATGCACGTCTTCGGGGCCTGGGAACTATCGCAGCAACCCGGCGGCCTTCAATTCCTGCGTGATCCGCTCCACGGCCCTTTCCACGTCCGACGGCTTCCGCGCGCCCGTGCAGACGAGCTTTCCAGAGCCGAACAACAGGACGACGACCTTCGGCTCGTCGATCCGGTACACGAGCCCGGGGAACTGCTCCGGCTCGTACTCGACCTTCTCGAGGCCCAGGGAGATTGCGATCGCGTTCAGGTTGATCTCCGTGCCGAGGTCCGAGGAGGCGACGATGTTCTGGACCTCGATCTCCGGGTTCTTCTTGATCGGGATGCCAGCGGCCTCGATCTGCTTCGCGACAGTGTCAATCGCGGTCTTCACATGCTCGAGGGACTTCGCCCCCGTGCATACGACCTTCCCCGATCGGAACAGCAGGGTCGCCGTCTTCGGCTCTTTCAGGCGGTAAATCAGTCCGGGGAACTGTTCCGGCTCGTACTCCGCGCCACCCAACGCGAGCGCGATGGCCTGCAGGTCGAGTTCGCCGCCGAGGGATGTGGATGCGACCACGTTCTCTATCTTGATCTTGGCCATGTGGGTTGCCTCCCGCCCGAGAGGGAGCGAACGGAGTGCGCGACTCCCCCGAGGTGCGCGGGGATTTAAAGGGGCCTTTAAATACCTTCCGTCGGGCGAGGAGAGGAAATCCTCCCTTAGGACGTGGTTCTTCCCACGCGGTCTAACCCGCGGACGAGCCCGTCAATCGTGCGGAGATACGGCAGGTCGAGCCCTGCGGTCGAGGCCGTCCGCACGAGTTCGCCGGTGATCGAATCGACCTCGGTCCGCCGGCCCCTCTCCACGTCCTGCAACATGCTAGATCGGTTGTCCGCGGTCTTGGCGGCGACGTCCAAGGTCCGGGCGACGAGGGCCTCGGCATCCAATCCTACGCCCGCGGCCCAGGCCGCGGCCACGGCTTCCCGCGCGACGAACCCGACCATCGTCCGCAGGTCTGCGTGGGTCACGAGCACCCCGTTGGGCATCCGAAGGATTGCCGTGAGGGGGTTGATTGCGGCGTTCACGACGACCTTCGCCCAGAGCTCGCGACGCACGTCCGCGATCACGGATGTCGTGAGGCCTGCGGCGGTGAGCATGTCGGCGAGGCGCCTGGCGTCGTCCACGGTCGAGCCCCTCCACGGCCCGACGACGAGGTCGCCAACGCCCGCGTGAAGGATCTCCCCGGGCGTTACGAACGTGACGCCGTGGCTCGTCGTCCCCGCGAGGACGCGCTCCGCGTGCTCCGCGATCCGCTCCGCATTGCCGAGTCCGTTCTGCAGCGTGACGAACGTGCTCCGCCGCCAAAACTCGCGAAGCGCATCGACGGCGGTCTCGGTGTCGTATGCCTTCGTCGTGACGAATACGATGTCGAAGTCGCCCGAGGGGACGTTCGTCGTTGCGGTCGGCCACGCGATGCGCTGCGTGTGGCCCGTGATGCGCAGACCCTGGCGGTTCACCACGTCGACGTGCGGTCTCCTCCCTGTGATCGTGACGTCGTGGTCGCGCGCGAGGATTCCTCCAAGAAGACTTCCGATCGCTCCCGCGCCGAACACGAGAACGCGCACCTCAACAGCATCCGCGTCGAGCGAATGAACCTTTTCCGCGGAGGTTTTCCTCGAGATCACACGCGCGCAGCGGAAATCGACCGTGATTTCATGTGGAAATACCGATGAAGAAACGTTTAAGACGCGATTCATCATACGGTTAATGCGGAGGAACCCCTTGGCAGCAAAGAAGAAGGGAAAGAAGAAGAAGCGCTAGTCGCGCCTTCCCTTCGCTTCGGGCTTCCGCTCCTCAGGTAGGGAGCGAATCACGAACCCTCTTGGAATCCTTTTTTCTTTCTTCTTTTCTTCTTTTCTGTTCTGTCGCGAGCACGTGCGCGAGCCGTAGCGGTTCCGGATTTCGCATGACGGTCACACGCCGCACGATTCTCACGGCGGTCCGCAGAGACACACGATGACCGACGGAGACGAACAGGGGCCTCGCGGACGATGACGCGCGCAGCGCGTATCCGAGAATCTCGCCCTCGACCCGGACGGGGACGGACTCGCCGATGCCCGGTCGTCGCTGCATCGTCCCGGAGAGCGGGTTCTTGGCGACCCCGATCGTCCGCAGCCCGAGCCTGACGCCCACGAGGCACGCGATCCCGCAGCGCGCCGGATGAAGACGACCGTGGCCGTCGACGAGGAGGACGGAGGGCCGCGTCTCGAGGCGGACGATGGCATCCCGAATGATGGGGAACTCGCGCTGCGATAGGTACGTCGGGATGTACGGGAAGTCGATCTCCCGTGTCGCCTCCGCCCGCTCGACCACGGCCAGGTCGGGATAACGAAGGACCACCGCCGTCGCAAACCCGCGATCCCCGTCATACGACACGTCGACGCCCGCAATCGTGTGCACGGCGCGGATGTCGTCGCACGACGAAATCTTGGCGGCGACCGCGAGCTGCGACGCGCGCAGCTTCTCGAGGGGGGCATCGCCCGCGAAGTCTGTGAAGATCCGAGCGCTCGCCACGGGTCCCCCGCTCCCTGAGACGACGCGGGAGGACCCGGGAACCTCCGGGTTGGCGTTCACGAAACGTGCCACCGCCATGCTCGCACGAACGTCCCCGAGGGCGCGCGCGATGTCCCCAAAACGCGCCATTCTCCCCTCGGGAATCTGGCGGAGGAGGCGCGCGACGTCCCGGCGGAAGTCCATGTCGCGCCTATCCACCGTTGTCTCCGATAATGTTATCCTTAGCCCTCCGTTCGACGCGGCCGTGCCGACCCTGCTGCTGCGAAACGCATGGATCGTCACGCAGAATGCGAAGCGCGAGGTGTTCCGTGGGGACGTACTCGCGGAGGACGGAAGGATCGCGGCGGTCGGGGTGGTGCGAGGCGGCGCGGACGAGGAACGAGATTGCACGGACTGTCTCGTCGTTCCCGGCCTGATCAACGTCCACGGCCACGTCGCGAATTCCCTGTTGCGCGGTCTCGCGGACGACGTCCCCCTCCAGGCGATGCTCGAGAAGGCGTTCGCGGTCGACGCGAAGCTCACGCGGCGGGACGTGCAGATCGGGGCGCTCCTAGGGATCTTGGAGATGCTCAAGTCGGGGACGACGTCGTTCGTCGACCTGTTCTACTGGGAGGACGAGGTCGCGCGGGCGGTCCGCGAGGCGGGCATCCGAGGGTTCCTCGCGTGGACGGTGCTCGACGCGGAGTTCACGACGCAGCGAGGCACGCCGGTCAAGAACGCGGAGCAGTTCGTGAAGAAGCACAAGGGCCACGGCCTCGTGAACCCCATGGTCGGCGTCATGGGCGTGTACGTGTGCTCCGAGGAGACATACCTCGCCGCCAAGGATGTCGCCGAGAGGGAGGATGTCCTCCTCCACGGGCACTTGTCCGAGACGCGGACCGAGGTGTACGAGCACGAGAAGAAGACGGGAACGCGGCCGGTCGAGTGGTTGGACAAGATCGGGTTCCTCGGCCCGCGGTTCTCCGCCGCGCATTGCGTGTGGGTCACGATCAACGAGGTTCGCACGCTCGCCCGTCGCGAGGTGGGTGTCGCCCACTGCCCGGTCAGCAACATGAAGCTCGCCTCCGGCGGGGTCGCGCCCGTCCCCGAGATGCAAACAGAAGGAGTAGCGGTCGGCCTCGGCACGGATTCCCCCCTGAGTAACATCGGGCTCGACATGTTCCAAGAGATGAGGATGGGGGCGCTCATGCACAAGGCGACGCGCTGGGACGCTTCCGTGATGCCCGCGCAGAAGATGCTCGACCTCGCGACGATCGACGCCGCCAAGGTGATCCACCGCGAGCGCGAGCTTGGCTCGATCGAGGTCGGGAAGCGCGCGGACCTGTGCGTGGTCGATCTTCGGCGACCGCATACGACGCCTTTTTATCCGGCGAACCTCATCTCCCAACTCGTCTACGGTTGCCGGGGAGGCGACGTCCGAGCGACGGTCGTGGACGGAGTCGTACGCGTTGCAGACGGTCGAGTTGTCGGAGTCGACGAGACCGAGGTCCTCTCTCGAGCCCAGGAGATCGCCGCTGAACTCTTCGGGTAACCCCCTGATCTGCGGCGTCGACGAAGCGGGGCGCGGCCCCGTGCTCGGGCCTCTGGTGGTGTGCGGAGTGGCGGTGGAATCGGACGCCCCGCTGCGTCATCTCAACGTCCGCGACTCGAAGAAGCTGTCCGCGGAGCGCCGCGAGGCCCTCGTCCCGGAGATCCAGAAAGTGTGCAAGTTCGCGCTCGTGGTCGTCCCCGCCGAGGAGATCGACGCGCGGCGCAGGGAGATGACGCTCAACGAGTTCGAGGCGAAGGTGTTCGCCGACATCATCGAGGAACTCCATCCTGGGGTCGCGTACGTCGACAGCGCGGACGTGGACGAGCATGAGTTCAAGAAGGCGATCCTCCGGGACCTGCCGTTCGAGGTCGACATCGTCAGCAAGCACGGCGCGGACGACCTGTTCCCCGTCGTCTCGGCGGCGAGCATCCTGGCGAAGGTGAGGCGAGACGAGGCGATCCGCCAGATCGAGTCGGAGCTCGGGCAGAAGATCGGCAGCGGGTATTCGCACGACCGGGAGACGATCGAGTTTCTCGAGGGGTGGATCCGCGAGAAGGGGACGTTGCCGCCGCACACCCGCGCCTCGTGGGACACCGCCAAGCGACTCCTGAGCGCGGCCAAGACGCGGAAGATCGACGAGTTCGTGGAGAGGGGACGATGAGAGAGCTGCTGGAGAAGGCGATCTCGAAATTCAACGAGCGGGCCCGGACGGACCAGAAGCTCCACGCGGAGCTCGATGGGGTCGTGCGCAAGGTGCTCGTCGACTGCAAGGACGGGCCGAAGTTCAACTTCCTGCTCAAGGACCGCCAGATCGGCCCGCTCGCGGAGGGCCCGGTCGAAACGCCCGACGTCACGATCCTCAGCGACTCCACGACGCTGACGGCGCTCCTGAAGAAGGAGATGGGGCCGATGAAGGCGTACGCGACCCAGAAGCTCAAGGTGAAAGCGTCCCTCGAGGACGTGCTCCGCCTGCGGAAGTTCTTCTAGCACGGGGTTCGGTCCCATTCGCGGGTGAGGAGCGGCGACCTCATGTGACCCCCGCGACGGACTCCACTCCGCTCGGCTCCTCCCGTGCGCCTTCTCTCGCGAAGAGGTCGTAGAGGGGAATCACCACGTCACGGCGGAGGGCACTGGGCTGGAACCGTACAGCCCTTGCCAGGGCCTCGTCCGAGGCCAAGGCGGTTTTCAGGATGTTCAGGCCTGCGTTGTGCTGGCGGTCCATCTCCCAGTCGCACATCTCGCAGACGAAGTCCTGGCCCACCCTATCTCGGCGCCGCGCGCCACACGCTGGGCA